>CAWBTJ010000092.1:0-59230 GCA_963791645.1 Vulcanimicrobiota bacterium | reverse complement strand
ACTGCGCCGTGCCCGAGTTGTCGCGCTTGTACACGCGAACGGCGCCTTTGGGGAGCGGGATGCCGAGGTCGCCGCCCTCGTTCTTGAAAGAAAGATACGTTGCAGACCTTGAGCCGGTCGCCCAGGTCCGCGCTCGCCTGGCGGTAGTAGTACGGGTTGCCGCGCAGCTCCAGCGACTTGGTCACCCCGACGTTGGGCGCGGTCAGCAGCTCGACTTGTTTGGTCTGGTTGTCGAGGACCGTGCTGTGCCGCGGCAGCGTGTAGAGGTGATATTCCAGCAGCGCTTCTCTGCGCGACGGAGCGCGTCGTGACCCGGCCGATGGTTTGGAGCTGCGCCGCGGGCGGTTGAAAGGCGTTGCGCACGACGTTGACGTCGCCCGCGACGAGCTGCACGCTCGCGTCGCGATAGGACGTGCCGCTCGTGTTCTGCAGCGTGATCAGGCCGCGCAGGTCGATGCGGTCGTCGCCGGGCGACACTCCGCGGTGTAGTCGGCTTTCCAGTTCAGCCCGCCGGTCAGGTACGTCAGCTCGATGTCTTGATCCCCGGCGACGCGTTCGTCACGTCGGTCACCAGCGTCGGGCGGTCGCGCAGGTCGGGCGGCAGCGACGGAAACGCGAGCGTGCCGTCGACCGACGTCTCGATCGGTCGGCGTAGCGCAGCACCACGCCGCCGTTCGTCGAGAGCACACGCGCGCGCTCGCGGCGGCGTTCGCCCGTGCGCCGGTCGACGTGGTACACGTCGACGTCGCGGCCGACGTACTTCTCGAGCAGCTTCTGCGGCGAGAGCAAGTCATAGTTGAAGTTCTGCTCGATCACGCCGATGCGCCCCGGGTTGCCGACGCTCTGCAAGAGCGCCGTCTCCGGCTGGATGTGAGCGCTGACGTCGCGCAGCGCGAGGCGCGACTCACCTTGCGGCAGCGCGACGTGGCGGCGGTCGCGGACCAGGGCGAGGTCGGTGTTGTAGATCGTGATGCCGACGCCGCGCTGGTCGTCCAGATTGCTGACCCGCTCGCCGGGCTCGGCCGGAGCCGTCGCACAGAACGTCGCCGCGGCGAAGGCGAGCGCGAGCATGAAGGGACGGGGCATACGGGAATCCTCCTCGGCGTGACGACGTTCGCGGTGTGCGGCGGCCCATGTTACTCGTATGATTCGTCGAACGAAATGCGGGCACGGTTCGACGGCATCCTCGGCAAGGGCGGCCGAATCGTCTCGACCCGGCCCGCCGACGCGGGCGCCGGGGTGCCGGTCGTGGACCTCGCGGGACGCGCGCTGTACCCGGCGTTCGCCGATTGCCACGTTCATCTGACGGACACCGGGCTCTTTGAGGCGAACGTGACCTGGCGAACGTGCGCGACGCGGCGGCGTTCGCGCGCCGCATCGCGGCGCTCCCGCGCGGCGCGTTCGTGCTGGCCGGAAACTACGACGAGTCGTCGTGGACCGACGGCGGTCTCGCGAGCGCGGCGCCGCTGGACGCGCACTTCCCAGACGCGTTCGCGATGGCGGTGCGCGTCGACGGGCACTCGTGCGTGCTCAACCGCAAGGCACTCGCGTTCGCCGATATGCCGCCGGGTACGCCGGGCATCGAGCTCGATGAGAACGGCGAGCCCACCGGCCGCCTCGCGCTCGAAGCGAACTGGCGCGCGCAAGCGAAGATTCTGCGCGCGCTTTCCGCCACGGAAAAGCGCGCTGCCGACCGGCGCGCGACGATGCTCGCCTTACGCGAAGGCGCGCTGCACCTGCACGTGCAGCTCGTCGGCCTCCGCGCGCGCGAAGCATACGTGCAAGAGATCGCGTTGATGCGCGAGGCCGGGCCCGCGAAATGGCATCCGAAGATCTGCGAGCGCGATCCCGCGCTGGCGAAGGAGCTGGGCCTGCCGTACGTCGGCGGCGACGTGTTCCTGGACGGCAGCATCGGCAGCGGCACCGCCGCGGTGAGCGACCAGTATCACGACCGCGCAGGCCACGGCGTGCTGATGCGTCGCGATGATGAAGTCGAGAAGTATTTTGCCGACGCCGAACGGTTGGGAATCAGCGCGGGCGTACACGAAATCGGCGACCGCGCGATCGAGCAGTGCCTCGCGGCGTGGGAGAAGGTACTCGGCGGCGCGCCGTCGGCGCGCAACCGCCACTTCATCGAGCACTTCGAGATCGCGACGCGCGACCACATCACCCGCGCCGCACGGCTCGGGATATTCCTGTCGATGCAGCCGCAGTTCGACGAGCTGTGGGGGCACCCGGGCGGGATGTACGACGCGCATGGGCGCCAGCCGCGCGCCCGCACGATGAACGCGCTCGGCTCGGCGAAGCGCGCCGGGGCGACGCTGGTCGGCGGGGACGACAGCCCGGTCTGCAAACTCTCGCCGCTCGCGGGGACGCGCGCCGCGACGAACCACCACAACGCCGACGAATCGCTCAGCGTCGAGGACGCGCTGCTGATGTACACGTACGACGCCGCCCGTTTTGGCCACGCGGAGAACGAGACGGGCCGCCTTGCACCGGGTTACGCGGCGGACTTCGTCGTGCTCGAAGGCGATCCGATCGGAAGCGGTTCGTTCGACGGCGTCCGCGTCGCCGAGACGTGGGCCGATGGGGCGTGCGTGAGCTAAGCGCCCGCGTACGCGCGCAGCACGTGGTGCGTGTCGCCGGCGGTGGTGACGACGTCCTGGATCGCGGCGACCTCGTCGGGCGCGTACCAGCGCAACGAGTCGCCGGTGCCGAGCAGCACCACGCCGCCCAGGCCGCCGCGTACGATCACCGGGAACGCGTACGCGGCGGGCAGCTTCGAGTGCAGGTCCCCGATGCGCGCGACCGCGCCGGTGCTCTGCACGCGCAGGATCGCCGCGTCGTTCAGATCGATCGATTCGGCCGTGCCGTCCGTGCCCGCGGTGCGGACGAGCCGCGTGCCGTTTCGGACGTAGTACGCGCAGCCGCAGTGATCGAGCGTCTCGTCCAGCGCCTGGGCGAGCTCGCGCTCCAGCTGCGCGGGCTCGTCGAAAAAACGCAAGTCTTTCGCGAACGCGCGCAACTTCGCCAACCGCTTCATGCGCCGCCGGAACAGCGCGAGGCGCACGTAATGGTTCACGCGCGTGTGCACGATCTTGATGACGAACAGCACGGCGCCGGCGGCGATGATGTTCGCGAAGGTGCGCTTGTCGGGATCGCCTTCGAACTTGCTTTTCGCAAAGAAGTCCATCCCGGTGAAGACGACGAGCAGCGCGAACGTGGCGATGCTGTACGCGACGGCTTGATCGATCGCGAAACTGATGTCGAGCAGGCGATGGCGCAGGATCGCATACGCGAGGCCCGCCGGCAGCACGGCCATCGCCAGGGCCGCGACGTCGCCCCAGAAGGCGCCGCCCGCGACCACCAGGCCCGCGACGAGATAGGTCACGCCGCCGGCGAGCGCGATGACGAAGCTCAGCGCGATCCATGCCGCCTGCTGGCGTTCGCGTTCGGACGCGCGCAGCGCATAGCCCGCCAGCAGCAGCGCGGCGACGACGAAGAACGCCGCGTTGCAGATCCCGATCGCGGCGTCGGCGGCGACGAGATAATATCCCGCGCCGTACAGAAGGCCGTTCTTCAGCGCGACCAGCGCCGCGTACCCGATCCACACCGCCGGCAGCGCGGCGCGGGCGCGCCGCGCGAGCGCGTCGGGTGCCGTGCCGTGCGCGAGGTCGAGTACGAACGCGATGAGCGCGGGGAACCCGATCGCGCCGCTCGCGAGCCGCAGGACAATCCCGGCGACCGCGAGTGCGGGCGGATACGTCCACCAGTCGCACATCAGCCCGATCGACAGCAGGAACAGCGCGAGCGCGCGCACCGACCGGTCGCGCGGCCGCCCGACGATGAGCACCGCGGTGACGATCAGGAACACGATGCGGATCGCGACCCACTCGATGGGAAAGACCGTGTGCGGAGCCGGGTCGGCGCGCAGCGGGATCGCCGCGCCGCCACCGCCGGCACGACGCCGATCGTTTGTCCCGCCTTCACGGTGAGCAGCGCGAACGCGGGTCGCGGTTCGTCGACGCGCAGCTCGTTGCCGGCGCGAATCCCCGCCCGCGTTGCCGGCGTGCCGTCCCTCAGGGACTCGACGCGGACCACGAATGGGCCGGGCACGTAGCGCGACCGCTCGAGGCCGACGGTTCCAGGCCCGAACGGGCGCACGACGTCGACGGCGCACAGCACGAGCCCGAGCAGCAGCGGGAGCGCGAAAGCGGCGATCTCCCAAAACGGCCTGCGCATGGGCGTTGGTGCGACGCGGCCCGCCGCCGCCCCCGCTGCGTCGTGCAGGTCTCCAACGATAGCGGCCCTAAGTGGGCCCGCGGCTACCGGATTTTTCACGCGGGGGTGTTCGTCATGGCGGAGCGCGACGAGGCGCTGTTCGATCTGTTCCTCGAAGCGTCGGCGGCGCTCACCGGCTACGACGCGTTCACGCTGCAAGGTACGGGGATCGCCCGCGACTATTTCGATCACGTCCTTGCGAGCGCCGGCGAAAAGCCGCTGCGCGGGCTGTGCGCCCTGGTGTGCGATCCGGCGACCGGGCGCGCGCGAACGCACCAAGAGATCACCGCCGCCATCGACGCGGGCGGCACGATGGATCCGTTGGCGCAGCAAGTCATCGCGCTGTGGTATCTCGGCACGTGGAACCCCGCGCCGACCAAAAGCGCGCCGCTCGCTGCTATCGGGCCGTTCGTATGTGGAGGGGCTCGTGTGGCAGGCGATCGGCTCGCACCCGCAAGCCGCCAAACAGCAAGGCTTCGGCGCGTGGGCAGAAGAGCCGCGCCCGGGCATCGGTTAGGAGGCGTCGTGCAGAACGTATCGCCTGACGCGATCGTGGACAAAGAGTTCGATGTGGTCGTCGTCGGCGGCGGCGTCGCCGGCGCGCTGATCGCGAAGCGCGTGAGCCATGCCGGGCGGACCGTGCTTCTGCTCGAGGCGGGCACCGGCGAGGAGAACCGCAACACGGAGTTCACGGAATACCTCGGCTACGTGAACACGTTCTACGCCGCCGACATCAAGATTCCGCAATCGCCGTTTCCGGTCAATCCCAACGCGAGCGAAGCTCTGGAGACCGACGTCGGCCCCGGCGGCACGCCGTACAGCTACCAGACCGTGCCCGGCTCGTATTTCAAGCAGCGTGGCCGCGATCCGTTCCTGAGCACGTACACCCGGTATCTCGGTGGCACGACGCTGCACTGGGTCGGCACGTCGCTCCGAATGTTGCCGGAAGATTTCGAGTTGTACAGCCGCTACGGCGTGGGCCGCGACTGGCCGATCTCGTACCGCGACCTCATGCCGTACTACGATCTCGCGGAGCTCGAGCTCGCGGTGTCGGCGGACGTCGACGACCAGCGTTACCTCGGCATCGAGTTTACGCCGGACTATCAGTACCCGATGCACCGCGTCCCGCTGAGCTGGGGCGACCAGGTGTTGGGCGCCGCGGTGAACGGGATGCAGGTTCGCATGGACGGCGAGAGCTACGACCTGTCCGTCACGTCGACGCCGGCGGCGCGCAACAGCACGCCGAACACCAGCTACGTGCCGCCGCCGGGCGCGGTGAACCCGCGCGTCGGCTACGAGCCCGACGGCGCGGTCGGCAACCCCGCGATCGGGCACCGCTGCATGGGAAACTCGAGCTGCACGCCGATCTGCCCGATCCAAGCGAAGTACAACGCGCGCAAGACGCTGATCCGCACGCATCACGGGCGCACGACCATCGTCACGCAAGCGGTCGTCACGGAATTGCTGCGCGAGCCCGGCTCGGATGCGATCAGCGGCGTGAAGTTCAAGCACTATGCGTCACCGGACGCGACGACGTCCACCGAGCACGTCGCGCGTGGCAAGACCTACGTGCTCGCGGCCCACGCCGTCGAGAATGCGAAGATCCTGCACGTCTCCAACCTCGCGAACGGCAGCGACCAAGTCGGGCGCAACTTGATGGACCACCCGTGCGTGCTGATGTGGGCGCTCGCGCCGAAGTGGTACGGCGGCTATCGCGGCCCGGTGTCGACCGCGGGGATCGAGTCGCTGCGCGGCGGGAGCTTCCGCGCCAAGCACGGCGCGTTCCGGATCGAGATCGGCAACGACGGCTGGTCGTGGCCCGTCAACGGCCCGTTCCCGACCGTCACGAGCCTCGTGCAGGACGGCGTGTTCGGCGCGGAGCTGCGGCATCGGCTCTTCGACCAGTGCGCGCGGCAGTTCCGCATCGCGTCGCTGGTCGAGCAACTGCCCGATCCGGCGAACCGCATCACGTTCGACCCCAAGGTGCGCGACTCGCGCGGCGACCTGCGGCCGATCATCACGTACAGCATCGACGACTACGTCAAGGCCGGGGCGGCGGCGGCGTACGACGTCGGCTTGACCATCTTCAATCAATTCCGCGCGGAGAACGCGACCGCATACTCATCTTCGCACGCCGGATCGTTCGTTTGGCAGGACACCACCTACGAGTACCAAGGCGCCGGCCATCTCATCGGAACGCACCGCATGGGTGACTCGCCGAGCAGCTCGGTGGTCGACGCGCGGCAGCGTTCGTGGGACCATCATAACCTCTACCTGGTCGGCTGCGGCAACTTCGTGACGGAGGCGACGTCGAACCCGACGTTGACGCTGGCCGCGCTGACGCTGATGGCGGCCGACAACGTGCTGGCCGACCTGGGGAGCCGGTGATGGCTCGGCACGCGGGACCGCCCGCCTTCGAGTACACCCTCGCGAAGAAAAATGAGGGCGCCGTACGGGACGACCTCAAAAAGCTCGGCTACGTTCGGCTCGCGCCGCCGCGCGACTACGAAGCGACGATGCGCTCGTTGCGCACGCTGCTGCAGCAGGCGATCAAGGTCGAGCTCGGCACGATCCCGCCGTATATGACCGCGCTGTACACCATCCGGCCCGAAGCTCCGTGGCAAGCCGCCGAGAACCTGCGCTCGATCGTCACCGAGGAGATGCTGCACCTCGTCCTCGCGGCGAACGTGCTCAACGCGATCGGCGGTGCGCCGAACGTCTACAGCCGAGATGTCATGATGCGCTATCCGGGAAAGCTGCCGTTCGGCATCGACGCCGCGACGATATCGCTGATCCACTTCTCGCAAAAGGCCGTCGAGCAGGGCCTGACCATCGAACAACCCGCGGCGCCCAACGCCGGGCGCATCGTCAAGGCGTCGCAAGCCAAGGACGACGAGACGGTGGAGAACACCCTGACGATCGGCGAGTTCTATCTGCTGATCGAGAGCAAGCTCCGGGCGGCCGTACTCGCGTTCGGCGAGGCACGGGTGTTCTGCGGCGATCGTGCGCGCCAGGTGACGCTGACGGAGTACTACTACGACGGCGGCGGCGGGATCGTCACGGTGTCGGATCTGCAAAGCGCGGTGAAAGCGATGACGCAGATCCGCGATCAAGGCGAGGGATTCTGCGAAACGGTCTGGACCGCGAACCAACCGAAGCCGGACGAGCTCGTCGAGGTGGCGCACTACTACAAATTCGACGAGCTGAAGCTCGGCCGCGCCTACGTGCTCGGCGACAAACCGGGTCATCCGTCGGGTGAGAAGATCGTCGCACCGTACGACGCCGTCTATCCGACGATCACCGACCCGACGATGGCGTCCTACGCCGACGCGCCGGAGATCGCCGAGCACGCGCGCGCGTTCGACCGGGTCTACTGCGAGCTGCTCCGCACCGTCGAACGAGCGTTTGCCGGCGAGCCGAATCTGCTGCTCGCGGCGGTGCCCACGATGATGCAGCTGCGCGACCGCGCCGCGCAGCTCGTGCGCAACCCGATGCCCGGACCGCACGGGCACGGTCTCCATGCTGCGCCAACGTTTGAGTTCGTGCCGCTACCGTGAGGGCAAGCTAGCTTCGAACGCGTCGAGCTCGCTTTCGACCTTCCACTCCAAGCTCGCGCGCGGGTTGGCTGCGAGGAACCGGCGGCACGCTTCGGTTGCGGGCGCCGCGCACGCTGCGACGGGACGGCCCGTCGCGATGTCGTCCCACAAGCTCTTGCCTTTGATGAAACCGTATTCTACGCTGTTGCGCACGAAGCGCTTGAGCGTCAGGTAGGAGAAGCCGTAGTCGCGCGCGGCGCGTACGAACTCGTTGCTCAAGTCGATGCGCGAGACGCCTTCGTCGTCGGTCACCAGCGCGATCGGGACGCCGGCTTTCAGGTAGACGTTCACCGGGTGCTCCGCGCCGCGCACGCCCAGGATCACGTCGTTGCTGGTCAGCGCGATCTCGACGAGGACCGGGCGCGACGCCATCGTCGCGAGCAACGCCGGTTCGTTGCGCTCGTACGCGATGTCGACGCCGTGGCCGATGCGGCGCGCTCCCGCGACGTTGACCGCGAGGTCGATGTGGTCGTCGAGCACGGCTCGCGGCACGAGCCCTAGCGTCAGCTCGCCCGCGTGCAGCGTGACCGGCACGTCGCCGGCGGTGCGGTGGAGGTACGCGATCATGTTCATGTGCAGCGCGTAATCGCGCACGGAGATCGCGCCGTCCTCGGGGCTGACGAAGTTCACCGCGACGACGCGTTCGTCGCGGGCGAGGGCGAATCCGAGCATCGTGCGCGCGAAAACGGCCGCCGGGCGAGAGTTGCGGCTCACCTGCTCGATGTAGCGCAGTTGCACGTCGCACGCGGGCGGGCGGGGCGGGCTTTGCCCGCAGTGCAGCTCGGCGTTGCGCTTCGTTTCGAGCGTCTGCAGCTCGTCTTCGGCTTCCGTCACGGCTTTGTCGAAGTGCCCCTTCGCTTTGAGCGCCGCGACGAGCTTGTCGAAGGAGAGGTCGTCCGGGACGTCCTTGATCATCTCGTCCCAGGCTTTCCCGGTGCCGAACGTGGTCATCAGCTCGAGATAGTCGATGTGGTCCTCGGCCGCTTGGCGCAGGGCTTCGGCGACGATCTGCGTGGCGTGAAATTTCGCCGCGGCGTTGAACTTGCCGAACGCGTTGAAGAAGTGGTCGTGCCCGGACTCCGTGCGCGGGACGAAGGAGCGCATCGACAGCGCATCGATCAGGTGGTCGCGAAAGCCCGGTTGCGCGATCGCGTCGGCGACCTTCGGGTTCAGGACCATGAAAAAGCTGGTCGAACACTTCACGAACGTGTACGTCGCGTCAACGCATAACCCGTCGCTCGAAGCAAAGTCGATCAGCCGTTCCGCGTAGACCGCACCCGATGCGTGGTTGTGCAAGTCGGCGCCCTTCGGCAGGTCTTGCATGAAGCGCCGCAGCGCGATCGGGTTGGAGCGAATGACGTCGAGGTACGCGGATGCCGCGCGTTCGCCGGCAGGGTCGGCGCCGGCGCGGGCCCCCATCGAGAACGAGAGGACGAACGCCGCCGCGACCACGCGGACCACGCCAACGAACGAAGCGCGCATGGGTTGTTCTGCGCCGCGGACGGCCGCGTTCCTACGCTGCGGCGACTGCCCTCGCCGCGAAGCGGCCGCGGATGGCGCCGCGCAACGGGCGTTCGACGCTCGCGTGCAGCGCCCAGGCGGTGGCGAGCGAGACGGCGAGGGCGCCGACAGAGACGAATGGTGCCGGTAGGACATGCTCCGCCACCATCAAGACGCTGAGGTGCACGAGATAGAACGCGTAGCTGATCTCACCGAGGCGCACCAACGCCGGGTGCGAGAGCACCCGCGAGATCGCGCCGCGGCCGAGTGCGACGATGGCGATAAGTGCGCCCCAGAACGGCAGCGGCCACAGCGAGTATTGCAGACCGGCCGGCACGTGCGGGATCGCGATGATGGCCGCCGCGATCGCGATGACGGCGGCGAGCTCCCATGCGGTCGCCGAGCCCGCAAGCCGGTAGCCGCGCAGGAACGCCGTGCCGAGCAGCATCCCGACCACGAAATCGACCAACCGGACCGGCGGAAAGATGTACGTGGTCCATACGTCGGCGTGATGAGGAATGGCAAAGACGGCGGCGGCGCACGCCCACGTCATGGCCGCCATCACGAAGATCGTACGTGCGCCGGCGCTCGCGAACGAACGCGACAACGACCAAATCAGCAGCGGAAAGAGCGCGTAGAAGAACGCCTCGACAGAAATGCTCCATGCGGGCGAGTTGATGCCGAGGTAGATCTCCTCGCGCGGAAACCACGCCTGCACCGCGAGCACTTGCGCGATGAGCGCGTCGGCGCGCACCGCGGGCGACGATTTGTCCCACGCCAGGGTGCCGTACATCGCGACGACGGGCAGCGCGAGCGCGATCGACACGAGATAGGCCGGGTAGACGCGCGCGAAGCGCGCAACGGAGAACCGTACGACCGAGGCCTGCGTGCTCAGTGCGCCGCTGTACGTGTACGTGAGGATGAAGCCGGACAGGAGGAAGAAGAACCCGACTCCCGCTTGGCCCAGCGCGTGCTCGCGCGCGAACGGCTGCGCGAGCGGCGCGTGGTAGACGAACACCAGCGACGCCGCGACGAAACGCAGCGATGTCAGCGGCTTGAGATCGTATCGGCCAAGAGCGCGCACCTAGCCGAGTGATCGGCGAAAACCGCGTGGACGCTTAACCCCGGGGTCGCCCGACTTCAGAAAACCGGCGGCTTTCCTGCGCCTTGACGGTCGCGCTATGATGGACGTCACTTACCGTGAAAGCGGGTTCTTGCGTGGCCGACCCTGGCATCGTGTCCGGACCGATCCAGCACGTCATCGTGGTGATGCTCGAAAACCGGTCGTACGACAATATCCTCGGCATGCTGTACGCGGCGGGTGAAACGCCGCCGCCGTTCGTGGGACCCACGCAGCCGGTCGCGGGCCTCGTGGGGCAGAGCGCTCTCAACGGCCTCACCGCCGGCGGCTTCTCGAACCCCGCACCGAATCACCAGCCGGCGATCGCGGTCACGGAGACGACCGACACGACGTGTCCGGCCGTCGATCCGGGCGAGCCGTTCGAAGCGATGGCGCAGCAATTCCTCGGCCTCGAAAAACCGCTGGCGTTCAACCCGACGGTGCCGACGCCGAGCTCGGGCGATCCGTACGCCGCCGCGCCGCTGCAGCCGATGGGCGGATTCGTCACCAACTACGCGCTCCAGCCCGGCGTCACCGTCGCGAACCTCGGCGACGTGATGACGTACTTCACGCCCGCCTCGTTGCCGGTCACGGCATTCCTCGCGCAAAACTTCATGGTCTGCGACCAATGGTTCGCGTCGGTGCCGACGCATACGTTCGTGAACCGCATCTTCTCGCTCGCCGCGCAGGCGGGCACATTCGTGAACCGAGACGGCGCGACGTACAGCTACGTCAACGACATCGAGTTCACGCCCAAAGCGCACGACAACCCGCACATCATCTGGGGCGCCTATCCGCAGCCGATCATGGAGGGATGCCTCGTCAACATCCCGACCGTGTTCCGCCAGCTCGATGCCGTGTGCGGAACAGGCGGTGCCGTGCCGAACTGGAAAGTGTACTTCCACGATTACTCGATCGCGCAGAACCTGCTGACGGACGTCGGCAGCGTCGTCACCGAGACCGTCGCGAACTCGACGGCGGACGTGCTCAACGTCGGCCCCTACGACGAGTCGTATTACGGCCTCACCGGCCCGGTCGGTGAAGGCCCGTGGCCGCCGTGGGCGTCGCACCACTGGTTTCGCGATCCACACTACAAGGTGAGCGTGACGGTGACGTCGTTCAAGGACGACCTGACGAAGGGGACGCTGCCCGGATTCTGTTTGATCGAGCCGCAGTACAGCTGCAACTACAACCCATGGTGGCCGATCAAAGCCGCGACCGTCACCTCGCTGCCGAACAGCAATCATCCCGGCCAGTCGGGATATCCGCTCGTGCACGGCGGCGCCGGCCCGCCGACGGACTGCGCGAACGGCGAGGCGTTCTTGGCGGACCTCGTGTCGTCGGTATATCAAAGCGAGTACTGGGAGAAGTCGGTCATCATCATCACGTACGACGAGCCGGGCGGTATGTACGACCACGTCTTCCCACCTGCCGCGGTCCCGCCGAGCAGCGACGTCGCTCCGACGTACACCGGCGCGTTCACGTTCGAGCGCCTCGGCGGACGCGTGCCCGCGATCATCGTGTCCCCGTACGCGTACAAAGCGAGCGCGATGCAAGCCGCAGCGTGGACGAACGGCGCCACGTCGATGCCGGCGGGAGCGACAGCGTTCGACCACACGTCGATCATCAAGACGGTGTGGGATCTGTTCGGCATCGCCACGGGCCCGAACGGTACAGACCAGCTCACCGACCGCGACGGTGCCGCACCGTCGATCTTGCCGTACCTGGCCTCGACAGCAGTGAACGATACGAAAATTCCGGGCTCGACAAACCCGGCGGACTGGTCCTCCCCCTAGCCGCGTGCGATCCGGAGGCGGAAGATGCGCGCGGACAGAGGTTCTGCCGGCGGCCGCTGGTGTTTCGCGATCATCTCTTCGCCTTCGTGCACCAGAAGGCGGCTTCGATCGCATAGCTGATCGATGCACGCAGGCAGACGCAGGCGAAGACCACGTCCTGCTCGCGTGCCGGGTCGGCGATCCGGGAAGATCGGCCACGTGATCGGCCAAAATGTCTGGACGCGACCACGTTTTGCCTGTAATCTAGGCCAAAATGGACTTCGCCAAATCGGCCAAATCGCCGCCCGAGAGCGCCGGGCGGATCGAACCCACGAGCCTCGAGGTCGTTTCGGGTCCGATCGCCGACGTGGTTGCCGAATTGTCCGCAGAGGCGGCCGCTCTTGGAAAGGCGCTGCATCCGCGCACAGCCGCGAGCCTCGCCCAGCTCGTCCGAATCATGAACGCATACTACAGCAACCTGATCGAAGGCCATGATACGCGTCCTCGCGAGATCGAACGCGCTCTCGCCGGCCGGTTCGACAAAGACGAGGGACGCCGGAATCTCCAGCTGGAGGCCGCCGCGCACGTCACCGTGCAAGCGGAACTCGACCGACTTGCCGCATCGGGCGAATTGCCCGAGCCGGCATCAGGCCGATTCATTCAATGGCTTCATCGTGAGTTCTATCGCGACGCGCCCCCCGCGATGCTCAAAGTCCGCAGCGGCAATCGGGAATACGCGATGCGCCCCGGCGAGTGGCGCTCGGGACATACCGATGACGTTGTCGTCGGTCGGCACCAGCCGCCGTCGAGCGCGCGAGTCGCCGATTTTATGCAATATTTTGAGACACGCTACCGCCTCGATGGGATGGGAAAGGCAGCGCGGATCATCGCCATTGGGGTCGCGCACCATCGTTTCAATTACATTCACCCGTTTCCTGATGGAAATGGTCGTGTAAGCCGTCTCATGAGCCACGCGATGGGCCATGCCGCGGGAATCGGCGCTCACGGATTGTGGTCGGTATCGCGCGGCCTGGCTCGCGGCCTAGAAAACCCTGCGGAATACAAAACCATGATGGATATGGCCGATGCACCGCGTGAAAACGACTTCGATGGTCGAGGCAATCTCTCGCAACGCGCGCTCTCCGAGTTCGTGCTGTGGTTTCTTCGCGTGTGCCTCGATCAAGTACGATTCATGACGGACCTGTTCGAACTGAGCACGCTTGCACGACGCTTGCGCGTGGTCGCCGAACGGGATGACCGCTTACGGCCGGAGGCGGGTAAGCTCTTAGAAGCCGCGGCGATACGAGGCGAGATCGAACGAGGCGAGGCGTCCCGAATCACGGGCTTACCGGAGCGCACGGCGAGACGTGTTTTGAACGAAACGATAGCGCAAGGTCTACTGGTCTCCGAAACCCCGAAGGGACCCGTGTCCGTGCAATTCCCGCCGGCCGCCGCGGAGGCCCTTTTCCCGCGGCTATTCGTGACGCAATAAGATCGATGCAAGCCAATCTCTTGATTCACCACGTCTGTGGCCTCGATGAACTGTGCTGACCCCGCTGTCGTCAGCGGATCGGGTTGTCTCGATCGTGGATTTGCACGCTACCGTGCCGACAGAGCTCGGATCCGCTCGACGGTCTCGGGCATGCTAATTGCGCGTGAGGCACGGCTGGCGCCGCCGGAACGGCCGCATACGAGCTTGGCTTCGGGAGCGCGGTTTGACCGCTGTTATCCATCCGTCGAACGAAACTCCGCCGAAGTTCGACGGCAGTCCCGGTTCATCGCGCTGCCGCCGTCGTGCCAAGGGGTTTGCTCAACCCGAATTCAATATAGCGAAATGCAGTTCGACGATTTCGCGCGGGCGGTCGACGCGGCGGTGCGCGCCGCGGCGCCGGTGGAGCGCGCCGACGGCCCAAGCGACTCAGCGGCGACCTGGGACGTGCGCGACCTGCGCGCCGCGATCGCGCTGGTCCCGCCCCAGAACGTCAGCGTCACGCTCACTCGCCCGCGCGCCGCGGACGACGTGACGTGGTATCCGATCGATGCCGCGCTGGTGCCCGTGGTGTCGAAGCGCATCGGCCATCACCTCGGCGCACCGTAAGCGTGCCGCACGCGCAGGCGCTCGTGCTCACCCGCGACCCGTCGGCGCCGGCGGCCGATCTCGCTCGCCGGCTCGCGCCCGAGTTCGAGACCGAATGGTCGGCCGAAGCCGGCTACGTGCGGCTGGCGGAAGGTCTGTGCACGTTCTTCGCTTGGCCCGAGGGGTTGCGACTCGATGCCTACGCGGACTCCGGTGAGGCGCTGACGCACGTCGAGCGGTTCATCGCGCAACAGCTCGCGTCGGCGAAACCCGGGCTGAGCGTGGACTGGCGCCGCCGTCCGCTTTCGGACGTCTGACGTTCGCGACGGGTCACGCCGCACCGTGCAAGCCGGCGAATCCGATCCGGTGCGCGCCGCGCCGCCGTCGCTCGCGACGATCGCGATGGTGTTCGGGCGCATCTCCGCGACGTCGTTCGGCGGCGGCCAGATGGCCTCGATCCGCCGCGAGGTGGTGCGGCACAATCGCTGGCTGGGTGAGGCGGAGTTCCTCGATCTCGTCGCGGTAGCGCAGATCGCGCCCGGGGCGAATCCCGCGAACGTCGCCGTGCTCGTGGGTTCGCGGCTTCGCGGCGCACCGGGCGCTGCCGTCGCGCTGGGTGCGGCTGTGCTGCCTGGGTTCACCGTGCTCATGATTCTGGCCGCGCTCGTGCTCGGCGCACGCGTTCCCGCGCTCCTAGGCGCGCTGCGGGCGTGCGCGGCGGTCGCCGTCGGGCTGACGCTCGCGAACGCGATCGAAATGACGCTGCCGCGCCGGCGCAGCGTGGTGGACCTCGCGATCGTCGCCGCGGTGGCGCTGTCCGTCGTGGTGCTGCACGCGTCGCTGGCGCTCACGCTCGCGGTGTTCGTTCCCATCGCGCTCCTGCTGACGCGGCCCCCCGCGACATGAACCTCTCGCGGTTGGCTCTCGTCTTCGCGATGCTTTCGTTGCTCGGCTTCGGCGGCGGCAACGCGATCATTCCGCAGATGCACAACGATGTCGTGGAAAAGTATCACTGGATCTCTTCCGTCGAATTCACGCGGTTTTTCGCGCTCGGCAAGCTCGCGCCGGGTCCGACCACCACCATGGCGGCGCTCGTCGGCTATGCGGTGAGCGGCGCGCTCGGCGCGGTCGTCGCAACGCTGGCGGTCTTTCTCCCAGCCGGGTTCGTCGTGTACGCAATCGGGCACGCATGGGAACGGCTGAGAGGAAACCCATGGCGCGAACGGTTCGCGCGCGCGGTCGCGCCGGTCGTGCTCGGGCTGATCTGGGCAGGTGTTGCCACGCTCGCGCGCGGCGCGACGGCCGAGCCGCTCACGATAGGGTTGGCGCTCGTCGCAACCGCAGTGCTCCTAGTGACCAACTGGAATCAAAGCGTGCTCGTGCTCGCCGCGGGTGTCGCCGGCGCGCTTCTGCTGCGTTGAGCGCGGCAGGGAAGCCGGCGACCTCGGGTAATCCCGAGTGACGAAATCCGATGTAGCGAATTTCCCGACTGGAATGGCGCCCGTGACAGCTTCCCCACCGCAAGCGACGTCGCCCCGAGCAGCGCGTCGCGCCGTCCCAGGCGCGGCACTCGTACCGGGCATCGCCTTTGTGTTGGGGATGACGGTGCTGACGGAGATCGCGGCCCGGCTCGGCTGGCTTTCGAGCTACGTGTCGCCGCCGTCGATGGTTCTCGCGGCGCTCGCGACCGGGCTTGCGAACGGCGAGATCTCCAGCGAAGTCGGGATGACGCTGATCGCGTTTGGGGAAGGGCTCGTCCTCGCGACGGTGCTCGCGATCGTGATCGGTATCCTGATGGGCGCGCTGCCCGTGGTGTACGACGCGCTCAAGATCATCGTCGAGTTCCTGCGCCCGGTGCCGTCCGTAGCGATGATCCCGCTAGCGATCTTGTTCCTAGGGCTCGGCACGCCGATGCGCGTCGCGGTGATCACGTACGCGGCGTTCTGGCCGCTGCTGATCAGCACGCTGTACGGAGTGCGGGCCGTCGACCCGGTGGCGCTCGACACGGCGCGCAGCTTCGGCGTCCCGCCCTCCGAAGCGCTCTATCGCGTGACCCTTCCGGCCGCGCTCGTCAGCATCGCGACCGGGCTGCGCGTTTCCGCGTCCATCGCGCTCGTCGTCACCGTCACAACGGAGCTGGTTGCCGGCAACAGCGGGCTCGGATTCTATGTGTCCCAGATGGAACAGGCGAACCGGCTCCCGCCGATGTACGCGGCGATCGTGCTCACCGGGATATTGGGTTATATCGTGAACGCGCTGTTCTTCACGCTCGAGAAGAGGGTGGTGTTCTGGTCACCGGCGAGCCGTGGGACGGTGCAGTGAGGGACGCGTCGCTTCCGGCACGGCGGCTCGCCTGGGGCAGCCCGCTGCAGCGCAACCTGCTTGGCGTCGCCGTCGTGCTGGCATTGCTCGGCGTGTGGGAAGTGCTCGCGCGACTCAAGGGCAGCGTATACGTCCCGCCGGTCACGACGATCGCCGCGACGTTCTTCCACGAATGGTTTTCCGCGCAGTTTCGCGATCATGCGCTGCCGAGCTTGTACCGGATGATCGTCGGCTATCTCTGCGCATCGGCGCTCGGCGTGACGGTCGGGGTGGTCATCGGCGCGTACCGCCCGGTGTACCGCATGCTCGATCCGTTCCTGCAGTTCTTGCGCGCGATCCCGCCGTCGGCGATCATCCCGGTCGGGATCCTGCTGATCGGGATCGGCGACGCGATGAAGATCGTCGTCATCTGTTTCGGCGCGTTCTGGCCGATTCTCGTCAACGCCGCGGACGGCGCGCGCAACGTCCCGGGCGAACGGCTGGACACCGCGCGAATCTTCGGCGTGAGCGCGTTCGACCAGCTTCTCACCGTCACGTTCCCGTCGGCGCTGCCCGGGATCTTCGCGGGGCTGCGGACCGGGTTGTCGATCGCCTTCATCATGATCGTCGTCTCGGAGATGATCGGCAGCACGAACGGCTTAGGCTACTACATCCTGCAGTCGCAGCGCACGTTCGCCATCCCCGAGATGTACGGCGGTATCGTGCTGCTCGCGATCCTCGGTTACAGTTTGAACGCCGGATTTCTCGCGCTCGAGCACCGGGTGCTTGCATGGCACCACGGCCAGTCCGCGCGCGCGGTGTAAAAGGAGAATTCTCACGTGAACAGCGCTCCCGAACGATTACTCGACGTCGCGCACTTGCAGAAGCGGTACACGTCGAGCGGCACCTTGGCCATCGAGGACGTCACGCTGGACGTTCGCCGTTCGGAGTTCGTCTCGATCGTGGGACCGTCGGGGTGCGGGAAGACAACGCTGCTCAAGACGATCTGCGGTCTGCTGCATCCCACGGGCGGTTCGGTGACGCTCGCGGGACGGCTTGTCACGTCGCCGCCGCCCGAAATGGTGCTGGTGTTTCAGGACTACGGGCGTTCGCTGTTCCCGTGGCTGACCGTCGAAGGGAACGTGGCGTTTCCGCTCAAGAAAAAGAACCTCGGGCGCGACGAAAAGCGGCGCGTGATCGACGAAGCGCTGCGCAACGTGAACCTCGAGGGCTTCGCGAAGCATTATCCGTGGCAGCTTTCGGGCGGCATGCAGCAGCGCGTCGCCATCGCGCGCGCCGTCGCGTTCTCGCCGGAGATTTTGCTGCTCGACGAGCCGTTTGCTTCCGTCGACGCGCTCACGCGCGCGGACCTCGAAGATCTCACGCTCACGCTGCGCGACACGCTCGGGATCACGATGCTGCTCGTGACGCACGACATCGACGAGGCGGTGTACCTGTCGGACCGCGTCTTCGTGTTGTCCCCGCCGCCGTCGGTGGTCGTGCGCGAGTTCGCGATCCCGCTCGGGCGCGGACGCGATCAGGAGGGGACGCGCAGCGATCCGCGGTTCCTCGGCCTGCGCAATGAGATTCATCACCTGATCGGGCGTTCGCGCGCCGCGGTGCTCGAGCTCTCCGCAAGCTGATGGCGCGCGGCGCCGCGGTCCGCTCATCGCGCGTGACCCTGACCGTGCCCGGCGCGGAGGTGCCGATCACGGTCGGGGCGACGCTCGTGCTGGTGTACCTCGCCGTCGTTCCGGTTGCAACGATGCTATACGCGAGCTTGCACGCCGGCTTCTTGAGCGGCACGTCGCACTGGTCGTTGGCGAACTACACGCGCACGTTCGGCGATCCAGCGTTTTACCGGCTGCTCGGGAACACGGTGCTCTACGGCGGCGGCGTGGCGGTGTTCGCGGTCGTGCTCGGCTTCGGGCTGGCGTTTCTGTACGCGCGCACCGACACGCCGTTCCGCGCCCTCGGGATGACGACCGCGCTCGTGCCGCTGATCGTGCCGGGGATTCTCAACTCCGTGGCGTGGCTGTTTCTCGCGTCACCGCGGATCGGGCTGCTCAACGCCGTGGCCGGACCGCTGCTGCACGTGCGTCCGTTCAACGTCTATTCGCTGCCGGGGATGATCTTCGTTCAGACGATGCACGTCGCGCCGACGGCGTTCATCATGGCCGTCGCGGCGTTCACCTCGATGGATCCCGCGATGGAAGAAGCCGCGGTCGCATCTGGAGCAGGCGCGGTGACGGCGTTTCGACGGGTGACGCTCGCGCTGGTGCGGCCGGCGATCGTCGCCGCGGCGCTGCTGGTGTTCATCCAGACGATCGCGTCGTTCGAGGTGCCGCAGCTCGTCGGTGTCCCCGCCAACATCTCCGTGTTCACGACCTACATCTACGGGGCGCTGCAAACGTTCCCGCCCGACTACGGCGGTGCGGCGGCGATCGGCGGCATCGTGCTGGTGATCGCGGCGGCCGGCGTCGCGTTCGCGAATCGCGTCAACAGCGCCGGACGGCACGCCACCGTCACGGGCAAGGCGTTCCGGCCGCGCCGCATCGAGCTCGGACGCTTTCGCCCGCTCGCGGGCGCTGCGCTGCTCGCGTTCTTCGGCATCGCGGTCGCGCTGCCGCTCGCGGTGCTGCTGTGGTCGTCGCTGCTGCCGGGATTCGAGCCGCCTTCGCTCGACGCGCTGCCCAAGCTCGGCTTTGCGAACTACGTGACGATGTGGCACTATCCGCTGATCCGCCAGTCGTTGGTCAACAGCACGATCGCGTCGTTGTCGGCGGGAGCGATCGTCACGGTGCTCACGGCGATCGTCGCGTACGTCACGCTCAAGTCGCGCATCCGCGGCGCATGGCTGCTCGACGTGCTCGTGTCGCTGCCGATCGCCGTCCCGAGCATTCTCATGGGCGTCGGAATCCTGTTCTGGTACTTGGTCGCACCGCTGCCGTTCCATCTGTACGGCACGCTTGCGCTGCTGGTGATCGGCTTCGTGACCATCGGCATCCCGTACGGGATGCGCTATGCGAGCGCGGGGCTCGCACAGATCCGCGACGAGCTCGAAGAAGCGGCCGCAGCGAGCGGCGCCGGGTGGGCGACGCGCTTCACGCGCATCTACGTCCCGCTGCTGATGCCGTCGCTCATGGCGGGTTTCCTCACGACGGTGATCATCGCGTTCCGCGAGATCTCGGCGGCGATCTTCTTGTACTCGCAGGGCAGCGAGGTGGTGTCCATCGCGATCTTCGATCTGTGGCAGAACGGCCAATATCCGGCGATCGCGGCGCTGGGCTGCGTGCTGGTCGCGTTCCTGATCGCGCTCGTGGCGATCGTTCAGCGGGTTGGCGGCCGGGTCGGCCTGACCGCCTCATAAGCTCCGCGTTGCACGACGACGGCCTCCCGCTGCCGCAGCGGCGCTACGCGATCGTCGCGACCGCGCTGGGCACGCTGCTGACGATGATGGACGTCACGATCGCGAACGTCGCGCTGCCGACGATTGCAAACGATCTGGGAACGAGCGCAGCCGCATCGATCTGGGTGGTCAACGCGTATCAGTTCTCGATCGCGATGCTCATCTTGCCGCTGGCGGCGCTCGGCGACATTCTGGGCTATGCGCGCGTGTACCGCGCGGGGCTCGTGGTGTTCGTGCTCGCGTCGGTAGCGTGCTTCGCGTCGCGCACGCTGACCGCGCTCGTGCTGGCCCGCGCGCTGCAGGGCGTCGGCGCGGCCGCGATGACGACGACGATCGGGTCGCTCAACCGCCACGCGTACCCGCGCGCGATGCTCGGTCGCGCGGCGGGCCAGGGCGCGCTGATGGTCGCGGTCGGCGCCGCCGCAGGCCCGGTGGTCGGCGGCACGATCCTGGCCTTTGCGCCGTGGCCGTGGCTGTTCGCGATCAACGTCCCGCTCGGCGCGGTCGCGCTGCTGCTCTCGCTGCGGTTTCTCCCGCGCGTTCTCGGGAGCGGCTGCCGGTACGACCTTCCGAGCGCGGTCCTCAGCGCCGCGACCTTCGGCCTGCTGATCGCGGCGATCGACGCGGTGGGGCACCATCAAGGCGCGCTCGCCGTCACGGCGTTCGCGTTCGCGACCGTCGCGATCGGGTTCGTGTTCGTCGCGCGCCAGCGGCGCATGACGGTGCCGCTGTTCGCCGTCAATCTCTTCGCGCAGCCCGTGTTCTCGCTTTCGATCGTCGCATCCGTGACGTCGTTCGTCGCCCAGACCGTTGCGTACGTCGCGCTGCCGTTCTTGTTCGAGAACGTCCTGGGCCGCACGCCGTTTGCCACTGGCTTGCTCATGGCGCCGTGGCTAGTTGCCGCTGCCGTGATGGCGCCGATCGCGGGGCGGCTCGCGGATCGCTACGAGCCGGGGAGGCTGGGCGCGGCCGGGATGGCGATCATGGCCGGCGGATTGCTCGCGCTCGTGCTGCTCCCGGCGCACGCGAGCACGGCCGACGTGGTGTGGCGGATGGCTGCCTGCGGGATCGGCTACGGGTTCTTTCAGTCGCCGAACAACCGCACGATTCTCGCGAGCGCTCCGCGCGAGCGGACCGGCGCGGCGCAGGGCATTCTCGCCACCGCGCGCCTGGTGGGGCAGACGATCGGCGCGGCGCTCGTCGCGCTGGTGTTCGGCGCGCTGCTGCGTGCCGGCCCGCACAGCGATGCGGTGGCGCCAGCGAACGCCATCGGCCTCGCGCTCGCGCTCGCCGTCGCCTGCGCGCTGGCCGCCGCCGTTGCAAGCGCATTGCGCAGCGCCCACGGGCGTGTGCCGCCGTCAGCGCAGGAACCGCGGCTTGCCGCGCGCTAGGCACACGAGGTGCTAGCCGTCGACACCGCCACCGCGCAAAACGATCTGCGCGCGTTCATCGCTGCTTGCGAAGCCCGCGGCGAGCTCGCGCGCGTCTCGGGCGCTCACTGGGACAAGGAGATGGGCGCCGTCACCGAGGTGCTGTACCGGCAGAAGGTCGAGCAGGCGCCGATGCTCCTGTTCGACGACATTCCGGGCTATGCGCGCGGGTACCGCACCGCGTACGGCATGTTCGGCTCGCCGTTTCGTCTGGCCACGGTGCTCGGCATGGAGCCCGACCTCTCCGGCGATCGTTCGGTGATGCTCGACCACTTCCGCAAGAACATCCGCAAGGCGTCCAAGCAGATTGCACCCGAGGTCGTGACCGAGGGACCCGTGCTGGACAACGTCGTGCGCGGCGACGACGTCGACGTTTTCCGTTTTCCCGTGCCGATCCATCACGAGCTGGACGGCGGCCGTTACATCGGCACGGCGTGCGGCGTCGTCACCCGTGACCCGGATACCGGGCGCATCAACGTCGGAACCTATCGCGTGCAAGCCATCGGACCGAACCTGTGCGCGTCGTACATTTCCAACGGCAAGCAAGGGCTGATCCACCGCAACAAGTACCTCGCGCTCGGCAAGCCGTGTCCGGTGGCGATCGTCGTCGGGTGCGATCCGATCACGTACCTCGCGGGCGGTTACACGATGCCCGACGCGGTGCCCGAATACCATTGGGCCGGCGGCATGATGGGCCGCCCGCTCGACGTGATCGAGGGCGAGGTCACGGGCCTGCCGTTTCCGGCGCGCTCGGAGATCGTGCTCGAGGGTTGGATCCTCCCGGGCGAGACGGTGCGCGAGGGGCCGTTCGGTGAGTGGCACGGCTATTACGCCGGCGAGGCGCGCCAGGAGCCGCCTATTCGCATCGAGCGGATCTATCATCGCAACGATCCGATCCTCACGTGCGCGGCGAGCCAGAAGCCGCCGCATTCGCATCTCTTCGAACGCTGCTTTCTGCGCTCGGCGGCGCTGCTGGACTCACTGGAAGCTGCGGGCATCCCCGACGTGAAGGGCGCGTGGCTGCATCAGGCGGGCGCAGGCCGGACGTTCTGCGTCGTGTCGATCAAGCAGCGCTATCACGGACATTCGACGCAGGCCGGGCTCGTCGCATCGCAGGTGAACCCGGTCGGGTACATCGGGCGCTGGATCGTGGTCGTCGACGACGACATCGACCCGACCGACATCCACGACGTGATCTGGGCGATGGGAACGCGCTGCGATCCAAAGACCCGCACGACGCTGCTCGACAACTGCTGGTCGTCGCGGCTCGACACGATGGTGACCGATTACGGCAAGCTGACGAATTCGCGCATGGTGATCGACGCCTGCAAGCCGTTCGAACGGTACGACAGCTTTCCGGCCGTCGCGCAGACGTCGCGCGAGTTGGCGGCCGCGGTGCGCGCCAAATACGGCGAGCTGTTCCGATGAGCGCGCCGCGCCGGCTCATCATCGGCGTCTCGGGCGCGAGCGGCAGCCTCTACGCGTACGCCGCGCTGCGCGCGCTGTGCGGCGTCGGCGAGATCGAGACGCACCTCGTGCTGTCGGAGCAGGCGCGCCAGACGATCGAGTTGGAGACGTCGTACACCGCGAGCGACTTCGAGGCGCTCGCGGACGTGGTTCACCGCGACGGCGATCTCGCCGCCTCGATCTCCAGCGGATCGTTCAAGACCGACGGTATGCTCGTGATTCCGTGCTCGATCAAGACGGCGTCCGCGATCGCGCACTCGTTCAACGCGAACTTGCTCACGCGCGCTGCCGACGTTTGCTTGAAGGAACGCCGGCGGCTCGTGCTGGTCGTGCGGGAAACGCCGCTGCACGTGGGACACTTGCGCACGCTGGTGCAGCTCGCCGAGATCGGCGCAGTGATCGTGCCGCCGGTGCCCGGGATGTACGCGCGGCCGCGGACCGTCGACGACATCATCGCGCATACCGTCGGGAAAGCGCTCGACCAGTTCGGCATCGACAATGCGCTGTTCGCGCGCTGGCGCGGCGCGTCGGAGGAGACCTAACGTGATTCGCTACACGCGTGCCCATGCGGTCACGACGCTCGCCGCCGCGACCGCCGCGCTCGCGCTACCCGTGCGGGTTCGCGCGGCATCCAGACCGGTGGCGGCGCGCGTCGGCTCGCTCGCGAGCGACGTCTCCGCCGAACCGCTCTACGCGCAGTCGGAGGGTTTCTTCGCCCGGGCGGGTCTTGACGCGCAAATCCAAACGCTCGCGAACGGCGGTGCGATCATCTCAGCAGTCGCCTCGGGCGCGCTGGATCTGGGCTTCGCGAACCTCACCTCGATCGCGGCGGCACGGCAGCGCGGGCTGCCGGTGCACCTCATCGCGCCCGCAACGCTGTACACGAGCAAGTCGCCGGTCACCGTGCTCGTCAAGGCGCGCGGCTCCAAGCTGCGCACCGGAGCGGACTTGCGCGGCAAGACGGTCGCGGTGTCGACGCTGCGCGGCGAGCTCCAGATCGGCGCGTCGGCCTGGATCGACAAGAACGGCGGCGACGCGGCGCAGACGCGCTTCATCGAGCTGCCGTTCGCGTCGATGTCGGCGGCGCTCGCCGGCGGCCGGATCGACGCCGCGATGATCACCGAACCGGCGTTGACCGTGCACAAGGACACGATCGAGCTGCTCGCCGACGCGTACACGGCGATTGCCGACGAGTTTTTGATCGGCGGATTCGTCGCATCCGATGCGTGGCTGCGCGACAGCGGTGACGGTGGCAAGCGCTTCAGCGCCGCGATCCTCGAGACGGCAAGGTGGGCGAACGCGCACCGCGCGGAGACCGCGCCGATTCTGGCCAAACGGTCCGGTCTCGAAGAAAGTCTGATCCGCTCGATGACGCGCGCGACGTACGGCGAGCGGCTGGTGGCGGAGCAGATTCAGCCGGTGCTCGACGTGGCGGTCAAGTACGGCTCGCTCAAGGAATCGCTGAAGGCAAAGGATCTGCTCGGCTAACCGCCGTTAGCGCTCGGTGGCCGCGGGCAGCGAGCGCACGTATGCGTAGATCGCGCTGACGTCGGCATCGCTCAGCACCGCGGCCGTGTACGGCGGCATCTCGCGGCGCGGATGCCGCAAATACGCGGCGAATGCGACGTACGGCAAGGCCGTCGCCGCGATGCGCGGCCCCGCGGCGCCGCCCTGGCCGGCGTAATTGTGACATTCGTAGCAGCCGACGCTCGCGAACAGCGCGCGGCCCCGCGTGACGCCGGGAGCGTCGCTGCTTTTCGCGGCAGGCGCCGGAGCCGCGAACACGAGCGCGAGCAACGCCGCGACGGCGAGCCGTGCGCAGCGCGTTCATCGCGGCTGCGTGTGCACGTCGACGAGCGCCGGTTCGCCGCGTTTCACCGCGGCGAGCGCGCGTTCGAACGCCGGGCGTAGCTCGCGCGGCTCGCGGATCGGCCCCGCGGTCCACACGCCCATCGCGCCGATCAGCTTTGCGTAGTCGATCTCCGGATCGATGAGCGTCGTGCCGACGTGCGCGCGGTCGATCCCGCGCTGGCGGCGATTCGCCATGCGCTGCACGTGCATGACCTCTTGGTGCCAAGCGCGATTGTTGTGCATCACCGAGAGCAGCGGGATGCGATGGTGCGCGGCCGTCCAGTACGATCCGGGCTGATACATCAGGTCGCCGTCATTCTGAATGCAGACCGGGATCCGGCCGGTGCCTTTGAGCGCGAGCGCCGCGCCGATGAGCGCGGGCGCGCTGTACCCTTCGCCCGACGCGCCCTAGCGGCCCAGATAGTGGTGCGTCTCGGTCAACGGCCACAGCCTCAGCGGCCAGTTGCTGAAGAACTGAACGGGTCCGGTGATGGTCACGTCCTCGTGCTTGAGCACCTCGCCGAGCTCAGAGGTCACGCGCGCCGTCGAGATCGGAGATGCGTCCCAGCCCCAGCGTGCCGCGCCGAGGTCGACAGCGCTATGGTACCATTCGGCGCCCGGCCTGCGCTTCGTTGCATCGAGCGCGTTGCCGGCGATGATGACGACGGGCACGCGGTCGGCCCACGCGTTGTACACCGCCATGGATGCGTGCTGCAAGCCCACGTTGCTGTGCGCTAGCACGAGCATCGGCTTTGCGGCAGCCTTCGCGTACCCGTGCGCGAGCGCGACGGAAACCTCTTCGTGCGTGCACGTGACGAACTCGGGCTTCACGTTGCCGCCGTAGTTCACGATCGATTCATGGAGACCGCGGAACGACGAGCCCGCGTTCGCGGCGACGTACGCGATGTCGAGCGACTTGAGCACGTCGACCATGAAGTCCGACGTCGGGTCGGCGACGGTGATCGCCGCCGTCTCACCGGCTGCGCGTTCGCGCCCGCCCGCGCGAGCGGCGTCGGCCGCCCGGGCCGGCGGGCTCGCCGTGACCGGCGGCGTCTGCGCGAGGGCCCCGGGCGCGCCTACGACGGTGGCGGCGCCGCCGAGCGCGATGCCGGAGAGAAACCGCTTGCGATTCGGACCATGCTTTGCCATGACGCCTCCGCAGCGCGACGCGGTTACGTCAGCGGACGGCTGCGGCGTGCAGGTAGCGTAGGACGGTCTCGTCGTCGAGAACGACAGCGGGATCGTATTCGGGCGCATTCTCGAGTTGCTCGAGATCGTTGAAGCCGCAATACTTGTAGATGCGATTGGTCGCGCTGACCAGCCGCGCCGGATGCTCGGGGTCGGCGTTGAAATGCTGGCTGATCGTGTTGGGCGGCACGTAGATCATGTCGCCGGCTTCCCACTCGAAGCGCCGCTGCTCGTCCTGCGGCTTCCAATGATACGTGTCGGTGATCTCGACGTCACAGTCGACGTGCAGATCGTAACCGCGCCCCTCGAGCACGTACAGGCACTCCTCGGCCAGCTGACGATGCTTCCCCGAACGGCTGCCGGGCGGGATGATCTGCATGTAGATGTCGACGGTCTCGACGCGAGCATTCATCTTGTCGTTGACGAGGTGCTTGATGAGCCCTTGCGGTGCCATTTCCCACGGCATCTCGTCGGGCGTGATAATCTTCTTGCGCGCCGCGTCGCGCACGGGGCGTTCCTCGGCGTCGCGCAGCGCCTCGGCGTAGAACGTCGCGCTGCGTTTGCCCGCCAGCCAGGTGGTCGACTCTTCGAATGCCATCGCGCTAGTCTCCGTGCGACGTGCGTGTGCGCGCGGCGTCGTGGTCGTGATCGTGATCGTGCCAGGGCTGGTTATGCGTCGCATCCTCGCGCGGGACGAAGTCGCCTTGCGTCGGCGTCGGCTCGCTCGGGACGCTGTGTCACGCGCTGCTGGAACAGCATGTTCATGAACATGTACATCGGCTTGGTCTTGATCACCAGGGCGCGAGCCGGGAGGTGGTCGTCGGCGTTGTTGTGCTGGTGAACGCAGTTGTTGTGCACGACGGCGATGTCGCCGGCCTTCCAGTCGTACTTGATGCCGTCGTGGATCTCGTATCCGTGGCCGTCGAGGATGTAGAAGATCGCCTCGTTCACGTGGCCGTGCATCTGCGACTTGCCGCCCGGCGCGTACTCCTCGAGGTGGATGTGGAGCGTCTGCCCCAGCCCGTCCTCAGGCTCCATGAAGTGTTTGGAGAACGCCTGCGGCCCCGACTGGAACGTGACGGTCCCGCCCTTTTGCACGCGCGGCAGATCGCGCAGCCGCTTGAGCTCGTGCTTGAGGCTGTACTCGCCGCTGATCTCGCGCACGAAGACGCGCTTGTGCGTCGGATCGTAGTGGGACTTGTTCCCCATCAACCCCTCCGGGCGACCGGTCGCGACCGGCTCCAAATCGATATAACGGATATAGTGAATTCGAGAGGGACTACGCTCGGCCGCCGGAAATGACCTGCGAGCGTGATCTCGGTTTCCGGCCTCGTGAAGCGATTCGAAGGGCGCGACTTCCGCAAGACGGCGGTCACGGGCTTGAACTTCGACGTGCCGGCCGGAAAACTGTTCACGCTGCTTGGACCCAGCGGGTGCGGCAAGACCACCACGCTGCGCATGCTGGCCGGTTTGGAGCGCCCCAACGAGGGCTCGATTCGCATCGACGGCCGGACGTTTTACGATGGCGCCTCCGGCGTTTTCGCGCCGGCCGACAAGCGGCCCATCGGAATGGTGTTCCAGTCGTATGCGATCTGGCCGCACATGAGCGTCCTGCAGAACGTCGCGTTTCCGCTGACTGTTGGACCGAGCCGGCCGCCGCGCGCGGAAGCGCGATCTCGCGCGCTGCGCATGCTTGACCTCGTCGGCCTCGGTGAGGTGGCTGAGCGGCCGGCAACGGCGCTGTCAGGCGGGCAGCAGCAACGCGTCGCGCTCGCGCGCGCGCTCGTGCGAGAGCCCAAAGTCCTGTTGCTGGACGAGCCGCTGAGCAACCTCGACGCGCAACTGCGCGAGCGCATGCGCGACGAGATACGCTCGGTTCAGCAGACGCTCGGGATCACCGCCGTCTACGTCACGCACGACCAGGCCGAAGCGCTCGCGATTAGCGACCTGATCATGCTGATGGATCAGGGCACGATCGTGGAGACCGGCGTCCCGCAGCAGATCTATCGCCGCCCGCGCTCGGAGTTCACGGCGAAGTTCATCGGCGTCGCGAATGCACTCGAGGGAACTATCCGGGCCGTCGAGCCCGGCCGGCTGGTCATCACAACCGCGCAAGGCATCGTCGTCGCCGAGCCCATGCCCGGTCTGCGCGAGGGCGACGGCGTGCACGTGTACATCCGCCCGGAATCGTTCGAGCTCTCGCGCAAGCCGCATGGTGACGACGATTGGGCGGGCATCGTGCGTTACAGCATCTACCAAGGCGACTGCTGGGACTACGCCGTCGACGTCAACGGAGTTGACGTCAAGGTGCGCGTCCACCGCGAAAAAGCCGGTTTGGTCCACGGTGACACGGTGCATCTGCGACCCGACGGCACGGAAGCGGTTGTCATGCCGGTGCGCCGTGGTGCGGTCGCCTGAAGAACGCCGGTCGCTCGACTCGATTCACAAAGGAAGACGTATGACGAAATCACGATTCGGGTTTTTCCACGCCGGCGCGGTGCTGGCGGCGGTGCTGCTGCCCGTTGCGGCCGCGCTCGCCGGGCCGCTCGACGATGCCGCCAAGAAAGAGGGTGCCGTCGTCTGGTACGCCACGATGAACACCAAAGACATGGCGTTGACGGCGGACGCGTTCATGAAGACGCATCCCGGAATCAAAGTCGAGACCCTTCGGCTGGGAAGCTCGCAGCTTCCGGCCCGCGTGTCGACCGAGCAGCGCGGCGGGAAGTTCAACGCCGACGTGATCTCCGGCGACGGTTTCCAGGTATTTCAGCTCGTCGACTTCGGCGCATTCGACAAGTACAGGGCGCCCGACGCCGATCATTTCATCAAGGGCACGATCGACCCGAACGGCTACTGGACGAACCTCTACCAGAACACCACCGTGATCGCGTGGAACCCGCAGCGTCTCAAGAACGACCACCTCAAACCGCCGTCATCGTTCGCGGACTTCGCGAAGCCGGAATGGAAAGGGAGGTTCGGCTTCGACGCGGGCGCGCTCAACTGGTACATGGGGATGCTGCAATCCGACAAGAGCGGCGCCGAGCTGGCAAAGAAAATTCTAGAGAACGGCCCGATCAAGACCTCGGGCCACACCCAGACCATCACGTCGCTCGAATCCGGCGAGTTCGACGCCACGCCCACGGCATACGGCTACATGGCGGATCAGGAAAAGCGCGCCGGCAAGGCCGTGGACTACGCCAACACCTCGCCGCTGTTCGTGTCGCTCAACCCGATCGGGCTCGCGAAGAACGCGCCCCACCCCAGCGCCGCGAAGGTGTTCATCGACTGGCTGCTCTCACGCGACGGCCAGCAGTTCATCGCGGAGCGCGGCGGCGGCGAGATTTCGTCGCGTAGCGACGTAAAGAACAATAGCATGATCTGGGATCCCAAGCGCCCCTACATCATCATCAACACGCCGAGCGCGGCGCAGTACAACGAGCTCGAGCGGCAGTTCCGCGGTTTGCTGGGGATGCCCGGATGAGCGCTCGACGCTTCGCGCCTGCGGTCGCCGCCGCCGTCACCCTTGTGCTGCTCGGGCCGGCGCTCGTTCCTGCGGCCGCAGATGCCCCCGTCACGGTGCGCGTCGGCGCGACCGGGAACGATACCGCCGCCGAGGTGTATTATGCCGACGAGCTCGGCTTGTTCAAGAAGCGCGGAATCACCGTGGAGATTCAGAACCTGAAAAACGGCGCGGCCGAAGCGGCCGCCGTCGCGGGCGGCGCGCTGGACATCGGGGAGCAGAACGTCGTCTCGATGTCGCACGCGCACGAGCGCGGCTTACCGTTCAAGTTCATCGCGCCCGCCGGCGAGTACGTCTCCACGTCGTCGACCACGACGATGGTCGTCGCGAAGAGCTCGACGGTGAAGAGCGGAAAGGATCTCGAGGGGAAGACGGTCGCGGTCAACGCGCTGGGCGACCTCACGCAGATCGGTGCCATGGCGTGGGTCGACAAGCACGGCGGCGACGCTGCCAAGGTGCGTTTCATCGAGATGCCTGCCGCCGAGATCGGCGCGGCCGTCGGACGCGGCACAATCGAGGCCGGCGTGATCCCGGAGCCGTCGCTCACGATGGCGGAGGACGGCGGTCAGGTGAAGGTCCTCGCTCAGCCGTACGATGCGCTGGGCGAGCGCTTCCTCATCAATGGCTGGTTCGCGAGCGCCGACTGGATCAAAAAGAATCCGGCGACGGCAAAGAAGTTCGCCGAAGCGATTTTTGAAGCTGGAAAGTGGGCCAACGCGCATCGCGCCGAGTCGGCGAAGATTTTCGACAAGCACTCCAAAGCCGACGCGTCGGTGATCGCGCGCATGCGCCGCGCCACGTACGGCGAACGTTTCGACGTCAAAGCGCTGCAGCCGATCGTCGACGCCGCCGTCCGCTATCACGCGCTCAAGCAATCCTTCAACGCCGCGGAGCTCATCGATGCCAATCTCTAGACGCGCCGCGCTCGGCGCGCTCGGCGCGGGGTTGGCGCTGCCGCTGCTCCCATCGCGCAGCTGGGCCGCAGGCCCCACGCCGCTGCGCATCGCCGCGGCCGGCGATGACGACATCACGCCGATTCTCTACGGTCAGCAATCCGGGATCTTCAAGAAGGCCGGGCTCGACGTGTCGTTCAGCACGCTCTCGAGCGGTTCCGCAACGGCCGCGGCGGTCGCCGGCGGTTCGATCGACGTCGGCAAGTCGAGCCTCCCAGGTTTGTGCGCCGCGCACGCGCGCGGGCTCGGGTTCCAGATCGTCGCGCCCGCGTCGATCTACCTGGAAACGAACCCGATCGCGGGGTTCGTCGTCGCGAAGGACGCGAATATCAAAGAGGTCCGCGATCTCAACGGCAAGACGCTGTCGGCGTCGTCGCTCAAGGATCTGCTCGCCCTCGCGACGCAGGCTTGGCTCGACGCGAATGGTGCCGATTCGAAGAGCGTGAAGTTTGTCGAGATCCCGAGCTCGTCGGTCGCGGCGGCGCTGGAGCAGAATCGAATCGTCGGTGCTACGCTCGTGACGCCCGCGCTCGCGGAAGCGCTCGAGTCCGGCAAGGCGAAGTTGATGGGCCGTTCGTTCAGTGCGATCTCCAAGCGCTTCATGGTGGCGGGATGGTTCGCGACCAAGGACTGGCTGGACGCGCATGGCGATACCGCGAAGCGATTCGTCGACGCGTTCACGCAGGCCGCGGAGTACACCGATACGCACCATGCGGAGACGGTCGACCTGCTCGCAAGTTTCTCGAAGCTGAAACCGTCGACTATCCGCGGAATGGTGCGCTCCACCGTCGGCCGCACGGTCGATCCGAAGGACATCGAGCCGGTGATCGTCGCGGCGGTCAAGTACGGCGTGTTCGACAAGCCGTTCCCGGCGCAGGATCTCATCGCGCCCCAGGCGCGCGTGCGCTGATGGCGGGCGATTCCGAGAAGAAGCCCATCCAGTATTATCACGATCAGAAAGACCGCACGTTCGTGCGCGAGGTCAGCGGCGAGTACAACCTCACCAAAGAGCTCGAGCGCTTGCGCGCGTTGCCGCGCGTGCGGCGCGGCCGCGACGTGGCGTTCCAAGACGGGCCGCAGACGTTCAGCAAGCATTATCTCGAACCAAAGGACGGCTTGGGCCAGACGCTCCACATCCACCTCGAGGAGTACGCACCGGGCGCGAAGTCGCAGAAGCACGGCCACGTGAACGAGGCGGTGTTCTACATCCTCGACGGCGAGGGCGCCGAGGTGCACGACGGCGTGCGCTACGAGTGGGAAGCCGGCGACGTCGCGATCGTGCACAACAACTGCGTGCATCAGCACTTCAACCGCAACCCCGACAAGCCGGCGCGCGCGCTGGTCCTCAAAACCAAGCCGATGTACGTGTTCATGAACATGCTCTTTCAGAAAACGATCGAGAAGCGGCCAACGCAACCCACGGAGCACGGCCGCGGGTTCGTGGCGCGCGAAGAGCCCCACCACGACCATGACCACCAGCACGAGCACGACCATGAGTGAGCCACAGATATCGTGGGGCGAGTACGCCGCGTGGCTGCAGGGTGCGCAGACGGGCACGTACTACGCCGACCTGCTCGACGATGCCGCGGCGCGGCCGGCCCGTGATGCCGAGCGGCGCAAGATCGTCAAAGCATCCGAGCTGCCGTGGGAGAACTCGCCGCACGGTTTGCTCAAGCACATCGTCAACGAGGCGATGAACACGCGCGCCGAAACCGTCGACGCCTACATGCAGATCATCCCGCCGGGCAGCCGCTCGGGCAAACACCGCCAGCTCGCCGAGCAGGCCTTCTACGTCCTCGAGGGCCGCGGTTACGACGTGCACGTCGACTGCGACCTCGACATCCCCGGCGGTGAGAAGTACACGTGGGTCCCGCATCACGAGCAGAAGCGCTATGACTGGGAAGCGGGCGACTTGGTGTACGTCCCGCCCAACACGATCAGCCAGCATTTCAACGCGGACGCGGGCCGCCCGGCGCGCATCGTCGTGATCACCAACCGCATCTACAAGCAGAGCGGGCTCAACGACCTCGTGCAGCTCGAGAACGCGCCCGAGTACGATCCCCACGAGCAGCTCACCGCCGAACGCATCCGACGCTACCTATCATGCTGAAGCCTGAAGAGAACGAACGTCTCACGCGCGTCGGCCCGGGAACTCCGGGCGGGGCACTGTTCCGCCGCTACTGGCAGCCGGCTCTGCTGAGCGAGGAGCTGCCGGAACCCGACTGCCCGCCCGTGCGCGCCCGCATTCTCGGCGAGGATCTCGTCGCGTTCCGCGCGACCGACGGGATCGTCGGGCTTGTCGACGCGTTCTGTCCGCACCGCCGCGCGCCGATGTTCTTCGGTCGCAACGAAGAGCGGGGCATTCGCTGCGTGTATCACGGCTGGAAATTCGACGTCACGGGCAGGTGCGTCGACATGCCGTCCGAGCCGCCCGACTCGATGTTCAAAGACAAGGTCACCATCCCGGCCTATCCCACGTTCGAGGCAGGCGGGATGATTTGGGCCTACATGGGACCGGCGGACAGCGTTCCGGCGAAGCCCGATTACGAGTGGCTGCGCGTGCCGCCTTCGCACCGATTCGTGTCGAAGACGTACGAAGCGTGCAACTATCTGCAAGGACTCGAAGGCGGGCTGGACACGGCGCACTCGTCGTTCGCGCACAACGAGCGGCTCAACGATCCGACCTGGATTCGCAACCGCGACACGCATCCCAAGCTTGAGGTCGAGAAGACGGAATACGGATTTCGCTACGCGTCGACGCGCGATCTGGGCGAAGACGGGCTCTACGTTCGCGTGTATCATTACCTCATGCCGGCGCAGCAGCTGCGCGGCAACGTCACCAACTGGGCCGGCGGTAAGCGCGCGGACACGCCCAAGCTAGACGGCCACATCTGGGTGCCGATCGACGACGAGCACACGTGGGTGTACAACATGACGTACGGCTACGATGCGGACGTGCCGATCACCGAGGAGTTCGCCTGGAAGGACGAAGCGTTCTTCGGCCGCGGTAAGGACGATCTGATTCCGGGCACGTACCGCCTCAAGGCGGGCCTGGAGAACGACTACTTCATCGACCGCGAGCGGCAGCGGACCAAGACGTTCACGGGCATCCGCGGCGTGAACACGCAAGACTTTGCGCTTCAGGAAGGGATGGGCCCGATCCCCGACCGTTCGCAGGAGCGATTGGGAACCACCGACCGCGCGATCATCGTGACGCGCCAGCTGCTGCTGGAAGCGTGCGAACACGTCGCGTCGGGCGAACCGCCGCGCGGCGTGGAGCCGCAAACGTACCGCGCCGTGCGCGCCTTCGACCGCGTGATCGACCGCGATCGCAGCTGGCGCGAGGAATTCGCCGGCGAACTTTCCGCGAAGTGGTGAACGCATGGCCGCCAAGCTGCGGTTGAGCCTCGCCTGTTGGGATTACGACCGCACCCGTGCGCTCATGGACGGCCGCGTGGTTCCCGATGGGATCGAGCTCGTGTACCAGCCGCTCGAAGTGGAGGAGACGTTCTTCCGCCAGGCGCGCCATCGCGAGTTCGACGTCGCCGAGATGTCGTTATCGTCGTACTGCGTGACAAAGGGAAAAGACGATCCCTTCGTCGCCATCCCCGTGTTCCCGTCGCGCATGTTCCGCCACGCGAACGTGTGGGTGAGCGAACGCAGCGGTATCCGCGAGCCGGTCGATCTCCGCGGAAAGCGCTTCGGATGTCCGGAATATCAGCTCACCGCGAACGTATGGATTCGCGGCATCCTTGACGACGAGTACGGCGTCGACCCCGAGAGCGTCACGTACGTGACCGGCGGTGAAGAGCAGCCCGGCCGGCTCGAGAAGCTCGCGCTCGATCTGCCGTCGTCCATCCGCGTCGAGCCGATCGGCACGACGCAAACGCTGTCCGCGATGCTCGCGAGCGGTGAGATCGACGCGTTCCACGGCCCCCGCGCGCCGTCGACGGCAAACGCGCCCGGCGTGCGACGGCTGTTTGCGGATTACGTCGCGACAGAAAAAGCGTACTATACCAAAACGCGCATCTTCCCGATCATGCACGTGATCGTGATCCGGCGCGACGTGTACGAGCGCGATCGCTGGGTCGCGATGGCACTGCTCAAAGCGTTCACCGCGGCGCAGCAGTATGCGTATGCGGATTACGCGCAGACTGCGGCGCTGAAGTCGATGCTGCCGTGGTCGGCCGCGGAAGCGGAGTCGACGCGCGCGCTGATGGGCGACGCCTGGTGGCCGTACGGCGTCGCGCGCAACGAATCCGTGCTCGAGACGTTCGCGCGCTATCACCACCGGCAGGGCCTGTCACCCCGTCAGATCTCCGTCGCCGATCTGTTCGCGCCCGAGACTCGTGAAGCGTTCAAGATCTGACGGGCGCGCCTTTGATCTGGCGCGCTCCGCGAACATCTTCGGCATACGCCGTGAGTGCGTCGAGGGCGATGCGCGCGACGTTGGCGTAGTTTTCCGCCGGCGCATCGAGCGCGCTCGCCGCGTAGCCGATGGCGGCGTGCGCCATGCGGACGCGGCCGTCGAGCCATGGGCCGCCGCCGAAGCCGCCGATGACCGGGACCGATACGGCGCGGGTAACGGCTTCGCCGGCGACGGGACCGGAGTTGGTGAAATCGAGCAGCGACGCGCCCGCAGCTTCGAGCCGCTGGGCCTCCTCGACCAGCCGGCCCGTCATCTCGGGCGGCACCTGCGCGGCCGCCTTGGACATGGCGCTGTACTCCAAGCCGTATTGCAGCGCGGTCTGCGGCGTGATGCCGAACTGCGCGAACACCGGGATGCCCGCGCGCGCGATCGCGCGGACGGCGTCGGGGAAATCGGCCGCGCCGTCGAGCTTGATGATGTCGGCGCCGGCCTCTTTGACCAGGCGGATCGCCGCGCGCACTGCGCTGGCGGTGCCTTCCTGCAGCGGCCCGAACGGAAAGTCGCAGCTTACGAGCGCGCGCTGCGTGCCGCGGCGCACGGCGCGGCACACGATGACCATCTCGTCCAGCGTGACCTCGAGCGGCGTCGCGTGACCCCACAGGTTGATCCCGACGGTGTCACCGACCGAGATGATGTCGACGCCCGCACGATCCGCGATCCGCGCGATCTGGTAATCCCACGCGACGACGCCGACGATCTTTCGTCCGTCGCGCTTCATCTGCGCGAGTCCCGGGATGGTCACTTTGGCGTCCACGGTTCTCCTCGTTGGTCAAGGCCTGCGTTCTGACATGCATACCACGCCCGAGCGCACCTACACAACGGTTACGCGCACGCAAGGCAACAATCGGGCGCTCAAAGACGGCAGCGTCCGGCCGGACACGTTCGCGTTCGCGTTCGAAGAGGTGGACCCGCTGATCGCCGCGTTCCGGCGGATGGTGCGCGGCCGTGAGTTCGACATCTGCGAGCTGTCGCTCACGACCTACATCACCGCGCGCCGGTTCGGCAAGCGGATCACGGCGCTGCCGGCCTTCATCGTGCGCGGCTTTCATCACGGCGCAATCGTGTACAATACGAAGGCCGGTATCACGACGCCGAAGGATCTCGAGGGAAAATGCGTCGGCGTCAACCGCGGGTACACCGTCACCACCGGCGTGTGGGCGCGCAGCGTGTTACAAACTGAGTACGGCGTCGATTTGAGCCGAGTGACATGGGTGCTTTCGGGCGACGAGCACGTCGAGGAATATCGCCCCCCGGCCAACACGGTTCCGATCGAGAAGGGCCGAACGCTCGCGGAGATGCTGATCGCCGGCGAGATCGTCGCCGCGATCGGCGTCGACGTCGATCACCCCGACGTGCGGCCGCTGATCCCCAATGCCTTCGAGGCGGGGATCCACGCCTTGCGCGAGCGCGGCGAGTACCCGATCAACCACCTCATCGTAGTCAGGGACGAGCTGCTTGCGGACGATCCCGGCCTCGCCGGCGACATCTTTGAAGCATTTTCCGAGGCGAAGTGGCGCTATCTCAGCGAGCTTGCGAGAGGCCGCATCGCGAATCCGACCCCCATCGACGAGCTGCACCGGCGCGTCATGGAGATCACGGGCGATCCCCTGCCCTACGGCATCGAGCCCAACCGGCGCGTGCTCGAAACGTTGATCGGCCACGCCGTGACGCAGGGTATCATCCCCGCGCCCATTCCCGTCGAGGAGCTGTTCGCATGACGGCGATACCGCGTTTGAACCCGGTCATCCGCGCCCTGGAATCGGGCCAAGCGGCGTTCGCGACGTTCGCGCAGGCCGGCGCGGAAAACGCGATCGCGCTGAGCACCTCGGACTACGACGGCGTCGTGTTCGAGATGGAACACAACCCGTGGGATGCGTTCGCGTTGCGCGACAGCCTTCAGTACATGCTCAACCGCGCCCAAATCGCGCGCTCCGGCTCGCTCGCGCCGGCCGTCGCGCCGCTGGTGCGCATCCCGCCCAACGGCGCAGAGAAGGCGCAGTTCCACGCGAAGCAGGCGCTCGACCTCGGCGTGTACGGGATCGTGTTCCCGCACGTCTCGACGGTGGACGAAGCGCGCAACGCCGTCGCGGCGTGCCGCTATCCGCGGCTCAAAGACAACGCGCGCTACGAGCCCGCCGGCTTGCGCGGCGACGGGCCCACGACCGCCGTGCGCTACTGGGGTCTCACGCAGCAGCAGTATTACGAGCGCGCGGACGTGTGGCCGCTCGATCCCGGCGGCGAGATCCTCGCGATATTGCAGATCGAGGACACGCAAGGCATCGAGAATTTGCCGGCGATCTTGAAGTCCGTTCCGGGGATCGGGATGGTGCTGCTGGGCGAAGGCGATCTCTCGCAAGAACTCGGCTATCCGCGTCAATACGAGCATCCCGTCGTGCTGGAGTGGCTGGCGCGCGCGGTACGCGCGTGTCACGACGGCGGCGTCGTCGTCGGACACCCACACGTCGACGAAAAGAACGTCGAGCGCGTTCTGGCCGAGGGATTTCGCTTCTTGATGACGGCGCCCGTGCGAACGTACGGCGCGCTGAGCACCGGCCGCGCGCTGGCCGGAAGGTCGGGCCCGGCATGATCGTCGATTGCCACGGCCACTACACCACGGAACCCAAAGCGCTGCACGACTTTCGCGCGCGCCAGGTCGCGGCCGTCAAAGACGGCACGCCGCTGCCCGCGCGGTCGTCGCTCGAGATCACCGACGACGACATTCGCGCCGGACTGGAAGGCGCGCAGGTGAAGATCCAGGCGGAGCGCGGGATCGATCTGACGATCTTCTCGCCGCGCGCCTCGGGGATGGGCCACCACATCGGCGACTTCGGCGTCAGCCTCGCGTGGACGCAGATCTGTAACGACCTCATCGCGCGCGTCTGCGCGCTCTATCCCGACCGCTTCGTGGGCGTGTGCCAGCTGCCGCAATCGCCCGGCGTCGATCCGGCGACCTGCATCGACGAGCTCGAGCGCTGCATCACCGAACTGGGCTTCGTGGGCTGCAACCTCAACCCCGATCCGTCGGGCGGTTACTTCAACGCGCCGCCGCTGACCGATCGCTCGTGGTATCCGGTCTACGAGAAGCTCGTCGCGCTCGACGTGCCGGCAATGATCCACGTCAGCGGCTGCTGCAATCCGGCGATGCACACCACCGGGTCGTACTACCTCAACGCCGACACGATGGCGTTCATGCAGCTGATCATGTCGGACCTCTTCCGCGACTTCCCCGCGTTGCGCCTCATCATCCCGCACGGCGGCGGGGCCGTTCCGTTCCACTGGGGCCGCTTCCGCGGCATCGCGCTCCAGAACGGGCGCCCCGATCTCGCCGAGATCATCGGGCACAACGTGTTCTTCGATACCTGCGTGTATCACCGTCCGGGCATCGAGTTGCTCACGCAGGTGGTCCCGCTCGACAACATCGTGTTCGCGTCCGAGATGCTCGGCGCCGTCAAGGGCGTCGACCCGAACACGGGCCACTTTTTCGACGACACGAAGCGGTACATCGACGAGATCGCGTGGCTGACGCCCGCCGACAAGGAGCAGCTCTTTGCCCGCAACGCGCGGCGCGTCTATCCGCGGCTGCAGGGCTGATCCCATGCCGACGACAATCGCGGACGGGATCTCAACCCGGTATGAAATGTTCGGTTCGGGGCCGCCGCTACTGATGTATGCACCCGGTGGTTTCGACGCCACGGTGGAAAAGTGGAGCACGCAAGGTGTGTACGCCACGATCAAGCTCCTCGACCACTTGCCGCGAGCCTACACGTGCATCGCGTTCGACCGGCGCGAGACGGGGCAGTCGGGCGGGCGCGTCGAGCGTATCACGTGGGCGCACTATGCGGCGCAAGGTAAAGCGCTGCTCGAGCATCTGGGGATCGAGCGCGCGCACGTGATGGGTGGGTGCATGGGCGTGAGCGCGGCCGTCGCATTCGGCGTCGCCTATCCCGCGGCGACGTGCAGCCTCGTGCTGTTCTGGCCCGTCGGCGGCGCGCACTATCGCATGAACAGCGCGCGGCGCTTCGCCGAGCACCTCGCGTTCGTCGAGCGCAGCGGCCTCCGGGCCGTCGCCGGCGTTGCGCGCACGGAAGGCAAGGCGTTCGGCGCCGACCCGCGCGGCGGACCGTGGGCGTCCGTGCTCCGGCACGATGCCGCGTTCGCCGCCGCGTTCGTGCGGCAGTCCGTCGATGTGTACGCGGCGACCGTCGCGGGGATGGGGCGCACGCTGTTCGACCGGGACACCGCGCCCGGTGCGGAGCCTGAAGAGCTGATGCTGCTCGACGTTCCGGCCCTCGTGGTCCCCGGGCGCGACGCGTCGCACGCGACGTCGGCCGCGCGCTATCTGGAAGAGTGTCTTCCGCGGGCGCAATACTGGGACGCGCCCGTCGCGGAACAAACCGAACGCACCGCTCCCGCCCGAATTCTGAAATTTCTCGACAACACAACCATTGGAGAACACTAGTGGCAGACACGACGCTCGCGGCGGTCAAGACCGCTCCGGGCAAAACCGAGATCCGCGAATACCCGATGCCCGACATCCCCGCTGACGGTGCGCTGCTGAAAGTCGAGGTCGCGGGCATCTGCGGCAGCGACGTCAAGATGTACGGCAAACCGCTGCCCGGTCACTCGGTGATCATGGGTCACGAGAACGTCGGCGTGATCGCGAAAGCCGGTCGCACATTCATGGAACGCAAAGGCGTCAAGGAAGGCGACCTCGTGTTCCTCGAGCACTATCTTCCGTGCATGAAGTGCGAGTGGTGTCACCTCGGCGAGTATCGTCATTGTGAGGCGACCGACTGGCACCACAACCCCAACGCGATCCGATACGGCTACACGTCGGCCGACACGGCGCCGTTTCTGTGGGGCGGTTTTGGGCATTATCTGTACCTGCCGTGGAACGCGGTCATCCACAAGGTGCCGGACGGCGTCACGGCCGAGCTCGCCGGCATCGGCACACCGCTGGCGAACGGCATCCAGTGGTCGCTGTTCGACGCGAACATCGGCTACGGCGCGAAGGTGCTCATCCAAGGTCCGGGACAGCAGGGTCTCTCCCAGGTGGTCGCAGCCAAGCAGGCCGGCGCCGATCTCATCGTGATCACCGGCACGACCAAGGACCAGAAGCGTCTCGATGTCGCCAAGCAGCTCGGCGCGGATTACGCGATCGACGTGCTCAAAGAAGATCCGCTCGAGCGCATCATGGAGATCACGAGCCGCAAGGGTGTCGATTTCTCGATCGACTGCACGTCCGGCGCGGGTACCAAAGCGATGGAGCTCGGGATCGAGGCGCTCAAACGCAAGGCGGGCACGCTGGTGGTTCAGGGCAACGAGAACCCGATGTACCCGAACTTTCCGCTCGAACGCGTCACGCTGAAGTACGTCACGATCAAGAGCGCGCGTGGCCACAGTTACCGGGCCGTCGAGTTTGCGCTCGAGCAGTTGGCATCGCATCGCTTTCCGCTCGAGCTCGTCACCACGCACACGTTCGGGTTGAACGAAGTGGACTACGCGATCAAGTCCGTCGGCGGCACGGGCGCGCCGGACGTGATCCACGTCTCGGTGCTGCCGTGGAAAGACACGGTGACGAAGAACTAGGGGCTTCCCGCCAACGCCTGCTGCTTCCAGATCTCCCAGGGCCGGTTGAGCGTGCCGTGCGAATGCCTCTGCATCAGCGCGGCCTCTTCCGGCTCGAGATAGGTCACCTCGCCGAGGCGCAGCGCCTCCATCTGCGACACGGCGTTCTGCGCACCGTAGATCGCCCGGTACACCACCTGTTTGATCGAATCGCCCACGAACGTCGCGCCGTGACCGCGCATCAGCGCCATCGGACGGTCGCCCAGCGTGCGCGCGAGCGCCGCGCCGAGCTCCGGGGTGCGAATCAGCATGTCGGTCATGCCGGCCGCCTCGCGAATCTCGAAGACGGGCACGCCCGCCCCCAAGAACGCGCTCATGTGGTAGACCGGCCGCAGCGGCGTGTTCGTGACGCCGAACGGGATCAACGGCGCGGCGTGGCAGTGGATGACCGACATCACGTCGGCGCGCGCCTTGTAGATCTCGCCGTGGATGAACCGCTCGCTGTAGTGCCGCTCGCCGTCGCGCAGCGCGATGCTGTCGAGCGAAAAGAGCCGCAGATCGTCGTTCGTGACCAGGCCGGGTGCCACGTACCGCGCCATGACGAACGTGGAGGGGTCGGCGTCGTTGCGTGCGCTGATGTGCCCGTAGCCGTCGACGATCCCGAAATGAAACAGAATGCGGTTGGCGGTGACCAGGTCGTCGCGCAGCGCGCCGGACGGCTGTTCGGCGGTCATGCGAACGCCGCGTACTCGCCGGCGTGCGCGCCGACGGATTGCCATGGGGTGTCGATCGGGATCACCCGCTGCTCGCTCGCCATCGCCGCGAACGCGATGGCCGGATCGTGGCCGATCAGCGTTTCGCCGGCCGCAAAGCGGCGCACGTTGTCGAGCTGACGGCGCCGCATCCGAATGATCGCCACGTCCGACGTGCCCAAGTGTTCTTGACTGCGGTCGACGACCGGTCCCATCGATTCTTGCGCCGCGATGTCTTGGTTTTGAAAGCCCTCGATCCCGGTCCAGCTCCCGGCCTTCATCGCCGCGCGGTCTTGCCTCCAGCGGTTCTGTGCGGTGGCGAAACGGTACCAATCGGCGTCGAGGTCGACGTCAGGCTGCGCGTGCAGGCTCCGGCGCAATTCCGACTGGTCGACCGGCGTGCCGTTCTGGCTATGAAACACGTCGTAGAGCATCGTGCGCTCGTCATCGACCGGAACGAAGATCTGCGTGTGCGCGGGAAGGCCGGCGTCGAGCGGCGGCGGGATGAAGGCTGTCGACGGCGCGGCGAACAGCGTTACGCGCACGTACTTCTCCTCGTCGGGACGCTGTGTGGGCCTGCGAATCGCAGCGTAGCGAAAACCGTACGCCGTGTCTTCGGCTTCGAGCTTCGGCGATTGATCCGTCGACACGTCGAAGCGCTTTTGCCAATCCCGGGAGCTGCCGCGGTGCAAAAACCACGAGTGCGCCGAGTCGATCGCGCCCTCGATGCTCTGCAGGTAGTTCGCGCGGATTCCAATCTTGACGATGCCGCGCTGCCCAGCCGGCAGCGCGGTCCATCCGAACGCGGGAAACGTCGGTTCCTCGCCGGCGGGCGCGAGGCACGTCCAGACGATGCCGCCCGCTTCGCGCGTGGGATACGACGCGATGCGCACGCGGTGTTTGAAACCGTAGCCTTCCGGTTCGGTCGGCATGTCGACGCAGTTCCCGTCGACGTCGAACTTCCACCCGTGATACAGGCAGGTGAGCCCGCAGTCTTCGTTGCGCGCGATCACCAGCGATGCGAGGCGGTGCGGGCAGCGTTCGCCGACCAAGCCGACCCGGCCGCGCGTATCGCGAAACGCGACGAGATCTTCGCCGAGCAGCCGCACGGGGACCGGTGTCCCGTCGGGCACCGCGACTTCCTCGCACAGCAGCGCCGGAAGCCAGTAGCGGCGGAGCACGTCGCCCTGCGGCGTGCCGGCGCCGACCTGGGTCAGAAGCCGGTTCTCTTCACGGGTGAGCATCGATGGGCGTTCCTCGTCGGGTGGGCATCAAAACACGCGGGGCGCAGCGCCGGCTTCGCCGGCGCGGACGATCTCCAAACCGAGCACGATCATCGGCATGCCGCGTTTGCGGTCGGCGCCTTTCACCGCTTCGACCGCGTCGTACGCGGATTGTCCCAGCGCGATGTAGCGCGGGTGTTCGCCTCGCGCGCGCGACACGACGATCAGCGGGCGCAACTCGTCAAGCAGTTTCGCCAGCGACACGTGGACGTCAGCGGGCATGAACCGGCTCCAGCACGATCTCGCGGCGTTCGCGCGCCGACGCTATGATCGCGAGCGCGGCTGCGACGGTCGTGGCGCCCCAGCGGCCGTCGTGCAACGGCTGGACGCCGTGGACGACCGCGTCGTACAGCTCGTCAATCGCGCCGTCCTTGTCGGGAAACGCGCGCCCGCGCGGAACGTCGATCTCGCGCATGCCCCCGGCGTCGTACACGAGCACGCCGTCGGCCGAAGGGCGCAGGTCGCCGCGTTCGCAGCTCGCCAGCAGAAACCCGAAGTGCGGCTGGTGCACGGGCGCGTCGACGAACCGCACGCCCTGTCCGGCGAAGCCGCTTTCGGCCTTGAGCCGGGCCTCGTCATCGCTGCTGCGAGCGCGCAAGGCGCGGCGCGCGCGCCCGTGCGCCGGCGACTTCTCCGCGCCCGACTCCGCGATCCAGAACGCTAGCTCGTCGGAGTCGAACCCGTCGTACCCGCTGTACGTGAGCGAAGCAGCGGTGCCGGACGCGAAGTCGAGCAGCGCCGTCATGGCACCCTCCGTGGCACGCGCGGGATCCCACGCGCCCGAGATTGCGTGCACGCTGCGCAACGGTCCGCCGTCGAGCGCTCGCGCGAGCTCGATCTGATGCGGGACCTGATTGTACATGATGCCGCCGCCGAGCGCGCTATCGAGCTCTTCGGGACGGCGCGGGCGGTACAAGAAATCGCCGTAGACCAGGTTCACGATCGTGCGCAAGGCGCCGAGCTCGCCCCCGGCGACGACCGCGCGCATCGCGCGAACGACGGGATCGAACGCGTGCGTGGGCCCGACGACGAGTGCGACGCCGGCCGCGGCCGCCGCGCGCGTCATCGCGTCGCATTCGTCGACGCTCAGCGCCATCGGCTTTTCGACCAACACGTGCTTGCGCTGCGCGACGGCGGCGACTACGTCGGGCGCGTGACGCTGATGCGGCGTGGCGACGTAGATCGCGTCGACGCCGGGATCGTGCGCGAGCGCGTCGGCGTCCGCGTACGTGCGGCCGCCGAAATCGGCGGCAAACCGCTCGCATGCCCGCGGGTTCGGATCGGCGGCCGCAACGACGCTGACCTGCGGGTGCGCGACCAAACTCGGCAGCATCGACGCCGCGGCGCGTCCCAGTCCCGCGACACCGACCCGCAAACGCCGCTCAGCCACCGCCATCATCGCTTCTTGCATGCAGCGTTCACCGACGCCCTGCCGGTTTGAAAGAATTCGCTATAGCGATAAGGAATTGCCCGGCATGAGCCGATTGTCGCGCCGCGAGGCGCTCGCGCTGGGCGCCGCCGTTCTTGTCGCGCCGGCGGCCGCGCTTGCCGAGGGCGTGACCAGTGTCAAGGCCGGCGGCGTTCCGGAGGACTCCATCGCGCCGGCCGTGTGGGCGCAGCAGAGCGGCTTGTTCAAGAAAAACGGACTCGACGTGGACGTGCAATCGCAGCGCAGCGGCTCCGCCGTCGCCGCCGCCGTCTCCGGCGGCAGCTACCAATTCGGAAAATCCAGCCTGCCGGCGATGATCATCGCGCACGCGAAGGGCATCCCGTTCGTGCTCGTCGCCGCAGGCGGGCTCTACGAAGCGAGCAATCCGGTGATCGCACTGCTCGTGCGCGGCGACTCATCGTTCAAGACGGGCGCCGACCTCAACGGCAAAACCATCGCGGTGTCGTCGCTCGGTGATTTGTACTGGATCGCGACGAAGCAGTGGATCGACAAGCACGGCGGTGACTCCTCGACGGTGAAGCTGATCGAGATGCCGATCAGCGCAATCGCCCCCGCGTTGGAGGGCGGGCGTATCGACGCGGGCTGCTGCATCGAGCCCGAGCTCCAGGCGGCGCTCGCCGACGGCAAGGTGAAGGCGCTGTGCGCGCCGTGCGATGCCATCGCACCGGAGTTCCTGTACACCGCCTGGTTCACGATGGCCGACTATGCAGAGAAAAACCGCTCGGTTGTGGATCAGTTCGCCAAGACGATCCGCGAAGCGGCGGCGTACAGCAACGCGCACCGGGCCGTGACCGACGAGGCCATGTCCAAATTCAGCGGCGTCGCGGTTGCGACCATGCGCAAGATGCGCCGTGTCACCAGCGCGACGAGTTTGGACGCGAAGGCCATCCAGCCGCTCATCGATGCCGTCGCGCGCGTGAAGCTGATTGCCAAGCCGTTCGACGCCAAGGAGCTGCTGCTGGCCGCGCGGTGAAGGCACCGGCGGCTGGACCGCCAATTCACTATAGCCAATTATGTTGAAGCCGGAAGACAACGAACGGATCACGCGCGTCGGGCCCGGGACGCCGATGGGGCGCCTGCAGCGGCGCTACTGGATTCCCTGCGCGCTCTCCGAACGAGCTTGCCGAGCCCGATGGGCCCCCCGTCCGCGTCCGGCTGCTCGGCGAGAACTTGATCGCGTTCCGCGACACCGACGGCAAAGTCGGCCTCGTCGACGCGTTCTGCCCGCACCGCCGCGCGCCGATGTTCTTCGGCGCGCAACGAAGAGTGCGGGCTGCGCTGCGTGTACCACGGCTGGAAGTTCGACCGCGACGGCCGGTGCGTCGACATGCCGTCCGAACCGCCCGACTCGCTGTTCAAGACGAAGGTCACGATCGGATCGTATCCGACCTGGGAAGGCGGCGGCTTGATCTGGACCTACATGGGTCCGCCTGACCAGCGCCCGCCGGTGCCGGATTACGAGTTGACGCGCGCGCCCGCGACGCATCGCTACGTCTCGAAGACGTTCGAGGAATGCAACTGGCTGCAGGCGCTCGAGGGCGGGCTCGACACATCGCACAGCTCGTTCGCGCACAACCTCGACATTCACGACAAGAGCTACCTGCGCAGCCAGGACACGGCGCCGAAGCTCGAAGTCGTACCGGACCGCGTACGGCTACACGTACGCCGGCATCCGGCGGCTCGGTGACCAAAGCTACGTGCGCGCCTATCACTACGTGATGCCGGCGCAGCAGATGCGCGGGCGCGTGACGTCGCGCAAAGGCGGTCAGGTCGACGAGCACCCCACGATCAACGGCCACATCTGGGTGCCCATTGACGACACCACGTGCTGGGTCTACAACTGGATGTACTCGTACACGCCCGACATTCCGGTCACGCGCGAGTATGCACTCGAGCACGAGAACCAATACGGGCGCGGCGAGAAGAACACGATCCCCGGAACGTTTCGGCTCAAGCGCAACCTGAGAAACGACTACCTGATCGACCGCACGCTGCAGAAGACGACCACGTTTACCGGCATCACCGGCGTCAACACGCAAGACATGGCGCTGCAGGAGGGGATGGGACCGATCGTCGACCGCTCCAAAGAGCATCTCGGGACGAGCGATCGGGCGATCATCGTGATGCGACAGCTGCTCTTCGAAGCGATGAACGATCTCGACGCTGGGAAGCCGATTCGAGGCTCGGACCCGGCGACGTACAGTCACGTCCGCGCCGTCGACCTGGTCATCCCGCCCGCACCGGATTGGCGCGAGGCTCTCAAACATGAATTGGTGGCAAAATTCTGATGAACGTCATTGCGCCGGCCGGCCCGGCAGTCGACTACTCGCGTCTGGTCGCGCGAGCGGTGCGTATCCTTACGTCGCTCGAGCTGATGGACATGAACGGGCACGTGAGCGCCCGCGACGCCGATGCACCGGGAACGATGTGGATCAACTCACGTGACGCGAGCCGTTCGACGCTGCGCTACCGCGACGTCGTTCCCGTCGATCTCGCGACGGGGTCGCGAATCGGCGACGGCGACGGGCCGCCGAGCGAGTTCCACATCCATCGCGCGATCATGAACCTGCGGCCCGACGTCGGCGCGATCGTGCACGCCCATCCCGACCACATCGTGACGCTCTCGGTCGCGGGCCGGCCGCTGCTGCCCGTCACGGGCGTGGGCTCGTTCTTGCCCGAGGCTGTCCCTGTGTTCGACGATGCGAACCTCATCAACACCGAGGAACGCGGCGCTGCCGTCGCCGCATTGCTCGGCGACGGTCCGGCGGTGGTCCTGCGCGGCCACGGCGCCGTCATCGTCGGCGCGAACGTGGAGGAAGCATTGTGCCGCTACGTGTGCGCGGACGACAACGCGAGAATCCAGTACATGGCCTCGATGCTCGGCGAGCCCCGCGTCCTGCGCGGCGAGGAGCTGGCGTTCGTGAGGCGTGAGACGTGGACCCCGGTGATCACCGCGAAACACTGGCGGTATCACGAGGAGAGCGCTCAGCGCAGCAACGCGTTCGAAGGGATCGAATGAAACGCCTTTCCGCGATCGCGCTTTTGGGCGGGGCACTCGTTGCGCCGCGCGCTGCTCGCGCCCAGGCGCTGCCGGTGCTCCGCGTCGCGACGACGCCCATCGAGCTCGGTGCGCAAGTTTTCTACGGGAAAGACGAAGGGTTTTTCAAGAAGGCCGGCCTCGACGTCGACGCCCGACTGATGGACGGGGGCGCGGCGATCGCGGCCGCCGTCGCGTCGGGCTCGCTGGACATCGCGCAGGCGAACCTCGTGTCGCTCGCAACCGCTCACGAGCGCGGCATCCCGTTCATCGCGATCGCTCCCGCCGGGCTGTACTCCGAAGCCGCGCCGACGACCAACCTCGTCGTCGCGAAGAGCTCGACGATCAAGACCGGCAAGGACCTCGAGAACAAGACGGTCGCGGTCAACGGGCTGCGCAACATCACGCAGATCGGCGCCGACGGGTGGGTGGAACAGGGTGGCGGCGATCCTGACAAGGTCCGCTTCATGGAGATGCCGTTTCCGCTGATGGGCGCCGCGCTGCAGGCGGGGCGCATCGACGCCGCCGTCATCGCCGAGCCTGAGCTGAGCGCCGTCGTCGCGAGCGGCGGCGTGCGGATCATTGGTGCGCCCTACGATTCGATCGGAAAGCAATTCCTGATCGGCGCGTGGTTCACGACGCGAGAATGGGCCAAGGCGCATCCCGACGCTGTGAAACGTTTTGTCGCGTCGATCATCGAAGCTGGCCGCTGGGCGAATGGGCATCGCACCGAGTCGGCGAGCATCCTCGAGAAGTACACGAAGATCCACGTCGGCAGCGGGATGCGCCGGACCATCTTTGCGGATCGGCTCGATGCTGCGCTGATCCAGCCGCTGATCGACGCGGCCGCGAAATACAAGTCGATCAAGAAGACGTTCCCGGCGTCCGAGCTGTTCGCGGCGACGTGACGCACGGGCTCGAGCACGCTGCGCTCGAGGCGCTCGACGCCGTCGTCGCGGCCGCGCAGGCGGCGGGGTTCGTCGTCGCCGCTGCGGTCGTGGACGCGCACGGCGACCTGGTCGCCGCGCGCCGGATGGACGGTGCGCGGCCGCGATGGATGCGCGCGTCGCTGCGCAAGGCGTACAGCGCCGCGATCATGGATCGCGACACGGACGCATTTCACGAGGAGATCGTGGAGCGGCGTCTTCAGATCGCGTACTACGGCGATCCGATGCTGACGGCGCTGCCCGGCGGAATCGTCGTGTGCAGTGCGGACGGTGCGACCGTCGCCGCGATCGGCGTGACGGGGAAGACGCAGGGGCGGGATGCCGAGCTCGCGCGTGCCGGGCTCGCGTCGTTCCTGCGAGACGGAACGCTCAGCCGCGCTTGACGCGCGTGCGGCCGTCGGTACGCTGGGAGGGCGAGCGCTCCGGCTGCAGCGGCTTGTCGTTCACCGGCGCGAAGAACGCCTCGTGCGCCGCGACCGCCCGTCGCGCGCGGTCGGACGAACCCGAAGCGATCGCGTCGACCAGGTCCGTGTGCGCGATCAAGTTCTCGCGCGCGTCCGCCGAGCGGTACCGGTCCGGCAGGAGCACGCCTGGCTGCGGCTCGTTCGCGTCGAGCAGCGTAATGTAGAGGTTCGCCAGGACGCGGTTGGTGCAGCAATCCGCGATCCGCCGATGGAGCCGCCAGTTCTCGTGCAGGTACCCGTTGGGATCTTCGGTGCGCGCAGCCATGCTCTTGAGGATTCGGCGCAGTTCGGCCACGTCCGCGCGCGTGCGCGCGCGAGTCGCATCAATGGTGACCGCCTCCTCGAGCGCGTGGCGGACCTCGGCGCAGTCTTTGAGCGTACCACTTTCGGGAAAGGCCGACAGCAGATGGCGAAGGCGGTCGCTCGACGTCGGGGCGGTCGCAAAAAGTCCGCCGCCGGGACCTGTGCGCGATGTAACGTATCCGCGCTGCTGCAGAATTCGCAGTGTCTCGTTGAGTGTCCCGTACGCGACGTCGTAGCGCCGGCGCAGATCGTCCTTGGTCCCGAGGCGATCGCCGCTGGAGATGCTCCCGGCGACGATCGCCGCTTCGAGCTCGTCGGCGAGCGTTGCGGCCCTGCTGCTGGTCATGACGCGGTGTTCCTCATACGCCCCCGGTATGTACTTCCGCTGTTTCTTCAATCGCTCGGTTCCAAAGGCACGAGAGCGGCGCACCAGCGCACGCCGACCACATCGTGTCGTTATTCGCCGGCCTAGAAGTGCAGCCGATACGTACCCTCCAGGAACAGCGTCGATTTATGGGCGGAGTCCCCCGACGAAGCGAGGACGCCGCCGCTCTGATCGTTCTTCACATACGTGCGCCATGTCAGGTCGCGTGTCGCGCGGTACGAGACGCCGTACACCTTGCGGTACGTTTCGCTCATCTGGGGCGCGTAGCTGAAGTACGTCGAAAAGTACTCGATCCCGTAGTATGGCACGAGCTTCGTCTGATGATAGAAATAGAAGTTCGAGTAGAGCGTGAACGCGAACGTCGGCTTCACACCTTGATCGTTGGCCGGCACCGGGATCGTGGTGCGGTGGCGATATTCTTCCCAGCGGAAGGACGTCGTGAGCGGCTTGCCGCCGATCGTGGTCGGACCGAAGCGCCACGAGATGTCCGAGAAGAAGCCGGTGTGGATACGCGGTGCCTTGTTGCCGATCGCGCCCGCAGCTGGGCAGCACGTCCGCGTGCGGATCGCGTAACCTGCGCGCGCGGTGAGAAACGGGTTGAACTGGTCCGTGAGAAGGAACCGCTCTTCATAGTCCTCGCTTTGTCCGCCGTATGTTCCGCCCAACGGATTGGCCTTTGTCGGAGTGATCGGTCTGACGCGACCGGTCGCGCCGGTGTGTTCGATCCGCTGGAAATAGAGGCCGTATTGGGTGTTGAAGCGGTAGCGAATGTCGCCCGTAAGCCGGATGACGTCGAGCGGCTCCGTATTGCCCGCCGGGCTGCCGGTGGAATTCTGGCCCCTGCCGCGCGGCACGATGTCGCTGCCCGTCGAAAACGTGAACTGGACCGTCGGCGCCACTTCCCAATGCTCGAACCGGCGGCTCGGCCGGGCGCCCGTGCCGCGATTGGCACCGGTTCCGCGCCCCGGCGGGGCCGGGGCCGCGTCGGTGTTGACCGGCGGTGACACGGGCGGCGCCGAGTTCGGGCTCGGGGCCGCGCTTGGTTTGGGCGATGCCTGGTCGGCGGGCGCAAGGATCGGGGTGCCGTCGACGACGGGCGCCGGAGCCCCGTTGAGCCCGGGCAGCTCGTCGGCTCGCGCGGGCGAAGCTGCGGCGACAATGCATGCGAACATCGCCGCACTCATGAGCAGTGCGGCGCCGGCGCGGTCTCTGACCGATCGGAGTGCGTTCATAGATTTCTCCTGACAACGCCGTCCGGGGAGACGCATCGTCCTACAGCGGGGAAGAGTCTTCTTTCGATGCAATGAATATGCGGAAAACGTTTTCGAACCCTGCTCCAGAGGGCCTCATGCCGGAGAATCCTGTGAAAACGCGCCTCGCCGTGAACGGTCGGACGCGCGCCGTGACGGCCGACCCTGCAACCCCGCTCCTGTACGTACTCCGAGACGAGCTCGGGGAGGTGAACCCGCGTTTTGGCTGCGGCCTCGCCCAGTGCGGAGCGTGCACCGTGCATCTCGACGGCGTGCCCGTGCGGTCGTGCGTGCTACCGCTCGCGGCGGCCGCCGGCAAATCCGTGACGACGCTGAACGGCCTCGGCACGCCGGATCATCCTCATCCGGTTCAGCGCGCGTTCGTCGAGGAGCAGGCGATGCAGTGCGGTTACTGCGTCAACGGCTGGATCATGACGGGGGCAGCGCTCGTCGATCGCGAGCGTAACGCCGCGCCCGAACGCATCCGCGCGGCGTGCGCGGGTCTGATCTGCCGTTGCGGCGCGCAGCTCGCAATGATGCGTGCCATCGAGCGAGCAGGCGGCGGCGCATGAGCTCGCGCCGAGGATTCCTCGCAGCCACCGGCGCGGTCTTGGCAGTCGTCGGAACGCGGGGCGGATTCCGCGTCGTCGCGGCAGGCGCCGAGCCCGAGAACGGGCTCCCGCTCGAGCGTTTGACGACGTGGCTTCAGGTTCGCGCGGACGGACTCGTCGATGTGTTCACCGGCAAAGTCGAAATCGGAATGGGGGTCATCACGGGACTTGCCCAGATCGTTGCCGACGAGTTGGACGTGCCGATCGAGCGGCTGCGTTTCACGACCGGTGACACCGCGACCACACCCGATCAAGGCGGCGTCGGCGGCAGCACGTCCACGGCGCTCGGGGCGCGCCCGATGCGCAACGCCGCGGCGGCGGCGCGGCGCGTTCTGGTGGACGCGGCGGCGCGGCGGCTCGGCGCATCGGCGGACTCGCTCGACGTCGTCGACGGGATCGTCCGCGTCCGCGGCGACGCGACGCGCTTTGTCGCCTACGCGACGCTCGTCGACGCGCTGGCGGCGGCGCCGCCGCTGACGGTCACCGGCGACGGTAACGTGCTCGACGTTACATCGACCGCGAAGGTGAAGGACCGCGCAGCGTATCGCGTCGTCGGGAAGCCGATCGCGCGGCTCGATGTCGCGGCGAAAGTCTTCGGGACGTTCCGCTACGTCGTCGACGTGAAGCTGCCCGGCATGGTGCACGCCCGCGTGGTGCGACCGCCCGCAGCGGGCGCGCGTCCGCTGCATGTCGACGACGCGCCGCTGCGTGCGCACGGGGACGCGCGTGCGGTTCGCGTCGGCGATCTGATCGCGGTGAAGGCCTCGCGCGAATGGGACGCGATCGCGGGCGCGCGTAGCCTGCGCGTGACGTGGAGTGAGGCGTCCACGCGGTTCCCGGCGCCTTCCGAGCTGGCGGCGGCGATGTGGGCTATGCCCGTGTCGTCGCGCGACAAGCTCGTAGAGCATGGCGACACGGCGGCGGCGCAGGGTGCGTCGGCGGTCGAAGCGACCTATGCGTGGCCGTTTCAAGCCCATGCGACCATGGATCCGGGCTGCGCGCTCGCCGACGTGCGCGCACGTTCCGTGACGGTCTGGTGCGGCACGCAGAAGCCGCACTCATTGCGCGACGGGATCGCGCAGTTGCTGGGCGTCGCGGCGTCGGGCGTGCGGGTCGTCTTCGTCGAGGACGCCGGCTCGTACGGGCGGGCGGGCTTCGACGACGTCGCGGCCGATGCGGCGCTGATTTCACGCGCTGTCGGCAAGCCGGTGCGCGTCCAATGGATGCGCCGTGACATGACGGAATGGGGTCCCAAAGCGCCGGCGATCGTCGGGCGCTTGCGCGGCGCTGTGCGCGACGGCGCCATCGCGTCGCTGGACGTCACGCTGCGCGCGTTCAACGGCGGCGAGATCTCGTCGCGCCCCGACAGCGCGGGAAACTTTCTGGCCGGCCAGCTGACCGGTCACGCCAACGACAAGCCCCGAACCGAGTATGCGGTGTATGGCAAGAACTCGGCGTCGTACGCGATCCCGGCGCTGCGCGCGGTCGCGGAGCTGGTGGCGCCGCTCGCGCCCGTCGTGTCGCCGTTGCGGACGACGCATCTGCGCGACCCCGAAGGCCCCGGAACGACGTTCATGATTGAGTCGTTCGTCGACGAACTGGCTGCGCGCGCCGGCGCCGATCCCGTTGCGTTCCGCATCGCGCACCTTCGCAACGAGCGAGCGATCGCGGTACTTCGCGCTGCGTCCGACACGGCCGGATGGCAAGCCGGTGTCGCCGCGCGCAGCGCCGTACGGACCGGCAAAGCGCACGGCCGAGGCGTGGCCTTCGCGAGCCGCGGCGACACGATGGTCGCAACGATCGCCGATGTGACGGTCGACGTCGCGAGCGGCGCGGTGGTTGTGACGCGACTCGTTTGCGCGCACGATTGCGGGATGATCGTGAACCCACGCTCGCTGCGCGGCACCATCGAAGCGAACCTGATGCAGTCGATGAGCCGCTCGCTGTACGAGATGGTGACGTTCGACGGTGGGGCGGTCACGTCACGGGACTGGGCGTCGTATCCCGTCGTGCGAACGACCGATCTTCCCGCGCGCGTCGACGTGGTGCTCCTCGATCGCCCGGATCTGCCGCCGTACGGTGCGGGCGAACCGTCGTCGCGCCCGACCGCGGCCGCGATCGCGAACGCGATCTTCGATGCGACGGGAGCGCGCGTGCGCACCGCGCCGTTTCGCCCCGCAATGGTTCTCGCCGCGCTGCACGGACGCTAGCGATGAGCGCGGCCCAGAACGGCAGCGGCGAGAGCGAGTACTGCAAACCCTGCGGGGACGTGCGGGATGGTGACGATGGTCGCGGCGACGATTTGTCCCAGGCGAGGGTGCCGTAGATTGCGACAACCGGAAGCGCGAGTGCGATCGACACGAGGCAGGCCGGATAGACGCGGGCGAGGGCGATGTATCGTCGCAATGTGGCCGCCTCGCAGTGTGATCGGCGGAAATCCGGCGAGCGCTTCGCTCTCTCTAGATCAGCGAGATCGTGTCCGGCGGTTTCGGCGGGCGCTTCGCCATTGCGGCTTCGAGCTGCGACGCCAGCACGTCGATGACCGGGTCGTCGATCTCTTCCACGCGGCCGTTGTCGGCCAGTGCGACGAGCTTCGGATCGATCGGCAAGCGCGCGAATACCGGCGCGCCGGCCAGCTCCGCCACCTGATCGGCATAAGACGGCCCGAACACGTCGTAGCGTTTGCCCGTGTCCGGTGCGACGAAGTACGACATGTTCTCCACAACGCCGACGATCGGTTTGCCGAGCTGGTGCACGAGGTTCGCTGCTTTGCGCACGATCATCGTCGCGAGGCGCTGCGGCATCGTCACCAGCACGATGCCGTCGACCGCCAGTGATTGCAGCACCGTCAGCGGCGCGTCGGACGTGCCCGGCGGCAAGTCGATCAGCAGGTAGTCGAGGTCCGACCACAGCGCCTGCTCGTAGAATTGGCGGATCACGCCCGAGAGGATCGGGCCGCGCCAAATCATCGCGGTGTCTTCCTTGTCGGTGAGCAGGTTCGAGCTGACGATCTCGATCGCCGAGCGCGACATCGCCGGCACCATCAGCGGCTTCGGCTGCTGGCCGGGCGGCGTCGACGGATCCGATTCCAGCCCGAGCGGCTGCGTCAGGCCGAAGAGGCGCGGGATCGACGGGCCGGTGATGTCGGCGTCGAGGATGCCGACCTTCTTGTGCGCGCGGCGCAGGCCGACGGCTAGCAGCGCCGTGGTCAGCGACTTGCCGACCCCGCCCTTGCCCGACATGATCGGCACGACGTACGTGAACCGAGCCCGCCGCGCGAAAGCGCCCGGGGCCCGGCGCGCCGGCTGCTTGTCCTCGTTCATGATCGTCGGCACGCGACCCGAGAGCCGGGCCTGGACGAGCGCCGCGACGATCGGCTCGGGCCGCAGGCCGTGGGCCTTGGCGCCCTGCTCGATCGTCTCGTACTTGTTGACCCCGCAGCCCGCGCAGTGCAGGCCGAACTCGGTCAGGACTTCCTCGGCGATCGGAAGCTCGCCGACGAGCTCGCTGATGTTGGTGGTGGGGCTGATGTCGATTTGGGCGGACATGAGGCGGGGCTACAACCTTCGCGGGCGCAAGTGGGCGAGACGGGGACCTGACAGAGTTCGAGACCCCGCTCAAGGTCACCCGGGACACGGGGACCGGTTCGAGCGTCTGAGAGGGCAATGGTTGACACGCTGATCGTCGGGGGCGGACCCGCGGGGCTCGCCGCCGCCCAGTACCTGGCCGATGCCGGCCGCAGCGCGACCGTGCTCGAGAAGCGCCCGATCCTGGGCGGGAAGCTCTCGTCGTGGCGCGACCGCGACGGCGACATCCTCGAGACGGGCTTGCACGCCTTCTTCGGCGGCTACCATGCGCTGCACGCGCTGCTCCGCGAGGTCGGGATCGCGCACCATGTTCTGTGGCAGCCGCACACGCTGACCTGGGCGATGCCGCCGAACTTCTCGCCGCGCTGGAACGGCGTGCCGGTCTTCGAGGAGTTCCGGTTCGTCGACGCGCCCTCGCCGTTCAACGGCATCGGCGCGGTGCTCAACGCGCGCTACGTGTTCAACCACTGGGAAAAGCTGCTGTTCGCGAAGGGGACGCTGCCCGTGCTGCTGCGCGACCACGGTTACGCCGACGCGCAGGACGAGATCACGTACGCGCAGTGGCACCGCAAGCGCGGCATGTCGGAGCACATGCTCGCGACGTTCTTCGCGCCGATGGCGCTGGCGCTGAACTTCACGCCGGTCGAGAAAATCTCGGCGGAAGCGATGCTGCGCGTGATGGCCTACTTCGCATCGACGCGCGACGCGAGCCGCGCCGGATTCCTCGATGGGCCGCCGGGGCCGCGCTTCGTCGAACCGCTCGCGGAGCACGTGCGCAAGCGCGGCACGCACATCGAGACGAACGCCGCCGTGGGGGAGCTGCTGTTCGCGGGCGACCGCTGCACCGGCGTGCGCACGCGCGACGGCCGCACGTTCGAAGCCGAGCAACGTGATCCTCGCGACGCCGGTGCACGACGCGAAGAAGATTTTGCCCGAGGAGATGCTGCGCGATCCGCTGATCCACGGCGTCGGCAAGCTGCAGAGCTCGCCGGTGATCAACGCGCACCTATGGTTCGACCGGCCGATCTCGCGCTACACCAACCTGATGTTCTCGCCCGGAACGCTGCTGGGCGTGCACGCCGACCTCGGGCAAGGCTCGCCGGGCTACGAATGGTCCGGGAAATCGTTCATCGAGGCGTGCGTCGCGCCCGCGGACGAGCTCATCAAACAAGACGACGAGACCGTGATCGAAGCCGTGATGCGCGATCTCGACAAACTCTACCCGCTCGCGACGCGCCAAAATCTCGTCAAAGCGAAGCTGGTGCGCGTTCCGAAGAGCGTGTATCGCGCGAGCCCCGGCGCTGAGCGCATGCGGCCCGGATCGCGTACGCCCGTGCGCAATCTTTTCCTCGCGGGCTGCTACGTCGATACGAAGTTTCCGGCGAGCATCGAGGGCGCGGTGCGCAGCGCGAAGCTCGCGGTCGACGCGGTCGTGGAGGCGTCGCGTGCTCGCGCCTGAGTTCGACGCGGGCGCCGCGCCGGGCGCTCTTCGGGCGACCGCGCCTCGCACCGGCGACCTCGACGGCGCCTACCGCCTGTGCGGACAGATCGCGCGCTTCCATTCCAAGACGTTTCATTTGAGCTCGCTGTTCCTGAGCCCGGTGCAGCGCCGCGCCGTCTGGGCGGTCTACGCGTTCTGCCGGACCGCCGACGACATCGTCGACCGGATCGCGCCGGCGCGACAACGGCTCGACGCGATCGACGCCTGGGAGCGCAAGCTCCTGGATGCGTACGACGGCCGAGCGAGCGATCCGATCTTCATGGCGTTCGCGGACGCCGCGGAGCGGTTCGGCATTTCGATCGGTCCGGCGCTCGATCTCTTGCGCGGTGGAAGAATGGACGTTACGGTCCGGCGCTACGAGACGTACGACGCCCTCAGCGAGTACTGCTTCCTTGTCGCCTCCACCGTGGGATTGCTGGTCATGCCGATTCTGGGCACCGTCTCGCCGGAAGCGAGCCGCTACGGCATCGCGTTGGGACGCGCGATGCAGATGACGAACATTCTCCGCGACGTCGGCGAGGACGCTCGCATGGACCGAATCTATCTCCCGGCCGAAGATCTGCACCGCTTCGGCTGCGGCGAGTCGCATATCCTCGGCGGACTCGTCGACGAGCCGTTCGTGGCACTCATGAAATTCCAGATCGAGCGCGTGCGCTCGATGTACCGCGAAGCGGAGCCCGGGATCGCGCTGCTCGCTCCGCGATCGCGCTACACCGTGCGGCTCGCCCTTTCGTTGTACCGCGGCATCTTGGATCGAATCGAAGCAAATCGCTACGACGTGTTCACGCGCCGGGCTCACGTGCCGCTCGCCGCCAAACTGGTGACGGCGCTTCGCTCGCGCGGGGTCGTTTAGGCGGGGCGGCGAGCCCGCTCCAGGGGATTTTTTCCGGCGAGCCGAAGAAGGTCGCCTCGGGAGGCTATGCAAGGTTCCATTTCGTAGCCGGCGTAGCCCCGTCTTTGGGGGTTCGCATGGCAGAGCAGCGGGCGGAAAAGTCTCTCGTCGAGACGGCTCTCGGTAGCGCTAGAGACGCGGCCTTCGTCGTTTCGATCTTCTTGATTTTTGTCGGCGTCGTCTATCGCCAGCGATTCTTCGCCTCATTCGATATGCCGTCGTCGTCGTCGGGCGAAAGTTCGCTGTACCTCATCTTGCTCGATGCATACGAGGTGCTGCGGGATCACTGGAGCGGAGTCGTCGTCACGGCGCTGATCGCGGTTGCGGTCATCGTCGGCACCGGCCTCGTCCTCCGAGAGTCCAAGCTGCCCGCGGCGACGTCGCACGGCTTTCTCGCGGCGCTCGGAATCGTCTTCATCGTCGCCGCATTTCCGGCGCTCGCGGCAATAGCACAAGACTCCGCGAACCGTCAGTCGGAGCTCGTGCGCGGGCGAAATCTCATCGGCTCGAGGATCCATATCAAGGCGGAGCGCGTGAAGGAATTGCCGGTAGCCGCGCTCCTCGATTCGACCGCGGTGACGCTGCTGGGCCAGACGGACAAAGACGTCATCGCTCTGTATCAGCCGGCTCCGACGAAACTGCACCCAAAAGTATTGCCGGACGCCGAAGTCTACACGATACCTCGCGACGCGGTGGACTTCATCGAGTCCGATCTCGTCGCCTCCGCGGGGATTCATTGATGAAACGCTATTTGATTCTAGCGATGCTCGTAGCTGCGACGTCAACCTCGACGGCGGCTGCGGTTCAAATCGTGCTCGGCGAGACGGCACAGCTCACCCAGCACGGCGTCAAGTACACCGGCATCTTGGTCAAACAAAACACGCTTGCCCCATGCGACGCGAACTCCAGCGACGACGACATCGTTTTCGATCCGCAAAAAGACAACATCGTCGCATGGCCCAAACCGTGTCCGAAGCTGCGGCGATTCGTTACCATGCAGGCAATAAAAACATACTTGAAGGGCAACATGGACCTGTGGCAAGCATCGTCGCTCGCCGAGAAAGGTCAAGTGGGCGTTCGTCCCTCGATTTCCCGTGCGGCACGTGTCGTCGCTCATGTGCCAGGCGGGGGCGGCCGCGCATCGAAGTAGGCCCGATGCTGGACACCAAAGCGCCCACCCACTACCGCTGGGAAGACATGACCGCGGAGAAGCTCAAAGGGTCGATCACACGCCGGCTCATCACCGGCGACTCGATGATGATCGCCGAGGTGCGCCTCGCGAAGGGCGAGCTCGTGCCCAAGCACGCGCACCACAACGAGCAGATCACGTACATCACGTCGGGCGCGCTGCAGTTCAAGCTCGGTGAGGACGGTGAACGCGAGGTCGTCGTGCACGCGGGCGAGGTGCTCGTGATCCCGTCGAACACGCCGCACTCGGCGTACGCCCTCGAAGACACGATCGACATCGACGTGTTCTCGCCGCCGCGCGAAGACTGGCTCGACGGCTCGGACGCGTATCTGCGCGACGACCGCTAGGGTAGGTTCGGGCCGATGTCTCGGCCGTGACACTTCTTTTTCACGAACGCGCGGACGCGTTGCCAGCGCGCCTTGTCGTCGGCCGAGCCCGAGCTGCCTTGCCGGGAATGCTCCAGAAACATTCTGAGGGCGTGGGCGTCTGATTGGATCGCCTGCGTGCCGTTGTCCGACGGTCGCACGACGTCCGCGATCGCGACGATCTCGACCGGGGATTTCGCGCAAAAAATTCGATCGCGCCGCGCTTGAGCAGCCGTCGTCCCCAACAGCGCGACGCAAAGGCACAGCGCGATGATTTTCATGGCTTGGACCGTGCGCCGCGCGAGTACGCGAACGGGAACACGCTGAGCAGTCGCGCAACGCGAGCCCGTGGGAGCGGACCCGTGGCTTGCGAACTCGCTGGAGTGGTGGACGACCTCGCCGCCGCCGGAGCACAACTTCGACACGCTGCCGCCGATCCGCAGCGAACGCCCCGTCTTCGACGCGCACCACCCCGAGTCGCCGCGAGGACGCTGCGATGATGGCCGGCCTTCGTTTGTTCATCAGCTCGGCGGTGTTCGCGATCGTCATCGCGATCGCATACCTGGCTGGTCGCGCACGAGATCGTCGGCACGTTCCTGCTCGGTTTCATGGCGTTCGCGCTGATCTTCGTGGCGGGCTCATGATCGTCGCGAAGCGCGAAGCGGACCTGTACGGCGACCGCAACGACGCGAAGGTCTCCGACGGCGCCGGCGAGGTGGTCGGCACGTTCACGACGCGCTCGCCGCTTC
>CAWBTJ010000091.1:0-7656 GCA_963791645.1 Vulcanimicrobiota bacterium | reverse complement strand
AACACGTTCGCATGCCGGAAGCGCTGCGCCTCGCGGGCGGCGAACCGGCCCGTGTGGAGACCATACGCGCGCGCTGCTGCATCGCCGGCGGCGGACCGGCCGGGATGATGCTGGGGTATCTCCTGGCGCGCGCCGGCGTCGACGTGGTGGTCCTCGAGAAGCACGCCGACTTTCTGCGCGACTTTCGCGGCGACACCGTGCACCCGTCGACGCTGGAGCTGATGTTCGAGCTAGGGCTGCTCGACGAGTTCTTGAAGCGCCCGCACCAGGAGGTCGGCGTGCTGATCGGCATCGTGGGCGGCACCGCGGTGCCCATCGCCGACTTCTCGCACGTCCCGACGCACTGCAAGTTCATCGCGCTGATGCCGCAGTGGGACTTCTTGAATTTTCTCGCGGAGAACGGTCGCCGCTATCCGGGATTTCGCGTGCTGATGCAGGCGGAAGTCACCGAACTGATCGATGAAGGCGGTCGCATTGCGGGCGTGCGCGCGACCACGCCGGACGGCCCGGTCGAGATTCGCGCGGATCTCGTGGTCGGCGCCGACGGACGCCACTCGACCGTGCGCGCGCGCGCGGGCCTCGAGGTACACGACCTCGGCGCGCCGATCGACGTGCTGTGGATGCGTCTTCCCAAACATTCCGGTGATCTGGGCGGCGCCGCGCTCGGACGTTTTGACGCCGGCCGTATCCTCGTCACGCTCGACCGCGGCGAATACTGGCAGTGCGCGTCCGTGATCCCCAAGGGCGGCTACGACGCGCTGCGCGCGCGCGGCCTGCAGGCGCTGCGCGACGACGTCGCCGCTGTCGCGCCGGACCTGGCCGATCGCGTGGACGCGCTGCAAAGCTGGAACGACGTGAAGCTGCTGACCGTGACGGTCGACCGGCTGCGCGAATGGTACCGGCCGGGCTTGCTGTGCATTGGCGACGCCGCGCACGCGATGTCGCCGATCGGCGGCGTCGGCATCAACCTCGCGGTGCAGGACGCCGTCGCGACCGCGAACATCCTGACCGAACCGCTGCGCGCCGGAACGCTGAACGTGCGCCATCTCGCCGCCGTGCAGCGCCGGCGCATGCTGCCGACGCGGCTGACGCAAGCGCTGCAAGTGTTCGCCCAGAACCGCATCATCATCGGCGTGCTCCGCAGCACCGCGCCGGCGAAGGTTCCGTTGCTGCTGCGCCTCGCCGGCGCGTTTCCGTTCCTGCGGCGAATCCCGGCGCGCGTCGTCGGCGTCGGATTCCGACCGGAGCACGTGCGTACGCCGGACGCCGCTACGGCGCGATCCGCCTGACGCGGTCGATTGCGAGCTCGTCCGCGAGCGAATCGAGGTCGTCGATCACGGGCGCGATCAGCGGGATGCCGTCGCGGCGGAACGCGAGCTCGTTCTCGTACTCGATCTCGCCCGCGACGTAGATGCGGTCCTGGCCCGGCACCGGCGCGCTTTGCTTGAACGCGCGCAGCTCGCGGTCCATGTCGCGCTTGAACTCCGCGGCGTCGCGCAGCGCGTCGATCCGGATCGCGGCGAAGAAATGCGAGGTGATCCCGGACGGCGACGTCGTGCTCTCGCCGATCGAGAGCGCCGTGCCGAACCAGCCCGCCGCGAGCACGCCCGTGAGCAGCTCGGCGAGCGCGCCCATCCCGTAGCCCTTATGGCCGCCGTTGTCGACGCCGAAGCCTCCGAGCGGCAGCAGCGAGCCCGAGTGGCGCACCGCAGGATCGTCGGTCGGGTTACCGGCCGCGTCGACGGCCCAGCCCGGCTTGAGCCGCAGTCCCTTGCGCTCGTAGACTTCGAGCTTGCCGTACGTCACCGTCGTCGTTGAGAAATCGAGCACGAACGCCGGCTCGTCGCCGGCCGGGATCGCGAACGCGAACGGGTTGGTGCCTTGCATCTTGTCGCGCCCGAACGTCGGCACGGCGAAGTGCGCAGAGTCGGTGCTGCAAATGCCGATCATGTCGTGTTCGAGCGCCATCATCGCGTAGTAGCCGGCGATGCCGTAGTGGTTGGAGTTGCGCACCGCGGTGAACGCGATGCCGCTTTCGCGCGCCTTGCCGATCGCCCGCGTCATCGCGTGATGCGACGCCGGATGTCCGAGCCCGTTGCGTGCGTCGAGCAGCAGCGACGTTGGCGTGTCGCGCACCGTCTCGTAGTGCGGATTCGCGGCGATGCGGCCGTTGCGGATGCGATCGACGTAGAACCAGCGCAGCCGCGCGACGCCGTGCGACTCGATCCCGCGCCGGTCCGCCGCGACGAGCACGTCCGCGACGATCCGCGCCTGCGCCGTATCGACGCCCACCGTCGTGAGCGCGCGCTCGACGAACGCGGCGAGATCGTGCTCGCGGACGCGCACCGCGTCAGCCAACGGTGAACCGCTCCAGCTTCTCGATGCCCAGGCGCTCCGCCATCGCGTCGATGCCGTCCCACACTCTGGGATCGATCGGCACCCCTTCGCGGCGGTAGCGCTCTGTGTTCGCGCGCTCCGGCTCGCCCGCCGTCACCACCCGCTCCGCACCCGGCGCCGGCGCACTGTTCTCGAACTCGTTCAGCTCGCGCGCGAGATCGCGCTGGAAGGCGTCGCCGTCGCGCAGCGCGTCGATGCGGAACGCGCCGAAGAAGTGTCCGACGGTGCCGCCGTGCAATCCGCGCTCGTCCAAGCGCAGCGCCGTGCCGAACATCCCGCCGGAGAGCACGCCGCAGAGGATCTCGACGAGCGCGCCGAGGCCGTAGCCCTTATGGCCGCCGTTCTCGGTGCCGTAGCCGCCGAGCGGGAGCAGCGCGCCCTTCGTCATCGCCGTCGTCGGATCGAGCGTCTCGCGGCCGTCGGCGTCGACGGCCCAGCCCGGCTTGAGCGGTTTTTCTTTGCGCTCGCTGACCTCGAGCCGCCCGAAGGTGACGCCCGTGGTCGCCATGTCGAGCACGTACGGCGGACGCCCGTTCGCCGGGATGGCGACGGCGATGGGGTTCGTGCCTTGCGTCTTCTGCCGCCCGAACGTCGGCACCGCGAGGTGCGTGGAGTTGGTCATCGACAGCCCGATCATGCCGTGCTCCGGCGCCAGCATCGCGTAGTACGCGGCGATGCCGTAGTGGTTGGAGTTGCGCACCGTCGCGAATGCCAGACCGCTTTCGCGCGCCTTCGCGATCGCGGCGCGCATCGCGTAGATCCCGGCCGGGTGTCCCAAGCCGTTGCCCGCGTCGAGCGCGAACTGCGTGGGGCGGTCGCACAGCGCGGTGTACGACGGGCGCGCGTTGACGACGCCCGCCTCGATGCGGCGGACGTAGAACGTGTCGAGCCGCGCGATCCCGTGCGACTCCACGCCGCGCAGATCGGCTGCGACCAGCACGTCCGCCACGTCGCCGGCATCGGATGCGGTGAGGCCGACGGCACGCAGCGCGCGCACGATGAAGTCGTGCTCGGCCGCTTCGTGCGCGCGGATGTGCGAAGGCGCCTCACCGATCATGTCGTCGCCCGCGTTTCGGCGCGCACCGGCGGGGTCCCGCGAGCAACCCAAGCAAAGGGATGCCGTGCCCGGCACATGAAGCCGAGCTCACCGACTCGATGGGTGAAAAGATGCAGACGAAAACCGGCCCGAAGCCAGCACGACCCGCACCGCGGCGGCGCGACGCGCTGTTCCCGAAGTACGCGCACGACTATTTCGAGCAGCTTCGCCAGCAATATTTGCTGATGCTCGACAATACCGCCACGGTGGGCCCGTCCGCCGGACAGACGCTGACGCCGCCGCCGACCATCCTCGCGCTGATCCAGGCGTACGAAGAGGATCCCACCCGCATGACGTGGTCGGACGTGTTCACCCTCGAAACCGCGTACCTGTTCGCGATTCACGACGACCGTCTGCAGTCCGAAGTGCTGCTGTTCCGCAGCCGGTACAACGATGTCGCGGGCGCCGAAGCCTACGCCGCGTACGCGAAGACCGTACCGGCCGACGTCACGACGATGAACATCCGCCAGTTGCGAGCGGAGCTCATGACGCTCGCCGAGCGCCTGCGTTATCTCTACACGTTCATCCCGCCCCGCGAGAGCACACGCAACCGGCTCGCGACATCAGCCGGCATCTGGACGCTGATCGCCGCGCTCATCGGCGCCGCTGTCTACTGGTACTTCCACGGGAAGCTTTCGACGTTCTGGGTGGTCTTCTTCATCGGCGAGATGGGCGGCTTCCTGAGCGTCCAGCACCGGCTGCAAAAGATCGAAGGCGGCGATCCGCTGTTTCGCGAGCTGCAGCTGAGCTCCGGCTGGTTCAGCATTGTCGTCGTGGCGCCGATCATCGGCAGCTTCTTCGCCGTGTTACTCTACTTCTTGTTCGTCGCCGGCCTTTTGCAAGGCGGCTTCTTTCCGACGTTCGTCCCGATCACTCCGCCGAAAGGCGAGACGATCTCGATCAGCCAGTTCTTGGATGCCGGCTTGCCCGCATCGATTGCGGACTGGGGCAAGCTGATGGTCTGGTCGTTCATCGCGGGCTTCGCCGAACGGTTCGTTCCCGGGGTGCTCGACCGGTTGTCGGGCGATTCGAGCGGAAGCGCTGCGGACAAGCCGCTCATCGCGAACACGACGAACAGCGCGCTGCTGATCCCCTCCGCAGGTGCAGGGCAATCCCACGCTCCCGCGTTGGAGGACGCCGAGGCGACGAAGTAAGCCGGATCGTGACGGCGCGACCACTGGGACGCCGGCGATCCTGCCGATCACTGGAAGATGATGCGCGTGGCAACGATCGTTCTCGCCGTCCTCGTCGCGGCCACGACGACGGCTCGCTCCTCACCGCCGATCGATTTCGGCTGGCTCCAGGGAGATTGGGAGTGCGACGTCGGCGGTTACGAGCGCCGGGAGATCATGCCGCTCGCCGGGCGGGCTGCCGGGCGTTCGTCCATGACCATGTCGTGGCACACCCCGGCCGACGACGTTCAGTACGAGTTGCGCCGGTCGGGCGGTGGGACGTGGAAGCTGCTCGGGCGCGCGGTCGAAAAGGGCACGCACGACTACGTTGCGTGGGATCTCGCGCAACGCGCCGCCGGACAAGGCGACGTCACGTTCGAAGGGACTGCTCGTTACATGAAAGCCGGCGTGCGGACCGACGTCCCGATCCGCTGGAGGCTCATCGATACCGGGGACGGCGGGATGGCGGAATGGCGCTGGTACTATCGCGATAACCGTTGGACCGACGCGCGCAGCCGCCACTGTCAGCGCGTCTCCGCAACGCGCTAGTCTCGCGCGAGCACCTCGCCGAGCGCGGCGAGCCGGGAGGCGACGCGCGCCAGCAGCAGGTCCGCCGCGTACTCGTCGTAGTGCGCGCGGTCGTAGCATAAAGCGAGCCAGCAGCGGCCGTCCGCGATCGCGCCCGGCGCCAGAATCGCCGGCTCACCCGGCGCGATGAGCGGGAACGCCAGCAGCGTGCCCGTGGCGCCGACGTTGGTCACCGTCGCCGCCGCGCCGCCGACGTCGCCGGCGGTCAGCGCGTTGGTGCGCGCGCGCTCGGCGAGATCGCCGATGCGCACGGAGATGTCATGCAGCGACGCGTCGCGCGCGTCCGGGATCACCGGGACGACGAGCCCGCCAGGCACTTCGACGGCAACGCCGATGCGATCGGCCTCGAGTGCCTGCGCGAACGCTTTCACGAAGTACGCGGTCCACGACGCACCGCGCCGTTCGATCGCGCTGACGTCGATCAACCGCGCGCACGACCCTTGCGCGATGGTCGCGCGCGCTTCGGTCATCCGCTCCGCGATACGGCGGCGCATCGCGGTGAGGCCACTGCCGGATCCCGCCGCCGCAGGGATCGGGCGCGAAACCGCGGTGTGTTCGCCGGGAGAATTCGCTTCGAACGCGCTGCCCTCGCCGGCGAAGCGCGCGAGTACCTGGCCGACGTCGGCGCGCTCGCCTTCGGGGACGAAAATCTCCCCGAGCACGCCGTCGTACGGAGATTCGACATCCGTGTTCACCTTGTCGGTCTCGACCGCAAACAGCGGCTCGCCCTTGCGCACGGTATCGCCGGGGCGCTTGTACCACGCCGATACGACCCCGTCGACGAGCGTGTCCGCCAGCTTCGGAAACTCAACCTGCATCTTGTACCGTCACCCTGAGTTTGTCGAAGGGTGCGCCACCCTCGGCCGCGGTCTTGAACGCAGCGAGGAACCGGCCGACGTCGGCGCCGTCGACCGCGCGGTGATCGACCGCGCAGGCGACGTACGCGCGGCCGTCGCGCACCGCGCCGATTCGCACGGCGGCGGTCTGTCCCGGGCGGACGAACGGAATCGCCAGATCGCTGCCGTCCGCGCCGTAGTCGACGAGGGTGATCGTTCCGAGCCCGCGCGCCGGAGCGCTAGGCCCGAGGTCGAGGTCGACCACGACGCCGGTATGCTCGACGATCCCGGTCCAGGCGAACGTCGCGTTGCAGCGCGGAATCGCGGTCGCCGCTTCGACGAGCGCGTCGACCGCGATCCGCGTGTGCTCCTCCGGCAGCGCGACCTCGACGATGCTGGACGCCTGCGGGATCGCCGGATCGTACGCGCGCGGCGCGCTTGCGGCGTGAAGCGAGCGCGTGCGCTCGCGCCCGACGAGCCGCACCAGCGCGTCGCGGATCGTCGCGCGATTCGGGAGCACCGCGTCTTCGAGCACGTCGTCGACCGGGATGCCGGGGATGTCGGGCATCGCGACGCGCACCGGCGGGACGTCGAGCACGTCCGCTTCGGCGGCGAGCGCGCACAGCTCCGCGCCGAGTCCCATCGTGAGCGTGTCCTCGTGCACGACGCACAGGCGCCGCGTCTTGGCGAGCGAGGCGAGGATCGTCTCGCGGTCCAGCGGCGCGAGCGTGCGCAGATCGACGACTTCGACGTCGATGCCCTCGCCCGCAAGCGTCTCCGCGGCGGCGAGCGATTCGTGCAGCATCATGCCATACGCGAGCACCGTCGCGTCGCGCCCTTCGCGCGCGACGAACGCGCGCCCGATGGGCACGACGTAGTCGCCTTCCGGCACATGGCCGCGGATCGCGCGGTACGTGCGCTTGTGCTCGAGCACCAGCACGGGATCGGCATCGCGGATCGCCGCGATCAGCAGGCCTTTCGCATCGGCGGGCGTCGACGGCGCGACGACTTTCAGACCGGGCGCGTGCGCGTAGAACGCTTCGACGGATTGCGAGTGATACGGTCCGCCGCGAAAACCGCCGCCGTACGCCGTCCGCAGCACCATCGGACATGACCAGTCACCGCCGGTGCGCCAGCGAACCTTTGCCGCTTCGCCGACGAGATGGTCCATCGCCGCGTGGATGAAGTCGGCGAACTGGATCTCGGCGACGGGCCGCAGCCCGCGCATCGCCAGGCCGACCGCCACGCCCGCGATGACGGTTTCGGCCATCGGCATGTCGATAACGCGCCGCGCGCCGAAGCGCTCGTACAACCCCTCCGTCGCGCGAAAGACGCCGCCGAGCTTTCCGACGTCCTCGCCGAGCACGATCACGCGCTCGTCGCGCGCCATTTCGTCGCCGAGCGCCTCGCGCACGGCTTCGATCACGGTGAGCTCGCGCACCGCCAGCCGCTCAGGCATACGCGTGATCCGCGACGGTTGCCGGATCGCCCAGCGGCTGTGCCTCGGCCCATTCGGCCGCATCGTCGGCGAGCGCGGCGTTCTCCGCATCCACCGTCGCCGCGAAGC
>CAWBTJ010000090.1:0-12310 GCA_963791645.1 Vulcanimicrobiota bacterium | reverse complement strand
AGGGTGACGGTGCGGAGCGAACGTCCCGGGGCCCTGCTTGCAGAAGTCACACGCCCACTAGACGAATGTCGCAAGATGATCGTCGCCTTTGGGAGTGGGCAACCATGATGCAGCGCCTGGTTATCGCCGACGACCTCACCGGGGCGAGCGACGCCGGGCTGCAGTTCGCCAAACGCGGCCTGCGCACGACGGTGTGGCTCGATCGTCAGCCGACGCTGCGCGCGATCGATGCCGACGTGGTCGTGGTGGACACCGACGCGCGCGCCGCGACGCCGGACGACGCGTTCTGGCGGCTGAAAACGCTGCTCGGACGCGTCCGCCCGCTGACGCCGTCCCACGTGTTCAAGAAAATCGACTCGACGCTGCGGGGCCACATCGGCGCGGAGCTGCGCGCGCTGTTCGATGCGATGCCGGACGCCCTGGCCATCGTGTGCCCGTCGTTTCCGAAACAGGGCCGCACGTGCCGCGACGGCATGGTGTTCGTGCACGGCGTTCGCGTCGACGAAACGAGCGTTGCGCGCGATCCACTTTCGCCGGTGTCCGACGCGCACGTGTCCGCGCACTTGGACGCACCGGCCGCGTCGCTGACGCTCGCGCAGCTGCGCGCCGGCGCGGAGAGCGTCTACGACGCGGTGGAGTACGTCCGCGCGCACGGCATCCGCATCATCGTGGCGGACGCCGAGACCGACGACGACCTGCGCGCGCTCGCGGCACTTCAACACGCACGAGACGACGTACTGTGGGTCGGATCGTCCGGGCTGATGGAGTATCTGGCAGACGACGTCGCCGGGTGCGTCACCGTCGTGCCTTCCTCGACGGGCCCGGTTGTCTTCATCGTCGGCAGCGCCGGCGACATGACGCAGCGGCAGATCGAAGTATTCGCCGCTGAGCCCGGTTTCGAGACGCAGCTGGTCGACGCCGTTGCCCTGCTCGACGGCAACTTCGAGGTTGCGCGCAAGGCTCGCTCCGCCGCAGCGGCACTCATCGGCGGCTTCGATACGCTGATCGCCGTCGATCACCGGGATGACGGGATCGCGCGCGCACTCGCCGAGGGGAAAGCGCGCCACTGGGATGCGCTCCAAACGACCCGCTGCATCCGCAACGGCCTCGTCGCGATGGGCGACATCGCGGTCGATTCGGACGGCGGCGGGACGGTGGTGCTCAGCGGCGGCGACGTCGCGCGCGCGTTCTGCGAGCGGCGCGGCATCCAAGGTCTCGACGTGATCGCCGAGGTCGCGCCGGGGATCCCGATCTCGCGCGCGATCGGGGCGAATCTCTACCTGGTGACGAAAGCGGGCGGCTTCGGCGATGCGAACACGTACCTCGACATCGCCGCCGCGCTGCACGCAAAGGCGCCCACATAAGCGTCCCGCTGACCGGTCGCGAGCACCGTGCCGTCATCGGTGGACGCTCGCTGGACGGGCGCGCGCTAGCCTCGGAGCATGTCACTTCATCCGCGAGGTACGCTATGAAATCCGTCCGCGCCGCCCTCATCTGCGGGGCGCTTGCCATGACCGCTCCCGCATCCGCGCAAACGACGCCGCTCACCATGGGCGACAGCGCTGGGTGCCCGCTCAACGCCGCCGAGGCCGCGAAGGCACTCGGTGTGTCCCAAGCCCGCGTAGCGAATGCCATGGGCTGCATGATCGTGCCGAGCGATCGTTCGGGGATGTATCTGGTCCGCGTCGTCACCACGGCCGACCTGCAGCATCCGAATCCCGCTGCGCTCGCTCAGCGCGGCATCGTCGACGCGGGCGGTAAAACTTCCGCCATCGCCCACGCGACATCCGCGAGCGCGCTCTATGACGCCGAGCTACGTTCTCACGTCTATTCCGATCTCGCGCCGCTTTCCGGCGTCGGCGATCGTGCATCGTTCGGAAAGCTCGGATCGGGCGCGAACGCGGTCGTCATCGGGTTTCAGCGCGACCGGCATGTGTGGATCGAGATCACCGCGATCGGCGGGACTGCGAATCGTGACAAAGGTGCCGCGCTGGCGCGAGCGATTTTCGCGAAGTAGCGAGGCATCGCAAAACACGGACGGCGGCGGTGCGAACCCGCCGCCGTCTTTTTTATTTCAGCTGCCGACTTTGCCGTCCCGGTGGCACATCGGGATATCGGGCTCCGCCTTGCTGATCGTCTTGTCGAACAGCGGCTCCGTCTTCGTGTCCGTGATCTCCTGACCGAACAGCGTCGCTTCGACACCGAGCTTGAACGACGTGTCGAGCGTCGAATACGTGCAGGGCACCATGCCCGTTTCCCCCGCGTGCGTCACGGTGCCGACCAGCACCGCTTCGACATAGGCTTCGGCGCCGGTACCCATGTCCTGTTTGACACCCACACCGGAATTTGTCTCGCGCACGAAGTTTCCAGCGTAGTCTTTCACCCCGTTCGATATCGTGTGTCCGAGGTTCGCGAGTTTCGCGCCCATCGTCGAGTTCTTCAGCGCTTCGGCCGCGCGGTCGAGCTGCGACTGCTCCACTTTATGAAGCACGGGGCCGGCGTGCGCCGCGCCGGCCGCCGCAGCGGCCTCCTCCGAGGCCTTCTCCAGCATCTCGAACGCATCGCTGGGGCTGAGCCCGAAGCTGATCCGCGGCATCGCGACCCCGACCACGAGCCCCATCGGCGCGATCGAAACGGCGTTTGACGCGGTGATCTCCTGCGTCGCGGAGATCGACCCGTCCGGCGCGACGGTTTGCTTCTTGAGCGAAAATCCCGACGTGCCGTTGTACGCCATGTGAAACTCGGAGTGCGCTACCTCGTCCGAACCGGACATCGCGGGGCGCACGAGATACTTCGCGTTGATGGACAGCACGAACGGGATGCCCCCGATGAACACCGGCATGTCGTAGAACGATTTCGTGCTCTTCGGCGGCTTGTCTTTTTCGGTCGCCACCGTGGCCTTATCGTTCTTCTTCGCGGTCCAGTCGATGTTCATCTCGCCCACGAGGTTCTTGGTACTGAAGCCGAAGCTTTGCATCGCGCCGCCGTCCACGTGCATCGAACCCGCCGCGTCGAAGCTTTGAAGGTATCCGGCGCCGTTGACGTTGAGCGTGGTCTGATCGATCGTCTTGTCGATGCTCAGCGCCACGTCCAGCCGCGCCCCGTTCGGCGTCGCGGAGGCTTTGTAGTGCCAACCGTCCTCCTCGCCTTCGCGCGCGAACGCGGCGCCGGCGGGACCGGCGGCGCCGTCCGCCAGCGCTGGCGTCGCACCGGCCTCGAGCAGCGCCGTCACCGGATCCTTCGCGCGCGCCGCCGCCATGCTGCCGAAATCGACGTGCTGCGTGAAGGCGATGTCACCGTGATCGATCGCGTCGGTCAGCGCCGCGGGCTCCACGTGCAGGAGCGTAAAACCGTCACGCGTGTCGACGTCATCGACTTTGACGAGCGCGAAGTTCTTGAACAGGACGACGCTTCCGGCTTTGATCGCTGCCACCGCCGCGTCGTTTGCGTCGAAGGCGAACACCTGGCCGTCCGGCGTCATACCCACGAACGATTCGTACGTGCTCTGCGGCTCGATGACGACGGTGTCCGGTTTGTAGGTGACGTCGAACGTATTGCCCGGGAGCGTCGCGAGGTCCACGATGCGCACGTGGCCTGCGCCGGCAGCGGACGCGGCCGAACCGCCGGACGACGACGCAGTCGAAGATCGCACGGCACAGCCCGAGATGACGGCGCATGCTGCGCCGAGGGCGCACGCGCGCCGGAGACCGGAGAGAAAAGACATCAGACTCCTCCTCGTGGCGTCACGCCACGCGGGCTAGCGTACCGCGGTGCGCGTCCAGCGAGCGTCCAACCGCGTCTGGACGCTCGCTGGACGGCGGATCCCTATCCTCGGTGCATCTTCATCCGCCGAGGTGCACGTGCATGACAACGCCGACTTCACAACCGCACGACCGCCGCGTACGCGACACGCTGATCTCGCTCGCGGTCGTCGAGCTCGTCGCGATCCTTCTTCTGCTGTGGATGTTTCGCCATCCGGCGGCGGCAACGACGCCGTGTCCGACTCCAGATAGCGGCACGTCGAGCTCCAGCAACGGGGGCGGCGGGGGCCCGGGCAGCGGCACGCGCGCGGGCTCGAACGACGGCCCCGCGGCCGGCGGCGCCGGAAGCATGGCCGGCACGGCGGACAGCGGCGGTACCGAAGCCCGTCGCGGCCGCGGGCTCCGCGCCGGACGCCGGTACGGGTGCGGCCGACACCGCGGGCACGCCCGCACCGAACGTCCCCGCGACGCCGCCGGCCGCGACCGACGCGAAACCTGCAACAGCGGCGGCCGACCCGCAGCCCCTCTCGCACGGCGCCGGCGGCACCGCAGCACCGGAAACGTCGAATGCTTCGCCGGTGAAGTCGAGCCGTGACTTCGCAAACGACGCGAGCGGTTTGCCGCATTATCCCGGCGCGATCCCCGGCTCCATCGCCAGCGCGACGTCCGACGGCTCGACGGCCGGAATCGCTCCCGGCAGCGGCGCGGTGTTCACGACGAACGATCCTTTCGAGACCGTCACGGCGTGGTACAAATCACATCTTCCGGGCGACTGGGACATGGATCGCGCGCCTGCGCCGGGCGCGGACATCGTCATGTTCACGCCGCACGGCGCGAACCCGCACAACCTCGGCGTCGTGCTGCTGCATGCGCCCGGCAAAGCGACGGCGATCGTCGATCAAGCCGGCGGCTGAGCGCGACGTCGAGCGATGGAACGAGAGAGCGAACGGGACGAGCGCGCATATATCGTGCGCACGTGGCGCGAGCGCGACGCGCTGGGCGCGCTGCGCTGGCGGGGCCGCATCGACGACCTTGCCAGCGGCGAGCGCCGCTACGTGACGAACTTCGGCGATCTGTGCGACTTCTTGGCGGCCGCGCGCGAAGGGTTGGACCGGCGCTGACGAAGTCGGCGCGAGGAGGATTGCAGCTGCGCCTTTCGATCCAGCTCCTTGGTCCGGCTCGACTGCTCGACGGAGATCGCCTGCTTCCGTTTCGCGCGCCGCCCAAGACGTTGCCGCTGCTCGCGCTCTTGCTCGTGCGCAGCGGCGCGTCGTGGACCCGCGAGAGCCTTGCGTTCGCGCTGTGGCCCGACAGCGACGACGCCGATGCGCGAGCGAACCTGCGGCGGCATCTCCATCAGCTCAGCAGCGTGCTGCCGGCCGCGCCGGCGGACCGGCCGTGGATCGTCGTCGACGGCGCCGAGATCCGGTGGAACGCCGACGCGGACGGCGAGTCGGACGTCGTGCGCTTCAGGAACGCCTACGACCGCGGAGAGTTCGCGAAAGCCGCCGGCGCGTACGGCGGCGAACTCCTCGCGGGCGTGAACGACGAGTGTGTGCTGCAAGCACGCGAGATGCTGCGCACGCAATATCTGGACGCCCTGCTGCGCGCGATCGACAATGCTCGCGACACCGGCGACGATCGCGCGGCGATCGGTTTCGCCGAGCGGATGCTGATCGAAGATCCTTGGCGCGAAGACGCGCTGCGCGCGGCAATGTCCGCACGGTTCACGCTGGGAGACCGGGCTGGCGCGCTCGCGCAGTACGAGACGTTCCGCGACCGGCTACGTGCCGACCTCGACGTCACGCCGTCGCCGGAGACCGCGGCGCTGTACGACGTCATCCGCCGCGATGCGGTCGCAGCAGCCCCGCGCGCGCCGGCGCGCGTGCACTTGCCGGACTTGCCGTTCGCCGGCCGCGACCGCGCGCTCGAGTCGTTGCTGCGGCGTTGGGAACGCGCCGCCGAAGGCGCGGGGACGACCGTGTTCGTCGCGGGCCCCGCGGGCATCGGCAAGAGCCGCCTCATCGGCGAAGCGTGCAACGCGATACGATCGCAAGGCGGGCGCGTCTTTCGCGGCGGGACCGCGTACGGCGAGCAGCAGCCGTATCAGGCCGTGGTCGAGGTGTTGCGCGACGCGCTGCCGGCGCTGATCACCGCGCGCATCCCCGACGTGTGGCTCAGCGCCATCTCGGCGATCGTTCCGGACCTGCGATCGCGCCAACCGCAGCTGCGGCTACCGGCAAAGCTGGGCGCGGAGCGCGAGCGCCAGCGTTTGTTCGAAGCCGTCGCGGAATCGCTCGTGACGTTATCGCGCGTGCGACCGCTGTGCGTGGTGCTCGAAGACTTGCACTGGTCCGGCACCACGACACGCGCGCTGGTGGACTATCTCGCGCGCCGCATCGGCGACGTGCCGATGCTGGTGCTCGCGTCGCTGCGATCCGAAGAGCCGGAATCGGGTGCCGACCGCCTCGTCCGGCCGCTCGAACGCGACGGCGTGGCGACGACCGCCGCGATCGGTCCGCTGGACGCGAAGGCGGTTCGCGCGGTGGTCGCCCAGGCGTTCGCAGGACGCGACGACGACGTCGACGCGCGCACCGAGCGGCTGCATCTCGTCAGCGGCGGCAACCCGTTGTTCTTGGGCGAAGCGATCCGCGACGCGCTCGAAGGCGGCGAAGGTACGATTCCGCCGTCGCTTCGCGCGGCGATCGATCTGCGGCTCGCGCGCGTCGACGACGCCGGACGGGCCGTGGCCCAAGCCGGCGCGATCGCCGGCACCGGTTTCGACGTCCCCGTTGTGTGCGGCATACTCGGCTGGCCCGAGGCCGAAGTGCTCGACGCGCTGGACACGCTGCTCGACCATCACATCGTGCGCCGCGGCACCGACCGCACCGGGACGGAGTTCGCCTTCGCGCACCATCTGATCCAGCAAGCCGTGGAGGCGAGCATCGAACCGGCATCGGGCCGGCGGATGCACCGGAGATGCGCGCGCGTGCTGGCCGGCGTGGCCGGCCTGCGCGACGGCGCGGCGGCGGACGTCGCGTCGCAGTTCGAACGCGGCGGCGTCGCGGCCGAAGCCGCCGCGTGGTACGAGCGTGCCGCCGCGCACGCGCTGAGCGTGTATGCCAACGACGCGGCTGCCAACGCCGCGGAGCGCGGGCTGAACCTCAGCGCGCTGCCCGAGCAGCGCTATGCGCTCGCCGCCGCGCGCGAGGAGGCGTACCGCCGTATCGGTGACGTCGAAAAGCAGCGTGCCGCGCTCGACGTTCTCGACGCGGCCGCCGCGAGCGCGGGCGGCGCGACGCGCCGCTGCGAGGTGTTGCGCCGGCGCGTCGCGCTGCTCCACGTCGCCGGGGATCGCACGCTAGAGCGCGCGGCGATCGACGAGTTCGCTCGTACGGCAGCCGAAACACGGGATCTGCATCGCATCGCTGAAGCCGCGCTGGCCCGCGCGGAGTGTGATTCGGTCGCCGCGACCGCCGCGGAAGCGCTCGCGAGCATCGAGATCGCGCGGGCGCGTGCGCGCGACGCGGCAAGCGTGTCCTTGGAGGTCGCCGTACTCAGCCTCGAGGCGGAAGTGCAGGCGGCGCGCAACGACCGCGCCGCAGCGCTCGCGAGCATCGCTCGCGCGAGGGCGCTCGCCGAACAAGCAGGGGACGCGTTCGCGATCGGGCGCGTGCTGCGGTCCGCGGCGAACGCGGTCTTCAACCTCAACGACGACGACGCGACGCGCACCTACGCAACGGCGCTGCTGGAGCTCGCGGCGCGCACGGGCGACCGAGCCGCCGAAGCCGACGCGCACGGGCGGCTGGGGACAATGCACGGCCGGCGGTTCGAGCTGGAGGCAGCGGACGTGCACTATCGGGCCGCGCACGAGCTGTACGTGCGACTCGGCGACCGCCACGGCGCCGCGAGCACAACGCTCAACGCCGGCCATCTGCGCGGGATCGTCGGCGACTGGCCGAGCGCCTCCGAGCATTTCCAACGCGCGGCCGTGCTCTTTGCCGAGCTCGGAGACCTGCGGCGCGAGGCCGTCGCGCACTACAACGCGGGGATGGCGGCGAACGAATCGGACCGGCTGGCCGAGGCGGAACGCGAGTTCTCCGCAGCGGCCGCCCTCGCCGAACGGTACGAAGCCCCTGCGATCTATGCGCCGGCGCTCGCCGCGCTCGGCGTGGTCTATCGCCGATCGGGATCGCCCGAGCGCGCGCATGCGGCGCTGGGGCGCGCCGTCGCGATCGAGCGTGACTTGCCCAGCGCGTTCGAATTCGCGACCGACCTCGCGGAGTTTGCGCGCGCGGCCGCCGAGGCCGGCTGCGCGGACGACGCGCGAGCGGCGGTCGACGAGCTCAGCGCGATGCCGCCCGAGACGTTCGAGAAGATCACGTTTCCGCAGCAGATTTGGCTCAGCGCGTCCGCGGCGTGCAGCGCCCTCGGCGAGGACGAGCGCGCACGGTTCTTTGCGGCGCGCGCCCTGCAGTGCTACGAGAGCCGCGTCGCGGAGATCGCCGGCGAGCGCCGGCGCGCCTCATACCACGAGATGCGCATCAATCGCGAAGTGGTCGCGCGAGATCGGGGCGAATCTGTCCCCGGTGACGAAAAGGTGTCCACATGAGCGCCCCGGTTACCGATCGCACGCACCTTCCCGTCATCGGGATCACGATGGGCGATGCCGCCGGTATCGGCCCGGAGATCATCGCCAAGACGCTCGCCGATCCGGCCTGGTACGAACGATGCCGCCCGATCGTGATCGGCGACGCGAGCATCATGGAACGCGCGACGGACGCTAGTCGGTTCGACCGCCCATCCGCGACATCGTCGACCTGCATCTCCTCACGGCCGACGACGTGCCGTTCGGCAAGCTTTCGCCGAAGGCGGGCGACGCCGCGTTCCGCTACGTCGAACGCGCGAACCGGCTCGCGCTCGACGGCGATATCGACGCGGTCTGCACCGCGCCGCTCAACAAAGAAGCGCTCCATGCGGGCGGGCACAAGTATCCCGGCCACACGGAGATCCTCGCGGAGCTGTCGGGCACCGAAGACTACGCGATGATGCTCACCGCGCCGAACCTGCGCGTGATCCACGTGACGACGCACATCGGGTTAGTTGATGCGATCGAGCGCGTCACGCCAGAACGCGTCTACACCGTCATCCGGCTCGCTCACGAGACGCTCGTGCGCGCCGGCATCGAGCGGCCGCGCATCGGCGTGTGCGGCATCAACCCGCACGCCGGGGAGAACGGGCTGTTCGGGTACGGCGAAGAGGAGCGGCAGATCGCTCCCGGCGTCGCGCGCGCGCTCGCCGACGGGATCGCCGTAGCCGGTCCGCTTCCCGCCGACACGCTGTTTTTTCGCGCGGCGCGCGGGGACTTCGACGTCGTCGTCGCGATGTATCATGACCAGGGCCACGGGCCGATCAAGGTGCTGGGCCTGGAAGCCGGCGTGAACATCACCGTGGGGCTCCCGTACATCCGCACGAGCGTCGACCACGGCACGGCGTTCGATATCGCAGGCACCGGCGAGGCGGAGGAAGGCTCGATGCGCGCGGCGCTCGCCGCGGCGATCGACCTGGCCCCGAAACACAGCCGCGCACGCTGAGCCGGGCGGTCGAGGCGAGGGCCAGGGTGCGGCGGGTCATGCTCTCACGGTACGCGCTCGCCGCGAGCGCCGGGATACCGTAAATCGGGTACGCCTCGCGGGCTCTTGATCCGTCAGCCGCGCTTTTCCAAGAGCGCGACCGACACGAGGCCGAGGCCGAGGGGGCGTCCGTCCGGGCTGAGCCCGTGATCCGACAGCCGCACCGCGGCGTGGACCTCGATGCGGATCGCCAAGCAGCCGGTGTGCCCGGGAAAGATGTCGTGCGGGAGCTCGATGATCGCGGTCTCGGCCACGCCGGTTTGCGCCGTAAGTGACGCGCACGGGCGGCCGTTGACGACCACGTCGAACGGTACGGCCGATTGCACCGGCGGCACGATCATGCCGCGGTACACGAGTTCGAGCGCGAGATCGTCGTCGTCTGATTCCGCCGCGACCGGGAGAACGAGATCGGCGCGCGCGCCGTCGATCCAGCAGCCCCAGCCTTCCGGTTCCGACAAGCCGCGCAGCGCGTAGAGCCGATAGTCGCCGAAGCAGCTGAAGCTCACGCGGTCGCCCGCGCGAACGACGGGCTCGGGCAGCGGGTTACCGCGTTCGCGCCACGGGTCGAGCTCGGCGAACGCCGGCGCCGCGTCGCGAGATCGCCGGCCAGCGCACCGCAAGCGCGTCGCGTTGAGGCGTTCGCGCACGCGGCGCGATGCACGGTTGTCGCGTTCCAGCATCTCCGCGATCACGCGCGCGATCAATTCCTCACGCCGGCCCGCATCGCTGATGCAGTCGAACCATGCGCGCATCTCCGCGACGCGTTCGTCGCCCGGCATATCCTCGCGCCCGACCACTGGAAGACCAAGTGCGGTGATGCGTTTGATCGAGCGGTAGCGCGTCGCCGGCGCGTCCATGAACTGCAGCCACATGTACGTGTCGGGGCTGTGCGGCGCGCTGAGGCGCCAGCCGTGCGGCAGCGCGTCGTAGGCGTCGCGCCGGTGCCCCGCGACGCAGTTGCGAATGGCGAAGGAGTTCTTTCGTAGGGCGGCTGCGTCGGGAAAGACCAGCGCGTCGAAGACGTCGGCGATGGGGGTACCGTCGCGCGCGACGCTGATCGCCATCGTGTGCGCGAAATCGACCTCCTCGAGCGCGGCGCCGAGCACCGCGAGATGCTGCGGCATCCAGAGATCGTCGTCCGGCAGGTATGCGATGAACTTCCCGCGCGAGACCGGCCACGGAGCGACCGCGGTTGAGCTCGCCGCGCTGCTCGCCTTTCGGAAAGTCGTCGAACCGAATCCGTTCGTCGGCGGCGGCGAGCTCGCGCACGATCGCGCGCGTGCTGTCGGCGGCGCCGTCGCCCGAGACGATCGAGCTCGAAGTCCGGTTCCGTTTGCGCCAGAGCGCTTCGCACGGCGAACGGAAGCGTGGGCCGTTCGCCGTGAGTCGGCATGATGACGCTAAACCGCGGCAAGGCGCTTTCTCCGCTGGGTGGTATAGTACGGCCTATGAGCGACGGCGTTCCGAGCGAATCCTCTTCGAACGGCGTTGCGGTCGAAGCCGGCGGGTCGGTGTCGGTCGAAGCGTGCGCGATCGAAGGCGTGCTGAGGCTCGCGTTCCATCAATTCGGCGACGAACGCGGCGTGATCGCGGAGGTGTATCGCGCCGATTGGGGCGAGCTGCTGCCGGCGATGAAGAATTTTACGCTGCAGCGCTCCGTGGCGAACGTGTTGCGCGGGATGCGGCTTCATCTTCGTCGCGATGAGGTGGTGGTCGGCGGCATCGGCGTGACGCAGATCGGGATGATCGATCTGCGGCCGAAGTCGCCGACGCATCTCGTCGCCGACGTCGTCGAGATCGCCGACGGGCCGATCGCCGGCGTGTTCGTGCCGGCGGGCGTGCTGCACGGCGTGTATTCGGTGACCGCAACGGTGCACATCGAAGCGCGCTCGACGCTCTGGGATCCAGAGGACGAACGCGGCTGTACGTGGGACGCGCCCGGGCTGAGCATTCCGTGGATTCTGCCGGACCCGATCGTGCGCAAACGCGACCGCGACGACGGAGGATTCGCCGCGCTGGTCGCGTTGATGAACGCTTGCGAATAGGTCTGGTCGGCTGCGGCCGATGGGGTGCGAACATCGCTCGCGATCTGCTCGCTCTCGGCGTTGATCTCGAGATTGCGGACCCCGTGACGGGGGCGTATGCGTCGCTTCGTGAGCTGCCGGCGTGCGATGCGTACGTGGTGGCGACGCCGTCGACGACGCACGCCGGCGTGCTTGCGGACTTGCTGCCGTACGGGAAGCCGATCTTTTGCGAGAAACCGCTCGGGACGGAGCTCAGCGCGCTGTTAGCGCTGCCTGCGGCGGCGCACGAGCTGGTGTTCGTGATGGATAAGTGGCGCTATCATCCGGCGATCGAGGCGCTCGGGCGCCTTGCGATCGCGGGCGCGCCTCGGCTCGCTCAACGGCGTCACGACGTGCCGGCTCGACTCGACGCACGCGCATGCCGACGTGGACTGCACGTGGATTCTTCTTCCGCACGAGCTCTCGATCGCGACGGAGATTCTCGGTCGCGCGCCGGAGCCGGTGGCTGCGTTGGCGTCGTTCGAACGCGGGCAGGTCGTGGGGATGGCGTCGCACCTGCGGGCCGGCGATGCGAACGTGCTTTCACGGATATCGACGCGTTGGGCGACGCGTGTTCGCACGGTCAAGGTGGCGTTCGCCGATGGCGCCGCGGCGTTCGATCTCGACGACGAATCGGCCATCGTTCTCACGCGCGCCGACGGCAGCACATCGTCCACGATCGACGTGCCGTTCGTCGCACCGCTGCGCCGCGAGCTCGAAGCGTTCGTCGCGCACGTTGCGGGGCTCGGTCCGACGCCGAAAGCTTCGTTCGCAGACGGCGTCGAGACCGTGCGCACGATCGAACGCCTGCGCGAGCTCGCAGGCGCCGATCGCGCGTTGGCGGGGAGCTAGT
>CAWBTJ010000089.1:0-16868 GCA_963791645.1 Vulcanimicrobiota bacterium | reverse complement strand
GTTCGGGCCCATGGCAAGGCCGAACAAATCCCACACCGTCTTGATGATGGACGTGTGATCGAACGCCGTCGCTCCTGCGGGTATCGACGTCGCACCGTTCATCCATGGTGCGGCTTGCATCGCGCTCGCTTTGTACGCGTACGGTGACACGATGATCGCCGGCACGCGGCCGCCGAGGCGCTCGAACGTGAACGCGCCGGTGTACGTCGGCGCGACGTCGCTGCTCGGCGGGACCGCGGCAGGCGGGAAGACGTGGTCGTACATGCCGCCCGGTTCGTCGTACGTGATGATGATGACCGACTTCTCCCAGTACTCGCTTTGATATACCGACGACACGAGGTCCGCCAAGAACGCCTCGCCGTTCGCGCAGTCCGTCGGCGGGCCGGCGCCGCCGTGCACGAGCGGATATCCCGACTGGCCGGGATGATTGCTGTTCGGCAGCGAGGTGACGGTCGCGGCTTTGATCGGCCACCATGGGTTGTAGTTGCAGCTGTACTGCGGCTCGATCAAACAGAATCCGGGCAGCGTCCCCTTCGTCAGGTCGTCCTTGAACGACGTCACCGTCACGCTCACCTTGTAGTGTGGATCGCGAAACCAGTGGTGCGACGCCCACGGCGGCCACGGGCCTTCGCCCTCCGGGCCGGTGAGACCGTAATACGACTCGTCGTCGGGGCCGACGTCGAGCATTGCCGCCGCCGATTCGCGACGGTCTCGGTGACGACGCTGCCGACGTCGGTCAGCAGGTTCTGCGCGATCGAGTAATCGTGGAAGTACACTTTCCAGTTGGGCACGGAGCCGCCTGTTCCGCACACGGCATCGAGCTGGCGGAACACGGTCGGGATGTCGACGAGGCATCCTCCATGATCGGCTGCGGAGGCACCCCAGATGATGTGCGGGTTGTCGTGCGCTTTGGGCGTGAACTCGATGTCGTTGACGTAGCTGTACGTCGCGCCGTCTCGGTTCACGAATGTGCCCGCCTGGGCGGCGAGCGAGAAGATGCGGTTCACGAACGTATGCGTCGGCACCGACGCGAACCATTGGTCGCAGACCATGAAGTTTTGCGCGAGGAATGCCGTGACCGGCAACGAGGCGGGCGTGAATACGTCATCACGTCGCCGAGGTTCGCGACGGTGACGCCGGGCTGGAGCGCGTAGTTGGTGACGAATCCGCCCATCGGCTGCAGCGGAGCGGCGGCGTACGGATCGCCCGCGCTCGGCGTCGGGACCGTCGGGTTGAACGGCGGCGGTTTCTCGAGACCGAGGAATTGCTGCGCCATCGATTCGAACGGCTCGCCCGGATCGATCGCCGGACACGTCGTGTCGGTCGTCTCCGTGACCGCTATCGCCGGCTGATGGTTCGGCGCAGGGTTCGAGAAGCCGCCGGCGGTGAGACCGTTGAGCGCGCTCTGCCCCACGAGGCCCGCGACCGGCTGCGTGGGTCCGACGAACGGCGGCGGCGGTTCACCTGCCGCGTACAGCATGCCGAGGATGTTGTCGTACGATCTGTTCTCGAGCATCACCACGATGACGTGCTGGATCGGTCCGGACACAACGCAAGGGTCGGCCACGTAAAAACCCGCTTTCCTGGTGAGTGACGTCCATCATAGCGCGACCGTCAAGACGCACGAAAGCCGCCGTTTCCTGAGGGCGGGAGGCCCCGGGGTTAAGCGCCCATGCGGTTTTCGCCGATCACTCGGCTAGGTGCGCGCTCTTGGCCGATACGATCTCAAGCCGCTGACATCGCTGCGTTTCGTCGCGGCGTCGCTGGTGTTCGTCTACCACGCGCCGCTCGCGCAGCCGTTCGCGCGCGAGCACGCGCTGGGCCAAGCGGGAGTCGGGTTCTTCTTCCTGCTGTCCGGCTTCATCCTCACGTACACGTACAGCGGCGCACTGAGCACGCAGGCCTCGGTCGTACGGTTCTCCGTTGCGCGCTTCGCGCGCGTCTACCCGGCCTATCTCGTGTCGATCGCGCTCGCGCTGCCCGTCGTCGCGATGTACGGCACCCTGGCGTGGGACAAATCGTCGCCCGCGGTGCGCGCCGACGCGCTCATCGCGCAAGTGCTCGCGGTGCAGGCGTGGTTTCCGCGCGAGGAGATCTACCTCGGCATCAACTCGCCCGCATGGAGCATTTCTGTCGAGGCGTTCTTCTACGCGCTCTTTCCGCTGCTGATTTGGTCGTTGTCGCGTTCGTTCGCGAGCGCCGGCGCACGTACGATCTTCGTGATGGCGGCCATGACGTGGGCGTGCGCCGCCGCCGTCTTTGCCATTCCTCATCACGCCGACGTATGGACCACGTACATCTTTCCGCCGGTCCGGTTGGTCGATTTCGTGGTCGGGATGCTGCTCGGCACGGCGTTCCTGCGCGGCTACCGGCTTGCGGGCTCGGCGACCGCATGGGAGCTCGCCGCCGTCATCGCGATCGCGGCGGCCATCATCGCGATCCCGCACGTGCCGGCCGGTCTGCAATACTCGCTGTGGCCGCTGCCGTTCTGGGGCGCACTTATCGCCATCGCCGCACTCGGCCGCGGCGCGATCTCGCGGGTGCTCTCGCACCCGGCGTTGGTGCGCCTCGGTGAGATCAGCTACGCGTTCTATCTCGTGCACCTCAGCGTCTTGATGGTGGCGGAGCATGTCCTACCGGCACCATTCGTCTCTGTCGGCGCCCTCGCCGTCTCGCTCGCCACCGCCTGGGCGCTGCACGCGAGCGTCGAACGCCCGTTGCGCGGCGCCATCCGCGGCCGCTTCGCGACGAGGGCAGTCGCCGCAGCGTAGGAACGCGGCCGTCCGCGGCGCAGAACAACCCATGCGCGCTTCGTTCGTTGGCGTGGTCCGCGTGGTCGCGGCGGCGTTCGTCCTCTCGTTCTCGATGGGGGCCCGCGCGGCGCCGACCCTGCCGGCGAACGCGCGGCATCCGCGTACCTCGACGTCATTCGCTCCAACCCGATCGCGCTGCGGCGCTTCATGCAAGACCTGCCGAAGGGCGCCGACTTGCACAACCACGCATCGGGTGCGGTCTACGCGGAACGGCTGATCGACTTTGCTTCGAGCGACGGGTTATGCGTTGACGCGACGTACACGTTCGTGAAGTGTTCGACCAGCTTTTTCATGGTCCTGAACCCGAAGGTCGCCGACGCGATCGCGCAACCGGGCTTTCGCGACCACCTGATCGATGCGCTGTCGATGCGCTCCTTCGTCCCGCGCACGGAGTCCGGGCACGACCACTTCTTCAACGCGTTCGGCAAGTTCAACGCCGCGACGAAATTTCACGCCACGCAGATCGTCGCCGAAGCCCTGCGCCAAGCGGCCGAGGACCACGTCGACTATCTCGAGCTGATGACCACGTTCGGCACCGGGAAAGCCTGGGACGAGATGATCAAGGACGTCCCGGACGACCTCTCCTTCGACAAGCTCGTCGCGGCGCTCAAAGCGAAGGGGCACTTCGACAAAGCCGTGACGGAAGCCGAAGACGAGCTGCAGACGCTCGAAACGAAGCGCAACGCCGAGCTGCACTGCGGGCAAAGCCCGCCCCGCCCGCCCGCGTGCGACGTGCAACTGCGCTACATCGAGCAGGTGAGCCGCAACTCTCGCCCGGCGGCCGTTTTCGCGCGCACGATGCTCGGATTCGCCCTCGCCCGCGACGAACGCGTCGTCGCGGTGAACTTCGTCAGCCCCGAGGACGGCGCGATCTCCGTGCGCGATTACGCGCTGCACATGAACATGATCGCGTACCTCCACCGCACCGCCGGCGACGTGCCGGTCACGCTGCACGCGGGCGAGCTGACGCTAGGGCTCGTGCCGCGAGCCGTGCTCGACGACCACATCGACCTCGCGGTCAACGTCGCGGGAGCGCGCCGCATCGGCCACGGCGTCGACATCGCGTACGAGCGCAACGAACCGGCGTTGCTCGCGACGATGGCGTCGCGCCCGGTCCTCGTCGAGATCGCGCTGACCAGCAACGACGTGATCCTGGGCGTGCGCGGCGCGGAGCACCCGGTGAACGTCTACCTGAAAGCCGGCGTCCCGATCGCGCTGGTGACCGACGACGAAGGCGTCTCGCGCATCGACTTGAGCAACGAGTTCGTACGCGCCGCGCGCGACTACGGCTTCTCCTACCTGACGCTCAAGCGCTTCGTGCGCAACAGCGTAGAATACGGTTTCATCAAAGGCAAGAGCTTGTGGGACGACATCGCGACGGGCCGTCCCGTCGCAGCGTGCGCGGCGCCCGCAACCGAAGCGTGCCGCCGGTTCCTCGCAGCCAACCCGCGCGCGAGCTTGGAGTGGAAGGTCGAAAGCGAGCTCGACGCGTTCGAAGCTAGCTTGCCCTCACGGTAGCGGCACGAACTCAAACGTTGGCGCAGCATGGAGACCGTGCCCGTGCGGTCCGGGCATCGGGTTGCGCACGAGCTGCGCGGCGCGGTCGCGCAGCTGCATCATCGTGGGCACCGCCGCGAGCAGCAGATTCGGCTCGCCGGCAAACGCTCGTTCGACGGTGCGGAGCAGCTCGCAGTAGACCCGGTCGAACGCGCGCGCGTGCTCGGCGATCTCCGGCGCGTCGGCGTAGGACGCCATCGTCGGGTCGGTGATCGTCGGATAGACGGCGTCGTACGGTGCGACGATCTTCTCACCCGACGGATGACCCGGTTTGTCGCCGAGCACGTAGGCGCGGCCGAGCTTCAGCTCGTCGAATTTGTAGTAGTGCGCCACCTCGACGAGCTCGTCCGGCTTCGGTTGGTTCGCGGTCCAGACCGTTTCGCAGAATCCCTCGCCTTGATCGCGGATCTGCGTCATCGCTTTCACCGCGCTTTGCAGATCCGACACCGTGACGATCCCGCCGCCGCCGTCGTAGTAGTACTCCGTCAGCGTCACCTGGCGCGCACGATCGCCGCAGAACACCCGTGCCTCGCCGAACGCGAGTACGGCCGCCCGGAGCTTGCTCTCGATCAGCAGATAGAACTCGCCGATCGTCAGGGTGTTCTCCACCGTCTCGTCGTCCTTGGCTTGCGACGCCTTGACGATGCGCCCGGCGTTGGGCGCCGCGGGTTGTTCGATGGTCAGGCCCTGCTCGACGGCCTTTTGCGAGAAGTGGATCAGCGATATCGTCGCGGCGTCGATGCCGAACGGCAGCTTTCCCGGATAGCGCATCATGACGTCTCGGCTGTAGACGTTCGGCGCACCGCCGATCGCGTTGAGCACGTTCGCCGCGAGGACGAGGTGCAGCATCTCCTCGGTGACGATCGAGCGCAGGTTCTCGGCGGCTTGCCACGGAGCTTCGGGCCGGATGGTGTACAGCGCGGTCATATACGGCGGGATCGTGCCGAGCTCGACCTTGATCGCCTGCTGCAGCAGCGTGCGCAACGAGCGCATCGTCGCTTCGTAGTCGCGCGGCGGCGCGAGCCGAACGTAGCCGAGCTTTTTGAGGTCGTCCCGTACGGCGCCCTCATTTTTCTTCGCGAGGGTGTACTCGAAGGCGGGCGGTCCCGCGTGCCGAGCCATCACCGGCTCCCCAGGTCGGCCAGCACGTTGTCGGCCGCCATCAGCGTCAGCGCGGCGAGCGTGAGCGTCGGGTTCGACGTCGCCTCCGTCACGAAGTTGCCGCAGCCGACCAGGTAGAGGTTATGGTGGTCCCACGAACGCTGCCGCGCGTCGACCACCGAGCTGCTCGGCGAGTCACCCATGCGGTGCGTTCCGATGAGATGGCCGGCGCCTTGGTACTCGTAGGTGGTGTCCTGCCAAACGAACGACCCGGCGTGCGAAGATGAGTACGCGGTCGCGTTCTCCGCGCGGAATTGATTGAAGATGGTCAAGCCGACGTCGTACGCCGCCGCCGCCCCGGCCTTGACGTAGTCGTCGATGCTGTACGTGATGATCGGCCGCAGGTCGCCGCGCGAGTCGCGCACCTTGGGGTCGAACGTGATGCGGTTCGCCGGATCGGGCAGTTGCTCGACCAGCGACGCGATGCGGAACTGCCGCGCGCACTGGTCGAAGAGCCGATGCCGCAGCTCCGCGCCGAACACGCCGTCCTGCACGAGGCTCGTGACGGTCGGGAACGGGCCGTTGACGGGCCACGACCAGCCGTCGTTGCCGATCTCGATCCGGAACGCGCCGTGCTTGGCGCGGAAGCTCCCGCCGCGCAGCGACTCGATCCCCGCGGTCGACACCGGGCCGCGATAGCCGCCGTACCACTTCGGCGCGAGCGCCCACATCAGCACGCACGGGTGGTCCATCAAGTTGCGCCCGACTTGGTCGCTGCCGTTCGCGAGGTTGGAGACGTGCAGGATCTTCGCATTCTCGACGGCGTGGGCCGCGAGCACGTAGGTCTTGCCGCGCGCGACGTGCTCGGTGGACGTCGTCGCGTCCGGTGACGCATAGTGCTTGAACTTCACGCCGCTGATCGCATCCGAGCCGGGCTCGCGCAGCAATTCCGTGACGACCGCTTGCGTGACGATGGTCGTGCGCCCGTGATGCGTGCGGATCAGCGTCTTGCGCGCGTTGTACTTCGCTTGGATCGGGCAGATCGGCGTGCAGCTCGAGTTTCCCATGCAGCGGTGCCCGATCGCGGGGTTGCCGACCGCGCCGTCGGGCTCGTAGCCGACGCGCGGGTTCACCGCGCCCGGCGGCGGCACGTAGCTGGTGTTCGGCGTGCTGTTGCGCGCCGCCGGCGTCGACGTGACGGACAGGTCGTAGCTCTCGCCGTCCATGCGAACCTGCATCCCGTTCACCGCGGCGCCCAACACCTGGTCGCCCCAGCTCAGCGGGACGCGGTGCATCGGGTACTGATAGTCCGGCGTGAACTCGATGCCGAGGTAACGCTGGTCGTCGACGTCCGCCGACACCGCGAGCTCGAGCTCCGCGAGATCGTAGTACGGCATGAGGTCGCGGTACGAGATCGGCCAGTCGCGGCCCACGCCGTAGCGGCTGTACAACTCGAAATCTTCCGGCAGCATGCGGAGCGACGTGCCGACCCAGTGCAGCGTCGTGCCACCGAGATACCGGGTGTACGTGCTCAGGAACGGATCGCGGCCACGCTGCTTGAAATACGAGCCGGGCACGGTCTGTAGCTGTACGGCGTGCCGCCGGGGCCGACGTCGGTCTCCAGAGCTTCGCTCGCGTTGGGATTGACCGGAAACGGCGATTGCGGAATCTTGATGTCGGCGGCGTAGAACGTGTTCACGTAGCCGAGGTATTCCGTGAACTCCGTGTTGCGGTTCTCCTCGCCCGTGCCCGCCTCGAGCAGGAGCACCGTCCGCCCCGCATGGCTCACGCGCTTTGCGATCAGCGCGCCGGCGACGCCGCCGCCGACGACGACCACGTCGAACTCTTTGTCCACGATCGCGTCAGGCGATACGTTCTGCACGACGCCTCCTAACCGATGCCCGGGCGCGGCTCTTCTGCCCACGCGCCGAAGCCTTGCTGTTTGGCGGCTTGCGGGTGCGAACCGATCGCCGGCCACACGAGCCCCTCCACATACGAACGGCCCGACAGCAGCGACGCCTCGGACGCGCTGTTGGTCGGATCGGGGTTCCACGTGCCGAGATACCACAGCCCGATGACTTGCTGCGCCAACGGATCCATCGTGCCGCCCGCGTCGATCGCGGCGGTGATCTCTTGATGCGTTCGCGCGCGCCCGGTCGACGGATCGCACACCTTGGCGCACAGCCCGCGCAGCGGCTTCTCGCCGGCGCTCGCAACCACGTGATCGAAATATTCGCGGGCGATCCCGGTACCTTGCAGCGTGAACGCGTCGTAGCCGGTGAGCGCCGCCGACGCTTCGAGGAAAAGAACGAACAGCGCCTCGTCGGGCTCTGCCATGACGAACACCCCGCGTGAAAAATCCGGTAGCCGCGGGCCGACTTAGGGCCGCTGTCGTTGGAGACCTGCACGACGCAGCGGGGGCGGCGGCGCGCCGCGTCGCACCAACGCCCATGCGCAGGCCGTTCTGGGAGATCGCCGCTTTCGCGCTCCCGCTGCTGCTCGGGCTGGTGTTGTGCGCCGTCGACGTCATGCGCCCGTTCGGGCCCGGAACCGTCGGGCTGGAGCGATCGCGTTACGTGCCCGGGCCGTTCGCGGTGCGCGTCGAGTCGGTGACGGGCGGGACGCCGGCGGCGCGCGCGGCGATCCGCGCCGGCGACGAGCTGCGCGTCGACGCGCCGCGGCCCGCGTTCGTGCTGCGCACCGTGAAGGCGGACCAGACGATCGCCGTCGTACCGGCGAGCGGCGGCGCGGCGATCGCACTGCACGCCGACCCGGCTCCGCACACGGTCTTTCCGATCGAGTGGGTCGCGATCCGCATCGTGTTCCTGATCGTCACCGCTGTGCTCATCGTCGGGCGGCCGCGCGACCGCTCGGTGCGCGCGCTCGCGCTGTTCCTGCTGTCGATCGGGCTGATGTGCGACTGGTGGACGTATCCGCCCGCGCTCGCCGTCGCCGGGATGGTGCTGCGCCTCGCGAGCGGCGCCATCGGATTCCCCGCGCTCATCGCGTTCGTGCTCGATCTCGCGCACGGTACGGCGCCCGACGCGCTCGCGCGCCGCGCGCGTGCGGTGCTGCCGGCGGTGTGGATCGGGTACGCGGCGCTGGTCGCGCTGAAGAACGGCCTTCTCTACGGCGCCGGATATTATCTGGTCGCCGCCGACGCCGCGATCGGGATCTGCAACGCGGCATTCTTCGTCGTCGCCGCGCTGCTGCTGGCGACCTATGCGCTGCGCGCGTCCGAACGCGAACGCCAGCAGGCGGCATGGATCGCGCTGAGCTTCGTCATCGCGCTCGCCGGCGGCGTGACCTATCTCGTCGCGGGCCTGGTGGTCGCGGGCGGCGCCTTCTGGGGCGACGTCGCGGCCCTGGCGATGGCCGTTCTGCCGGCAGGCCTCGCGTATGCGATCCTGCGCCATCGCCTGCTCGACATCAGCTTCGCGATCGACCAAGCCGTCGCGTACAGCATCGCCACGTTCGCGCTGCTCGTCGTCTTCACCGGGATGGATTTCCTTGCGAAAAGCAAGTTCGAAGGAGATCCCGACAAGCGCACCTTCGCGAACATCATCGCCGCGGGCGCCGTGCTGTTCGTCATCAAGATCGTGCACACGCGCGTGAACCACTACGTGCGCCTCGCGCTGTTCCGGCGGCGCATGAAGCGGTTGGCGGAGCTGCGCGCCTTCGCGAAAGACCTGCGCTTTTTCGACGAGCCCGCGCAGCTGGAGCGCGAGCTCGTCCACGCGCTGGACCTCACGCTCGATCACTGCGGCTGCGCGTACTACATCCGAAACGGCACACGGCTCGTGCGCACCGCGGGCACGGACGGCACGGCCGAGTCGATCGATCTGAACGACGCTGCGATCCTGCGCGTGCAGAGCACCGGCGCGGTCGCGCGCATCGGGGACGTGCACTCGAAGCTGCCCGCCGCATACGCGTTCCCAGTGTTCGTGCGCGGCGCCTTGGGCGGCGTGGTGCTGCTCGGCACCGGCGACTCACTGCGCTGGTACGCGCCCGACGAGATCGCCGCGATCCAGGACGTCGTCACCACCGCCGGCGACACGCACCACGTGCTGCGCGCGTACGCGAGCGTTTAGCTCACGCACGCCCCATCGGCCCACGTCTCGGCGACGCGGACGCCGTCGAACGAACCGCTTCCGATCGGATCGCCTTCGAGCACGACGAAGTCCGCCGCGTAACCCGGTGCAAGGCGGCCCGTCTCGTTCTCCGCGTGGCCAAAACGGGCGGCGTCGTACGTGTACATCAGCAGCGCGTCCTCGACGCTGAGCGATTCGTCGGCGTTGTGGTGGTTCGTCGCGGCGCGCATCCCCGCGAGCGGCGAGAGTTTGCAGACCGGGCTGTCGTCCCCGCCGACCAGCGTCGCCCCGGCGCGCTTCGCCGAGCCGAGCGCGTTCATCGTGCGGGCGCGCGGCGCGCCCAGGCGCGCGTCGTACATCCCGCCCGGGTGCCCCCACAGCTCGTCGAACTGCGGCTGCATCGACAGGAATATCCCGAGCCGTGCGGCGCGGGTGATGTGGTCGCGCGTCGCGATCTCGAAGTGCTCGATGAAGTGGCGGTTGCGCGCCGACGGCGCGCCGCCGAGTACCTTCTCCCACGCCGCGAGGCACTGCTCGATCGCGCGGTCGCCGATTGCGTGTACGCCCGCGCTGATTCCCAACCGTTCGGCGTCGGCAAAATACTTCTCGACTTCATCATCGCGACGCATCAGCACGCCGTGGCCTGCGCGGTCGTGATACTGGTCGCTCACCGCGGCGGTGCCGCTGCCGATGCTGCCGTCCAGGAACACGTCGCCGCCGACGTACGGCAGGCCCAGCTCCTTCGCCAGCGCGGGATCGCGCTCGCAGATCTTCGGATGCCATTTCGCGGGCCCGGCCTCGCGCATCAACGCGATCTCTTGCACGTATGCTTCGCGCGCGCGGAGGCCGACGAGCTGCACGTGCAGGTGCAGCGCGCCTTCGCGTAAGGCGAGCATCGTCGCGCGCCGGTCGGCAGCGCGCTTTTCCGTGGCGGAAAGCGCGCCCAGAATCTTCGCTTGCGCGCGCCAGTTCGCTTCGAGCGCGAGGCGGCCGGTGGGCTCGCCGTTCTCATCGAGCTCGATGCCCGGCGTACCCGGCGGCATATCGGCGAACGCGAGTGCCTTGCGGTTGAGCACGCACGAGTGCCCGTCGACGCGCACCGCCATCGCGAACGCGTCTGGGAAGTGCGCGTCCAGCGGCGCCGCGCTCGCGAGACCGCCGTCGGTCCACGACGACTCGTCGTAGTTTCCGGCCAGCACGAACGCGCCGCGCGGGAGCGCCGCGATGCGGCGCGCGAACGCCGCCGCGTCGCGCACGTTCGCCAGGTCACGTTCGCCTAGAAAGAGCCCGGTGTCCGTCAGATGAACGTGGCAATCGGCGAACGCCGGGTACAGCGCGCGTCCCGCGAGGTCCACGACCGGCACCCCGGCGCCCGCGTCGGCGGGCCGGGTCGAGACGATTCGGCCGCCCTCGACGAGGATGCCGTCGAACCGTGACCACATTTCGTTCGACGGATCATACGAGTAACATGGGCCACCGCTCACCGCGTACGTCGTCACGCCGAGGAGGATTCCCGCATGCCCCGTCCCTTCATGCTCGCGCTCGCCTTCGCCGCGGCGACGTTCTGTGCGACGGCTTCGGCCGACCCCGGCGAGCGGGTCAGCAATCTGGACGACCAGCGCGGCGTCGGCATCACGATCTACAACACCGACCTCGCCCTGGTCCGCGACCGCCGCCACGTCGCGCTGCCGCAAGGTGAGTCGCGCCTCGCGCTGCGCGACGTCAGCGCGCGCATCCAGCCGGAGACGGCGCTCTTGCAGAGCGTCGGCAACCCGGGCCGCATCGGCGTGATCGAGCAGAACTTCAACTATGACTTGCTCTCGCCGCAGAAGCTGCTCGAGAAATACGTCGGCCGCGACGTCGACGTGTACCACGTCGACCGGCGCACGGGCGAACGCCGCCGCGAGCGCGCGCGTGTGCTCTCCACGAACGGCGGCGTGGTGCTGCGCTACGCCGACCGTATCGAGACGTCGGTCGACGGCACGCTCGCGTTTCCGTCGCTGCCGCCCGACCTGCGCGACCGCCCGACGCTGGTGACCGACGTGACGAACGCATCGCCGGGAGATCAAGACATCGAGCTGACGTACCTGACCGGCGGGCTGAACTGGAAAGCCGACTACACCGCGGAGCTGTCGCCCGGCGACGACCGCATCGACCTGCGCGGCCTGATCACGCTGCAGAACACGAGCGGCACGGCCTATCGCGACGCGAGCGTACAGCTCGTCGCGGGCGACGTCAACGTCGTGCGCAACGCCTTCCAACCTCCCGCGGCGCAGCTTCAAAACATCGGCCGGGTCGCGACGCGCTCCGTCGCGCAGGAAGCGCTGCTGGAATATCACCTCTATACGCTGCCGCGGCACAGCACGGTCCTCGACAACCAGACCAAACAAGTCGAGCTGCTGACCGCACCCAACGTCGGCGTGACCAAGTCGCTGGAGCTGCGCGGCAACCCGTACTACTACCGCCAGGCGAGCGCGGACCTCGGCGACCGTCTCAAGGTCGCGACGTATCTTTCTTTCAAGAACGAGGGCGGCGACCTCGGCATCCCGCTTCCCAAAGGCGCCGTTCGCGTGTACAAGCGCGACAACTCGGGCACGGCGCAGTTCGTCGGCTCCGACAACATCGACCACACGCCCAAAGGCGAGACGGTGCGCCTGCACCTCGGCGACTCCTTCGACGTAACGGCTCACAAGAAGCAAACCGACTACAAAGTCGTCTCGAGCACCAACGACCGGTACGAGAGCGCGTACGAGATCGTCTTGCGCAACGCGAAGCCGGCGCCGCAGACGGTGCTCGTGGTCGAGCCGATCCCCGGCGACTGGACGATCCTGCAGACCTCCGCGCCGTACGTCAAATCGTCCGCCTCCACCGCGACGTGGTCGCTGAACGTGCCGGCGAACGGCTCGACGACGCTGACCTACCGCGTGCGGGTGCAGTACTGATGCGCCGGGCGATTCTCGCGACGGTCCTCGCCGCAACCCTGACCGCGGCGGTGTCGGCCGACACCGGCGAGCGCGTCAGCACGCTGTCCGACCAGCGCGGCGTCGGCATCACGATCTACAACAGCGAGCTCGCGCTCGTGCGCGACCGCCGCCGGCTCGCGCTGCCGCACGGCGAGTCGCGGCTCGCGCTGCGCGACGTCAGCGCGAAGATCCAGCCGGAGACCGCGCTGCTGCAAAGCGTCGGCAACCCCGGGCCGGCTCACCGTGCTCGAGCAGAACTTCGACTACGACTTGCTCTCGCCGGAGAAGCTGCTCGAGAAGTACGTCGGCCGCGACGTCGACGTGATGCGCACCGATCCGCAAACCGGGCGCCGCACGCGCGAGCGCGCGCGCGTGCTCGCGACCAACGGCGGCATCGTGCTGCGCTATGCCGACCGCATCGAGACGTCGGTCGACGGGCAGCTCGCGTTCCCGTCGCTGCCGCCCGACCTGCGCGACCGGCCGACGCTGGTCACCGACGTCGCGAACGCCGGCGCCGCGGCCGCGCAGCAGGTCGAGCTCACGTACCTCACCGGCGGCCTGAGCTGGAAAGCCGACTACACCGCGCTGCTCTCGCCCAACGACGACCGGCTCGATCTGCGCGGCTTCATCACGCTGCAGAACCAGAGCGGCACGGCGTATCGCGACGCGCGCGTGCAGCTCGTCGCCGGCGACGTCAACGTGGTGCAGTCGGAGGTCGCGAACGGCACCCTGCAAGCACCCGAAGATGGCCGACGCCGCCGCCCGCCGACCGTCCGAACAGGCGCTGTTCGAATACCACCTCTACACGCTGCCGCGCAAGACGACGGTCGCGGACAATCAGACCAAACAAGTCGACCTGCTTTTCGCGCCGCACGTCGCCGTCACCAAGACGCTGGAGCTGCGCGGGGACGGCGACTACTACAACTCGCGCAACGCCGACCTCGGAACGCGCCTCAAGCTGGGCACGTACGTGTCGTTCGTCAACCGGGGCGGCGATCTCGGGATCGCGCTGCCCAAGGGCGCGGTCCGCGTCTACAAGCGCGACAACGGCGGCCAGGAGCAGTTCGTCGGCTCCGACAGCATCGACCATACGCCCAAGGGCGAGACGATCCGGCTGCATCTGGGCGAGTCGTTCGACGTGACCGCGAACAAGAAGCAGACCGGCTTCCGCGTGATCACGTCGGGGCACACGTACGAAAGCGACTACGAGATCGTGCTCCGCAACGCGAAGCCGGTGGCGCAGAACGTGCTCGTGGTCGAACCGGTCTCGGGCGACTGGACCATCCTGCGGTCGTCGGCGCCGTATCGCAAGACTTCGTCGTCGACGGTGAGCTGGTCGCTGCGCGTGCCGCCGGGCGGTTCGACGACGCTGACGTACGGGGTGCGCGCCTACTACTGAACGGGTACAGCAGCGGAGTGATCCGCGCATCGATGATCGCCAAGGCCGCGCTGGGCGCGGCCACGGGGCTCTCGCTCGGCTTCGCGGCGGTGCGCGCGGCGCAGGCGCTGCGCGATCTGCGCGCGCCGTATCCCGCGCGCGCCGCACGCGATCCGCGGCGGTACGGCGCGGAGCGGCGCGCGCTCGCGCTGGCCGGCGCGGCGCGCGGCGTCGCGGGCCTCGCGGTCACGGCGTTCGCGCTCGCCGACCCGCTCGACCGTGCGCTGCGCCCGCTCCCGCGCCCGCTGCGCGCGCCGGCGTTCGCGCTGGCGGCGCTGGCGCTGGACACGGTGCGCGACGTTGCGACCGACTATGTCGAGGGGCACGTCGTCGAACGCGTCTACGGCACGTCGGACCAGAGCGCGCGCGGCTGGCTGGCGGATCAGGCCAAAGGCACGGCGGTCGCGGCCGGGGTCACCACGCTGCTCGTCGCGCTCGCCGACGCGGTCGTCGTGCGCGCGCCGCGCCGCTGGCCGCTGATCGCGATCGCCGCGACGCCGCCGCTGCTCGCGTTCGCGACCGTGATCGCGCCCACGTTCGTGATGCCGCTGTTCAACCGCTACGAGCCGGTGACCGGCGAGCTCGAAAAACGCATCCGCGCGCTCGCGGGACGCTACGGCGTCGGCGACGCGGCGATCCTGCGCTTCGACATGAGCCGCCAGACGAAGAAGGCGAACGCGTTCGTCACGGGCGTGCTCGGCACCGAGCGGATCGCGCTCGCCGACACGCTCGTGGAGTCGTTCGCCGACGACGAGACGCTGTTCGTCGTCGCGCACGAACTGGGCCACTACGTGCGCCGCGACCCGTGGCTCGGGATCGCGCTGGGCACCGGCGCGATCGCGGTGACGCTGCTCGCAGCCGACGCGGCGCTGCGCGCGACGACGCGGCGCGGCGTCACGTCGTCCGCGCAAGGCGCGCGGCTGACGTTCTACGGAACAATCGTCCAACTCGCGCTGATGCCGCTGATGAATGCCACGTCGCGCGCGCTGGAACGGCGCGCCGACCGATTCGCGCTTACCGCGACGAACGACCCCGACTGCAGGCGTGCGCGCGTTCCGGCGGCTCGGCGAGCAGAACCTTGCCGAGCTGGATCCGCCGCGCTGGGCGGAGCTGCTGTTCTCGTCGCACCCGTCGCTGGCGTCGCGCATCAGCGCGCTGGAGCGTCGAACGCCGTAGCTAGCGCGGCGTCCCTCTTACCACTCGCCCGCCTCGAACGCGCCCTCATCGCGAATGACGGCGGCGTGCGCGTCGATCCAGCGCACGAACGGCGCGGTCGCGCGAATCGCGTCGCGGACGACGGCGAACGCGCCGCGCTCGCGCAGCTCGCGGTCGGTCACGTCACGGCGGACCAGATAATTGCGCGCGCGGATCAGCGGCAGGCGCGGATGCTGCTTGGGGAAACCGCGCGGCGTGATGCGCAGCGGCTCCGTCTCGAGCGGCAAGTACGGCCGCATCGCTTTCGCCGCGAGGATGCGGTCGAACGCGCGCGCGTCCGCACCGGCGCCGGCGAACGCCGTCCGCAGCGCGTGCAGCGCCGGCTTCACCGGCACGTAGATGCCCGCCGAGAAATGCGAGTCGCCCGGCGCGAGGTGCAGATAGTACCCGGCGAACGCGCCGTTCTTTCCGCCCGGCGACATCCACGCGGAAAGCCACGTCTTATACGGGTCCTTCTGCTTGTGGAAACGCGTGTCGTTCGCGATGCGGAACAGGCACGCGCGCGGATCGACGTGCGCGAGCCGGTCGTCGGCCTGCGCGCCCGCGAGCAGCAGCATCGTGACGAGGTCCTCGAACCCGTGGCGCACATGCTCGTCCCACGCCGCGCGGTTGGCATGGAACCACGCGCGATCGTTGTTGCGCTTCAGCCCGCGCAGGAAGCGGAACGCGGTGGGGACGTCGAGCGGCTCGGTACGGCGGGTCACCGCGAGCTTCATGCGCGCTGGGAGAGACCGCTTCCTCGAAGGCACGCATCGCTAGCGTAGTCGAACGAAGACGGGTGTCGTCGAGCAAACCTTCGTCCACCCAGCCGGATCCGCTGCATCTCGCCGTGCGCAGCGGCGAGGTGCTCATCGACGACACGGCGGACGGCGTACAGTTTCCAGCGCCCCCGCCCGGCGCGCAGCACCAGATCGGTTCGCTCGGAGAGCGGCCGTGCGTCGCGATCGACGTCGAGGCGGAGTTCGAACCGTCCGGTACGCAGCGCTGGATATCCCTGCGCGGGCTGTACGGCCGCGTCCCCGATCCGCTTTGGATCGTCGCCGGACGCGCCGAGCAGATCGTCGCGTGGGACCGCACGCACCGTTTCTGCGGGCGCTGCGCAACGGCGACCGAACCGAGCACGGGCGACCGTTCGCGCAAATGTCCGGCGTGCGGGCTATCGGCGTATCCGCGGATCGCGCCTGCGATCATCGTCCTGGTGACGCGCGGCGAACACGACGAGGAAGCGCTGCTCGCGTGGGGATTTCAGCGCGCCGAACCGTTCTTCTCGACGCTGGCGGGCTTCGTCGAACCGGGCGAAGACCTCGAGACGGCGGTGAAGCGCGAAGTGCGCGAGGAGACCGCGATCGAGATCACCGACGTGCGCTATTTCGGTTCGCAGCCGTGGCCATTTCCGCACCAGCTCATGGTCGGCTTTCTCGCCCGCTATGCGAGCGGCGAGATTCGCGTGCAACCCGAAGAGATTCGCGAAGCGCGCTGGTTCCGCCCGGCCGACCTCGACGGCGTGACCACGTCACGCGGCACCATGTCGATCGCCGGCTGGATGATCGAGCACTGGGTGCGCACGCAGCAGGGCTGAGTTCAGCCGCTCAGCGAGCCCGCGTCCTCTTGCATGATGCCGACCTCCGACCGCCGCCCGGATCAGATCGCGACAGCCGGCGAGGGGCGCGTGCCCAGCCACGATGCGATG
>CAWBTJ010000088.1:0-13071 GCA_963791645.1 Vulcanimicrobiota bacterium | reverse complement strand
GCGTTTCATCATCTGCGCCGTCGGCAGCTTGAGATCCGTCGCGAGCCGGAAGAACGCGAGCACCTTGACCAGCAGCCAGGTGACGTCGAGCTCGTACCAGCGCAGGCCGTGGCGCACCGAGAAGGGGAACGCGTGGTGGTTGTTGTGCCAGCCTTCGCCCCAGCCGAGCAGCGCGACCCACCAGCAGTTCGTCGAGCGGTCCCGGCGTGCGGAACGAGCGATACCCGATCGTGTGCGCCGCGCTGTTGACCAGCCATGTGAACTGGTAGACGAGCACCAGCCGCACGAATACACCCCACACCACCCACGACGCGCCGCCGAACGCGAACAGCACCGCCGCGAGTAGCACCGTCAGCCAGTTGTGGTAGCGGTCGAGAAACAGGCTAGACCGGATCGTCGACGAGATCCGGCGCGTAACGCCGCCGCTCGTCACCGTAGACGACTTCGGTTCGGCATCACCAGCCACAAGAAGTGCGACCAGCGAAAACCCGCGTTCGCGTCGTGCGGATCGCCCGCTGTGTCGGTGTGCGCGTGGTGCGCGCGGTGCGTCGCGACCCAGTCGATCGGCGAGCCTTGCAGCGCAAGGCAGCCGCACAGCGTCGTCGCGTACTCGAGCGGTTTCCACAGCCGCATGCTGCGGTGCGTGAGCGTGCGGTGGAAGCCGAGCGCGATGCCGATGCCCGCCCGTGACGTAGATCAGCACCACCATCACGACCACCGACGACCAGTGGAAGAAACCCGGCCAGAACGCGGCCAGTGCCCCGAGATGGATGAGGACGAGCACCACGCCGGTGCTCCAGTTTCCGTGTCGCGAGCCCATGGTGGCCTTCCCAGCGCCCGGCGAGGCCGGGCGTACGGTAGCGTACGCCCACTCGGCCCGCTTGACCCCTGCCCGATTGGGATTTCGGTACGATCCGTACCGACACGGCGCCTGTTTGCCGTCTATGATGTCGCCACATGGGCCTTACGGAGCGCGCGCGTAGCGAGACCCCGGAGCCCGACCCTTTTGGAAACCGGCTCCTCGCCGCGCTGTCCGAAGTGACGCGAGCGCGTCTCGAAGCGGCCATCGACGTCGTCGCCCTCGAGCGGCAGCAGTACACCAACCGCTACGACACGCCGATGCAGACCGTCGATTTCCCGATCGACACGGTGATGTCGGTGGTCGCGACGCTGACGAACGGTTCCACCTGCGAGGTCGCCACGGTCGGGCGCGAAGGCTTCGTGGAAGTCGATGCCGCGCTCGCGTCGCGCATTGCGCACCGCACGTCGTTCTGCCAGATCCCCGGGTACGTCGCGCGCATCCCGATCGACGCGTTCCAGACCGAGCTGGACGCGAATCCGGAGTTCAGGAGCTTCGTGATGCGCGCCGTACGCACGCGCGCGTTCATGACGGAGCAACTCGCGACTTGCAATCTGAAGCACACCATCGTCGAGCGCTTCGCCCGCTGGCTGCTCATGACGCGCGACCGGCTGGAATGCGGCGAGTTCAACGTGACGCACGAGTTCTTGGCCATGATGCGGGGGCGCGGCGCGCGGGCGTTTCGCAAGCGGCGGCGACGCTGCAAGCGGGAGGCTGCATCGCGTACCGCCGCGGCACGATCGGGATCCTCGACGACGGGGCCTTGACCGCACGAAGCTGTGAATGCTATACCGCTGAACGGGACGCGATCGAGTTGTGCTTTCGCAAGGACGCTAGGGAGAACCGCCGCTAAATGGACCGAACCTCGGACGCGCGATACGACGTCGGCAACCACCTGATCGACGGTCTCCCGGCGTCGGACCGCGACGAGATCGTCCGCCACCTGACGATGATGACCGCCGAAGAGGCCAGCGCCGGAATCTCGCGCGGCGAGCGCATCACGGCAGCGTACTTTCCGATCGATGCGGTGTTCTCGGTGCTCGTCGAGCTGAGCGGCGGCGATTGCTACGAGGCCGATTCCGTCGGCCGCGAAGGCCTGGTCGGCGCCGAGTTGCTGCTGGGTGCCGACGTCGCGTCGCGGTCGGTGATCTGCCAGGTGGGCGGCCGGTTCGCGCAGATGCCCGTCGACAGTTTCGAGCAGTGCGTTGCGCACGTTCCGTCCTTCGCGGCCGCGGTGCACCGGGCGATGCTGATGCAATGGTATCGCGCGCAGCAGACGATCGCGTGCAACTTCGCGCACACGCTGGTCGAACGCTGCGCTCGCTGGACGCTGCTGACGCACGACGCGATCGGACGGCCGACGTTCCCGCTGCGCGAGGAATATTTGGCGATGATGCTCGGCGTGCCCACGCTGACCGTCAGGGAACCGATGGCGGTGCTGCAACGGATCGGCGCGATCCGGTATGCGGACGACGCGGTGACCGTCACCTCCGAGCACCGGTTGCGCGACGCGGCGTGTGAGTGCTACGTCGCGCCCGCGGAACACGCGCGGCAGCTAGAATCGCGCAAGCCGACCCAGCGCGAGGCGGACTAGCTCACGCTTCGAGGTATTGGTGGATGTACGCGACCACCATGCTGCCCTCGCCGACGCCCGACACGACGCGGCATGCTGATCTCGAGCGGGAACGGCGGGCGGGCCTCGGCCTACGCCTCGATGTCCCGGCCGGTGCGCAGATACCCGTCGCGACGACGATCGCCCGCGTCGTGATGACGTCGTCGCCGTCGAGCGTCACCGCGTACCCGCCGGCGGCCGGCGCGATCCCGCGCACCCAGCGCGTGACGAGGATCTCCGTTTCGAAGCGCTTCGCCTGTTGCAGCGCGCGGCCGGCGAGATCGCCGCCCGACACGCCGGCCGGAAAGCCGAGATAGTTCTCGATCCGCGACGACGTGCCGGCTTAACCGCCAGGCGCCTGGCCCTCGATCATCACGGTGCGCAGACCTTCGGAATCGCCGTACACGGCCGCGGCGAGTCCGGCCGGGCCCGGATTCCGTGAGCAGCAAGTGGAAGTCGGCACCGTCGGTGCGCATCAGCCGCGACGGGCGCAGCGCGCGCATCGCCGCGAACGACTCGGCGCCGAGCATCAGCGGGACCTCGCCGAAGTACTCGCCGGGGTCGAACGTCGTCGCCTGCACTTCCGCTCCCGCGACGATCTTCACGCGCTCGACCTCGCCTTCGAGCAGCGTCCAGAAGTACGCGGGATCGCCTTCGTACGAAATCCACTCGCCGGTGTTGGCGCGAATGTCAGCGGAGCGCGCCGCGATGCGCGCGCGACGCGTGCGGGACCGCGGCGAAGAGCGGTACGCCGGCGAGGTCGGCGGGCGTAATCATGCGGGACGGCTGAAGAACGGCGTGCCGGCGAGTCCGTTGATCACGAACTGCACGGCGAGCGCGGCGAGGATGATGCCCAGCAGGCGCGTCACGACGTGGATGCCGGTCTTGCCGATGATGCGCTGCAGAAACGGCGCCGCACTCATGCAGAGCCACGTCACGGCGAGGGCCGTCGCATAGGCGAGAAACACGATGAGCACGCGCATCTCGTCGCCGTGCGTGAGGCTGCCGAGCAGCAGCACCGTCGCGATGGTGCCAGGGCCCGCGATCATCGGGACCGCGAGCGGGAAGACCGCCGGATTGTCGGCCTCACGCGCCTGGCGCGCCTCTTCTTTGGTCTGCTTGGCCCCGGTGGGGCGCGCGAACAGCATGTCGATGGCGATCAGGAACAGCAAGAGCCCGCCGGCGATCGTGAACGCCGGCAGCGTGATCCCCAAGTACGCGAGCAGCGGCCGCCCGATCAGGCCCATCGCGAGGATCACGCCCGCCGCGACCAGGACCGCTTCGTTGATGACACGCTGGCGCCGCTGCGGTGCGTTCGCCGTCGAGACGAGCGTCAGCGGGATCATGCCGACCGGGTCGATGATCGTGATCGCCGTGGCAAACGCCGTCGCCGCGAATTGAACGTCCACTTCCGCCGTGAACACCGGCCGGCCGGCGTTCGCTGCGGCGGTTTAGGCGGCGTCTACGCCGGGGGTCGCGGCGGGGGGTTTGCGGACGTAGTCGCCCCAAGGGTTGATGCGCGCCGCTTCGATCGCGCTGTCCAGCGCGTCGAGCTTCGTGCGCACGCAGGCGCAAGAGGGGCCGTTACCAGAGCATCCCGATTCGTCATGCCGCGTGAGATCGTGTCCGCACAAGCACTCGATCAGATAATCCATGCTCGTCTCCCTGATGCAATCGTACCAAGCGATCGCGGGGTATGGGCTCCTCCCAGCGTAGCCCGCGGTTGCACTATATCGTGCGACGTACCCGCTCGTCGGTACGTTTCCGAACGAAACGTGTGGGGCTTTCTTCCCTACGCTGCTGCGCCTTCCGGACGGACGGCCGAGCGAGCCTATATCGCGCCCCGCACGGGGATAACCGCGTCCGATGAACGCGAGCACAACCACCACGATGCTTCCGGCTCCGGTCGGATTCGACGTGCGCGACGATGTGCGCCACGCCGAAGAGCTCGGCCGGCTCGCGACGCGGGGTGACGTCACCTTCGACGCACGCCGCGGCCGCCGGAATCTTTGGATCGTCGTCAGCCTCGGCGGACGTGAGGCTGCCGCGTTGCGCATCGGGCACGGCGGCGACGACCTCGAGGATCCGGTCGCGCGAACGGACACGCCCGACGGCGCCGTCTTCGAGTTCGCGTCGGCGGCCGGCGCGCTGCGGGCGAAGGTCACGCTCCCGCTCGACGGCCTCGCGCTGGTGCGGTGCACGACGTCGCTCCTGCCCGCCCGCGACATCGCGGTTCCGTACTGGCCGCGCGATCTGTACGTGCTGGACGCGCCGTCCGGAACGGTGCACACCGCGCAGCGCGGGCTCCGCAGCGGCATCGTGTTCGCGAGCACGGACGATCCTTCGCCGTGCACGCTGTTCTACTTTCAGAACTTCTCGTCGTTGACGGAGTACTTCGAGGCCACGAAACGTTCGCCGTCCGATTCCGTCGGCGGCCGGTGGCCCGAACTCGGGTACGCACCTCCGGCCGGCGGCGAGTGCGTGCTTCCGAAGTCGCGCGAGATCGTGGTTTCGGACGTCTTTCTCACGGTTGCCGGCGCGGTTCCGAAGAACGACGCGGCGGTGGCGGCGATGTACCTCGATCTCCTTGCGGACACGTATCTCTGCCTTCCTCGGTCGGCGGTCGCATACCATGATTGGCCGGCGCGCGCGGCGCAGGCTCTGCGCGATTTGAGCTTCTCCCCGGCTTGCACGTACGTGCGGCGCGGAACGCGCTACGCCGCGCCGTACGTGGGCGACGACGCGAAGCCGCCCGAGAGCATGGTGCAGTTGACGCTGGCGGTGAACGCCGGCGAATACGCCCGCCGGAACGGCGATGCCGATGCGTTCGCCAGGGCGCTGGCCGGGACGGCCGGCACGTTCTTCGACGAAGAGGCCGGTTCGCTCGTGCGCTGGCTGCCGGGCGAAGACTTCGGCGCGTCGCAGGCCGAGGACAACATGAACCACGACGACATGGACAGCTGGTATCTGCACCACGCGCTGTTCAATCTGGCGCGGCTCGCGAGCGGCGGAGACGAGCGCGCTCGGGAGCTGTTCGAGCGGTCGCTGCCGTTTGCGATCCGTGTTGCGCGCCGGTTCAACTACCGCTGGCCCATCTTCTTCAACTTGCGCACGCTCGACGTGGTGCGCGCGGAGTCGGCGCCCGGAAAAGGCGGCGAGTGCGACGTCGGCGGCCTGTACGCGCTCGTGATGCTGCACGCGCACGAGCTGTTCGGCGATCCGGACTATCTCGCCGAGGCCGAGCGCGGCGTGCTGCACCTGCGCGACCTCGGCTTCGCGCTCGGCTATCAGATGAACACGACCGGCTTCGCGGCCGAAGCGGCGATGCGCCTGTGGAAGAAAACCAGGAACCGCGCGTATCTCGAGCTGAGCGAGATCTGCATGGCGAACCTCTTCGACAACATGTGGCTGTGGCAGTGCGACTACGGGCACGGGCGCCACTACCGCACGTTCTTCGGGCTGTTCCCGCTGCACGACGCGCCGTATCTCGCCGCGTACGAGGAGCTCGAAGCGCAGGCGAAGTTCCACGACTACCTGCCGCTGGGCGGCGAGGACGTCCGGCCGTCGCTGCGTCTGCTGCTCGCGGAGTACCAGCACTACAGCCTGGATCGCGGCTGGTATTACTATCCCGACGCGCTGCCGGTCGACGTCATCGCCGAGAAGTCGCGCAACGGCCGCATCGAACGCGCGCTCGCGGTACCGATCGAAGATCTCCACGAGGGATGGGAGACCTCCGGTCAAGTCGGCCAGGAAGTGTACGGCGCGGGCCTCGCGCTCGTCTACGCGACGCGGCATTATCTTCCGCTCAGCGACACCGGGTGCTTGGCGTTCGGCGATTACCCGATGTACGACTTCCGCGCCGACGCGAAGAAGCGGCGCGCGACGTGGCGCGCGGGCGGCGACCCGCGCTGTTCCGCCGAGGTGCGCGTTATCCCGCAAAACGCCGAGATGAAGCCGCTTGTGGTGACGGTCACGACGCGGGCGGGCGACGTCGTCGTCCCGCTGCGCGGCCGGCTCACCGCCGAAGGACACGCAGCGTTCGAGATTCGCGGCAGCCAATTCGTCGAGATCGGATGGGCGCCCGCGGCGCGCGGCGCGGACTCCGGCATCGAGATCGGCGGAATCGCGCGCGTGCGGGCGCCGAAGCCGTGATCGAGCCTGCGGCGACGGGCGATGACGCGCTCGAGGTATCGTATCAGCGGCTGGGCCTCGTCCTCGCTTCGACCGGCTCCGCGCTTGACATCGAGGGCGTCCTCAATCCGGCCGTGACACGCGACCGCGACGGCAATCTTCTGCTGTACCCGCGCATGGTCGCCGCAGGGAACGTATCGCGCATCGGCTTGGTCCGTGCGCTCGAAACGCAAGCGGGCACCGCGTTCGGCGCGGCGGAGGTTCTCCTGCGACCGGAGGCCGAGTACGAACGGCGCACGGTTGCAGGCGGGATGGGCTGCGAAGACCCGCGCGTGACGTTCGTCCCGCGCCTCGACGCATACGTCATGGCGTACACGGCCTTCGGCCCGCATGGCCCGCGGATCGCGCTCGCGATCTCCGCCGACGCATATGCGTGGACGCGGCTCGGCTCCCTGCAATTCGCGGACGAGGCGCTCAACCACGTGCCGAACAAAGATGCGGCGTTCTTTCCCGAACCCGTGCTGTCGCCGAGCGGCGTTCCGTCCTTCGCACTGTACCATCGCCCGATGCTGCGCGAGAGCTTCAACGGGCAAGCACCGATCGACCTGATCTTGTCGCTGCCGCCGGAGAAGCGGGAGGTGACGTGCATCGGATACATTCCGGTCGCGGAGGTTCTTCGAGATGCCGGTGCCCTGCGCATGGTGCGCGAGAGCGTGCCGGCGCTGCCGGTCGGCGAGACGTGGGGTGTGCTGAAGAACGGCGCCGGCACACCGCCGGTCAAGACGCGCGCGGGCTGGCTGTCGTTCTTTCATGGCGTCGACGCGCTCGCGCACGCCGGCGGCACGTCCCTGTACTATCGCGCCGGCATCGTGATCCATGATCTCGAGCGCCCGGATCGCGTGATCTACCGCTCCTCGGAGCCGTTGCTTGCCCCGCAAACATTGGACGAACGCGTTGGCATCGTGAACGACGTCGTGTTCCCGACGGGCATCGACGTCCTGAGCGAGGGACGGTATGACGTCTATTACGGTGCGGCGGACGCCAGGATCGCACGCGCGCGCGTCGAGGTCGCCACCCGGTCAGCCGCCTAACCCCTTTTCCCTCAGCTCGCGCGCGCGGCCTCGATCCATTCGGCGATTCGAAAGATGCGCGTGTCGTCTTCCACCGCCTCGGCGGGCACGTAGATGTCGAACTGGTCCTCGATCTCAACCGCAAGCTCGATCAGAAACAGGGAGTCCGCGCCGAGGCGCCTGAGATCGCTCTGGCGGTCCACCGTGTCGAGGTCGAGCTTTTGACGGCACACCCGGACGAGAAAGGCTTCCGTATCGGTCAAGGAGCCGATTTCACTGCACCGGCTCGAGGGCGTCCCAGTGATCGACGAGGACGGCGTCCCGGAATCCATTTGCCGGGTCGACGTCGTCGAACCACGCGACGTTCTGTTGCAGGAGCGTAACCGCCAGTACATGTCGTCCGGCGCTTTTCGGCGTCGCGACGACGGCTCGCAACGTCGTCGACTCGCCGGGCATCAGCGGACCCGGGAGGGGCGTGTGCACCGAGTGCCCGACTTCCGTCCAGGTGCCCGCCGCATCGTACCAGCGGTAACAGCAGTACACCGGATAGCGCCCCGCGGTCTCGTACGCGGCGGACGCGAGATTCTCGAGCTCGACCTCGAGCACGAACTTGCGATCGGTCGGGACGCTGGATGGGATGGTCGTCGCGATGCGAACTCGCATCGCGCCGGGTTCGATGGGCGCGTCGTGCGCAAGCTCGACGGCGGCGGCGACTCGGCCCTGTGCTCGTCGTCCTCGCGCGTACCAATCATGATAGCCCGACCGGATGCTTCCCACGCGTACGGCTTCTGCGACGTCAGGGTTTGCACGAAGGTAGGCGGCCTCGTCGTAATCGGGCTCGACCGCCGCAGCATCGTAGATACCACACGCATGCAGCATCGCCGCCGCAGTTCCATCGAGAAGCTCTTCGCGGACGTGATCGTGCGCATCGTAGACTTCGTCGGGGCGCATCGCCGACAGCGCTTCGAGGATCGGGAAATAGGCGACGTCCTCGTAGTCGGCAGCGAGCTTCGTGGCAGCCACGGCCAGGCTCGATTTCTCGGCGGTGTCCGCTTGCGTGACGTTGCTCGGACGAAAGGTGCGCGTCAGCGGCTGCCGGTTCACCGTCAAAATGATGCGGTTCACCGCAGACACGGCCAACATCATCTGACGCAGTGTCCGCAACGCTTCGTAGCAGTCATCGTGATCCCACATCTGGTACTCGAAGCGATCGGGATGACGCCGGGCAAACCAGTCCGGCGGAACCGCATTGAGCGCGAGGGAGGCCGTACGGTCGAACCAGAGGTCCGCACCGCACAGGTCGATGACGGCGACCGTCGCCTCCTCGAGCCGTGAGAAATACGCCTCGAGGTCGGCGCGGCGCGCGAGCGCGCGCGCGTGCGTTACCGCTCGGGCTCGAATTGGGAGCTGGAGATCGGCCCACATGTTGCGTGGCATGGGCACGAGCGATTCCCTGGGAAAGGTTTCCTTGCCGAACGCCCACGCAATCTCTTGCACGATCACCGGAACGAAATACCGGTCGTGCGGATGCATCCCGGGCGTTGCTTCGTGGGGCGGGTATGCCGGACTCGTACTGAGCACGTTCAACCCTCGCAGCCGGAAAGCGCGTTCCATTTGCCGTGCGGTGCACGAACCGAAAAAGAAAAATCGGTCGTCGGATCGCAGCCGAAACGGCATCGTGACGTAGGCGAGGTCGAGGCGCCTGCGGGTTTGGTTCTTTCGCGCTTGGTCGTACGAAATCGATCGCATCGCGTGGTCGCCCGGGTTCGCTTGCTACCGCAGCACGCCGCGGCGGAACGATTCACTGCATGCGTACCGCTTGATTTTGCCGCTTGAGGTGCGCGGCAGGCGCCCGCGCCGCAAGAGGACGAGGTCGTGCACGACGACCTCGTGTTGCGCGGCGACCGCCACGCGCACGTCGCCGAGCAGGTCCGGGGGCGAGGCGGCGCCAGCCCGGTCTCGTTCGATCGCTACGACCAGACGTTCCTGACCGTTGACGTTCGCGCCGAATGCCGCGCACCCACCAGGCATCACGCCCTCTAGAGCGCCGAGCACGGTCGCCTCGATGTCGGCGGCGTGGTGATTCGCGCCGTTTATGATGATGACGTCTTTTATTCGCCCGATCACCGCAAGCTCACCGTCGATGACCGCGCCCACATCTCCCGTTGCGACATACGACATCGAGCCGCCGCGGCCGTCCGTAAGCGTCACACGATCGGCGGGGCCGCTCCAATAGCCGTCGGTCACGCTCGGGCCTGCGAGGACGATCTCACCGGTCTCGCCGTCCGGTACCTCCCTGCGGTCGTCGAAACCCACGATACGAAGCGACGTCCCGGGCGCCGTTCGTCCGCACGACACCGCTCCCGCGCCGCCTGCGAGCGGGAGCACCCGGTATCCCCCTGTCGATCGGTGCGTGGTCGCGAAAACCGTGCACTCCGCCAGCCCGTAGCCCGGTGCCCAAGCGGAACGCGCGAAACCGTGCGGCGCGAACTCCTCCGTGAACCGTCGCAGCGTCGCTTCGGCGATCGGCTCGGCCCCGACGGAAAGCGTCGTCAGGGAGGTGAGGTCGAGCGGCATCCGCGCGGCCGGCGGGATTCTGCGAGCGCAAAGGTCGAGCGCGAAATTCGGGGCTACCGTCGATGCCGCGCGATACGTCGTTATCGCTTCAAGCCAGCGCACGGGCCGCTTCAGAAACGCGGCGGGAGCCATGAGGTACGCAACGCTCTTGAAATACAGCGGCAAGAGAAGCCCCGTCAGGAGACCCATGTCGTGGAAGTGGGGTAGCCAGCTGACGAACGGCCGGGACGTGTCGTAACCGATCACGTCGAACATCTCGAGAAGGTTTGCTACGACGCTCGCGTGCGTAACGCGCACGCCGCGCGGCGTTCCCGTCGAGCCGGAGGTATACTGCAGGAAGAAGAGCTCGCCGAGGTCCGCACCTTGATCGCCTCCATTCGGCAGCGCCGGGCCGATTTCGTCGGTGGCATGACGCTCGAGCACGATGCCGTGAGCTGCCGCGTAGGGCCACACGTCCGCGATCAGCGTTCGCGAAGATAACGCTAGTGACGGTGTACAGTCGTCGGCGATCGCGGCGATGCGTGCAAAGCGACCTTTGTCGTGCTTACCGGACGACGGCATCGAAACCGGTACGCCGACGGTTCCTGCATAAGCGCATGCGATCAGCGCCGCGGCGAACTCGAGCGGCGCGGAGAACGCCAAGAGAACGCGGTCGCCCGGTTCGGCACGGCCCTTGAGAAACGATGCGATGCCGCGCGCGCGCCGATCGAGGTCGCCATACGTCAGGGACGCTGCCGGAACGCCGCGTTCGTCGAGGAAGACGAGCGCCGTTTGGTGAGGGCTCGACGCGACATGCCGTCGGAACCGTGCGAGAAACGAGTCAGACAACGCTGGTGCTCACAAACCAATCCTCGACGGCATGCCGAAACCTTCGCGAAACAAGACCCCGCGCTCCCGTTGAATCGATGGCCGCGCGTAGCCGCCCGTGGGATCGAGGCCGTTCACAACAGAAAAACACTCCATCTCGCCGACGACCGCGCCTTTAGCGATTCGGTCGTCGTCGAGATGGAGCATCACGGTGGTGGAGCTGCCGGGGAGCCGCCCCCCGGGTCCGAAAAGCCGGACCGCCGGTTTCTCCAGGCTCAGCACCGATTTTGTCTTGAGCGCGTCAGCTTCTCGGTACAGGAATCAGACGCGCCGCAGTCCCGGTTGAGTTTCGGGCGCTTCTCGGAACGTTCTCCGCACCCTAGCCGAACTTGTTGACCGCCTGGAGGACGGCAACGGCGACCTCCTCCGGACGGTGACTGTTAGCCTAAATTAGGTCTAAGCAGCCATTGCGTAGTTGTTGTTCGCGTATAAACGCTTGTGATCGTTTTAGGAGGGCTCACAACTCCGCCTGCTTACGTCGGCCTCGGATCTCCCCGTCGAGACTACTCAGCCCCTCGAGCGAGTCCATCCTGGACCAGCATGGGCGATTCTGATAAAGCGTCCGTTCTCGGGCGGTTTCCCTTGTCACGATGCCCGAGAACGGTGACTTGCTCAGAGGCGCCCAAGGAGTATAACACGCCGTCAAAGCGCGGGGTTCCACAGGCGTCGTCGCTCATGGGATCAGCGTCTGGCGGACGGCCGGGGTCCAGTGGTCGCCGTCGACGCCTTGCGCGACCGCTTCGAATTCACGGTACAGCTTAACGGGATCGCGCATCTCGCGGATCGCGCCGGTCCAGCTCGCGGCGGGCGGCAGCATGAGGTTTCCGTAACCCAGCATGCGGCCGAAGAACCCTTGCCACATCGTCGTGCCTGCAAGCGCGGTGTTGCTCAGCGGCGTCACGCGCCGGCCGAACAGGCCCTCGACGACGAACACGCGCCGGTTCGTCGTGACCACGCGAAAGCCGAAGTACCGCATGACCCGCCCGGCCACCGAAAACAGCTCGCGCAGCAACAGCAGCGCCGCGACGCCGAGCGCCGCGGTGCGCGCGACGCCGGTCAGCAACAACACGGTGACGTGGTGACCGCGCACGATGGGATGCAGCTGCCAGCCGAGCACGGTGAGCAGCAGGATCAGGATCACGACGGCGTGGATCGCGGGCCGCACGAAGATCACCCAATGGGGCGAGCTCGCGAACGTGACCGCTTCGCTCGGCAGCAGCATCCCCGCGAGCTCCGGCGGTGTCCCAGGCGGCGGCGCGAGGACCGCGGTCGCGATCGGCGCGTTGACCGACACGCGCGGCATCCCTTTGGTGTCGTCTTCCACCTGCCCGTCCGTGGCGGGCAAGCGCGACGCGCGTTGCGCCGGAAAATTCGAGCCCGGATCGTCTGGTCGCATGCCTCACCCTCGGTCGGAGAAAACCGCTTTCACCGCGGCACCGGCCCGTTCCGCCGCAGCAACTCCGCCAGCTCGCGCTTGATCTTCGTGACCAGCGCGGTGCCCTCGTAGATCAGCCCGGTGTAGACTTGCACCGCGGTTGCGCCGGCGTGCAGCTTGGCGAACGCGTCGGCGCCGCTCGCGATCCCGCCGACGCCGATCAGCGGCACGGTCCCGCCCGTGAGCTCGCGCACGCGCGCCAGCAGCGCCGTCGACGGCCCGAACAGCGGCGGGCCGGAAAGCCCGCCGGCTTCGTTCGCGTGCGGACCGTGCAAGCCGGCCGGGCGCGCGCGCGTCGTGTTCGCCACGACGATCCCGTCGATCCGCGCATCGAGTAGCGTCGACACGAGCCGCTGCAGCAGCGTGTCGTCGACGTCGGGCGAGAGTTTCGCGACGAGCTTCGGACGCGCGGCGCTCCATGCCACCGCGGCGACGCGCGCGAGCAGATCCGCGAGCTGAGCGGGGTCGAGGAACACCTGACCGTTCGCCGTGTTGGGGCACGAGACGTCGAGCGTGAGGT
>CAWBTJ010000087.1:0-8744 GCA_963791645.1 Vulcanimicrobiota bacterium | reverse complement strand
GCGTCCCGTCGAGGACGCGCTGGATGACGACGAGATTAGACTCTGACGGCGCGCCGCCGCATGGCGGCCGCTCGATTCGGCGGCTGGATACGGTCGTCGTCGAGATCACGGCACTCACGCGCTCGCAGGCGCGCGCGCTGATCCTTGCCGGCAAGGTTCGCGTGGACGACGAGCCTTCGACGAAGCCCGGGACGCACGTGCCCGAAGGGGCGCGGGTCACCGTCGAGGAGCCGCCGCGCTACGTCAGCCGCGGCGGCGACAAGCTCGCGGGCGCGCTGAGCGACTTCGCGCTGGACGTCGCCGGGCTCGACGTGCTCGACGTCGGCGCGTCGACCGGCGGGTTCACCGACGCGCTGCTGCAGCACGGCGCGAAGCACGTCACCGCGCTCGACGTCGGACGGGGCCAGATCGCCTGGAAGCTGCGCAGCGAGCCGCGCGTCACCGTGATCGAGCGAACCAACTTCCGCACGCTACCCGACGACGCGTTTCCGGACGGCTTCGACCTCGTCGTCGTCGACACGTCGTTCATCTCGCTCCGCACGATCGTCGCGCGCGCCGTCGGCTACTTGCGCGAGCGCGGTGCGATCGTGGCGCTCGTGAAGCCGCAGTTCGAAGCGGGCCGCGAACGTATCGGCGGCGGCGGCGTCGTGCGCGATCCGGCGGTGCACGCGGCGATCCTGCGCGAGGTGCGCGACGCCGTGCGCGAAACCGGCGTGCGCGTCGTCGCCGCGACGCTCTCGCCGCTGCGCGGCCCGGCCGGCAACGTCGAGTTCTTCTACGAGCTCCGCCGCGAAGGCGACGAAGTCGACGATGCCCGGCTCGACGCCCTCGTCACAAAGGCGCACGCACCGTGAAGGCCGTCATTTTGTACGTCAACGCGGAACGGCCGCACGCCACGGAGACTGCGCGCGAAGTCGCGCGGATCGCGCGCGAGCACGGTTTACGCGTCGGGTTGTGCGACGGCGATGCCGATGCGCTCGGCTTCGCGGCGACGTGCACGCTCGATGACGCCGACTTGATGGTGACCGTCGGCGGCGACGGGACGCTGCTGCGCGCGGCGCGGATCGCGCACCCGCTGAAGCTGCCGATCCTCGGTGTCAACACCGGGCGGCTGGGTTTTCTCACCGAGGTCGAGTCGAACCCGGCGGGCTTCGCCGCGCTCGCGCACGTGTTCGACGGTGACGTGCAGATCGACGAGCGCGTCGCGCTGCACGCGATGGTCGCGGGGTCCGACGAGTTCCATTTCGCGCTCAACGAGGTCGTCGTGCGGCGCGTCGCCCAAGCGCGTCTGGCGCCGTTCGGGCTCAGCCTCGACGGCGAGATGATCGCGCACTTGCCGTCGGACGGCGTGATCGTCGCGACGCCGACCGGTTCGACCGCGTATTTCTTGAGCACGGGCGGCCCGATCATCCATCCGGCCGTCGACGCGCTCGGCGTCGCCGGCTTGATGCCGCACACGCTCTTCGCGCGGCCGCTGATCGTGCCGACCGATGCGACGATCGAGATCACGTGCGACGGCGAGCTGACGCGCGCGAACCTCGAAACCGACGGCGTCGTCGCCGCCGACCTCAACGCCGGCGACCGCGTGATCGTGCACCGCGCCGCCGACCCCGTCCGCTTCGCACGCGTGCGCTCGGGCGCGTTCTTCGCACGGCTGGAAAACAAGCTCCAGTGGGGTGTACCGATCAAGAAATGACGCTCTTGCGCTTGACGGTCGAGAACGTCGGGCTCATCGCGCGTGCCGAGCTCGAGTTCGCCGCGGGGCTCACCGTCGTCACGGGCGAGACCGGGTCGGGGAAGACCATGCTGCTGGGCGGGCTGGAGCTCGCGCTCGGCGGGCGCGCCGACAGCGACACGGTGCGCGGCGGCGCGGAACGCGCGCGCGCGACGCTCGAGATCGCGCCGGATGCGGCGCTGCGCGCGCGGCTCGCGGACGCGGGGTTCGCGCTCGCCGACGACGACGATCTGATCGTCCAGCGCGAGGTGCTCGCGACGGGGCGTTCGCAGGGCCGCATCAACGGCGTGCCCGCGAGCGCGAGCCAACTGCGCGAGCTCGCCGGCGCGCTGGTCGACCTTATCTCGCAGCACGAGGCGCAGCGGCTCCTCGCGCCGGCGTACGCACTGGATCTGCTCGATCGCTCCGGCGGCACCGACGCGCTCGCGCTGCGCGACGGCGTGGGCCGTTTGCACGACGAGCTGCGCGCGGCGCGCGAGCGCGTCGCCGCGCTGCGCGACGAGGACGGCCGCAAGCTGGCGCGCGCGGAGTTCGCGCGGTTCGCGCTCGGCGAGATCGACGCGGCCGCGCTCGAAGACGACGTGGAGGACGAGCGCCTGCGCGCGCGCCGCGATCTGCTGACCAACGCGGAGCGCATCCTCGCGTCGCTCGCGACGGCGAGCGCGGCGCTCGAAGAGGACGCCGCGGCCGTCGATGCCCTCGGCGCCGTGGAGACCGCGCTGCTGGGGCTCGCGCGCTACGGCGAACGCTTCGCGGAGCTGGCGGGCGCGGCCGCCGCGCTGCAATCGGACGCCAACGAGCTGGCGGCGCGGATCGCGCGCGAGCGCGACGCCGTCGAGCTGGACCCCGCCGAGCTCGACGCCGTCGGCGCGCGGCTCGACGCGCTCGACACGCTGAAGAAGAAGTACGGCGGTTCGCTGGCGGCAGTGCGCGCGCAGCGAGGCGCATTCGCGGCGGAGATCGCCGACGTCGACGACCGCGACGCACGCGTCGCCGCTGCAGAGCGCGAGGCCGAGGCGCTCGAACGCACGCTGCGCGAGAGCGCCGCCGCGCTGAGCGCGCGCCGCGCCGAGGCCGGGGCGGCGCTCGAACATGGCGTGCGCGCGGAGCTGCGCGCCCTCGCGATGCCGGCGGCCAGGCTGCGCGTCGCGCTGGAACCGCTCGAGGCGATCGGCCCGCACGGTGCGGAGCGCGCCGAGCTGCGCTTCACCGCGAACCCCGGCGAGCCCGAACGCGCGCTTGCGCGCGTCGCATCCGGCGGCGAGCTGTCGCGCGTGCTGCTCGCGCTCGTCGTCGTCCTCGCGGACCGCCGCGAGCGAACCGCGCTCGTGTTCGACGAGATCGACGCCGGGATCGGCGGCGCCACGGCGTCGGCCGTCGGCGCGCGGTTGGCGCGCCTCGCGCGCCACGCGCAGGTCGTGTGCGTGACGCACCTCGCGCAGATCGCGTCCTACGGCGACGTCCACGTCGCGCTGCGCAAGCGCGCGCGCGGCGACGAGACGACGATCGCGGCCGTGGTGCTCGACGGCGACGCGCGCAACGCCGAGATCGCGCGCATGCTCTCCGGTGACGAGCGCGGCGTTGCGCTGGAGCACGCGGCAGAGCTCATGACCACCGCGCGCGCCAAGCGGCCAGTCCGCCGCTAGCTCTGGCGCGTGATCGCGCGCACGGTTCGGGGATACGAACGGTCTGGTCGCCTTAGGAACCGATGAGGCTTGGCAAAATGCCAGGTTTCTCCCAACGTCGCCGCAGTAGAATCGGGCCATGCGGACGGTGCTGCTCGCAGCGCTCCTCGTCCTCGCCCCTTACACGGCAGCCGCCGACGAGGCGCCGTCGGTTCCGGCTGTGCTTGCGGAGCTTGCGGCGTCGCCCGACCAGCCCGGGGAGTACAAAGCGTCCGTCGCGCTCCACGTGCGCATGCGCGTGTTCCCGTTCATCCACATGACGCTGCACGGCGACTCGTGGTACAAGCGCCCCGGCCTCTACCGGTTCGTATTCCGCGGCGTCCCGATCGTCGCGCGCGCGTTCTCCGACATGAAGTACGACCTTGGCGACCCGGCGCACTGGCCGGACCGCTACGAGATCGCGTTCGCGCCGCACTCGACGGCCGCCGCCCCGGTCCTTCGGCTCACGCCGAAGAGCCCGGTGATGGTGAAGCAGCTGGAGGTCGCGCTCGATCCGGCCCACGGCCGGATCCTGAAGGCGGTCTGGTCGCGCGGCGATGGCGGCACGATCACCCTGGTGCAGACGTACAAGCCGGTCGAAGGCCACGCGTACGTCGCCCAGCAGGCCGCTACGATCAACCTGCCGCGCATGAAGGCGGAGCTCGTCGCCGACTACTCGGACTTCGCCGCCGCAGAAGCATCGGTCGGCACCGCGCCGTAGTAGTCGGGCGATGCCCGACCGCCACTTCGCCAGCGATAACAACGCCGGCGTCCATCCCGATGTTCTCGCCGCGCTAGCCGCCGCGAACGACGGCCACGCCACCGCCTACGGCGACGACGAGATCACGCACCGTGCCGAGGCGGCGTTCCGCGCGCTGCTCGGCGACGGCGCCCGCGTGTTCTTCGCGTTCAACGGCACCGGCGCGAACGTGGTCGCGCTCGCATCGGCCCTGCGGCCGTATCACGCGGTCATCTGCCCCGCGGGCGCGCATCTCGCCGTCGACGAGTGCGCCGCCTACGAGCGCTTCGGCGCCGGCAAGCTCATCGACGTGCCCGTGCGCGACGGCAAGCTGACCCCGGACGACGTCGAGCGCAACATCCGCGGCGTCGGCGACCAGCACCACGTTCAGCCCGGCGCGATCTCCATCTCGCAGTCGACGGAAGTCGGCACGGTCTACACGGTCGACGAGCTGCGCGCCCTCGGCGCCGTCGCGCGCCAGCACGGCCTGCTGTTCCACCTCGACGGCGCGCGGATCGCGAACGCCGTCGCGTCGCTGGGCGTGGACGTCAGGGCGATGCTGGTCGACACGGGCGTCGACGTGTGCACGTTCGGCGGAACGAAGAACGGCATGATGTTCGGCGAGGCGATCGTGTTTCCGAAGCCTCATCCGGCCGCCGACGCGCTGCCGTTTACACGCAAGCAAGGGATGCAGCTCGCCTCGAAGATGCGCTACGTCGCGGCGCAGTTCGAGGCGCTGCTGCGCGACGGCCTGTGGCTGCGCAACGCGTCGCATGCGAACGCGATGGCGCGCTTGCTCGCCGCGCGGCTGCGCGATCTGGACGACGTCATCGAGCTCGCCTACCCGGTGCAGGCCAACGGCGTCTTCCCGATCCTACCGGCCCACGCGATCGAGCCGCTCATGCGCGAGCGCCGGTTCTACATGTGGGACGCCGACAAGAACGTCGCGCGCTGGATGACGAGCTGGGACACGACCGAAGCCGACGTCCACGAGTTCGCCGACGCGATCTGGCGCATCGCCCCGCGGCAAAAAGCGCGCGCGTAGTGGCGCTCGACGATTTTCGGTACCGCTACGACTTCCGGGTCGTGTTCCGGGACGTCGACTACTATCGCCACGTCAACAACGCCGTCTACGTGACCTACATGGAGACCGCGCGCATCGACTACTGCGCCGTCGCGCTCGGCAAGCCGCTGGGCTCCGTGCAGAACGTGATCATGGCCTCGCAGCGCTTCGATTACGAAAAGCAGGCGCAGTACGACGACCGTCTGGTGATGGGCGTGCGCACGTCGCGCATCGGCACGAAATCCCTCGACTTCACGTACGAGCTGTGGCGCGCAGACGAGCGAATCGGCCGCGGTGTCTCGACGCTGGTCGCGTTCGACTACGACGCGAACCGCTCGATCGCCGTCCCCGCCGAGTGGCGCGGTCGCATCGCGGCGTACGAAGTCCTCGCGCCCGACGGCCTGGTCAGTGCGCCGGCAGGCGGTGGATCTTGAGGACGTTCGTGCCGCCGGCGCCGACGGGCATCCCGCTCGTGATCGCGATGGTCTCGCCGGGAGCCGCGTGGCCTTCGGCCACGACGCGGGCTTCGGCGATCTCGATCAGCGTCTCGATGTAGCGATACGTCTGCACGACCGACGACTCGACGCCCCATACCACTGCCATGCGGGAAGCGACCTCTTCGAGCGGCGTGAGCGCGACGATCTTCGCGCGCGGCCGGAACGAGCTGATGTGGCGCGCGGTGTTGCCGGTGGTGGTGCCCGTCACGATGAGGCGTAGGCCGAGCGCGTCGGCGGAGCGCACCGCGGCCTCGGCGATCGACATCCCGATGTCCTCGTCGGTCTCGATGCTGCCGCCTTCGCTCGTGCGGCGGCGGCGGATCTCCTTGAACGGATACTTCGCCTCGACGGTCAGCGCGATCGTCGCCATCACGCGCACCGCTTCGAGCGGATAGGCACCGCGCGCGGTTTCGCCCGAGAGCATCACTGCGTCGGTGCCGTCGAGGATCGCGTTGGCGACGTCGGTCGCCTCGGCGCGCGTCGGCCGCGGCGAAGAGATCATCGACTCCAGCATCTGCGTCGCGGTGATCACCGGCTTCGAGACGCGGTTCGCGCGCTGGATCAGATCCTTTTGCGTCAGCGGCACCTCTTCGAGCGGTATCTCGATGCCGAGGTCGCCGCGCGCCACCATGATGCCGTCCGCGACGGTGAGGATGTCGTCGATGTGGTCGAGCGCTTCGTGCTTCTCGATCTTCGCGATGACCGGGATCGTCGCGCCGGCCTCGCCGATGTGCGACTTCACGCGCCAGACGTCTTGGGCCGTGCGCACGAACGAGACCGCGACCCAGTCGACGCATTCCTTGATCCCGAAGTCGAGGTGCTCGAGATCGCGGTCGGTCACGGCGTCGAGCTCGAGCGTGCCGTCGGGGTAGTTGATCCCCTGCTTCTCGCGCAGCTCGCCGCCGGTTTCGACGACGGTCCGCACGCGCGTGCCGTCGGTCCCCGTCACGCGCAGCGCGATCGCGCCGTCGGCGAGGTAGACGCGCTTGCCGATCTCGACATCGCGCGCCAATCCGGCGTACGACACGCTGACGCGCTGCGCGTCGCCGGCAACCTGCTCCGTCGTCAGCGTGAAGGCCGCACCGTTCTCCAGGCGCACCGACACCGTGCCGTCGGCGAACGGCCCGGTGCGAACTTTCGGGCCCGGCAGATCCTGGAGGATCGCGACGTGCACGCCCAGTTCGCGCGCGATGCGCCGCACGTCCGCGATGATCGCACCGTGCTCGTCGTGCGTGCCGTGCGAGAAGTTGAGCCGCACTACGTTGACGCCTGCGAGGAACATCGCGCGTAACATCGCCGGCTCGCGCGACGCCGGTCCGACGGTTGCGACGATCTTCGTTCGTTTGGGCGGGGGGTGCACGGCGCGCGCGTTCCGCGACGTAGTCCCCGGTCCTGCCTTGCGTTTGTGCGCCGCCGCGGCATGGTGTCGGGCAAACGTGCAGGAAAGAGACGCTCGCATGCATGGCGCGCGCGGACCGCTCGAAGCTCATATCGAACGCCCGTCGCGGCGTCGCGACGTCTTCGCGCTCGGCGCCTCGTTCGTCATCCACGCACTCGCCTTGCTGTTGCTCCTGATCCAGACCGGATCGGTCGGCGGCGCGCCGGGCGAACCGGACGTCACCGCCGACGTCATCGTCCAAGAGTCCGCGCGCGCCGCGCCGCCGCCGCCCACCCCGGTTCCCACTCAGGCGCCGCTGCCCACGCCGGCCCCCGTCCGGCCGCCCGTGCCGCACCGCCCGGCGCCGGCGCGGCCGGTGCCGCGCCGCCGCATCGTCCCGCCGACGCCGCCGCCGCGGCACCGCGAGCTCGCGCGCATCCGGCCGTCCGCGCCGCCGCAGCCGAGCGCGCCGCCGTCCGTTCCGCCGACCGAGCCGCCGACCGCGCCGCCCACCCGCGTCCCGACGGTCGCGCCGACGGCGCTGGTCGCCGTCGTCACCGAGGCGCCGACCGTCCCGCCCACGCAACGGCCCACGCTCCCGCCGACGCCCGCGCCGACGGCCCCGCCGACGCGCCGCCCGACCGTTCCGCCGACGACCGCGCCGACCACGCCGCCGACGCGCCGACCGCCGCCGACGGCCGTGCCGACCGCGGTGCCGACCACCGTCCCGACCGCGCGCGCGACCGTCGCCGTCACGGCGGCGCCGACGGCCGCCCCGACCGCCCGGCCTACGGCCGCGCCGACCTCCGCCCCGACGGCGCGGCCGACGTCCGCGGCGACCACCGCGCCGGTGATCGCGGCCGTCACCTCCGCGCCGAGCGCCGCGCCGGGCACGCCGCGCCCCGTCGCGACGGCCGCCGCGCTGGGCTCGCCGCGACCGGCCGGGACCGCCGCCCCGCGCCCCGCCGGAAGCGCCGCACCGCGCGCGGCCGCGTCGTCCGGCCCCGCGGCAGGCTCAACCGGCGCGCCGGCCGCGTCCGGACCGGCGGGCGCGAAAGCGAGCGCGGCGCCGGGGGGCAAGCCGGGTTCGGGCTCAAGCGCCGCGCCCGCAGGTCAGCCGCAGAAGCCCGCGCCCGGCGAACCCGGCGGTGCAGCACCCGCGCCGAGCTCATCGCCGTCGTCGGCGAACGACTCGCTCAACGCCCGGCTGCGCGCGCTGCTGCCGCACGGCGCCGTCACCCCGGGCCGCTACACGCCGGGCCTCGACGCGAACGCCGCCGTGGCCGCCTACGAAAAGGCGCTAGCTCCGCCGGCCGAAGTGCTCGCGGCGACGTTCGGCCTGATTCGCGTCACCCGCACGATGTTCACGGCCGACTCGGTCGCATACGTCTTCGAGCGCAAGAAGGACCTGTTCGGGCGAGAGGTCTGCCGCGCGTTCCGGGTTACCGACCATCCCAAGCCGCCGCCGCCGACCCCGGTCCCGAACTTGATCGGCGGCTTCGCCCGGCCCTACATCCCGGACCGGTCGCCGGATCTGAAGCCGGTAATCGAGTACGTCGACGTCTCGTGCAACGACCACCGCATGGAGCGCTTCCCGCCGGGGACCCTCACGACGCCGGTCCCGCGCCACCCGTGACCGCCTGCCGCCGTAGCGGCGTCCAGGCCGAG
>CAWBTJ010000086.1:0-12751 GCA_963791645.1 Vulcanimicrobiota bacterium | reverse complement strand
CCGCCGGTTGAAGACGTGGCGGTGAATTGGAACGAGAAGTACGGATTGCACGTCGGTCCGCACTGGGTTGGGCCGGAGGTATCGGTGAGCGCGTTCGGATAGCCGGACGTCTTCGGGCCCTCCGGGGTTCCAAGACCGGAGTAACATCCTTGCGTCACCGGGTTGGAGAATCGAAGCGCCTTCGTGGGCTGGGTGAAACCGGTCCAGTTCGCCGGGTAGCTGCCCGTGTTGACGACGGCCGCATCGTAATCGAAGCCGCCGCACGAATTCGAGAGCCAAGGCTTACCGGAAGCCGGGTCTGTCTGTCCCTGGATCGGGCCGTTCGCATAGCTGTTGAAGACGATCGGCCCGAGTTCACCGGTCGGGATGGTCACGCTGGCGCTCGTCGTCGAGACGGTCACGGTCCACGTTATCGTGCTCATGCCGTCGCCGAACGCGATCGTGCACGTGCCGGCGCCGGTGGCCGTGACGGTTGACGAGGAGCTCGGACCGACGGCAGGATTGGACGCCGTTGCCACGCCCGAGCACGTGTTGCTCGCGGTCGCGTGGTATTGCAGCGTCCCGGCCGCGCCGGTCTCGCTCAGGTTCACCAGTGCGGTCTGCCCCGTGCCGGTGAACGTCAGCGTCGTTCCGGAGCGGTACGGGCTGGCGGACGTGACGTACATCGGGGAGATCGTCAGCGTCTCCGGCGTGACGTTCGTGCTGCTCACGGTGACCGTGACGTCGTAGCCGGGCGAAGCGCCGCCGTCGTACCGCACCGCGACGGTGTCGGTCGAGAAGGTCAGCATCGTGCTCGTGCCGCCGGTGTCGGTGCCGTTCTTCACGATGGTCGCGTGGCCGCTGCCGCCGGATTCGTTAAGCTGCACGCTGATCGGGTTCTGGTACGGATCGTTCGCGCCCGCCGTGATCGGGTTGTTGCCGAAGTCCGACGGGTTCAGCACGAAGCCGAGGGTGTGGACGGCGCCGTCTGCAGGGAGCGACGCGTGCGGGGCCAGGAAGCCCAGCGTGTTGATGACGCCGCTGATGTACATGGTCAGGTTGTTGGCTTGACCCGAGACGATCGTCGCGGTCAGCCGCCCGATGCCCAGGATGTGCGAGCTCGCGAACGAGCCGCTCACCGGCGCACCGTCGTACGTGGTGGCGACGAAGTCGTCGTTGCCGGCGGGCGCGGGGACGTTGATGGTGCACGTGCGCGGCGTGCCGGTTTGGCCGCCGCAGGCAGCCGAACCCGACGAGATGTCGGTGTCGGACTGGCCGATGATCGTGTTGCCGCCGTGCGCGTAGACCTTGAAGTCGATGCCGTTGGTGGACGGTGAGATGAACCTCGGCCGCCGCACGCCGCTCGACGAGCCGCGGCCCGCGGTCGTGCCGCCGATGACGACGGTGATCTTCACCGACTCGGGCGCGCCGGACTTCACCGGTGCGCTCGTCGCCGGCGCGTTCAGCGCTCCGCCGCCGCCGCCGCCGCACCCGGCCAAAAACGCAGCTGCAACGGCTGCTCCCAACAATCTACGCAACGATCTTCATCCTCTATCAACGCCGAGTCTTGAAAAGAATCGAGCGCAACCCCGGGCGTCAGCGGCAATGCTCGCAAAGAATGGCGAGCCCGTGAAGCTCGCCAGGACCAAGTTGTAGCACGAGAAGGGTGCGTACCATAGGTAGAAAGCGCTACGAATTGTATCGGCGCGGTTAAGAATGAGGAAAGACCCTCGAGTCGGGCCGGGAAACGTCCGATACCGGGCGGCGCCCAGCGGCTAGAAACGCACCAGGAACGACCGCAGCGCGAAGGGTCCGAGGTCGAAGACGAGGTCCTCCTCGACGATACTGACCTCGTCGGACAGCGGGCGCTCCACCGCGTCGACCGCGATCGCCGATCGCATGCGGCCGCCGCTTCGCATTGCGACGCGATGCCGTTCGCCGTCGCACTCGCGCACGCGCACGATGACGCCGCTCGCGTCGTCGGCGGGATAGGTCGCCACGATGAGCACCGACGGGTTCTCGCACGTGAACAGCCGCACGCGGTTTTCCTCGGCGTACGTGACCCAGGCGTGTTCGAGCGCGGCGACCGACGCGCCCGACGTCGGCACGAACGCGTACTCGAGCCGCTGCTCGCCGCGGTCGGCGAGCGGGTCGGGCCAGCGCGGCGCGCGCAGCAACGAGGTGCCCAGCCGCACGCCGCCGTCCTTCAGCCCGACGCCGTTCCAGCCGTACAAATCCGGGCTGAACACCGCCAGGCCGTGCGCGCCGTCGTCGACGTGCGCCCAGCGCTGCGCGGGCACTTCGAACTGCGCGCGTTCCGCGTCGGTCTGCGGAAACGCGGTGCGCACGATCGTCCCGTGCTGCTGGCCGTAGCGCACATCGCGCGCGTCGAGCGCGATGCGGTGCTCTGCGCGCAGCAGCACGTGGTCCTCGCGCCAGGTCGCCGCGATCTCGACGCGCAGCCACGGCTCATTCTCGTGCAGCGCCATCCGCATCGTCAGCGCCGACGCTTTGCCGGCACGCAGGCGCACGACGAGCGCGCCGTCCTCGACGGCGGCGCCCGACGGGTGCACGCGCACCGGCTTGCGCGCGTAGTCCGCGTCGAGGTTCCACGCGTCCCACGTGCGCGGTTTGTCCGCATACGCCGCGATGCCGTTGGCGACCGCGACGAGGTTGGGACCGTCGAAGCCGGCGAGCTCGACGATCGTGCCGTCGGAGCGCACGCGCGCACGGACGTACGGGTTGGCGAACACCCACGCGCCGTCGTCGCGGACCGGCTCGATCGGCGGCGGCGGGACGACGCGCAGATCGCTGCGCGGCAGCACGGAGATCGCGGCCGCGCGGACGCGCGCGGCGATCGAGAACGCGCGGTCGTACTCGCCGTGCACGTCGGTGTACACCGCGCCGATCGCGGTCCCCGGGATCACGTCGTGGAACTGCGCGCGCAGCACGATCCGCCATGCGCTGCGCAGATCTTCACCGAGTGAACGCCGGATCGTCTCCGGCGCGCGCACCGCGATGCACCATGCCGCGAGCTCCTCGGCGTGCGCGAGCGCGCGCTCGAGCGCGGCGTTGCGAGATTTGATGTCGTGGTGCGTCGTGTACGTGCCGCGGTGCGTCTCGAGGTACAGCTCGCCGCGGTGCTCCGGCAGCGCGCCCGCCGCGACGTCGTGCTCGAACCAGTCCGCCATGCGCGTCCAGCCGCGCGAGCCGTCGCCTACGCGCGCGAGGTCCGCGTCGGTGGCGCCGCCGCCGCCGTCGCCGTAGCCGACGACGAGCACCTCGTCGCGCGCGCGCGCGGTCGCCAGCCGCTTGTCGGTCAGCGCGCCCTCGTAGCTGTCGATCACCGCCGCGATCAGCGACGAGCCGTCGTCGCCGGACCAGCGAAAGCGCGGGTACGGCCAGCGCGTCGTCTCGTTCCACTGCAGCTTGGTCGTCGCGAAATACGGCACGCCGGCGTGCGCGGCGAGCGTCGGAAACGTCGATGGAAACCCGAACGTGTCGGGCAACCAGGCGACGGTGGGCACGATGCCGAGGTTGTCGCGCGTCCAGCGGATGCCGTGCGCGAACTGGCGCAGCACCGACTCGCCGCTGGGCGCGTGCAGGTCGGTCTCGACCCACATCGTCGCGACGCTCGCGTCCCACGCGGTCCCGGCATGCGCGCGGATGCGCTCGCCGAGCTCGCGGTCGGCGCCGAACGCCCAGGCGTAGAGCTGCGGCTGGCTCTGCGCGAACACGAAGCGCGGGTCGTTCTCGATCTCGCGCAGCGCCGTCGCGAAGGTGCGCAGCGCCTTGCGGTGCGTCGCGTCGTACGTCCACAACCACGCGACGTCGAGGTGCGAGTGGCCGACCAGCGGGACGCCGAGGGCCTCGCCGTCAGGCGCGCCGCCGCGGACGTCGACCTCGAGCTGCTGGGCCGGTTTCTGCGCTGCGCGCGAGAGCATCAAACGCCAGCGCACGCCGTCGCCGTCGGGCAGCCCCGCGACCGGCAGCGAGCGGCGCTCGACTTCCAGCACGAGCTCGTGCGGGCCGGGGAGCGGCGGCAGATCGATCGCGCCGTGCTTGCCGTCGAACGCGCCCCGCACGATGCCGTCGACGCGCAGCAGCGCGCCCGTGCGCGTCGGGTAGCGCATTCGCAGCGGTCCGTCGGGCAGCTCCGCGTGCGCGACGAGCGTGACGGTCGCCTCGTCCGCGCCGCGCCGGGCGAGGCGAATGCGCATCACAGCGTCGCGGTCAGCCGGTCGTTCGCGCTCGTACAGTTCGCGCGCGGCGCGTTCTTCGACTCGAGCTCGTAGCGGAACTCGACGACGAACGGCGCGCGGTTGCGCTCGTGCACGAGCTGCACGCGAAACGCGGCGGCGTAGTTCTCGTTCGCGGCGAGCGGCGGGATCGGCTGCGTGCCGATCACGACACGGTCGCGCACCAGCGCGAGGTGCTGGCGCGTAAAGTTTGGCTGCGGCGCGCTGCCGCGGTTCGTGACGTCGATCGTGACGACGTAGTTGTCGAACGCCTTGTCGGCCGCTCGCACGATGCGCAGCCGCGGGTTCGCGACGAGCAGGTCGGACGGGCACGGCGTCGGCGCGGCGGCGACCGCGAACGCGAGGAGCAACGGGAGCATCAGCCGTCTTCGTTTGCGCGCAGATGCGCCCGCACCCGCTCCGCGACGGCCTCCGGAAGCTCGCGCTGCACGAAGTGCCCGCTGCCCGCGAGAACCTCGGCGCGGTACGGTCCGGTGAAGAGCGCCTCCTTGCCGCCGGCGCTCGACGGAAGCGTCGCACCGTCGTCGCGCCCCATCAGCGCCAGCGCCGGAACGGCGAGCGGCGGGACGCGCTCGAGCAGCGCGCGATCGCCGGCATACGCGGCGGCGCCCGGCGCGAAGCCCCAGCGCTGGCGGTACGACGAGAGCACGACGGTGAGAAAATCCGGGTTATCGAACGAGGCTGCGGTGGCGTCGTACTCCGCGTCGTCGAAGCGCCAGTTCGGCGACCAGTACGTCCACAGCGCGCGGCAGAACGCGTGCGCGTTCGCCGCGAGTTCGGCTTCGCCGCGCGGCGTCGCGAAGTACCACTGATACCAGTACGCGCGCGTCTGGTCGACCGGCATCGTCTGCGCCGCGTGGTTCGTGCCGTACGCCACCGCGAGCGCCGTCAGCGAGCGAAAACGCTCCGGCGCGAGCGCGGCGGCGGCGTAACCGGCGCGCGCGCCCCAGTCGTGGCCCACGTAGTGGAACCGCGCGATGCCCAGCGCGTCGGCGAGCGCGACCACGTCGCGCGCGAGCGCGGCGACCTCACCGGTGCGCTCCGCGCCGTCGACGAAGCGCGTCGGGCCGAAGCCGCGCACGAACGGCGCGATCGTGCGGTAGCCGTCCGCCGCGAGCGCCGCCGCGAGGCGGTCCCACGTGCGCGCGTCGTCGGGAAAGCCGTGCACGAGCAGCACGGGCGTACCGTCGCGCGGCCCGCGCTCGAGGTACGCGACGCACAGGTCGCGCGTCGTCGCGACGCGGTGGACGCCGGTCATGTTTCGCTGTCGAAATAGTCGAGCTGAGGCTCGTTGCGCACCAGCGTGCCGGTCGCTTCGACGACGTGCTTGCGCGAGTCCGGATAGAAGCACGTGTCGGTGGGATCGGTATTGGCGACCAGCAGCAGCAGCGCTTCTTCGTCCGCGTCGTTCGACAACCGGTGCGCGCCGCCGGCGTTCGTCGGAAACGCGATGATGTCGCCGGCGCGCAGCGGAAACGTGCCGCGCGGCGTGCGCAGCGTGGGCGTCCCGGCCAGCACGACGAATAGCTCTTCTTCCGCGGTGTGCCAGTGGTACGGGCAGTAGTGGTCTCCACGCCGCAATCGGGCCACGGAATATCCTAACTTCTCCGCGCCGAGCAGCCGGCCGACCTCCGCGGTCTCGTCGCCGAACGGTTCGTGGCCGTCGTGCCAATCCACGAAGTCGAGCTGGTCGACGTTGACGCGGTTGACGAACACGCCCTCGCGCGCATCGAGCATCGCGCCGATGACTGCGTGCGCGTTGCCGAACACGCACGCGCCGTCGCCGACGAGCAGATGGTCGATCGGTAACGCGCGCAGCTTGCGCGCCGATAGCGCCGCGCGTTGCGGGTCGGCGAGCTTCGCGTCGGGCATCAGCGTGAGCGCGCCCGCGGGCGTGCCCCACAGCGCGTCGCCCACGATCGCGGCACGGCGCGCTTTGTCGTAGAGCACGATCTCGCCGGCCGTCTTGAAGCCGTCCAGCCCCAGCACGGTCCAACCGAATACGACGTCGCCCGGCACGACGGTGCGATCGACGCGGTGGCTCAGCAGCGGCGCATCGAGCGCGCTCGCGATCACCTGCGCGCCCGTCGCTGTGACGACGGCCGCAGTGGAGCGCTCGTGATCGCGATTGGTGACGAGCACCGCCGCTGCGCCGCGCTCGCGCAGTTCGGCGAGCGTCTGTTCGTCGGGCTCGATCGGATCGACGACGAGATTGCCGTCCGGCGCCTCGACGAAGAAGCCGTTGAAGTCGAGCCCGCGATCGGGCTGCCAGCACGACCAGGACCACACGCCGGGGACGACAGTTTTCCGCATCCCGCCCTCTCCGCCGGAAAGCGGCCCCATTCATTTTCGCCGGTGCGCGAAGATGCGGCCGTCGATCGCCGCCAGGCCGACGAACACCGCGATCATCCCGGCGACGCTACTGGGCGCGAGACCCTCGTGGAGCGCGAACGTGCCCAGCAGCAGCGCGCTCACGGGCACGAGGAAGGTCACGGACGCGGCGTTGGTGGCGCCGGCGACGGCGATGATGCGGAAATAGAGGACGTACGCGAGCGCCGTGCTCGGCACCGCGAGGCCCAGCCAAGCCCACCACACGCCGGGCGAAAGCGTTGCGAGGATCGCCCATGGCCGGTCGATCCCGGCGATCAGCGGCAGCGCCATCAGCGTGGACGCGCAGAGTTGTGCAGTCGAGAGCACGATCGGATCGATGCCGAGCGCGCGGAAGCGGCGCGCGTAGATCGCTCCGCAGGCATAGACGACCGCGGCCGCGACGCACGCGAGCTGCGCGACCGCGACCGCGCCGAACCCGTGCAGCGCGCTCGGCCCCATCATGATCGCAACGCCGCCGAAGCCGATCGCGATGCCCGCGATCTTCGGCGCCGTCAGCTTCTCGTCTCGCGTGACGGCATGCGCGATCAGCGCGGTGAACAGCGGCGTCGTCGCGTTGTAGATCGCCGCGAGGCCGCTGACGATGTGCGTCTCGCCGAACGCGATCAGGCTGAACGGGATCACGTTGTTGAGCGCGCCAAGAACCGCAAATGAGCCCCACAGCGCAGCCGAACGCGGCAGCCGGCGCCCGGTCACCACGATCACCGGCAGCAGCGCGAGCGCGCCGGCGAGCGCGCGGCCGAACGCGATCGTGAACGGCGGCAGGCCCGCGTCGTCGAGCACCTTGTAGAAAAAGAACGCCGCGCCCCACAGCACGGAGAGCGCGAGCAAGGAGGCCCACTCGACGGGCCCCATGGAGCGCACGGACGACATCGCGCTTGAGCATAGCCGATCGGCGCGCCGCCGTCACGGCGCGGCTTGCGCTCATAGTCGTGGCTGCGCAACACCGCGCGGCGGAGTTCCCCGTGGGTCTCGCGTACCGTCCTCCGATGACACCGTGGCCCGCTCGCACGATCAGACCACCCGCGCTGCGCCGCGGCGACCGCGTCGCCGTGGTGACGCCGTCGTGGGCCGGGCCGGCCACGCAGCCGGAGCGCTACGCGCTCGGGCGGCGCATTCTCGAAGAACGGTTCGCGCTCGACGTCGTCGAGATGCCGCACGCGCTCGACGACCTCGAAACGGTGTCGCGCAACCCACAGGACCGGGCTGCGGATCTGAACGCGGCGTTCGCGGATCCGTCGATCCGCGCGATCGTCGCGTCGATCGGGGGCGAAGACTCGGTGCGCGTGGTGCCGCATCTCGATTTCGACGCGATCGCCGCCAACCCGAAGATATACCTCGGCTACTCCGACTCGACGTCGATTCATTTCGCCCTGCGCAAAGCCGGCCTGACGTCGTTCTACGGGCCCACCGTGATGGCGGGCTTCGCGGAGAACGTCGAGCCGTTCGCGTACACGCTCGACGCGGTGCGCCGCACGCTGTTCGAAACCGCGCCGGTGGGCCTCGTCGAACCGAACCGCGCGGGCTGGACCGACGAGCACCTCGAATGGGGCGACCCGTCGCTGCGCGATCGCCGGCGCGCGCTGAAGCCGTCGACGGGACCGCGCACGCTACAAGGACGCGGCATCGCGCGCGGGCCGCTGATCGGCGGCTGCGCGGAAGTGCTCGAGATGCTCAAAGGCACGCCGTGGTGGCCGCCGCTCGAACTATGGCGCGGCGCGATCTTCTTCTACGAGACGTCGGAAGAAGCACCGAAGCCGGAGCTGGTGCTGCGCTGGCTGCGCAACTTCGGTTCGCAGGGCATCCTGCGCGTGCTGAGCGGCATCATCGTGGGGCGGCCGTGCGGAGTCGATCCGGAAAAGCTGGCGGAATACGACGCCGCGATCGTGCACGCGCTCGACGAAGAAGGCCTCATCGATCTGCCGGTGCTCGCCAACCTCGACTTCGGCCACACGGACCCGATCTTCACCCTGCCGTACGGCGTCGTCGCTGAGATCGACTGCGCGGCAGCGTCGCTGAAGCTGACCGAAAGCGGCGTAGCGCCGGTGTCACGGTGAGTCGCCAAGTGTCACCCTGAGCTTGTCGAAGGGTGCGCCACCGATCGTCCCCCGCGGATGTTGACCCGCGTCACGTTTCCTTAGCTTGAAACACAGCGGCATGTCAGCGTCGTTGGGTACATTGATGACCGGAGGAACGACCACGATGACCAAACGCCGCCTTGCTTGTTTCACTCTCGCCGCGGCCCTCGTCACGACCGCGATGCCGGCCGCGCCCGCGCTCGCCGACGGTGCGGCCAGCACGCGCAACATCATCATCGGCGGCGCGGCGGCGGCGCTGATCATCATCAATCACAACCGCAAAGTCCACGAGAAGTACGCCGAGAAGGATCGCGCGATCGCCCGCCAGCAGGCGCGCGCGAGCGACGCCGAGTCCGCGTACTATTCCGAGCGCCAAGCGTACAACCACGAAGCAGCGCTCGTCGCATCCTACAAGCACGAAGTCGCCGTGCAGCACCAGGAAGTGCTGCGCCTGCGCCACCAGATCGCGATGAATAGGCGTGCGCAGCACGTGGCCGCGGCGCAGTCGCAGCCCGCATCCCGCCCGCTGGTCGCCGGCGCGACGTACCACCCGAATCGCGGGGCGACCCGCGTTGCAAACGTCTCGTACGGCTGGGGCGCGCTCTAATCCGTTGAGGATTCACGTCGCCGTCGCGGCGATCGCGCTTGCGGTCGCCGCGCTCGCGTGCGCGTCACGCACCGAGCCGCTCGCGCTCGCGTCCAAGACGACGCAGGCGGTGTACGACGCCGACTATGCCGCGACGACGGCGAACTTCGACGACGCGCTCAAGGCGCAGGTGACCACGGACTCGCTACGTCAGTTATCCGCGCAGATGCACGCGCTTGGCGCGTACCGCTTCTTGTCGCAGACGTCGGCCGATCCGGACAAGGGCCGCTACGACTACACAGCGGCGTTCGACAAAGGGACGATGCTCGTGCAGCTGCGCATGGACCCCGACCAGAAGATCGCCGCGTACCGCGTCGTCCCGCGCTAGGTCCCTTTCTCCGCGCCGAAATAGTGGATGAACTTCAGCACGAACTGCGGTAGCGTCGAGAGCCGGCTCGCGTCGCCGTAGGCAAAGTACAGCTCGTCGTGCGGCGTGCGGTGGTGGAACGCGAACGTCACGTTCCACGCGCCGGTGTAGCCCGGCAGGCTGCGGATGTCGACGACCGGCGGCGTGCCGATGATGCGCCGCACGCCTAGCGCGAGCGACGAGTTCGCGCTGGTCGCGTAGGCGTAGCCGGCGCGTTCGAGCCACTGCACGTTGGTGATGCCGTTGTCCTCATAGCCGCGCGTGTCGTCGGCTTCGAGCGAGAGCGTGCCGCGCGATCCCACGCGCATCGTGGAACCGCGGAACCACGTATCGACGCGCCCCGGACCGAACCGTCCGGTGTTGTACGCGATCGATGTCGGCGTCGCGGACGAGCCGTGGAAGCCGTTGCTGCCGGGGTTGTTGTACGTGCCGCTGTGCCAGGTGACGCCGATGCCGTTCTGCGAGATCGGCGTGAACACGCCGCTGTCGAGCAGCAGGTAGCTCGATCCGATGTTCATGTTGACGTCGACGCGGCTCTGCGTGAGCACGTCGAGGAACAAGGTGTTGTCGGTCTGGTCGAGCGCACCGGTGTTGTTGTGGTAGCGGTCGATGAACGAGCCGAACTGGATGCTGTTGAGCCAGGACTTCTTGTCGAAGAGCCAGATTTTGTTCTCGTAGAGCGCGTAGCCGGCGATGTCGGCGTGCTGCACGAAACCGTCGACGGGCTCGTAGTAGCGGCCGACTTTACGCGCCGACGCGGCGAAGCCGAACGTGTTCGTGTAGTAATACATCCCGCCGTCGTACCGCTGCGCCTGGTTGCCGGCGAGCACGTTCGTGCCGCTGTCGCTGCCGTAGTCGAAGTAGGCCGACAGGTGCGTATTGTCTTGCCACGAGACGCCGGTCGTCGCGACGTGATCGGTCAAGCCGGGCAGGTTCGCGGCGACGCTCTGCGCCGAGATGCGCCAATGATTGTCGGCCGAGCGCCAGGCGACGTTCGCCGCGCCGTCGTTGCGGTGATCGCCGCTGGCGTCGAAGCCGGCGAACGAGAACTGTCCCTGCTTGCCCTCGAACGCGTAGCCGGTGCGCGGCGTGGGGATCGACGGCGTGTAGAGCTGCGCGACGAACGGGCACGCGTCGCACGAGAAGTTGTCGTAGAAATTGGAGCCCTGGGTGAAGAACGGCCGCACCTCGTTGAACGAGCGCTGGTACGCCGTCGGCGAGATGGTTTGCTGATCGGTCTCGACGTTCGAGAAGTCGGGATGCAGCGTGCCGTAGATCGACGACGTCGCCGTGACCGGTACCGAGAAGTCCGCGCCCATGCGCGACGTCGTCAGCCCGGACTTGCCGGAGCCGGCGATGCCCAGGCCGTACAGCGCGACGCGCGGTTTGGCGCGCGACGCCACCGCGGGCGCCATCCCGCTCATCACGCCGGCGAAGTTCACGTCGTCGCCGTTGGTCTGCGCGAGGCCGTACGTCCAGATTTGCCGCTCGCCGGTGGAGCGGATGATGCGCACGAACTGCACCTTCCACTGGCTTCCGCTGCCGCTACCGCGCATCAGCTTGATCGGGATCTTCATCGTCACGGTGTAGTCGTTGCCCGACGCGGCGCCGAACGACGTCCAGGTCGGCGAGTACGCGGTGTTCTCGGACGAGTACTGCCAGTGCGTGCCGTTCGAGTTCGCCGCGAATTGGTAGTAGAAGCCGCTGTTGCCGTTGGGCCAGAAATCGATCCACACTTCGTCGTCGGTACCGTCGCCGACGTCGTTGGTGCGCTGCTGCGCCAGCAGCGCCTCGCGCTGCTTCACGTCGAACCGCACGTAGATGTTCGTGCCGTCGGTCGCGATGTGCGCGGTCGTCGGCTCGGAGGCGAGCTTCTGGTGCTGCACGTCCCACGGCAGCGCGATGGTCGCGGCGTCTTTCCACGCCGCGGCATCGGCTTTGGGATCGAGCGGCGGCGCCGCTTGAACGGTGGGAATCGCGAGCGTACCGGCGGTGGCCGCCGTCTCCGCGAGCGCCGAGCTTGTTGCCGTGAGGACGCCGCACAGCGCGAATGCGGCGATGCGCGCACGCTTCTGCAAACGGGTTGAGTTCTGCACCCGAACGCCCTCGCTTCATGAGGAGTCTTAATGAATTAAGAAGTCGCCCGCGCCACTCTACTACGGAATCAGGAGCCCCGTCAAGGCGTGCCGCCGGGCAAGTCTGGGCTCAGATACGATGCGACCGCGGTCGGGGTTTCGGCCGAAATCGGGAGACGTCAGCGCACCGCGCCGGCGAGCTCGGCGTGCACGAGGTCCGTGACGAACATGTGGCCGGGCTCGTGCGTGATCGCGAACGGGAGCTTGCTGGCGACGATCACGCTCTGCGGCGTTACGCCGCAGCCCCAGAACACCGGGACGTCGCCCGCCTCCATCACCGGCGGGTCGCCGTAATCGGGGTGCATGAGGTCGTCGATGCCCAGCTGCGCGGGATCGCCCCATGCGATCGGCTCGCCGTGCGCGACGCGGTACGGCCGCGTCACGTCGCGCACGCGCTCGATGTCGTTCGCGCGGTAGGGGCGCATGCTCACGACCATCGCGCCGCCTAGGCGGCCCGCTGCGGCGAGCGCGACGCGCGTGCGGTACATCGGCACGTTGCGGTCGAGCGCATAGTGGCGCGGCGTCAGCCCCACCTCGACCAGCGCGTGGTCGAACGTGAACGAGCACCCGATCAGGAACGCGACGAGATCGCCGGACCACAGCGCGCGCACGTCGTGCGGCTGCTCGGCCAGCGCGCCGTCGCGCCAGACGCGATAGCGACCGAGATCCGCGCGGATGTCGGCGCCGCGCGCGCAGCGCGGTTCGAATGCGCCCGGCGCGAGCTGTTCGACCACGGGGCACGGCACGGGATTGCGCGCGCACAAGTCGGCGAGCTCGCCCGCGTATTCGCGCGGCACGACGACGAGGTTCGCCTGCACATAGTCGGGCGCGAGCCGTTCGGTCGGAGCGGTGATCGTGCCCGCGCGTACGGCGGCGCGCACCTCGGCGGGCGTCATTGC
>CAWBTJ010000085.1:0-25315 GCA_963791645.1 Vulcanimicrobiota bacterium | reverse complement strand
CGCGCACGACGCGACGCTCGCGGCGAAGGCGGTGACCTACAGGCTGATGACCGGCTCCGCGCAGAGCGGCACCGTCACGCTGCAGCAGATCGGCCGCACGCGCAGCCGCATCACCGTCCGCTTCAACACCGCGCCGGCCACACCGGCACGCAGCTCGGCCTCTACCGCGGCAGCGATTGCATCAACGCGGCCGGCGCGATGGCGAACGTGCCGATCCCGCTGAGCCCGGTCAACGGCAGCCAGATCTCGCAGACGATCGTCGCGCTGCCGCTCGCGAAGCTGCGGTCGGGGAACTACATGGTCGCCGTGCGCAAGGCGACGCAGCAGCAGCAAGCCGCGCAAACCTGCGCGCGGCTGGCCGCTAGCGCGCAGCGCCGCGAGCACGTCCGCCGCGTTGCGGTCGGGCGGGAACACCGGGTAGAACACGCGCGCGATCGTGCCGTCGCGCGCGATCCATGCGATGCGCTTGAGCAGCGTCTGCCCGGCAACGTCCATCGTCGGCAAGCGCAGCGCGCGCGTCAGCGCGAGCTCCGCGTCGCTGAGCACCGGGAACGGGACGTGCACGCGTTCGACCATCTCGCGCTGGTACGCCGTGTCTTGCGTCGACAGCCCGAACACGTGCGCGCCGAGCGCGGTGAACTCATCGTGCACGTCGCGGAAACCGCACGTGTGCGGCGTGCAGCCGCGCGCACCCGGAATCTGATCCCAGTCCTCGACCAGCGACGGTTCGCCGGGCCTTCCCGTGCGCGGGTACGCGAACACGACCACCGTGCCCGGAATCGCGGCGAGATCGACGGGGTCCCCGTTGGTCGCCGTCAGCGCGACGTGCGGCAACTGCATCCCGGTAAGGTGCGCCGCCGCGCCGTCATCGACCGGTGCGGGAAGGTCGGGCGGAAGCGTGCTCAGCGAGCGTTCGTCCATCATGCGTCCGGGTCTTTGAACCAGCTCCACGCGCGCTCCGATTTTCCCGGCTCGGCGATGGTAACCGTGATCCGCGTTTTCGGTTTGCCGTACGGGAGAAAGGTCATCAGCGTCGAGGCGAGCGCGTCCGCGATCGGATCGGGTTCGTCGCCCGCGTACAGCTTCCACGTGCGCGCGTGTGCGGCCGACTCGGGTTCGTCATGCGACGCAACCTGTTCGAGCGCTTCTCGCAACGTCGCGGCATCGTGCCCGGGAAGCAGCGGCGGCGGCTCGGCAGCTCGCAAGGATTCCCATCGCCATGTGCGCGGTGCCGATGTACGCGTGGTTGAGCCGCCGCGCGTTCTCGAACGCGAGCTCGATCGATTGTTTGGCACCCTGCGAGAACACCATCTCGGCGACCGGCGAACGGCGTCACGCTGCCGAGCAGCTCGCGGATCGCGTTACGGTCCACCGCCGTCGCGAGCGCTGCTCCGACGGGATCATCGCCCTCGCCGAGCGCGAAGATCATGTGCTCGGTCCCGATGTAGTGCGCGCCGAACATCTGCGCGACTTCCTGCGAACGCACGACTGCGTGGCGCGCAGGTGTGGTGAACGGCTCCCACATCGACATCGCGCTACCTCACTCCCACATCGCTTCGTCGACGTAGCACCACTTCCAGTGCTCGCCCGGCTGGAACGACGCGATCACCGGGTGCTTCGTCGCGTGGAAGTGCTTCGTCGCGTGCGTGTTCTTCGAGCTGTCGCAGCAGCCGACGTGACCGCACTCCAAGCACAGCCGCAAGTGCACCCACTCATCGCCGATGCGCAGGCACTCTTCGCAGCCGTCGGGCGTCCGCGGCGGCGGGTCCTTGACCGTCGCCGCGTGCTCGCAGGCGCCCGGGTTCACGCGATTCCTCCACGGTCGGCGGCGGGCGCAACGTCCCACAGCACCAGCTCGCCGCTGCCGCGCACCTCGAGCTCGCCGCAGCCCGTGGATGCGCACGGCATCGCCCGTCGCGAGGCGCTCGCCGTTCGCCGTCACGTCGCCCTCGGCGACGAACAAGAAGCCGTAGCGCGACGGTTCGAACGTATACGCCAGCGCGGAGTCCTCCAGCTTCGCGACCTGCAGCGATGCGTCCGCACGCAGCGTGACCGGCGCATCGACGCCCGCGCGGCCGCTGGTGACGACGAGCCAGCGGTTGCGGCGTTCGTCCTCGCCGAACGCATGTTGTCCGTACGCGGGCGGCTCGCCGTAGCTGCGCGGCATCACCCACATCTGCACGAAGTGCACGTCGCGTTCTTTCGAATGGTTGAACTCGCTGTGGCGCACGCCGGTCCCCGCGCTGATGTACTGGATCCCGCCGGGCGCGACGACGCCTTGATGGCCCAGCGAGTCCTTGTGCTCGAGCTCGCCGCGCAGGACGTAGGTGACGATCTCCATGTCGCGATGCGGGTGCGTGCCGAAGCCCTGGCCCGGCCCGACCGTATCGTCGTTGAAGACGCGCAGCGCGCCCCAGTTGACGTTGGCCGGATCGAAATAGTCGGCGAAGCTGATCGAGTGGTGCGTCTTGAGCCAGCCGAAGTCGAAGAACGCGCGGTCGGCCGAGCGCTGGACCGCAAAGACCGGCGTGGTTTGGGTTGCCATCGTGACCTCCGAATCCGGTGCCTGCCGCGCGGGTTCCGGCCGGTCCTCCTCAGTGGGGACGCCGCGGTGGCAGGAGCTTGGCATGAATCGGCCCGCGCGCAGGAAGGCTGCCACGGAAACGCCTTGGAAATTCCCGCTGATGGACGCAGCGAAGGGCAGGACGCTCTGGAGCCACGGGTCGGTCCGCGGCTTGCTGCGCGGCCTGCGCCGCCCGGTCCAGCTGGAGCGCGACGAGATCGCCCGCGAACTGCGCCGGGCGCTGCGCGCGCTGACCGCGCGCGAAGCCGTGCTGACCCTGGTCGAACGCGCACTCCGGCACGAGCACGAGTTCTGCGCCGACATCGTGCAGCGCTGCGACGTCGACGGGGGGACGACCGTCGCGGTCGCTTCGGAGCTGGGGCTGTCGGTGCGACAGTTCTTCCGCTACCGCGCCCACGCGATCGAGGCGATCGCCGTCGAGCTCGAGTCGTTGCTCACGCGCGCGGTGCGGACCTCGAGCGAGGCGGCGGCGCGCACGGTAGCGCTGGGCCAGCTGCTGCTGGCCCGCGGCGCGCCGTCGGACGTCACGAGCGCGATCCGGCACTTCGAGCGAGCGCGTTCGATCGACCCGGCGTGCGTCGAGGCTTATGCCGGTCTCGCGGTCGGCTGGCTGCATCTCTCGCGCGAGCTGATCGCGACGCCGGTACACGCACACGCCAAGGCGCGTTCGCTCGCGCAGCGCGCGCTCGCGCTCGATCCGCGCTCGGTCGCGGCGCACTCCGCATGCGCGCGGGTCGCCATCGATTCCGGCCTCGGGCGCGACGTCGCGGCGCAGCACGCGACGATCGCGCTGAACCTCGACCCGTTCGACGCGCGCGCGCACATCGCGAGCTTCAACGTCTCGCTCGCCGACGGCGACCTGGTCGCCGCCGAGCGCAACGCATTCGAATCGGTCGCGCTCGATCCGACCTCGTTCTCGTACGCCGTCTGCGTGATGGCGACCGCGTTCTTCCGCCGCGCGTATGCTGACGCGGTCGCGCAGGCGCGCGAGCTGCTGGCGATCGAGCCGCGCTCGCGCGTGACGCGCATCTACCTCGCGGACGCGCTGTCGGCCAGCGGCCGCCCCGCCGAGACGCTCGAGCTCGTGCAGCCCGGCGACCGGCTCGGCGACGACCCGTACGAGCTCGCCTCGGGCGCATGGGCGCGGGCATGCGTCGGCGACCGCAAGGGCGCGCAACGAACCCTCGACCGCATGCTGAAGATCTCGCGGAAAAATCAAATCTCGGGATATCTGCTCGCGTACGGGCGTCTCGCAGCGGGTGACCCGGAGGCCGCGATGGCCGATCTCGAAGCATCGGTCGCCAGCGACCCGGGGTGGCTCACGATGATCGAGAACGATCCGGTCTTCAGCGAGCTCTACGACACGCGGCGGTTCCGCAATCTGATCGCACGGCGTCCGAAAGCAACCGGTACAGGAGGCGGATGATATGTGGCCTTGGGGTTAGCAGCTCTCACTCGCTCGCCGCCCTCAAAGGTTCATCTTGTTCTGCGCATCGTGGATGCGCTGCATGCTCTCGAACGCATCCTGCTGGGCGCGCTGGATCTCGAAGAGTTTCATCGTGGTCGCCCGGTACCGTTTCGGTGCGTACGGTGACGGCGTTCACGACGACACCGTGGCCACTCAGTCGGATCGCGTCGCGTCAAAGTGACACTTCCCCCGTCGCGTTCAGACGGCCCAGCAGCAGGTGGTAGTACAGCATCCCTTGCTGCGGTGAGAGTGCCGCGATGATCGGCTCGACTCGCACGTTGGCGTCGCCCGAGAGTTTGCGCAAGCCGGCTTCGGCGCCCGAGTCGTTCATCGGGAACACGTCGAGGCGGCCGAAGCCGCGCAACGCGACGACGGCGCCGGTCCACGGGCCGATGCCCTTGTGCGCGACGAGCGCGGCGATCAGGTCGGGCGTGCTGAGCGGTTCGAGCCGTGATTCGTCCAGCTCGCCCGATTCGATCGCCGCGCCGACGGCTTTGAGCGCGTTGATCTTGTTGACGGAGAGCCCGGCCGCGCGCAAGTCGAGCGGATCGGCGTCGAGCAGCGTTCGCGGCTCGGGAAACGCGAACAACCGCGCGCCGTTCGTTTCGACCGGTGCCGCATAGCGCTCGATGACGCGCCGCAGGATCGCGCCCGCGGCGTGGATCGACACCTGCTGGTAGACGACGGCGTTGCAGACCGTTTCCCACAGCGACGGATAGCGCGGCGGCTTCACGCCGCGCGCGGCGGCGGCAATGCGGTCGAGCCACGGCACGCTCGCCGCGCCCGCGTAGAACGCCGCCAGGTCGACGCCGGTGCCAAGCATGCGGCGTGCGAGCGCGGCGGGATCGAACGCGTCCGCGCCGGGGCCGTCGAGCCGCACGGCGAGCGCGTCGGGCGCGGTCTGCTCGACCGAGAGCAGCGTCGGCGCGATCGGCTTGCCGAGCAGCCGGCGATACGCCGCGCCGTCGAAGACGTCCACGACGTTGGTCGAGAGCCGCCGCAGGACGACCGCGGTGAGATCGAGCCGGTACGGCGGGCGGACGGGGACGACGGCCTCGCGGACGGAACGAGCCCGGCGTGTACCTCGCGACGTACGCACGCTACTGGCGCATCAACCTGCTCACCATGCTGGAGTACCGGGCGAACTTCATCATGTGGGCTGGCTTCACCGTCATCTACCACGCCACCGCTATCGTCGCGCTGTGGGTGACGCTGCGCAACTTCCCGTCGATCAACGGCTGGGATTTCAAGCAGACCGCGTTCATGTACGGCTTGTGGATGCTCGGGCACGGCCTGCACAACAGTTTTCTGTTCACCGTCGGCAGCGTGCCGGAGTTCGTGCGCGAAGGCCGCTTCGACCGCTTCCTGGTTCGGCCGCTCGACCCGCTGTTCCAGGCGCTCACCGTGCCGCAGCAGATCTTTCCCGACGAGCTGATCCTCGCGATCATGTACTTTTGCGTCGTGACGGTGTTCGCGGGCGTGCACGTCGACTGGATCCTGGTGTGCTACGTTCCGTTCGTCGCCATCGGCGGCGCGCTGATCGACTTCGGGATCAACCTCGCGATCGCGACCGCGTCGTTCTGGTTCACGCGCATCGACTCGCTGCGCTGGGTGTTCATGTCGCTCGAACAGGAGTTCTCGCGCTATCCGATCTCGATCTACCAGCGCGGCGTGCGGCTCGTGCTGACCTTCGTGCTGCCGTTCGCGTTCATGAACTACTTCCCGGCGACGTACCTGCTGCACAAGAGCGAAGACGGTTTGCACCTCAACCCATCGATCGGCCTGCTGACGCCGCTCGTCGGCATCGTCATCGCCGCGGTGTCATATCTTTTCTGGCGCGTCGGCATCAACCGGTATCAAGGGACGGGGAGCTAGTCGAATGGCGTGGCTGACGGCAACCTACGTGATCGCGACGACCGCGGAACACATCGAAGCGCGGGCGGAGGCGCTCGCGATCGAGCAGAGCGTCGAGTGCCCACTCGAAGCGGTGCGCGACCAGCGCATCCGTGACGAGGTCGTCGCGCGCGTCGCCGAGATCGCGCCCGCCGGCGACGGGCGTTACCGCGTCGACGTGCGGATCGCGGTCGAGACGACGTGCTACGAGCCGGCGCAGTTCATGAACATGGTGTTCGGCAACTGCTCGCTGTGGGACGACGTGCAGCTCGTCGACCTCGATCTGCCGCCGGCGCTGCTCGCGCGCTTCCGCGGGCCGCGGCACGGGATCGCCGGTATTCGTGCGCTGGCCAACGCGCCGCACCGGGCGCTCACGAGCGTCGCGATGAAGCCGCAAGGGCTGCCGGCGGCGGAGCTCGCGCGCATGTGCCGGACGTTCGCGCTCGCCGGCATCGACATCGTCAAAGACGATCACGGCATCGCCGATCAGCCGTGCTCGCCGTTCGCCGAGCGCGTGCCGGCGTGTCAGGCGGCGATCGCGGACGCCGTCGCGGCGACCGGCAAGCCGTCGTTCTACGCGCCGCACCTGATCGGCACGCCGCGCGTGCTGCGCGAGCGAGCGCGCATCGCGCGCGACGCGGGCGTGCGCGTCGTGCTCGTCGCGCCGATGATCGTCGGGCTGCCGGCGTTCGCGGATCTCGTCGACGAGTTTCCCGAATTCGTCTATCTCGCGCACCCGTCGTTCGGCGGCGCCGCGCGCATCGCACCGCCGCTGCTGTTTGGCCGCATCTTCCGTCTGCTCGGCGCGGACGCACCGATTTTCGTGAACTACGGCGGCCGGTTCGCATACCCGCAAGCCGAATGCGGTGCGCTCGCCGCGGCCGCACGCGCGCAGTGGGGCGACGTGCGCCCCGCGCTGCCGGTTCCGGCGGGCGGCATGCGCCTAGACCGCGTCGACGAGCTGCTCGACTTCTACGGGCCAGACACCATGCTGCTGATCGGCGGGAACCTCTTGCTCGCCGAAGGCGATGCGCTGCTCGCGCGCGCCCGGGAGTTCGTGGCCAAGGTCGGAGCAGCTACCGCAGGAGTGTAGTTCTCGACGCGGTTCGCGCTATTGGGCGAAAGCGTTCCACGCGCGCAGCGCCGCTTCGGATTTCGGGCGCAGCGAAGCCCACGCCGCGCGCTCGTCCGCCGTCGGTGCGGTGTCCGCGCTTTCGATCGAGCCGAGCAAGTCGCTCAGCGCGCTCGCATACCAGCTCAGCGTCTTGAAGCTCGCGGGCGGCGCGCCGAACGACGCAGCCGTGCCCGCGATCGCGTTGATCTTCGCGACGTCCGCACCCGGCGTCTTGCGCGCGACCGCGGCTTGCGCGATAACGCGCTGGACGCGGGCGAGCAGCGCGTCGACGTCGTGCGCGAGCGCGTATTGCGCGACGAGGTCGGCGTCCGTCGCGTGGATGCGCGGATCGCGCCGGATGGTGAGCGGCTGGACCATCGTGCGGCCCGCGGCGGTGAAGTGAACCGTGTAGCGACCCGGCGGAACGAACGGTCCGCCGCCGCCGCGGCGACGGCGTCCCGTCGACGTGCTGGCGGAGTGGAAGTCCCACACGAACCGGTGCATCCCCGGCTCCGCCGGCAATCGGGCGGGTTGCACGATCCAGTACGCCGGAAACTCGACGCTGTTGGGATCGACCGGGGTGACCGCGTCGGTGCTCGACCACGCGCGCACGATGCGGCCCGCCGCGTTTGCGATCACGAGCCCGACGGGGCCGCTGTCGCCCGCGGGCACGACGTAGTCGATGGCGGCGCCGAACGGAGGGTTCTCGCCCATCGGCACCTCGGGCGGTGACGACTCGGCCTCGTCGCTGTAGGGGCGCGTGCGCACGGCGTCGGCCGGTGCGAACAGGCGCGCATCCGGCGCCGCGTTCGCGGCGAGCTGGCGCAGCGGCGTGACGTCGTCGAGGATCCAGAACGCGCGGCCGTGCGTCGCGATCGCGAGATCGTCGCCGTGCACGCTGATGTCGTGCACGGATGCGACGGGCATGTTGAGCCGCAGCGACTGCCACGCCGCGCCGTCGTCGAACGAGACGTACACGCCGGTTTCCGTCCCCGCATACAATAAACCGCGCCGACGCGGATCCTCGCGCACCACCCACACGTGGCTGTTCGGACCGATGCCGTTCGCCGCGGCGCGCCACGTGCGGCCTGCGTCGTGCGTGACGTAGACGTACGGCGTGTCGTCGTCGAGCCGGTGCCGGTCGACGGCGACGTACGCAGTGCGCTCGTCGAAGTGCGATGCTTCGACCGTGTCGACGTGGCTCCACGGCGTGACCGCCGGGGGCGTGACGTTGCGCCACGTCTTGCCGTCGTCGCGCGTCAGGTGAACGAGCCCGTCGTCGGTGCCGGCCCACACGACGTTCGCGCGCAGCGGCGACGGCGCCAGCGCGTACACGACGCCGCGCGGCTCCGGCCCGTCGGCGTCCTTCGCGGTGGTCGGATCGAGCGTCGCGGGGATGCCGGCGTGCGGGCGCGATAGATCGCGTGAGATCGTCTGCCAGTGCGCGCCGTTGTCACGCGAGCGGAACACCACCTGGTTGGCGGTGTATAGCGCGTGGTCGCGCCCGAACGCGAGCGGCTGCGTCCACTCCGCGCGCCACACGCCGGGGCGTGCCGTCGTGGGCGAAAGCGTGCGCGTCTGCGCGGTATCGAGGTATTCGCGCACGGCAGTGTTGCCGTACACGACGTTCGTGTTGCGCGGATCGGGCGCGATCATCCCGCTCTCGCCGCCCGCGTTGATCGGGCGCCAGTCGCGCTCTTGGATGCCGGCGTGCTCGCTGCGCGAGACGATCATCGCCGCGCCGTTGTCTTGCTGCGCGCCGTAGAGCCGGTACGGAAACGCGTTGTCGGTCGCGACGTGGTAGAACTGTCCCGTCGGCTGGTTGAACCACGAGCTCCACGTCGTCGCGCCGTCGATGCTGACCACCGCGCCTTGGTCGCTGGTGAGGACCATGCGCGAGGGCTCGGTGGGGTCGATCCACAGCCCTTGGAAATCGTCGCCGTCGGGCGAGCCTTTGATCGCGGTGAACGTCGTCCCGCCGTCGGTCGAGCGGTAGAACGCCGTGTCGGAGACGTACACCAAGTCCGCGTTTTTCGGATCGACGGTCACGTGACAGAAGTACCAGCCGCGCCCCCACAGCCGCGCGTCCTTGTCGGCGAGCTTCCAGCTCGCGCCGCCGTCGTCGCTGCGGTACAATCCGCCGGCCGCCGCATCGACGATCGCGTACACGCGCTTCGGATCGCTCGGCGCGACGGCCAGCCCGATCTTGCCGAGCCCCTCGGACGGGAAGCCGTTGCCTTGCAGCTGGTGCCACGTCACGCCGCCGTCGGTCGACTTGTACAACCCGCTGCCCGGGCCTTTGGACGGCGGATAGACGCTCCACGGCGGCCGCCGCGTCTGCCACAGCGACGCGTACACCGTGCGCATCGACGGATCGCTCGCGAGATCGATCGCACCGGTGTCGCGGTCGTGGAACAACGTTTGCTTCCAGGTCGCGCCTCCGTCGGTCGAGCGATACACGCCGCGCGTGTCGTTGGGCCCGTACGCGTGCCCGAGCACCGCGACGAGCAGCATCTTGGGATTTTGCGGATCGACGATGATGCGCCCGATCTGCCGCGAGTCTTCGAGCCCGATCCGCGTCCACGTCGCGCCCGCGTCGGTGGATTGTACATTCCATTGCCGTGCTGGATGTTCGAACGCATGTCGGCCTCGCCGCTGCCGACGTACACCGTGTTGGGATCGCTGGGCGCGACCGCGATCGCACCGATCGACGCGACCGGCTGCGAGTCCATGATGGGCGCCCACGTGCGCCCCGCGTTGCCGGTTTTCCAGACCCCGCCGCCGACGGTGCCCATGTAGAACGTACGCGGATCGCCGGCCACGCCGGTCACGGCGACCGCGCGCCCCCCGCGGAACGGCCCGATGTTACGCCAATGCAGCCCGGCGTAGAGTGACGGGTCGACCGCCCGTGGGCCCTGCGCCCGCACGCCCACGGCGGGTGCGAGGGCAAACGCAGCGAGGGATCCGGCAATGGCGGCAACGGCAAGATGACGGCGCATCCGGGGGTTCTACGTGCTCACCGCGTCGGAGCCTTGCCCGGGCGCCTAGCTTCGGTATTTTATCTACGTTGCTCGTGTCAAAAAATAGCCTATATCGGCGACGTCATAGCGACGCGCCGTCGCTAATGATCCGGTCGCCGGCTGCGACCTTTTCGCCGTCGTCCAATGGCTCCTCGCCCGGGAGCGGCGCGAACAACGCTCCCGCATCCGCCGGCGCCACCGCGACGCCTGCCGGTTTGAGGTGGCGGATGAACCAGTGGGCGATTGCGCGCAGGCGCAGGATGCGGCTGCGGGGTTTGCCGCTGCGCGACATCTCGTGGCCGGTGTCGGTGAAGCGCACGAACTCCGTGTCCGTGCGGCCCAAGCGGCGCAGCAGCGTGAACAGCTGCTCGCCCTGATCGATCGGGCAGCGGTAGTCGCGCTCGCTGTGCTCGACGAGCAGCGGCGCGGCGATCGATTGCGCCGCGCGCATCGGTGAGTTCTCGAACAGCTTGCGGCCCGCGTCGTCGGCGTATTTCGTCTGCAGCTCGTTCTCCAGGAACCAGCCGAGGTCGGAGGCGCCGACCTCGCTGATGAAGTCGTTGACCGCGCGCATCGACACGCCCGCCGCGAAGCGGTCGCTGTGGCCCAGCAGCCACGTGGCCATGAAGCCGCCGTACGACCCACCCGCGACGCCGATCCGCGTCGTGTCGAACTGGCCTTGGTCGAGCGCGCCGTCGAGGATGCGCAGCACGTCGGCGACGTCGATGCCGCCCCAATCGCCCAGGATCGCGTTCGCGTAGTCGTGGCCGTACGATTGCGAACCGCGCGGGTTGCCGTACGCGACCGCGATGCCCTGTGCTGCAAGCACTTGGAATTCCAGGAAGAACGCGTTGCCGTACGCGGCGTGCGGCCCGCCGTGTACCTCGAGCACCAGCGGCGGTTTCGCTTCCGTGCTCGCCGCAGGCGCGATGAGCCACGCGTCGAGCACCGTGCCGTCGTCGGCGCGCGGACGGTAGCGCTGCGGTGCGACGACCGTTTTCTCCGCAAGCCACGAGTTCGCGTCGGTCAGCGTGCGCTCTCCGCCGTACGATTCGATCAGCGCGATCTCGTTGGGGATCGTCGGCGTGCCGTACGCGATCGCGATCGCGCCGTCGGCCGCTACGGTGAAGTTGAAGATCTGCCGCTCGCCGCCCGCGACGATGCGCGATCCGCTGCCGTCGCGCGCGAACGCGCGCAGCGACGTGCTGCCCTCGTCGCACACCTGCACGATGATCTCGCGGTCGTTCGCGCTCCACGCCGGGGGCGACCACGCGTTGGTGCGCAGATCGCCGCCCACCGGATCGCCGATCGTGCGCCCGAGCCCCGCCGTGAGCGAGCGCGGCTCGCCGCCGTCCGCGGACATCACCAGCAGCTCGGTGTCGAAGCGCCCGCCGCCGTCGTCGCCGTGGTGGTGGCCGGCGAACGCGATCTCCTTGCCGTCGCGCGAGAACGCCGGGACGGTCATCGGCCCCGTGCTCTTCGTGAGCTTCGTCAGCGCGCCGGTCGCGACGTCGGCGACATGGATGTCGCTCAGCGCCGTCACGGACTCCGCATCCGGGACGTCGATCCGCGCCGAGAACGCGACGCGCGTTCCGTCGGGCGACCACGCCGGCTGTGCGACGTCGAAATCGCCGTGCGTCACTTGCCGCGCCTCGCCGCCGCCCGCGTCGATCACGAACAGATGCTTGCGCGCGCCGTCGAGCAAGCCGTCGGCGTCGCTCTTGAACGGCAGCATGCGGATGTGGCGCGCACCGCTCTTGGTGTCGTGGAACACGCGCGCGGTCGCCGCGTCGTGCGGCGTCGTGGCAACGAACGCGATCTGTTTGCCCTCGGGCGACCACGCGACGGCGGTGATCTTCGGATAGTCGGTGCCGAGCGGCTGCGCCTCGCCGCCGTCGAGCGGCAGCAAGAACAGGCGCGTCTTGCCGTCGCGGTCGGCGACGAACGCGACGCTCTTGCCGTCGGGCGCGACGCGTGCGAGCCGGTCGTTCGTCCCGCCGGTGAAGGCACGCTCGGTGCCGTCGCGGTCGACGCGCCGGATCGATCCACGGATCTCGTCCGCATCGCGGTCGAACCACGCGCGGCGGTAGTATATCGCCGCGCCGTCGGGGCTGATCTGCGGGTCGGCCACCAGCACGATGTCGAGAAGGTCGCTCGGAACGAGAGGAGTGCTCATCGCAGGCGGGCATTATCGCCGGGTGATCCGGCTTCCCGCGTTCTCCGCTCTGCTCCCCGCGCTACTGCTCGCGTCATCCACGCTCGCGCGCGCCGACGACGGCGACGTGCTGGTGCAAGCCGGTCACGAAGGGCGCCCGGCAAGCTGCGCGCTGTTTCCTGCCCGTGCATGCAACCTCGGTGCCGGCGCCGCGGGCGAGCGCGAGATCGCCTGGACCGTCGTCGTCGCCGACGAGGCGACGCGCGTGCTGCGCGAAAACGGGTACAGCGTGCTGCGGCGGCCTGCGGACTACACCGGTCACGACAGCGCGCGCGCCGCGGTGTTCGTGCACTTCGACGGCGCGAAGGAATGCGCGAGCGGCGCGTCCGTCGGCTTCCCGGAGACCACGAGCCGCGCGTTCGTCGACGCGTGGGAGACGCGCTACCGCGCGTGGTTCCCGTTTCGCTTCGTCGGCGAGAACTTCACCGAGAACGAGCACAAGTATTACGGCTTCCGGCTCGTCGACGCGCCCGAGAAGATGCTGGTGGAATTCGGCGAGCTGACGTGCCCGGCGCAGCGTGCTTGGATGAAGCCGCGATTGCGCGAGATGGGCGATCAGCTCGCGGCGTTTTTGATGGAGCGCGTCACGAAGTGAGACGCGGCCTCTTCGTGGGCGGCGCGCTCGCGGTGTGCGCGCTGCCGCGGCCGGCGTTCGCGCAGACCGCGAGCCCGCTCCCATCCGCAACGCCCGCGGCGTCTCCAACCGCGCTGCCCGCGGCGCCCGCGCTCGACGTGAGCGACCTCGTCGATGCGATCCCCGGCATCACGGGCGTCGTCGCGCGCACGCTGGGCGACGGGCCGCCCGTCGTGGCCGTACGCGCCGACGAGAAGTTCGCAGCGGCCTCGGTGATCAAGCTCGCGATCATGGCGACGGTCTACCGCGCGTACGACGCCGGCACCGCAAAGCCGTCGGACACGGTGAAGACGCGCGCGTCCGACTTGATCGGCGGCTCCGACGTGCTCGCCGGCTCGCGCCCCGGCAAGGAATGGAGCCTCGACACGCTCGTCAAGGCGATGATCCACGTCAGCGACAACGCGGCGTCGAACACGCTCATCACGGCGTTCGGGATGAGCACCGTCAACGCGACGATGCAGCTGGCCGGCATGACGAGCTCGCGGCTCGGGCGCCATTTCGCCGACGTCGTGCCGTCGTGGCGGGTCAGCGAGAACATCATCACGCCCGCGGACACCGCACGGCTGCTGTTCGCGATCGAGCGCGGCGCGCGCGAAGGGCTCGCCACCATCGCGACGCCGCTGAGCTGCCGCGCGATGATCGACGTGCTGCTCGGCAACGACGACGCGACCAAGATCGTGCGCGGCCTGCCGCCCGGCACGCCGTGCGCGCACAAGACCGGCGAGATCGACTTCGTGCGCAACGACGCGGGGATCGTCGACCCGTTCGGCGACGCGCCGTACGTGCTGGTCGTGCTCACCCGGAAGCTGCGCAACTACGCCGCCGGCAACGCCGGCATCGGCGCGATCGCGCACCGCATCGACGCCGCGCTGCGGCAGAACCGCGCGGGTTAGCTAGGCCGTCTTGCGCTTGTGCAAGACGACGCTGTTGCCCTCGGTGTCGTTGATCATCGCCATGAAGCACACGGGTGTCTCGTGCTCCATGACGACGGGGATACCGCGCGCTTTCACCGCCGCGACGGCGGCGTCCAGATCGTCGACCGCGAACAAGATACCGTTGCTCGGCTGGAACGGGATCAAGTTGCCGCCGGCGTTCCACAAGCCGAACGTCGTGCCGTCAGCGAACTCGTATTCCGCTCCCCGGTTGTCGGGATACACCACCACCGGTTCGAGCCCGAGCACGTCGCGGTAGAAGCCGATCGCGCGGGCCGCATCCTTGACCATGTACCCGCTCAGGTCCATTCCGGTAATCGCAAAAGGATGGCTCATCCCGGCGCGATTGGCGGTTCGCGGCGCACATCCTCGACCGGCGCGCGCAGCATTACCGCGCCGAGCCGCGGCCCCAGGATCGCGACGATCGCGGCCGCCGCCAGCAGCGGCACGAACGCCGTCGCGGCGACGTGCGTGGCGTCCCACGCCGCGCCCGAGACGAGCGTGGTGACGAACGAGATCGCGTACCCCAGCGTGAACGTCCCGGCTGCAAGCCGGGAAACCTCGTCGGGCGGTGCGGTCAGGGCGGGCAGCGCAAACGTCATCGTCAGCACGTACGCCGAGGTGAAGCCGAGCACCGCGGCGGCCACCACCGTCGCGATACCGCCGAGCACGATGACGGCGGCGACGGCGAGCGCGATCAGTGCCGCGACGAACAGCGACGTGCTGCGCCGGCCGAGGATGCGCATGGGGATGAAGCCCACCGCGAACGACGCGGGGAGCTGGCCGACGTTGAGCGCCGTCAAGCTCGCGCCGACGAGGCCGCCGTGCCCGCTGGCGTGCAGAAAGTCGGGCAAGAACGTGTTCGCGCCGAAATACGCCAAGCTCGCCGCGGACTGAAACGTGCCCAGCTGCCACACGCGCGGGTCGCGAAAGTTCGGCAGCCACGTGGGCGCGGGCCCGGCGGCGCGCGCTTCGCCGCTGCCGGCGAATGCGAACGCAAGCGCGGTGACGGCGACGGGGATGCTCCATGCGACGAAGCTGCGTTCCCAAGAGCCGCCGACGAGCGGCAAGATGAACGGGATGGTGAGCGACGCGCTGATCGCTTCGCCGCACAGCAGGCCGTTCGCCCAGATCCCGGTGCCCAGCGCGATGCGCGTGCTGAACCACGCGCGCGCGAGCGACGGAAACGCGGGCTGGATCATCGCGATGCCGATCCCCATCAGCAGCGTCATCGCGAACAGCATCGGGATCGACGGGCCGAAGCCGCGCAGCGCCGACGCAACCGCGATGGTGCACAGGCCGGCGACGATCGCGCGCTGCGCGCCGAAACGCGTGGTTAGCAGCGCGCCGAACATCGATGAGCCCGCGAGCACGAGCACCGGCAAGTTCGACAGCGCGGCGATCCCGGACTCGTTGAGGTGCAGCTCGCGGTGGATCAGCGGGATCACGGGCGGCACCGCGAGCAGCGTCAGCCGGAGATCGGTCCCCGCGAGCCAGAGCAGCGCGATACGAACCGCGTTCGGTGCGGTGCGAATGTCAGGCTCCCAGGATCGCGGCCGCGGCGGCGACGTCTTCGACGCCGAGCCCGAGCGAATCGAAGATCGAAAGCCTGCCCGCGCGCGGCGTCGCGCGACCGGCGAGGATGTCGCCCAGCGACGCGACGCCGTCCCACGACGCACTGCCTTTCGCGACGGCGAGCACGATGTCGCCGGCCTCGGCGCGCGCGGCGGCGACGTCGTCGACGACGAGCGCGGAGTCGCCGACCAGCCGGCCGGGCAGCTCGCGTTTTGTCGCGACGCATGCGCCGACCGCGTTGACGTGCGCGCCGTCCGCCACCGACGCCGCGTCGAACAGCGGCTGCGAACTCGCCGTGCACGTCGTGACGACGTCCGCCCCGCGCACGGCGTCATCGGCGTCGTTCGCTATCCGCGCTTCGACGCCAAGTGCACGCGCCGTGGCCGCGAGCGTCGCGGCGTGCGCGCCGTCGCGCGACCAGATCGCGAACCGTTCGGCCAAACCGGCGCGCGCGAACGCGTCGGCGTGCGCGGCGCCTTGCGCGCCCGCGCCGAGGATCGCATGCGTACCGTGCGGCCGCCGTGCGAGCGCGCGCGTCGCGACGACGGACACCGCCGCGGTTCGCGCGCGCGTCAGCGCTTCGGCCTCGATCCATGCGATCGGCGCACCGGTTTGCGGATCGAGGAGCACCACGACCGCGCGATGCGTCGGCAGGCCGCGCGCGGCATTCGCCGGTACCGCGACGACGAGCTTCGCGCCGAGCGCCGCGTGCGGCGCCCCTGCCCACGCAGGCATCGCGCCGAACCACACCCCGCCGGGCGTCGTGAAGGACGCCCGCACCGGCCCGCCGCCGTCACCGCTCGCCGCGGCACGCAGCGTCGCTTCCATCAGCGTGACGAGATCGACCGTGACGAGCCGCCGCTCGACCTTCGCTTCGTCGAGGACGATCATTCGAACAACGACGTCTGCTCGATGCGCACCGGGCGCTCGTGCGCGACGCCGAGCGCGGCGTACACCTGGCGGATCGTACCGGGCGAATGGCCCGCGTACTGATTGTTCGCGTAGCCCGAGAGGCGGGTGAGCTGCGGCGCCGTGTCGCGGATCGCGTCGACCCACTGCGCGACGCGGTCGCCGCGGTCGATCCCGATCTCATTGAAGCGCGTGAACGTCTCGCGCTGCCCCAGCCAGCGCACGTACGCGTGCGAGGCCGTCGGCCGGCGAAACTCGTGCAGCATCGTGTCGAGCGGGACGAACGTCCCGTCGCTGACGGCGAGCGCGATGCCATGCGTGCCGAGCGCGTCGCGCAAGCGCTGGTGCGGATCGCCGTGGAACCATTCGCGGTCGCGCACCTCGAACGCCCAGCGCGGGCCTTGCGGGAGCTCGCGCACGAACGCTTCGACCGCGTCGATCTCCGCGGGCACGAAGTCGGGCGGCGTCTGGATCAGGATCGCTTCGAGCTTGTCGCCGAACTCGAGCGCGCTCGCGACGAAGTCTTCGACGAGCGCGCGCGACCCGAGCAGTCGCCGGTCGTGGGTGATCTCGCGCGACAGCTTCAGCGCGAACGTGAACCCGTCGGGTACCTGCGCGGCCCAGCGGCGGCACCGCTCGGGCGGCGGCGTGCCGTAGAACGTCGAGTCGATCTCGACGCTGCGAAACTCTTCCGCGTACTCGCGCAGGTAGCCCTCGGGACGCGTTCCGGCGTCGTACATCGGACCGACCCAGTCCGGATACGACCACCCCTGCGTCCCGAGGGCGAGGTGCGGTAGACTCAGCCGTTACCTACCTCTTTGGCGCCGCTGGCGTTGTCGCTGATGATCGATACTTTGGTCATCTCGTCGCCGGCGCGAATTTGGTCGACGACGGTCTGGCCTTCGACGACGTGTCCGAACACGGTGTACTGGCGGTTCAGGAACGGCGCGTCACCCAGGCAGATGTAGAACTGGCTGCCGCCGGAGTTCGGGTTCGAGGAGCGGGCCATCGCGACGGTGCCCGCGATGTGCGGGCGCTCGCTGAACTCCGCCTCGAGGGTGTAGCCGGGGCCGCCGGTGCCGTTGCCGGCCGGGTCGCCGCCTTGGATCACGAAGCCGGGCTCGTACCGGTGAAATTTCAATCCGTCGTAGAAGCCGGCGCGCGCCAGCTTGATGAACGCGGCGCTGTGCAGCGGCGCGTCGTCGGGATAGAACGAGAACACGATGTCGCCCTTGGGCGTCGAGATGCGCGCGCGGGCGGTCTTTGCCTCGTCGGCGAGGGTAGTGAGCTCGTCGCCGGAGGGCTTGGTGTAGGTTGCCATCGCGCTGTGCTACGGCATCCGCGGCGATTCCACCCGGCGAGCGCGGCGACAAGGCCGCACCGGTCGTCCGCGCGCGACGGCGGGCGACCGATGCGAGGCTCGTCACACGCGATCGGTCAGTGCCCGCCGCGGAACGTCGACGAGCGGTACGAGTACAGCCAGTTTCTGACCGCCAGCACGCTGTCGCCCGAGGACGAGCCGGGATACGGCGCCAGGAATCCGACGCCCTGGTTCGGCCGCACGTACACTGCGAGCACGATGTAGAGGTTCGGGTTGCCGAGCTGCGGGCTGTTCGCGAGATACTGCGTCACGCCGCTCTGCATGTCCGCGAGGTAGTCGCTGCTGGCTTTGGGCGGCAAGAGCATGTAGGCTTTGCGGCCCGAGGCCAGGATGTCCTGAATCCCTTGGATATAGTTTTGTTGGGAGATGTCCGCGTAGTCGGCGAGCTGTTCAAACGCCACCCCCGACGTGTGTCCGTCGTAGAGCGCCGCGCGCACGTAGTTCGCGCGCGGGCCTGCATAGCTTCGCGACAGCACGATGATCGAGTTGCCGGTGTACGCGGCGGCCGAATCGATCTGCGACGTCAGCAGCACGGTGTCGCTGTCCGAGTTGATATAGCCGTCCCCGCCGACCTCATGGTACACCATCGACGCGTTGACCGGATGGCCGAGGTACTGCGCGGTGAGCTGCGCGCTCGGGTAGGAGCCGCTCGAGCTGTAGGTGTCCTCCGAGGTCGACCAGTTGTTGGCGTTGAGCCGCGCGAGCGCGCCCGGCCACGTCCCGCTCGGGTTCGTGATCGGATCGTCGATGCACCCGCTGCAGCTGTTGTACGGGATGCTCCAGATGCCGTCCGCCGCGAGCGGGCTGTCGTTGTTCGCCTCGGTGTTGTTCATCTGGTTAATGTCGATCAGGATGCTGAAACCGGCGCTGTTCGTGCACGAGCCTGCCGGGACCAGCAGCCAACTCTGCTGCTGGCCGTTGTTGCGGTCCCACTGCTGCATGAAGGTTCCGTTGGCCCGCGAGACGCCGGTGTCATCCAACGCCATGCTGCTGTACTGGTTCACGAGCGTGAACGCTCCACCAGGCTGCGGCACGAGGAACCAGCTCTGCTCCTGACCGCCGTCGGGGTAGTTTTGGACGATCTGCGCTCCGTCCGCGCCGTTATAACCATTGTCGAGGGCCAGGCCGCTCAACTGGTTGACGACGGTGAAGCCGCCCTGGTTCACCGGCGAGAGCACCCAATTCTGCTGCGCGCCGCCGTTGCAGTTCCACTGCTGGATCTGTGTGCCTGCGCTCGTCGACGAGTTCGTGTCGTCCAGCGCCAGCGAACTGAGCTGATTCACGATCGTGTACGCGGCACCGACTTGGAACGGATAACCGTTGCACGTGCCGGCCGGGACGAAGATCCACTTCTGCTGCGCGCCGCCATTGCTGTCGTACTGCTGCACGATCTTCCCGTTGGCGTACGACAAGTCCGTATCGTCGAGCGCCTTCCCGCTGAGCTGGTTCACCACGGTGTAGGCGCCGCCGCCCTGAGCCGTGATGATCCAGTTCTGCTGCGCGCCGCCGTTGCGGTCCCACTGCTGCATCTGGTTCCCGTTCGCGTACGAAGCGTTGGTGTCGTCGAGCGCTTTGCCGCTCAACGCGTTGACGATCGTGTACGAGCCACCGCTGGACGCGGTCACGGTCCAGTTCTGCTGCTGGTTGCCGTTGCAGGTCCATTGCTGGATTTTGTTGCCGTTGCTCGTCGACGCGTTCGTGTCGTCCAGCGCCATGCTGCTGAGCTGGTTGACGATCGAGTAGGTTTGGCCGCTCTGGATTTGGCTGACGCCGGTCAGCGAACGGACGCGGCGCTGCGTCCCGCTCGTGACGGGCGCCTTTGCGCCGTCAGCGCGCGGCGTCAGCGCTGCGTGACTACCGCCTCCGCATGCCGACGTGCCGGCGACCGTCGCGGCCGCTGCTACGGCGAGAAGCAGCCTGCGCGCGGCGCGAAGACCGCCGCGGCTGAAAGAACGTGCTCGTTCCAAGGTTCACCACCCACGTTGCAGTCGCGTGACACGAACGCATGCCGGTATCGAAAACCCGGATTGGCGTCCCGCCCCGCAGAGAAACCATGGTCGGATATTTGGTACGCCCGCGTTCCCTCCTGGGTCCCATCCGGCGCCGGGTGCAACCGTGCGGCTTCTCACTAGAAGACGCGTTGGTACGCCCAGCTCCAGACGCCGAGCTCGACGAGCCCGAAAAGGAGAGACCACGCGAGCAGCGGGACGTACCACCGCGACGGCCGCGCACGGATCGCGAACGCCATGAGCGCGTAGAGGAACGGGATGAAGTCGAGCGCGTGCCGCGCGCCGAGCTGCACCATCCCCGTGCTGTAGTACATCAGCGCCGGGAGTGCGCAGCACGCCGTGGCGAACCATAGCAGCTGCACGGCGCGCTCACGGATCGGTGCGAGCAGGGCGATCAGCAGTGCCGGGCTGGTGAACGTGAGTGCCGTGCCGAACTGGCCGGCAATCAGATACGGCGGTGCGGCGACGACGTGCGGGGGCTGCATCAAAAAGAACTGCAATTGCAAGCCGACGTTCTTGAGCGCGAACGGCGGCGACGGGTCGACCATCCCGACCTCCATGATGCGGTAGAACTTTGCGAACCCCACGTCGGCGACCGTGCCCCAGCGCACATAGTTGTACCATCCGGACGGGATCGCGAACGACGCTTCGACGGCTGCCACGCCGGCAAGCCGCTCCAGTGCGAGCCGCCTGGGCACCGCAATGATCTGCGGCGCCAGCGCGAGCGCGTACGCGGGGAACGCGAGGAACATCGGGTAGCGGCAGTACGCCGCGCACAGCGCCCACAACGCCACGCGCCACGGGACGCGTCTCCCGAGGCATTCGCCGACCGCGAGCATCGTGAACGCGACGGCACCGCAGTGCGCCAGGTACCACACGGCGCCGTTCGCCGCACAGAACGCGAAGCTCGTGCCGCACAGCAGGAATGCCGCGAGCAGCCACGCCCAGCCGCGCGACACGCCGATGCGGCGCGCCACCCGCCATGCGGCCGCCACGCCGACCGCGGCGAGGGTGATCGCGAGCAGTGTCTGATTCGCCGACAGCCCCCATATCGCCACGAACGGCAGCATGAGCACGGCCGGGAGCGGCGCCTCGATGACGTAGGCGCGGCCGTGGTACGGGACCGCGTCGATGTAGTCGCCGGGAAAGTGCGGCAGATACGGGTAGCCGCGCAGCCACCCGTCGGCCTCCCACACGAAGTTGTCCATGAGCGTCGCATGGAAGCCGGAGAACAGGCCCAGCGCCGCGACGGTCAGCAGGCCCGCGAGCGCGGCATGGAAGCGGTCGTCGTCGAGGGTCTCTCGCCGGAGCACGCTATCGAGACTGCGCGTCGGCGCGATGCAGAAACGCTCGCACCGTCGCCGCGTACCGGACGGGCTCGTCGATCATCGTCAAGTGCGCGCTATGCTCGAAGATCGCCAACCGGGCGTTCGGGACCAGTCGCTGGAAGGAGGCCACCGTGGCCGGCGTCGCCTCGTCGAAGCGGCCGCACGTAAACAGGACGGGCATGCGCAGCTCGTGCAGACGCGGCGTGACGTCATACGTCTTGAGCGAGCCGGTCGCGTAGAATTCGCTCGGCCCCCACATCGTCGCATAGACCTGCTCGCCGAAGTTCGCATTCGCGTTGATGACGGCCGACGGCGGAGGGTTCGTGAGGCTCATGTACTTGCCGTAGTACACGTCGACGGCGTCCTGATACGCCTTCGAGCCGGTCGTGCCGGCCTTTTCGTTGCGCGCGAGCGTGGCTTGGACGGAAGGCGGCAGGCGCGCGCGCAAACGGCCCGCGTCCTTCAACCACCGCGGCAGGCTCAGCGAGGGGCCCGCCAGCGTCAAGCTTTGGACGCCCTTTGCTCCGGACAGCGCGTGCTCGACGGCGAGCTGCGCGCCCCAGGAATGACCGAGCACGTGCACGCGGCGCAAGTGCAGCGCGCTTCGCACCTGGGCGAGCTCGCGCAAGAAGCGCGAGACGGTCCACAGCTTCGGGTCGTTCGGCCGTTCGGAGCGTCCGCCACCGAGCTGATCGTAGAAGATCACCGGGCGCTCATCGGCGAGCACGGCAAGCGACTCCAGATAATAACTCGGCGCACCCGGTCCGCCGTGCAGCAGCAGCAGCGGCGTACGCGGTGCGTTGCCGACGATGCGATACCAGACGCGGCCGCCTTCGACGGCGACGTACCCCTCGCGCACGTACGCGTTGCGCGCCGCGCAATCGCACGACGCGGCGGCGTCGAGCCGGCTCGGCGGAGCGATCAGCGCGAGCATAAGCGCCAGGGCGGCGCAGACCGAAAGGCGAGCAGGCATCGTCGGTCCGTTATCCTTGGTCGCGCATTTTCCGCCCGGCTGCCGCGCGCGCCGCCGGCCGGACGAGCACCGCGGGCGCAGGGCCGCGGTGCGGTCGCGCGGTACGCCGTTCCGATGCGTTCGTACCGCCCGCTCGCGCTCGCCGCGATCCTCGTTCTCGCCGCAACCGTGCCGGCTCGGGCTGACCTGCCCGCACCACCGCTCGACCCGGCGATCTCGGCCGCCCTCGCGCGCGTCTCGGCGGCGCAGCTCCGCACGACCGACGAGCGGCTCGTCGCGTTCGGCACGCGCTCGACATTCTCCGAAGGCGCCGGTCCCAAGCGCGGCGTGTTCGCGGCGCGCGCCTATCTCGTCGCACGGTTTCGCGAGATCGCGCGCAACAGCGGCGGCCGGATGACGGTCGCGCTCGACTCGTACACGCAGTTCGCGGATCCGAAAAAGCGCGTTCCGCGCGACGTCGTGATCTCGTCGGTGATCGCCACGCTCAAGGGCGACGACCCGTCCGGCCGCACGTACGTGATGTCGAGCCACTACGACTCGCGCAACTCGAACAACGACGACGGCCTCCACGACGCGCCCGGCGCCGATGACAACGGTTCCGCGACGTCCGCGGTCGTCGAGGCGGCCCGCGTGCTGGCCAACGTCCCGCTGCACGCGACCGTCGTGTTCGCGTGCTTCGACTCCGAAGAGCAGGGCCTGTTCGGCAGCGCGCACTTCGCCCAGACGCTGAAGACCGCGAACGTGGACGTCGCCGGCGACTTCAACAACGACATCATCGGCGCGTCGGTCGGCGACGACGGCGTCAAGCGCGACGACATCGTGCGCATCTTCTCCGAAGCGCTGCCGCCCGGCACCGATCCCGCGCGCGTCAACGTGATCGGCGGCGAGAACGACTCGCCGTCACGCGAGCTCGCGCGCTTCGCAAAGGAGACCGGCGACGCATATCCCACCGGTCTGCGCGGCACGATGATCTACCGCGCGGACCGCTTCCTGCGCGGCGGCGACCACGAATCGTTCAATGCTCAGGGCTTCGCCGCGATCCGCTTCGTGGAGCCGGTCGAGAACTTCAACCACCAGCACCAGGACGTGCGCGTCGAGAACGGCGTGCAGTACGGGGACTTGCTGCAGTACGTCGACTTCGACTACCTCGCCAAGGTGACGCGCTACAACGTGGCGGGGCTGGCGACGCTCGCGCTCGCACCGGCCGCGCCGAAGGTGATCGTCGAGACCAAGATGCTCACCAACGACACGACGCTGACGTGGCAGCCGGTACCGCGCGCGGTGCGCTACGAGCTGCTGCGCCGCTCGACGACCGATCCGCTCTGGACCAGCGTCGAGGACGCCGGCACCGCGACCACCACGACGCTGAAGTTCTCGAAGGACAACTGGCTGTTCGGCGTGCGCAGCGTCGACGCGCAAGGCCATCGCTCGCCGGCAGGGTACCCGACGCCGGTGCGCTGACCGCTAGGCGATCGCGTCGATCGCGCGCGCGAGCGCGGCGTCTCGCTCGGTGATCGCGTTCACGTCGTGCGACCACGTGCGGATCGTCACCTCATTCCACGACAGCGCGATGTCCGGATGATGGTTCAGGCCGTTCGCAATCTCCGCGACGGCGTTGACGAACGCGATCGAACCGTCGAAGTTGCCGCGGTCGAACGTCTTCGACAGCGCTTGACCGTCGTTCGCCCAGCCCGGCGGTGTCTCGATCGGCATCACACCACCCCGTCCGCGCGCAGCTCGCGCAAGCTCTCCGCGATCGCCGCGGCGGTCAGCGCGACATCGTTGTCGCCGTGCGCGGTCGAGAGGAACATCACCTCGTTGTGCGACGGCGGCGGCAGCACGCCGCGCGCGCGCATCGCATGGTAGAACGCGGCGTATGCGCGCTGGTCGTCGCGTTGCTGGTCGTCGTACGAGCGCGTCGGTCCGCCCGCACGGAACTTGAAGTCGACGATCGATTCCAGCTGCACGACCGCGTAGCCCAGCTGCAGTTCGCGCAGCGTCGCGCGAATCGCATCCGCCAGACGGCGCGCGCGCACGTCCATCGCGGCGTACAGCTCCGGCTCGCGCTCGAGGTAGTCGAGCACGCGCGACGCGATCGCGACCGCGAACGGCATACCCGCGTGCGTGCCGCCGGTGAAGCACGGCCCGTCCGGCGCGAGCACCGCCATCACGTCGGCGCGCCCGCCGAACGCGGCGATCGGGAAGCCGCCGCCGAGCACCTTGCCGATCGCGGTGAGATCGGGCGTCACGCCGGTGCGGCCTTGCGCGCCGCCGAGGCCGAGCCGCAGCCACGTGATGACCTCGTCGAAGATCAGCAGCGCGCCGTGCCGGTCCGCGCGCTCGCGCAAGCCTTCGAGAAAGCCGGGAACCGTTTCGACCAGCCCCATGTTGCCGCAGATCGGCTCGACGAGGATCGCCGCGAGCCGGTCGCCGCCGACGCGCGTGAGCTGCCGGTCGACGTCGTCGAGATCGTTGTACCGCGCGACGGCGAGGTCGGCGACGACCGCGCGTGGGATCCCCGATCGCGCCGCATCCGGTGTTTCGGCCGATGCGCCCGCGTCTTGCAGCGCCAGATCGAAATGACCGTGGTAGTTCCCCGAAAATTTGAGGATCGCGTCGCGCCCGGTGTATGCGCGCGCAACGCGCACCGCGCTCTGCACCGCCTCGCTGCCGGTCGTCGCGAAGCGCAGCCGCTCCATCGACGGCAGGTGCGTGCGAATGCGCCGCGCGAGCGCGAGCTCGTCGGGAGCCGTCGAACCGTACACGACGCCGCGCGCGGCGAGCGCGTCGAGCCCGGTGAGAAACGGCGGCGTGTGGCCGAACAGCAGCGGCCCGTACGCCATCACGTAGTCGACGTAGCGCCGGCCGGTATCGTCGAACGCGTACGGGCCTTCGCCGCGCACGCACACGAACGGGTCGCCGCCGACGCGCCGCCCGGCGCGCACGGGCGAGCTCGCGCCGCCGGCGAGCGCGTCGTCGAGCCGCGTTACGAGCATTCGGGTTCCGGATCGTTGAAGACGGGCACGAGGCTCCTTCTGATGCGGCGGTGCGACGATGCGGACGTTCTGGCTCCGGGCTCTAGACTCCGCGAGGTGCAGGCGGCGCTGGGTACCGCGTACGGGGTCAGTGCTCCGCGGCCGCATCGTGGTCACGACGATGGACCGCGGCAGCTTGGCGTCGGCGTGCTCGACCCCGTTCGATAGGACCGGCCGCCGAAGGCTCTCGCGAAGCGCGCACGCAAGAGGGCGGGATGGCGTCGGTGCGGCTGCAATCGGTGAGC
>CAWBTJ010000084.1:0-5854 GCA_963791645.1 Vulcanimicrobiota bacterium | reverse complement strand
GGTTGCACTTGGCCGACGACGACGCCGCCCGGGTCACGATAGCCGGTCTGCGTGCGGACGTTGTTGTCGAGCGGTCCCAAGAGGACGCCGAGGTAGCCCACCCCGGTGCCCGTGGAGTTCGCATTGACCGTTTGTCCCGGAGACTTTGCGAGGGCGACGGCGGTCTGGGACGCGGTGTTCGACGGGATCGCGAATCCGATGCCCTGCGCGATCGCGGTGTTGGCCGTCGACTGGTTCACCCCGATTACGCGGCCGTCGTAGTCAACGAGCGGTCCGCCGGAGTTGCCGGGGTTGATCGGCGCCGAGGTTTGGAGCAGACCCTTGAACAGGCGCGGGATGCCTCCGTTGCGGTCGCCGCCTATCGGCTCGTCGCGGTTGAAGCCCGAGACGACGCCGACCGAGACCGACTTTTGCAGCGACAGCGGCTCGCCGATCGCGATCGCCCACTGGCCGGCCTGGAGCCGGGTGCTATCCGCAAATTCGACCGGCGGCGGCAGCTTGGCGTACCCGTCGACTTTCACGAGCGCCAAGTCGGCGCCGGGGTTCGAGGAAAATACGCGACCCGGGATGCGGTCGCCGTTCGAGAAGACAACCGTGATCTTGCTGACCCCGGCCGGGACGACGTGCGCGTTCGTGACGATCAGCCCGTCGCGCGAGTAGACGAAGCCTGATCCCGACGCGCGCTCGACGACGCGCTGGCGCTGGTATGGCGTTCCGCCGCCGAAGAATTGGGACATCGGGTCGGTGGGGACCAGCTGCGTTCCGTTCACGACGACTTGGAGGGCGACCACGGACGGCTCGACGCGCTTGACGGCGTTGATGATCCGGTCCTGGTCGGTGGTGCCGCTCGTCGCGAGCAGCGGGGCGGCCATCACCGCCGGCGGCGTGTTGCCCGGGCCGGCGACACCCGCGAAATGCGTGCTGGCGTAGAGCATCATCGAGAAGCTCCCGATGATCGCGCCGATGAGCCCGACGACCGCCATCCCGAAGATGCTGGTACGAAACTTCACGATGAGTTGTGCTCCTAGGAGGATAGGTGCGCCGCATTACCGCGCGAGGCCGCCGTTGGTAGCGGCTCAGCCGGTATTTTCCCGGAGTTTTAACCTCTACCCGTCGTCTGGTCGGCCACGATGCGCCCGTCGCGCAGCCGGATGATCCGCTTGGCATGGCTGGCGATGTCCTCGTCGTGCGTGACCATGATGATCGTGCGGCCACCGTCGTTGAGCTGGTGGAAGAGCCCCATGATCTCCTCGCTGGTCTGCGAGTCGAGGTTCCCGGTCGGCTCGTCCGCGAGCACGACCGCGGGGTCGTTCACGAGCGCGCGAGCGATGGCGACCCGCTGCTGCTGGCCGCCGGAGAGCTCGCTGGGCTTGTGGTCCATGCGGTCGCCCAGGCCGACCTCGCGCAGCTGCGTTGCGGCCATGTCGTTGCGCGCGCGCGTTCCGACGCCCGCGTAGAACAGCGGCAGCGCGACGTTCTTCATCGCGCTCGTGCGCGCCAGCAGGTTGAAGCCCTGGAACACGAAGCCGAGTTTCTTGAGCCTGATGTGCGCGAGCGCGTCGTCGCCCAGGGTCGACACGTCGGTGCCGTCCAGAAAGTACCGGCCCTGCGTCGGCCGGTCGAGGCAGCCCAGCAAGTTCATCAGCGTGGATTTGCCCGAGCCCGACGGACCCATGATCGCGACGTACTCGCCGCGCCGGATGGTGAACGTGACGCCGCGCAGCGCTTCGACCTTCACGTCGCCGAGGTCGTACGTCTTGGTCACGTCGCGCACGTCGATCGCGGCCTGTTGATCGGTCTCGAAGTGCAGGTACTCATTCATAACGGAGGGCCTCGATGGGATCCAGCGTCGCGGCGCGCCACGCGGGGTAGGTGCCGAACGCGACCGTGACGATCGTTGCGAACCCCGTCGCGATTGCGATGCTGCGCAGCCACGGGATCGGCGCGACGATGCCCGACAGCTTGACGATGAGCAGGTAGTTGATCGTCGCGCCGATCGCGATGCCTAGCACCATGCCGACGATGCAGCCGAACGCCGAGAGCGCCAGTGCCTCGATGAAGAACTGCAGCAGCACTTGGAAGCGTGTGGCGCCGATCGCCTTGCGCAGGCCGATCTCGCGCGTGCGCTCGGCGACGCTGACGAGCATGATGTTGAGGATGCCGATCCCGGCGACCAGCAGCGACACCGCGCCGATGAGCGCGACGACGAACGTGATCACTCCGAAGACGCCGTCGATGCCCTTCGCCAGCGCCTTGCGATCGAACGTCTGGTACTCGACCCGCCCGCCCTTCACGCGCTGGAGCCAGGCCTGCATGTCGGCTTCCGTCTTGGTGACTTGCGACGGATCGTTCATCAGCACGCGAGCGAACACGATCAAACGCCCGCGCGCGTACTCGGTTTCGTACGTCGAGTACGGGATCGTCACGTCGTAGCCTTGCGGTCCCGGGATGATCCCTTCGGTCGATTTTCCCAGGAGGCCGACGATCGTGTAACGGTGCTCTCCCACGCGGATCGAGCTGCCGGTCGGGTCGCCGGTGATCGCGAACTTTTTCGCGGCGTTGTCGGTGAGAACCGCGACGTGCCGCGCGAGCTGGATGTCGTCGACGCTCAGCTTGCGGCCGTACCGCAGCGGGGTCGTGGCGGCGAAGTGTTCCTGAGTCCCCGCCCCCAGCGAGATGCGGCGCGTCTTGTGGCCGTATCGCGCGCGCAAGTTTTGCCCATTCGCGGGGATCGCGTCGAAGACGTTGGGCACCTCGTTCTTGGCGCGCTTGAGGTCGGACAGCTTGATCGCGGCTCGCGTGAAGTCGGTCTGCTGCTGGTTCGGAAATACGAAGAACGTATTGTCGTTGAACGCGCTCAGGACACCGGTGATCGCACCCGCCATGCCGACGCCGAGCACCTGGATCGAGATCACGGCCATGACGCCGATGATCAAGCCGAGGGCCGTCAGCAGCGTGCGCGTGCGGTTCCCAGCGAGCACCGACAGTGCTTCGAACCAATATTGCGAGAGCCTCAAGACGTCGCCGCGATCATGATGGTCACGTTGCTGCGCAACGTGACGTGGACGGAGCGCCACACGTGGCGCCTCCGCGACCGGCACGATCCTGCCGTAACACCCCGCCTGACGTTCACGACCGTAGCGCCGCGATCGGATCGAGGCGTGCGGCGCGAATCGCGGGATACGTTCCGAACACGCAGCCGACCAGCGCGGAGAAGCCGACGGCAATCGACATGATCAGCAAATACGGAATTGGCGCGGGCCCAACGATCTTCTCGATGGACGAGTACGCGAGCACCGTCACGCCGAACCCGAGCAGCGTTCCGACGCCGCCGCCCATGAACGACAGCAAGATCGCCTCGAGCAGAAACTGCAGCAACACGTCGCTGCGCTTGGCCCCGATGGCTTTGCGCAGCCCGATCTCGCGCGTCCGCTCCGTGACGGAGACGAGCATGATGTTCATGATCCCGATCCCCGCGACGACGAGCGCGACGCCGCCGATCCCGGAGAGGCCGACCGCGATGATGCCGAGCACTTGATTGAAGCCTTGGATCTGCGCGGTGTTGTCCTGGGTGACGTACTGCGCACGCGCCCCATGCAGCCGCTGGAGCTCGGTGTCGACGGCGTCGGAGACGCGGCCCACCGTCACGCCGGGCGCCGCGTAGACCGTCAGATCGTCGACCGGGCCGGACGCGATGCTGTGGTACGTGGTGTACGGGATGACCGCCACGTCGCTTGCCGCGATCTGGCTGAAAAGGCTGCCCCTGACCTCGCCGTACACGCCGATGATGGTGCAGCGCATCGGTCCGAGGTCTAGCGTTTGCCCCGTTGCCGGCGTGTCCTTGAACAGCTTATCGGCGAGCTGCGACGTGATCAGGCACACGTGCGCGCCGGACGTCACGTCGTCCTCGGTGAGCGCTCGTCCCTCACGTAGCGTGATGCTGGCTTGTGACTTCGGGCTCGCCGACGCCAAGAAGGTCGTTATCGATTTTCCCTTCGACCGCAGCGTGAAGTTGCGAGCGTACGTCGGCTCGATGTAGGACAGCAGCGGCCCGAGTTCCGTCACGATCGTGCGAACGTCACGATACTGGATCGCGGCCGCGCGCGGGTCGTCTTGGTTCGGATCGACCCCGATCGTGATGCCGGGGTCACCGAACGAGTTCAGCGTTCCGGCGATGCCGCCCGACGCGGCGCGGCTGATCCCGAGCACGGCGATGATCGACGATGTGCCGATGATCATCCCGAGCATCGTCAGCACCGACCGGGTGCGGTTGCGCCAGATCGCGGTGAGGGCTTCGCCCAGGTAGGCGAGGAGGCGAGTCACTGGCCCGGCGATGGGCTCGCGGACGGCTGCATGGTCGGCGTGACGCGAATGCCTTCGACGATGCCGATGTTGCGCTCGCCGATAACGACGTCGCCCGGCTTGAGGCCGCGCGTCACGATCGCCTGCGATTCGCTGGTCGTTCCGAGCGTCACGGGGCGTTTGACGGTCTTGCCGCCGGTGACCAGCAGCACGAACGGCTTGTTGTTCGCGTCGCGGCGAATCGCGTCCGCCGTCACGGCGAGCACGTGCGGACGGTCTTGCGTGACGATGTCGACGTCGACCGTCATCCCGTCGCGCAGGAACGGCACGGTGCGGTCGAGCGCGACGGTCGTGATCACCTGGCGCGCGGTGTTCGACGGGTCGTCACTCTTCTGCGCGACGGCGCCGATCGCCGCGACGTGCCCCGGCAGCTTGGTCGTGCCGAGATCTTCGCCCGACACGACGGCGGGCTGGCCCAACCGAATGCTGGCGACGTCCTGCTCGTCCACGCGGGTGCGCACGATGAACCCGGACTCGCCGGACATCGTGACGATCGCCTGCCCCGCCGTGACCGTGTCGCCCGGCTGCAGCGGCCGCAGCGTGTCGGTGGCCTGGTTCGCAATCGTCTGCACGACGCCCGCGAACGGCGCGACGATGCGCAAGCGCGCGACTTGATCGGCCGCGTAGTGCCAGTCCTGGTAGCGCTGGGCCGTGTCGGCTTGAGCCGCCTGCACGTCTCCGCTCTTGTCTTGGCCCGCGTTCGCGCGCGCCGCCGCCAGCGCGGCCTGCGCTTGCGTCACCGCGTCGCGGTCGGCTTGCACGCGCTCGGCGAGCACCGGATTTTGTCGTGAGATTTGCGCGTAGGTCTCGTTGCGGTCGCGCGTTGCTTGCGCGAATGCGACGCGCGCTTGATCGAGCTTCGCGACCGACTGGTCGAGCGTGTCTTTCGAGATGGCCTTTTGGGCGTAGAGGTCGCGGTTGGCGGTCGCGATGCGCTCGGCTTCCCGCAGGTCCGTTTGGCGCTGCGCGACGTTCGCGTCCGCTGCGGCGCGCTGCTGCGACGCCGACGTGCTCCCGTACCCGAGCCCCGACTGCGTCCCCGCGCGCTGGTCCTGGATCGCCTGGTTGAGGTTGAAGCGTGCCTGCTCGAGCGCCGCCTGCGCCTGCACGATGCTCGACCGGTTCTGCGCCGGCAGCACCGAGTTGGTGGACGATGCGGTGCGCGCGCGGCCCGCCGACGCGACGTACGCCTCGTGCGCGGTCTGCTCGGCGTTGACGACCTGCGGGTTCGAGATCGTCGCGAGGAGCTGGCCGCCGCCGACGTGCTGGCCCGGCCGCACGTAGATGCGGTCGACGTTGCCGGACACGAGCGCGGTGAGCGTCTGCGTCTGCGGGCGCTGCACGATGCCGGTTTCCGGGAGCTTCGCCTGATAGCGCGTGTACGCGACCGTAACGACGCGCGCGGTGAGCGCGTCGTTCTTCGGCCTCGCGGCAAACGCGCCCAAGGCGACGACCGCCAGGAGCACGACGAGGATGATGATCACGTTGCGGC
>CAWBTJ010000083.1:0-16322 GCA_963791645.1 Vulcanimicrobiota bacterium | reverse complement strand
GCGAAGCCGCTGATGCACGCGATCCTGCCGGCCGGCGCGCCGCTCGACGCGTCCGCGCACTATCTGATGCTGCGCTGCGCGTGCCTGATCCCGATGGTGTGCAGCGGCATGCTCGCCGTCGCGTTCGCCACCGCGGGCGAGTCGAAGCCGACGCTGCACCTCTTGCTCGTCATCAACGCGGTGCACGTGCCGCTCGTGTTCGTGCTCGCGCTGGGCGCGCTGACGCACCACGCCGTTCGGGCTGACCGGCGCGGGGCTGTCGTCGCTGATCGCGGAGTTGGTCGGGCCTCGCGTTCATGGTGCGCGTGACCAGAAGCGCCCGGATCTGGGCATCTTCTCCTCGCGCACGATCGACCGCCGCCTCGTCGCGCGCACGGCGTCGATCAGCTGGCCCGAGTTCGTGTTCCTCACGCTGCAGATCGCGCCGGAGCCGGTGACCATCGGGCTGCTCGCGCCCGTACGGCGCCGAGTCGGTCGCGGCGTTTCGCGCGATGTCGCTGGTGAGCGACATGACGTGGGCGCTGCCGGGCGCGCTCGGCGACGCGTCGGAGGTGGTGCTCGGCCAGCGCATCGGCGCGCGCGACTACGCCGGCGCGAAGCGGTTCCAGCGCGACGCGACCCGGTACGGCGTGCTGGTGTGCCTGCTCGTCGGCGCGCTCTTCGCCGGGCTGGCGTGGCCGCTCGCGGCGATCTGCACGCTCAGCCCGGCGCTCGCGTCGCTGGCGGCGTGGCCGCTCGCCGTCCATGTGGGCGTGACGCTGCCGCTCAAGGGCTACGCGATGACCGTGCTCGCGCCGATCCGCGGCGCGGGCGACACGCGGTTCGTGATGGTGATGGGGATCGTCACGACGATCGTCGCGTCGCGGGGATCGCGACGGGGATTCGGGTGCTGCACTTCGGGCTCTGGGCGGTCCCGTTCGGCTGGATCGCGAGCTGGCTCGTGCGCAGCACGATCACGACGCTGCGGCTGAACGGCGGCGACTGGCGGCGCCGGAGGCTCGCGGTATCGTGATCCGCGTGGTCGCGGCGGCGATGATGCTCACGTTCGTACCCGCGGCGGTTGAGGGGCATGGCTTTCCGGCGGCGATCACGGCGAGCGACGACGCGTTCTTGCGCGGGTATCCCACGACGGTCGTCATGCGCGACGTGCACGTGCCGCAGTGTAACGCGATCGACTCACTCGAAGGGACGCTCGCCTATGCGACGATCGACGTGACCGCACACGTGCCGTTCCCGGCGTCGACCGGCAGGGGCGATACTACGGGCGGACGGTGTTCGCGATCCAGCACGTGACGTTGCGGCTGCCGCGCAGCATCGAGTGGCCGCACATGACGGAAGCCGAGCGGTCGGAAGTCCGCGCGGCGCTTGCCGCGCTGCGACACCACGAGGTCGGGCACGTACGGGTGGCGGCAGCGGAGGTCGCACGCCTGAACGCCGCCCCGCGGACGGTCACTCCGGACGCAGAAATGTATCGGTACACCGAGATGCGGCGGCAGGATGCCGGCCTGGCTGCGGTCGCGGCGGCGCAACGCGCGTACGACCGGCTGACCGACCACGGCTTCGCGCAGGAGCGGGGGCGCGGCGTGACGAGCGGTCCGTCGACGGAACTCCGGTGTGAGCCGACGTCGAGCGAGAGCATGTAGTAACCGGCCTGTAACCGGCTTGTCAGAGACTCATCGTATCCGCAGGGGACGATACGATGAGCGACGATGCCTTTACGAACGCAGGGCGAGCCGGCCGGACGCCGCAATACGGCGCATCCGTTACCGATCTCGCGACGCGACGCCGAAGCGACGACGTGCTGAGCTCGATGAGCTTCGTCTTCGGCGGAGTTCATTACGGGACGATCCCGATTGCCGCGCCGTACACGAAAGGAAAGCCGATCGTGCTTTATATCGTACCTCAAGTCCGCGATTGTGCCGGCAGCGACTTCGCCGGCCCCCTCGACTGCCTTGTCACGGACGACGTCGCGCTCGCGTCCGACCTAGAAGTCGCACGGTAAAGCCGCGATGCTGGCGCGGCCTCGCGTTCTCTCCCTGATTACGACACGGCGTTGCACCGCGGCGTGTGACCACTGCTGCATCGGGTCCGGGCCGCGCGCAAGTGGAGCGATTCCCGTGGAACGAATGCACTCGCTGATCGGCGAGGCGAAACGGATTCCATCGATTCAGCGGGTGGTCTTCACCGGCGGTGAATGCTTTCTGCTGGGACGCGCCCTGGACGGGCTGATTGCGCACTCGCACGAACTCGAGCTTGAGACCCGCGTCATCACCAATGCATACTGGGCCATCAACGACAGCGCCGCGCGCAAACGTGTGGAGGCGCTGCGCACCGCAGGCCTCGACCAGATGATGATCTCGACGGGGACGTTCCACCAACGGTTCGTTCCCGTAGAACGCGTCGTACACGCCGCGCGAGCTGCAGCGGCTGCATTAATAGCGACGCGAATCGCGATTGAAGTATGCGACCAACAAACGTTCGACGAGTCGGTCTTGCATGAAGGCCTCGCCGCGGAGATCGCCGCACGCCGCGTGTTCCTGGGGCACGACCCGTGGACGGCCGACGCAGGCGGTCGCGGCGAGACACCGCTGACGCACGCATGTCTTCTTGAAGAAGGCGGGTCGAACGCGGCAACCGGGCGCTGCACGCAAGTTCTCGACACGATTACCGTTGCGCCCGATCAGCGCCTCCTTTCGTGCTGCGGCTTCCCTATGGAACAGCTGCCACGAATGGAGATCGGCTCCGTAGCGAATACCGAGCTCGACGTTCTCTTGAGAGATGAACCAGACGAACTGCTGAAGATGGCTTTGCACACTGCCGGACCTCATGGGATCGCTGAATTCGTGAGACGCTACGATCCGGAATTTGTTCTTCCACCCACGGTTTCGATTTGCGAGTCCTGCGTCTCTCTGCAACGCGACGAACGTGCGATGACGATACTCGCCGAGCACCTAGACGAAATGGCAGAGGCCACCGTGGGCACTTTCTTACAACTGCAGGCCGATTCGCGCCCCCTGCGAGCATAATAACGCGCGCTCTTAGCGAGGAAATATAACATGTCAGATACAGCAGGGTCGCCAAGGGTGACCGGCGGCCGCCTCAATCTGATCGGCTCAATCGACAGTGTGACGATTCTCAATTCGTCACGAAAGATTTCATTCAAAGATGGCAAGACGATCAAAAACTATCCCGGCTTCCGCCTGTTCTGCAATTACACTTCTTCAGGCGGCACACTCGCGATCGTACTTGCCGACGGCAACTCCGGCATCAAACCCTCGACGGCGCCACAGCCGAAAGCGACGTCTGCAACGTTCGAGTTGCATTACCGAGGTTCGACCGTTGTCATTCCAGATCCGGTAACGGTGGACTACCAGGGTGGCCTTCTGGCCGTCGGCGTCACGATCGACGCTTCGTCGAAATGGGACACGGCGACGCTCACGATCAATATCGAGGAAAAGGACCTCGCGACGGACGACAAACACGTCGAAGTGCCCGGATACGTCATCAGCGATGCAACGGCCGCCGGGAAGGGTTTCCAGCTGCGCTGGGTCGATAACCCGGTCATCCTCGATAAGGCGAATGACGGTTCCCAGGCCGTCCCGCCATTGCCGAGCGCCGACGCCCCGCCTCCAGCCTCCGGGGCAGGCGTTTCAGGCCCGATGGGAATCGAAACGCCGTAATCATCGAGCGTTGCCAACGAGTTCGGTGAGCCGCTGCGACGGCTGGCCGCCGAACTCGTTCGCCAACGCATGAGAATACCGCCGATACTCGCGCCGCGCAGCGGCGGCGTCGTTGCGAGCCAGCGCCACCAGAATCATGAGTTCGCTTGCACCCTCGTTGAAAGAGTCCACTGCGGCGACGTCATTTGCATATTTCAACGCGTCATCATATCGTTTGACGCTCAGGGCGTGCCTCGCGAGAAGCAGGCCGGCGGCGCACGCCAGCTCGGTGATGCGTGCGATGAGGGTTTGAGCCCAGTGAAAGCGGTCGTAGCGTCCCTCGCCCGCGTGGTACGAAGTGATGATGGCGCGAAGCTCTTCGCGCGTGCCTTCGTCGACGCCCTCACGGCCACCGCGTCGTACGAGCATTTCGGCACGCCGCAAGTCGACGTCGATCGTGGGCGAGAGACGATACCGTGAATCGACGGCGACGATCGCCTCTCGGATCCCTAGCTTTGCCCGGATACGAGAAAGCGTTACTTTGAGATTGTTCGGCCACTCTTCCGGGGCAAGATGATCCCAGAGCATCTCGCCGATGCGGTCGCGTGACAGCGGCCCGTGCGACGAGCCGAGAAGCGCGACGAGCTCGAACTCTTTTTCAGACAACCGCAACGGACGCTCGTCCTGAACGAATTTGCCTGCAAGAAGCTCCAGACGCATCCGCGGCGCCGTCCGTGAACGTTCACGTAGCACGCGCTTCTTGATGAACGGCGTGAGGATGCCGGGATCACCGCCGCATATGAGATTGTCAATTGCTTCGCGCATTTCGCCGCTTTCCACACCGGCAGCGATTGAAGCCAAAATTGCCGATGCATTTTCACGGGAGGCTTCATCGAGAACGTAAAGCGCAGCGTGGGCGAGTATTTGCGTATATGGATCCCGCTTGAGGTCTGCGGCGCGCGCGGCTTCTCGAGCCGCGTCAATTGCGTCGTCCGGGTTCGACGCGACGCCGAGACGGTAAAGCTGAGAAACGGCTGCAATAACCGGCCAAGGATAATCCCAGTCGAGCTGCATCGAGAGCCCACGCGCCGCATCTATCATCGGGCGAAAACCACGATCCAGCCCCGGTGTCAATGCCTCTTCAAGAATTCCCAGGTACCTTTGAAAAGACGCATCATCCCCATTCGCCCATGTGAACAGAGCGCCATTGGTCGCGGTGTGCGCGCGATGGACCGGCAAATGTTCGTTTTCGAGGCGCCGAAGGAGCTCATCGACGATGATGACCACCCGGTCGTTCTGCCCGCGATACGCAGCTTCATGAACATCGATATAGTGCAGCGTCTGGTTTTCGCCGAAACGGTCGAGCGATATTTGAGATGCTTCCCTTGCCAGCTGCCTTGCGCGCCCGAAACGCCCTTCCATTCCGTGCACGGACGCCGAGTAATTCAATAGCGACCCTCGCGCCGGCGAGTCGGCGCGAGCGAAACCGTTGAGCGCCTCCTCCACGAGAGAGCTGCTCTCTTCCGTACGACCGACGTTGAGGTATGCGCTGGCGAGGTGCATGAGCGCCGTCGCGCGTTGATCGCTGCTGGCGGCGGAAGGCAGGCAAAAGTATACGGTTTCCGCCTCGCGCAGGAATGTCGCGCGATCCACGGCGAACGCGCGAAAAGGGATCGTAGCGATCCAAAGATTGGGGTATCGAGCGATGAGCGTTCGGTCGATTCGCTCGATGATTCGCTGATATGCGGCAAGAGGTACCGCCGCGACGGTGTACGGAGGAGCAGCATCGATGATTGCTGCGGCGCGGGACACATCGCCGCGGTCAAGGGCAACCTCAGCAGCCTCGACATACGCGCCTTCACCGGCGAGCACGTGAAGTGTACGATCGAAGAGTCTATTGAAGAGAGCGGGGAACCGTTCTCGTAATACTTCGGCGATCTCTGGATGCACGACGGCGCGATCGCCTTCCGTTACGATGCATGGGAGGTCGCAGAGCCGTGCAAACACGAGATCATCGTACTCTCCCCCTAGGACGCGAACTATTTGGAGATGCGTCGCGCCCTTCAGGAGCACGGCAACCACCAGGGCATTTCGCGTAAGATCGTCAAGGCGTGCGATGGTACGATGAGCGGTAAACGTCAGCAGCCGCGGGCCACGAAGCTCGCGCGCTGCGTCCACGATCTCGGAGACTGAGTCCCTCTCGGCGAGCCGTACGAGAAGTCGCGTGACCAGCGGCCAGCCGCAACCGATTTCATGGATGGCTTGCGCCGCCTTGAGACGGAGATGCGCCGCCTTCGCCAGGTCGACCACCTCAGCAGCGGATAGCGCCAAGTCCGACGTCCCGATCGTCATGGACCGCACTCGCGCGACGATCTGCTGGAGGGACGGGGGGAACGAATGGCGGGTACTGAGCACCAGCGTTCGGGAAGGCGGGAGGGCCGCGATTAGCTCGGACAACAGGTCCGCGCCGGCGGGGCTGGAGAGACGGCCGCAGACGTCGCGCAGAACAAAGACCTCCGGCCCTTCAGCGAGTCCCCACTCCGCCCGTAGGGCCTCTCGAGACGTGGCGGCGGCTAGCTCCGCGGTTTGCGTAAGGCGATCCGCGGCCGAGCGCGCGGCGCGGCGCTGGTCTCGCGCGACCAATGCGTCGAGCACGATGCGCGAGACGTCCGAAACGCGGTCAGAAGAGATGTCACATTGAATGAGCGCTCCGGTCAAGGCGGCAAACTCGCGTAAGAACGTCCCTTTTCCGTAGCCGGCCGGCGCGTTGAGCACGATAACAGCCGGTGCGTCGGCGGCCGCCGACGCCGCCTTACGGCGAGGGGTCGATTCGACGGTTGCCGGCATCACCTGCATCCCGCTACGCGTGTTGCGCTCAAGGGCCACCGAGTACGACGCAGCAGTTCGGATCACCCACGGCCGCAGCCGTAACCGGCTTGTAACTCGTCCCCAACACCATCTAGGGGCGTGGAACCGCGAGGTCAGCCGATTTGCCCGAAGCTAACGGTCATTCTCGAAGTCGACAGTGCTCATCTTCGCATTCTCGAGCAGGCATCGGCGTCGATCGTGATCGCGAAACCCATGGCGCGCGGGACAACGAACGTCGCCTGGCTGGCATGGCGCCCGTTGGAAAGAAACACGATAATCTGGGAGGAAACCTACGGCATCTATGCAGCGCGAGGAAGTCCTGCGCCGGAGCATTCTATCCGGATCGACTATTCGGTGTTTCCGGCCGTTGATCGCATCGTCTATTCTTTTGCAGGACCGTGTCTCGGAAGGCCGGTTTCCGACCTGGAGATTCCACGCGGCCACTTCGAAATCCGCAACGTCTCCTCGGAGCCTGCAACGATCGGACTGCTCCAAGCGGCGACTATAAACGGAAAGCTCGTGCTGTCCCCCGTAAATGCGGTCGTCGTACCACACGAGTTCACCGCCGACTTCGCGGCTGTCACGAAAAGCCTCATGGTTTGGACCCAACCCGGAGTGGTGTCAGGGATGCTCATCCCGGCACCGGCTAGCGCGACGAGTATGAACTTCGACGACGGTATTCGTGTTAAGCGCTATCAGTATGACGGGCGAAACGTGGTCGCCGCTCCCCTCGATACAAACGCCGTAAACGGGAGTCCAAAATGGGGTTCATGATCCAAAAAAAGCTACCGGTCAAGTTCTTTTCGCAGAAAGGTGGCGATCTCTGCGCGCCGGCAAGCCTGCAGATGGTTCTCGAATACATCGGTGGGCCTAGCACGATATCGGACCCGTCAGTTCAGAACACGTTGTACTTTTCGATAAATACATGGTTGAATCCACCCATGTTCGGTGACAAAGGCGGGCCACTAGGTGTTGCTTGTACGCTCAACCGTTACGCTGCACAGGGAACCGGGACGAACCAGGCCTACCGGATCATGACGACTGAGATGCCATACGCGGCGTGTGACGCAATGGTAAAATCGATCTTCGTTCATGAAAGACCGTCCCTCGCGCTTGTTCAACACGGTATCCATTGGGTCGTCGTCATCGGAGCTCAAACGAATGTCGATCCGACGCACAGTGATGATTATGCGCTCCGCGCCTTGTGGATAAATGATCCGGACTCCGATGCAGGGTCCGAGCACATCACGTACGGAGCGTGGCTGTACCTGCAGTTCACCGGGTCCCCCGCATTCATTCCACAGCCATTCGTTTGCGTCGTGGATGACCGAGCGAACTCCCGGCGTGATCGCCCGCTGCTTCCACCACCCGAGAATTTACCGCTCGATCTCGCACGACCCATCTTCGAGGGCGCTGCCAAAATCGATGCCGCTCGGACCGGTCTTGCGCATTACGATCTCGACGACCGAATCCGCGAATCGACTGCAGGAACCATCGAAGAAGTACGCGGTGCCAACCATGACGGTGAAAAAGGTTTCTTCGTCGTTCACTTCGTTTCACCGAAGACGAAGACCGAGACGCTCGTGCGCATCGACATGTTCGACGGGACCTATCTCGGCGCACAGTTTGATGTTCCGTTCAAGGAGCCTTTCACCGAAAGCGACGTATTCGCGCGCGCGGAATCCGCTCTCGTTGACTTTGCCGGCCGCGACGCCCTTGGGGCGATCGACCGGGGCGTGAAGCCGGTCCTCGTCTGGTCGCCGAACAGCGAATCGGCGTCACCTTATAAGGCATTTTATTGGCTAAAGACTACAACCGGAAAGGACGTGTACGTACGAACCGACGGGATCGTGTTTTTCGGTCTGACGTTTGTTTAGGGCTCGAACCCTGGTGATGAGCTACGCTGCTACGCGAACGCCGCTACATCATCCGCTTCGAAGATCTCGAAGAACGTCTTCAGCTCCGGGCGTTGCGCCAGCACCGGGTGGTTCTGGCGCACGCGTTCCTGGAACTCCGGCGGCAGACGGTCCACCGTCATCGTCGCGAGCTTCGCGCTCGTCTCCGCCGCGAGTTCCGGGCTGACGCGTTCGCGCAGCCATATCGCGACGGCCTCTTCGTCGGGCGCCGAAGCGACAACGGCGCGCAGCTCGTCCATGTCCACGCCGAGCCGCTTGCACATGAACGCGCTCATGCCGTCGGAGCGGTTGAGGTACTTGCCCATCGTGCCGCCCGGCATCTCGGCGCGCAGCTTGTCGATCGTGCGCGGCATGAACGCCACGCCGGCGAGGGTCTCGCGCGGGGCGCGCGGCGGGCGCGTGGTGAGGTCCAGCGGTTCCATGCCGCCCGCTTCCGCGGCGATGCGCGGCGTCCCGCTCAGCGCCGCGGGCGTTTCGCTCAGCGCGCGGCCAGGTACCGCTTTCGAAGCTCGTCCAGCACCACCGCGAGCAGGATCACCACGCCGAGCACGATGAGCTGGGTGTACGACTCGACGTGAAGCAGGTTCATCACGTTGTAGAGCACGCCGATCAGCAGCGCGCCGAAAAACGTGCCGACGATGGTTCCGCGGCCGCCCATCAGCGAGGTGCCCCCGACGACCACCGCGGCGATCGCCTGCAGCTCGTAGCCGATCCCGTCCTGCGGCGCGCCCGACGTGAAACGCGACATCAGCAGCAGCCCGCCGACAGCCGCGCAGCCGCCGGAGATCACGTACACCAGCGTCTTCACGCGAACGGTATCGACGCCGGCGAGCCGCGCCGCTTCCTCGTTACCGCCAAGCGCGAGCACATAGCGACCGTACGCCGTTCGGCCGAGCAGGATCGAAAAGATGATCGCGACGACGGCCATGACCAGCACCGCGAACGGTATCCCCGGTAGACCGAACATACCGGGGAACAGATAGCCCGTGCCGAGCCATCCGAACGAGGTACCGTTCTTCAGCGGGACCTGACGGCCGTGCGCGAGGATGAACGCCAGGCCGCGCGCGACCTGCATCATCGCCAGTGTCGTGATGAACGGCGGCAACCCCAGCCGCACGACGGGGAGCGCGTTGACGTAGCCGGCGGTGCAGCCGACCGCGAGCCCCACGATCAGCGTCACGCCGAAGTTCCCCGCTCCGCCGAACGGCAGCGCGTTGGACACCTGCGCCATGACCACGCCGGTGAGCGCGATCAGCGAACCGACCGAAAGATCGATGCCCGCTGTGATGATCACGAAGGTCTGCCCGACGGCCATGATCGCGTTCACCGTGATCTGCCGCAGGATGTTGGTGATGTTGCCGGGCTCGAGGAAGTTGCCGTGCGCGAGCACGTTGACGACGAAGAGCAGCACGAAGAATCCGACCGCGATCCCGACCCAGCGGATCGTCGCGGTCCGGCGGTTCTTCGCCGCGACGTCGCCGGCGCGCGCGGTCAGCTCGGCCTTGACTTGCGCCTTCTCTGCGGCCTGCGGAACCTTCGCGTCGGCCATCTACGCGGCCACGCCCGTTGCGACGGCGATCACCTTGTCGGGCGTCGCGTCGGCGCGCGCGAAGTCCGCGCGAATCTCGCCGCCGCGCACCACGAGCACGCGGTGCGACATCCCCAGCACTTCGGGCAATTCGCTCGACACCATCACGATCGCGGCGCCGTGCTTCAACAGCTCCACCATGAGCGCGTAGATCTCCGCTTTCGCGCCGACGTCGATCCCGCGCGTCGGCTCGTCGAACAAGAACACGCGCGCGTGGCCGATCAGCCACTTCGCGAGCACGACTTTCTGCTGGTTGCCGCCGGAGAGGTTGCGCACGGTCTGCTCGGCCGACGGCGTGCGGATGCGCAGCTCCGCGATCTCCGCGTTCGCGACCGTCGTCTCCGCGGGCTTGTCGATGAAGATGCCGCGCTCGAACTGCGCCGAGGTGCGCCAGCGTCGTGTTCTCGCGCACCGTCATGCCGAGCACGAGCCCTTGCGCCTTGCGGTCCTCGGTGATCAGCGCGATCCCGGCGGCGATCGCGCTGCGCGGCGAGCGCACCACGACGCGCTTGCCGTCGACGAAGATCTCGCCCTTGGTCGGCACGTCGGCGCCGGCGATCGCGCGCACGATCTCGGTGCGGCCCGCGCCGACCAGCCCGGCAAGTCCCACGATCTCGCCGGCATGCACTTGAAACGCGATGTCGTTGACGCGCACGGCGCTCGCCGAGCTCACGCCGCGCACGTCGAGCGCCACCGGCGCGTCGGGCGCGACCGGCGGCAGATCAGGGAAGTGGTTTTCCAGCGCGCGACCCACCATCAGGCGGATCAGATCGTCGGGCGGCATCTGCGCCATCGGACGCGTCTCGACGGCCTTGCCGTCGCGCAGCACGGTCACGCGGTCGGCGATGCGCGGCAGCTCCTCGAGCCGGTGCGAGATGTACACGAACGCGACGCCCTGCGCCTTGAGCTTCGCGATGAGCGCGAACAGCGCGGCGATCTCGCGGTCGGTGAGCGCCGCGGTGGGTTCGTCCATCACGATCAGCCGCGCCTTGCGCACCAGGCACTTCGCGATCTCGGTGAGCTGCTGCTGGGCGACCGACAGCCGGCGCGCCTTGCGGTCGAGCGGCAGCACGATCCCCAGTTCGCCGAGCACCTTCGCGGCTTCGGCGGCGGCGGCCGGCCGGTCGAGGAAGATGCCGCGCCGCGGCTCGACGCCGAGCACGATGTTCTCGATCACGCCGAGATCGGGGACGAGGTTGAACTCCTGGTAGATCATCCCGATCCCCAAGCCGTTCGGCGGTCTTGGGGCCGTCGATCGCGACCGTCTTGCCCTCGATCGTGATCTCGCCCGAATCCGCCGGCTGCGCGCCCGCGAGGATTTTCATCAGCGTCGACTTGCCGGCGCCGTTCTCGCCGACGAGCGCGTGCACTTCGCCCGCGATCACGTCGAAGGTGACGCCGTCGAGCGCGCGCACGCCGGGAAACGTCTTCACGATGTCGCGCATCGTGAGCAACGGCGCCCGGCACGTCGCTGTTACTTTGTGGCGTCGGCCTTGGTGTAGGTGCCGACCGGGACCGCGATCTTCGCCGCCGGCGGCTTGCCGCTGAAGTAGTCGTGGATCGCGTCGATCGTCTTGGCGCCGATCTGGTCCGGGTGCTGGATCGCGTCGCCGTACATCGAGCCTGCCGCGATCGCCGTGCGCGCTTCCGGTGCCGCGTCGTAGCCGATCACCACGATCTTGCCTTTGAGCCCCGCGCCTTCGATCGCTTTTGCCGCGCCGAGCGCCGAGTCGTCGTTGATCCCGAACACGCCCTTGAGGTCCTTGTGGGACTGCAGGATGTCTTCCATCGAGGACGATGCCTTCGCGCGCTCGCCGCCGCCGTCGATGTCGGAGACCACCGTCACGCCGGGGCACGCCTTGATGCCGTCCTTGAAGCCCTTCACGCGATCCTGGACCGACGTGACCTCGGGTTCGTCGATGATCGCGATCGTGCCGACGTGGCCCGGCAGCGCCGCGCACATGAGCTTGGCCGCTTGCATGCCGCCCTGGACGTTGTCGCTGGCGATGTGGGAGACGACCTTGCCGTCCTTCGACGCGCTGGCGATGTCGGCGGTGAAGACCGGGATGTTCGACTTGTTCGCCTCGACGATCGCGCTGCCGATGGCCTGCGAGTCGTACGGCGTCAGGACGATCGCGGCGACCTTCTGGGAGATGAAGTCCTCGACCTGACTCTGCTGCTTGGCGTTGTCGCGGGCGGCATCGACGACCGTCACGGTGTAGCCGAACTTGGCCGCCTCGGATTTCATCCCGGCTTCCATGTCTTGATAGAACTGGGCCTCGCGGTTCTGGACCGAGAACCCGATCGTCTTGCTGCCGGCCGGAGCGGCCGCGCCCGGGCTGGCCGCGGTCGTCGTAGTCGAGCTCGAGGAGCTGGACGAGTCCGATGATTTCGTGCAGCCGCCGAGGACGAGCGCCAGGGCGCATGCGAGAACGAGAGGCTTCTTCATACCGTCGGACCGGATGCGGGAGCCGAGGCGCGAACCCCTGCGCGCGCAGCCGGGCGGCTGTTTTGCGAGATAGTTGAGAGGCGTTATCATTAGCACGCGGGCGCCGCCGCTAGCCGCCTCGTGACGCCCAGGTCCGCCGCGCACGCCGTCCACAGCCTGCTATCGATTCGTAGAGAATTCGTTTGAAACCGCCGTTTGGTGCGCCAAGCAGCAGGAATCGGACGGCTCGGACTCCCGGCGACCGCGCTCATTTTGAGGGCCTGCGGACGCAAGGGACGGCGACCCGGCCGTACCGTACGGTCGGATCGAAAATTGGTTCCGCGCTTATCCACAGTATCTGGCGTCATTCCTGTGCACCGTGTGGAGACCGATTTGCGACTCGGTCCTCTTGCTGCGGCAAGCAGTGCGCGTGATGGAAGGGCGCATGCTCGCCCTCGCCTTTTCTGCCGCCATCGCCGGGATCGACGCCCATGTCGTGCGTGTCGAGACCGACTCTGCCGCCGGGACACCCAGCTTTGCCATCGTCGGGCTGCCCGATCGAGCGCTGAACGAGTCGCGCGAGCGCATCAGAGCCGCGCTGGTGAACTCCGGCTTCGGCTTTCCGCCCGGAAAGCTGCTCGCCAACCTGGCGCCGGCCGACATGCGCAAGACCGGCGCCGGCTTCGACCTCGCGATCGCGCTCGCGCTGCTGGCGACGGACGAACAGCTCGCGTCCGGCACGCTCGGCGACTGCGTCGCCTGCGGTGAGCTCGCCCTGGACGGAAGCCTGCGCGCGGTGCCTGGCGCGCTCGCGATGACGCTCGCCGCGAAGCGCGCCGGATTCGCGCGTATCCTCGTGCCCGAGGCGAACCTCGCCGAGGCCGCATTGGTCGATGGGATCGACGTCTACGCGGTGCCGGCGCTGTCCGACGCGGTTGCCGTCGCGCTGGGGCACGGTGCGAAATTCCGTCACCGCGGCACGACGGTGATCGACGCGAGCGATCGCGCCGCGTCCGGCGATTTCGCGGACGTGAAAGGACAGACGCTCGCGAAACGCGCGCTCGAGATTGCCGCGGCGGGGGGCCACAACGTCGTGCTCGTGGGTCCGCCCGGCTGCGGCAAGACGATGCTCGCCCGGCGCGTGCCGTCGATTTTGCCGGCGATGACGACGGCGGAGGCGCTCGACGTCACCAAGGTCTACAGCGTCGCAGGGCTGCTTGGCCCGCGGCCGCGCATCGTTGCCGCACGTCCGTTCCGCGCGCCGCACCACACCGCGAGCAAGGTGTCACTGGTCGGCGGCGGTTCGGTCCCGCGCCCGGGCGAGATCTCGCTCGCGCAGCACGGAGTGCTGTATCTCGACGAGCTCGGCGAGTTCCCGCGCTCGACGCTCGAGGTGCTGCGCCAACCGCTCGAGGAGGGCACGGTGACGATCGCGCGCGCTGCCGCCACGATGACGTTTCCCGCGCGTTTCACGCTGGTCGCGTCGATGAACCCGTGTCCGTGCGGCTTCCGCGGCGACCGCGCTTCTGATTGCCGCTGCGACGACGCGACGGTACAGAAATATCTCGCGAAACTATCGGGTCCGCTGCTGGACCGAATCGATCTCCACGTCACCGTGTCGCGGGTGTCGTTCGACGAGCTCGTCGGGCGCGGTCCTGCAGAGTCATCCGCAGCGGTGCGCGGACGCGTCGAAGCGGCCCGCCAACGTCAGGCCGCACGGTTGCGCGACACGGAAACCGTGACGAACGCGGCGATCCCCGCGGCCGACGTGCGGAAGCTCTGCCCGCTCGGCACCGAGCCGCTCGCGCTCCTTGAAGGCGCCGTCACGCGCGGCGCGCTCAGCGCGCGAGCCTTCGACCGCGTCGTTCGCGTCGCGCGCACGATCGCGGATCTCGCCGGAGCCGACCGCGTCGCGCGCGAACACGTCGCCGAAGCGCTCGTGTACCGCGGCGCCGGGGGCCGAGGCTGAGCCTTGGGCGCGAGCGCGTCGCCGAGGCGCTCTCTACCGGGCGCCTACACTAGGCTGGACGCTGGACTCCTTTGTAGCTGTTGCCTTGAAGAACGTATAGCAAAACACGCCGTCTTCGCCGGCGGTTCGGTACAAGTCGGCTATGCCCGTATCGAAGTCGGCTTCGCTCATGAGGCCCGATGCGATCGCCGATCGCCGTACGCCCTCGACCATTGCGGTGAAGGTCCTCTTCGTGAATCCTTCGACGAGCTCGGGCTTGCTGGAGTCGACGTACACCATTCGCGGCGACACGTGGATCTTGTCGAATCCGGCCTCGGTCAGCAACGGGTACAACGCTCGTCCGATCAACGCGTTCCCATGTGCTCGTGCTTGCAACTCCACCAGGCACTGAATGGATTTGCGCGCGAATTCGCTGTCCGGATAGAAATACGCGGAGCCATGATCGCCCTCGATCACCGTCATGGTCCCACCGGGCTTCAAGGCGCGTTCCAGGGTCGTCAGCGCTTCGACGGGTCGCGCCAAGTGTTCGAGGACGAAGCACACGAAGACGTGATCGAACGTCTCAGGCGGAAACGGCAAGTTGAAGATATCGGCCTGCTGCAGCGTCACGTTCGCGACGCCGGCAGCCTTGACGGCCTCTCTCGCTTCGATGAGGGAGCCCTCGGACACGTCGATCGACGTAATTCGGGCGTTCGGACTGTTGCGCGCCAGCGTTATCGTCTGAGCGCCAATCCCGCAGCCCGCCTCCAAGACGCTGCTTCCCGCCTCGTACACCGTATCCGAATGCAGCAACTCCACGAGTGTCGCAGCCTGGTCGTGTAAGCGAAGATTCTCCCTCCGATCGTAGCCGTGCACGTAAGCGCTGCTCATCGAACGTCCTTCAGAACGACGCGATCGATCTAGCGGGCGGGAACGTTTCGCAAGCGGTCGCTGGCACCGGGATGGAACAGGCGCCGAATGCCGGTCGCGACGCGTTGCGGCAACGACTGCGTGTCCGGGACCGGCCGCTGCGGGGGTGGTGCCTCCATCAGCCGGCTCGCGACCGCGACGCATTCGTCGCAGATATGGACCCCGGGGCCGGCTACGAGCTTCGCGACCTCCGTGTCACTTTTCTTGCAGAACGAACAGCGCAGCTTCGACCATTTTGCCATCGGCGAATTCCCCTTGCCGGAGAAGATTTCGGCATCATAGCCCTCGAACCCGGCGCGAGAGGCTCAGCGATTTTTCATACCCGGACGCTACCGTCCCAGGGCGGCCAGGTTTCGTGAGCGAGAGGACGATTCGATGCAGCTCAATGGCTGTGCTCTTCAAAGGCAATGCCGAAGAGGTTCTGAACTTTTATCGTGAGGCGCTCGGGGGCGACGTCTAGATCATGCGCTTCGAGGGCACGCCCGCCGCCGCGTCGGCGCCTGCGGACTGGGGAAACAAGGTTCTGCACGGCGTGCTGCGCTCGCCCGCGGGCCAGCTCATGGCGTCCGATGCCACGACGGATCGCGAGAAGAATCCCGGCGACAATTTCGCGCTGTCGTTCTCGACGGAACCGCCGAAGCCGACAACGTCTTTTCGAAACTCTCGGCCGGCGGCACGGTCACGATGCCGTTCGAGAAAACGTTCTGGGGCGCGAAGTTCGGGATGTTCGCCGACAAATTCCGGATCAGCTGGATGGTGAATTGCCAGTTGAGCTAGGACACGGCTACGAGGTTTTCGTGCAGCGGTGGTGTTCCGTGACGAGCTTGCCGTTCTCCGGGTACTCGGGGCCGTCGATGGTGTACTTGGTGTTCGACCGTTTCGTCCACGTCGCCGTGCCTTTGGACGCCGCAACACGTAGTTCCACACCCAGCTCGTGTCGCCGGCGCTCGAGCTGTACATGCCGTAGTACTGGCCGTTGCTGTGC
>CAWBTJ010000082.1:0-139766 GCA_963791645.1 Vulcanimicrobiota bacterium | reverse complement strand
GCCGCCACGTTCGCGTTCGCGTTCGGCGGCACGCCCGCGGCGGCGGGGACGTTCACGAGCACGGCGACGGACAGCCGCGTCAGCTTACCCGGTGCGTCGACGTGCTTGGCGGTCTGCTCGGTGATGTCGAAGTTGGTGGTGTTCTTCGACTTGCCGTATTTGCCGGTGGTAGCTTGGGTCTGCGTGCCCTGGTACGTCGCGACGACGTTGGTGGTGGTGCCCGGAACGCCGACGGCACCGGCGCGCGGCGTGCCGTTGCCGTTGTAGGTCTCGCGCTCGGTCTGCGTCGAGCGAACCGTGCCCTGCGGCGCGAACGACTTCGTCTCCGTCGCGTTCGCGTCGAAGTTCATCTCGCTGTTGACGCGGACGGCGGAGCGGTGCGCGCCGATCGTCGCGTCGAGCAGCCCTTGCAGCGACTGCTGCAGATCGGACTCGTACTTCTCTTTGGCGACGAGCTGGTCTTGGGTGTGCTTGAGCGCGCTCGTGGAGTCGGCGACCGCGCCCGCTTCTTCGAGCGCCGACGGCCGCAGGATCGTGCCGTTCTGGTCGACGATCGTCACGTTCTCGGGCTTGAGGCCCGCGACGGCGCCGGACACGAGCTGCGTGATGCCGCGAACTTCCTGCGCGTTGAGTTGCATCCCGACCTTCGTCTGGATGGCGACCGACGCCGTCGTCGGCTGCTGCGTGGTGGAGTATAACGATGCTTCGGGCGCGGCGATGTGCACGCGCGCGGACTGCACGGGTCCCAGGCCGGAGATCGTGCGCTGCAGCTCCCCTTCGGTCGCGCGCGTCTTGGCGATCTTCTCCTGGAAGTCGGTCATGCCGAGGTTGGTGCGGTCGAACAGCTCGAAGCCGGTGCCGCCGCCCGCTTTGACGACGCCTTCGCCGGCGAGCGCGACGCGCTGTTCGTACACCGCTTCGTGCGGGACCAAGATGGTCGCACCGCCGTCGGCGAGCCGGTGCGGGATCTTTCCGGCGTCGAGCTTCTGGACGACGGCGTTGGCCTCGTCGGGCTGCAAATTCGAAAAGAGCACGGCGTAGTCGGGACCGCGCATGCGGAAAGCGGCGAAGAAGATCACGCCGAGCACCATCGCGAGCGCGACCGCGCCGTAGACGATGCGATTCATGCTTGCCTGCCCGCTCCACCAGTCGCGAAGACGGGCGGGGAACGACGCGGCAGACGAGGTCAGACGATCCAAATGCCACCTTCGCGGGGCGCTCTACAACGCTCCGTGGTCTGCCAACCGTGGCCCGTTCCACCAGGCGTCCTTGCCCGGCACTAGGTATCGTATCGGCCGGGCTTCACGCGTTGTTTACCGCGAATCGTTCCTATCGGCGGGGACCTTTCCGCGCGAACGCCCGGCGGGCCGGCTACATGGCGAGCGCGGAGCGCTCCGGCCCGACGGACACCGCGGCGACGGGGACGCCGGTGACGCCGGCGAGGCGGTCGACGAACGCGCGCGCCGCGGCGGGAAGGTCCGCGATGCGACGGACGCCGCGAATATCGTCGGTCCAGCCAGGATGCTCTTCGATCTCGACCTGGAGATCGGCATCGCCGAGCGCGTCGATCCCGCACGGCGTCCCGTCGGCGCGGCGGTAGCCCGTGACGAGCCCGATCCGCTCGAACCCCGACAGCACGTCGAGCTTCGTTATGACGAGGGCGTCGAGGCCGTTCACCTGGGCGGCATAGCGCGCCGCGACGGCATCGAACCAGCCGCAGCGCCGCGGCCGGCCGGTGGTCACGCCGAACTCGCGCCCCTGAGCGCGCAGCCGTTCGCCGCGCTCGTCCGACAGCTCCGAAGGAAACGGGCCGCTCCCGACGCGGGTGCAGTAGGCCTTCGCGACCCCGAGCACGCGTCCGATCGACGTCGGGCCGATGCCCAGCCCGGTGCAGGCGGCGCCGGCGACCGTGTGCGAGCTCGTGACGTACGGATACGTCCCGAAGGTCACGTCGAGCATCGTGCCTTGCGCGCCTTCGGCCAGGATGTGCTCGCCGCGCGCGATCGCGTCATGAAGGAAGCGCACGTCGTCGACCACGTGCGGGACGACGCGCTTCGCGAGGGCGAGCGTGTCCGCGACGACGTCCTCCTCGCGTGGCAGGTCGTCCGCGCCGGCAAACAGCGGCGCCCGGGTCAGCAACGCCTGGCGGATCTTCGTGGCGAGGACTTCCTCGGGCTTGGACAGGTCGCCGTACGTGATCCCGAGCCGCCCGACGCGGTCGGCGTAGGCCGGGCCGATCCCGCGTCCGGTCGTGCCGATTGCGGCGCCGCCGCGCTGCTTCTCGCTGAGCCGGTCGAGCGCCGCATGATACGGAAACACGATGTGCGCTCGCGCGGCGACGAACACGCGCGAGACGTCGACGCCCAGCTTCGCCAGCATGTCGAGCTCGTTCACGAGACCTTGCAGCGAGACGACGGTGCCCGCGCCGATGAGCAGCTTCGTGCCCTCGACGAGCACGCCGGACGGCACCACGTGCAGCGCGAGCTTGGTGTCGCCGACCTCGATCGAGTGCCCGGCGTTGTCGCCGCCGCCGAAGCGCGCGATCACGCCGTAGTCGCGCGCAAGCAAGTCGACGACGCGCCCCTTACCCTCGTCGCCCCACTGAATCCCGACACAGACGTCGACCGGGCGGCGCGGGTCCGAGGGCGCGCTCAGCATCATCTCAATCGCCGCGGAAACCCAGGTCGGCCGTTGAGCCCACGGGCAGGGGCGGCACGCCTTCGAACGTCGTCATGACGTACTCGCTGAACAGCGCGTTGGGCCAACCGAAGTCGGCGCGCGTGAATTTGGTCGGATCGTCCGGATCGAACGACTCGTGCAGCAGATGATCGCCCGGGTCGGACGCGAGCAGCTGCGAGAGCACGTCCTTGCGCTCGGCGTCGCTGGACGCCGTGAAGCCTTGCATCATCATGGCGATCGGCCACACGTAGTTGTCGCTCGTGTGCGGCGAGCCGATCCCGCGCGCCACCTTTCCGATGTAATACGTCGGATTGTCCTTGGAGAGCAAGAACTTGCGCGTGTTGCGGTAGATGAACGACGTCGGCTTGGTGTAGCCCAAGTACGGCGCGGAGAGCAGCGACGGCACGTTCGCGTCGTCCATCAAGTTCGCGTTGCCGAGCCCGTCGACTTCGTACGCGTAGATGTAGCCGTAGTTCGGCGTGAACACGACGCCGTAGGTTTGAATCCCGGTTTGCACTTCGTCGCGCAGCGTCTTGGCGCGCTGCGCCTTGATGAGGTTGTGGTACACGTCGCGCTCGATCTCTTCGAGATTGCCCAGTGCGACGACCGCCATCATCTCCGAGGGGATGAGGTAGTTGTAGGAGCACGCGTCGTCGGACGGCCGAAAGCCGCTCCAGATCATCCCCGTGTACGCGACCGGCTTGCCCTTGCCGCCGTTGGGCATCTGCGGGTGCGTGTACTTCGAGTTGCGCGCGTGGTCTTGCTCGCGCTCCATCGTGTCGAGCGCTTTGTCGAACCCGAGCGAGAGATCGCCCGTGAACACGGACGTGTCGCCGGTCTGCTTCCAGTACGTCCACGACAGCGTGATGGGATATGCCAGCGAGTCGAGCTCGAACTTTTCTTCCCATTTGCCGTACGCCAGCGTGAACGCGTTCGCGTACGGATTGGCCTGCAAGTACTTGCCCATGCGCGCGATTGCACCGCGCAGCAGCGTGCGCACTTGCTCGTCGTTCTTTGCGAAGAACAAGTACGGCCGTACCTGAACGCTCGCGTCGCGAAGCCACTCGGCCGGAATGTCGCCCGTCTTGATGTAGGCGGTGCCGTCCGACGCGAGCGTGACCTGCTTGTTGGTGTTGAGCAGCGCAGCGCGATACATCGATTGCAGCTTAGGATCGCCGACGGTGTAGTTGGCGGCCGCCTTCGAGATGGCGTCGAGCTCGATCGCCGATACGGGACGAGGCGCGAGCAACACGAGGGCCGCGAGCGTGCATAACAGCCCGCGAACGAGGACGATGGAGAACCGCATTCCTGACGGCGACCTTACCATGCGGCCGCGGCGCATTCCTCGAAAAGACCTCCGATGGCCCCAGACTTGACGGTCGCCCTCACGCAAGGTCGGCGAGCACGTCGCCGAGATCGGAGCCGGCGCGCTCCCGCAGGACGCGATAGATCAAAGAAGCCGGGAATCCGAGCCGCTCCAGCTTTCGGGCCGCGGATTGGTACGACAGCGCGGGGTTCGAGCGCCGGATGCGGTCGTAGGCCGCGCCGATGCGCTCGGGCTCCCGCGTCTCGGCGGACGCGACGCGTTCGCGCGCGGCGTCGCGGTCGATCCCGCGCTTGACGAGCTCGGCGACGAGCCGCGCGTCGCCCACCGCGGCGCGCTTGGTCTCGACGTAGAGCGTCGCGTAGAGGGCGTCGTCGAGCAGGCCGTCACGCCGGCACGACGCAACCGCCGCGGCGACGCTCTCGTCGTCGAAGCCTTTGCGCGCCAGCTTGCCGTGCAGCTGCGCCTCGGTGAGACGGCGCTGCGCCAACATGCGCAGCGCCGTCACCCGTGCGGAAGGCACGGCTTCTACTCGTCGTCCTTGACGCTTGCGCCGACGGCTTTGCCGACGCCGTTGGGCGAGACGGTGGCCTTGAGCGCCTCGCGGATCTTGGTCGCGATCTCGTCGGCGACGTCGGTGTGCTCCTCGAGGAACGACTTCGCGTTCTCGCGGCCTTGGCCGATGCGCTGCTCGCCGTAGGTGTACCACGAGCCCGATTTGCCGATGATGTTGCGTTCCAGCGCGACGTCGATGATGGAGCCCATCTTCGAGATCCCCTTGCCGTAGGTGATGTCGAACTCGGCCATGCGGAACGGCGGCGCGACCTTGTTCTTCACCACTTTGACGCGGGTGCGCGTGCCGACGACGTCCTGGCCCACCTTGATCTGCTCGAGCTTGCGCACGTCGAGCCGGACCGAGGCGTAGAACTTGAGCGCGCGGCCGCCCGACGTGGTCTCGGGGCTGCCGAACATCACGCCGACCTTCTCGCGCAGCTGGTTGATGAAGATCATCACGCACTTCGAGCGCGAGATCGCCGAGGTGAGCTTGCGCAGCGCCTGCGACATCAGCCGCGCCTGCAGGCCGACGTGCGTGTCGCCCATGTCGCCTTCGAGCTCGGCCTTGGTGACGAGCGCCGCGACGGAGTCGACGACGACGACGTCGACCGCGTTCGAGCGCACGAGCATCTCGGCGATGTCGAGCGCCTGTTCGCCGGCGTCCGGCTGTGAGACGAGCAGGTTGTCGAGATCGATGCCGAGCGCTTGCGCGTACGCGGGGTCGAGCGCGTGCTCGACGTCGACGAACGCGGCGGTGCCGCCGGCTTTCTGCGCTTCGGCGATGACGTGCAGCGCGAGCGTCGTCTTACCGCTCGATTCCGGTCCGTAGATCTCCACGACGCGTCCGCGCGGCAAGCCGCCGACGCCGAGCGCGAGGTCGAGGGCGATCGAGCCGGTCGAGATGACGTCGAACGCCATCCGATCCGAGAACTCGCCCATCTTCATGATCGAGCCCTTGCCGAACTGGCGCTCGATCTGCGCGAGCGCGTTGGTGAGGGCTGCTTGTTTGTCGTCGGCCATGGTGCTCCGTGCGGATGGTGCTTGTCGGTTGTGAGTCCGACGGTACCGCGCCGGTATGCCAAGTGCGTGGCAGGGTGCGAATGCCGTCGTCCGTCATTCCCACGCCGGCCCGCGCCGGCAAGGGCGCGTCATTACCACACCTCTTCGGAGCGACCGAGCATCGAACCTCTGTTCGATCTGACTCATTCGAAAGACTTGACTTATTTAAGCTAATGCTTTTTAATTGCCCGGCATGCAGAGCTTTGCGGCGCTCGGGGATCCGACGCGGCAGCGCATCGTCGAGATGCTCGCCGCGCGCGAGTTGTCGTCGGGCGAGATCGCCCGGCGCTTCGATATGACGGCGCCCGCGGTGTCCCAACACCTCAAGCTGCTGCGCGAAGCCGGGCTCGTGCGGGTCCGGCGCGACGCGCAGCGCCGCATCTATGCTCTCGACCCCGCCGGCCTCGCCGAGCTCGATGCATGGCTCGCGCGCTTCCGCCGCTTCTGGTCGGGACACATCGACGCGCGCGAGCACGAGCTGGAACATCCCGACCACCGGAGGACCGCACGGTGAACGACCGCGGCACGATCGTCGACGCCGTGCGCTACGCGTTGCGCGCACGCGAGTCGACACGCGAGTACGAATAGCACTTATCGAATTCGTTGTCGCAGCTCGAGACCGAGGTGCGTCAGGTTGACCGTCCCATCAAGCCGACAGGAGCAGACCGACCACCCCGCAATACCGTCCGTCAGGCGGCCTCGGCCGCGGACACTTGCTGGGGGATGCACGCATGTCTTTTCCGTGGTCGATAGATATCAACCGAGAAGGGTCGAAGGTCGTGTTCGATCCGGCGGCGCTCGACGCGTCCGTCAACGACGAGATCTCGTGGTCGAACAACGACGACAAGGCGCACTGGCCGGGTCTGACGGAAACCGCGACCGGTCCGGTGACCGACGCGCAGTTCTTCATGGAGCATGAGATCGTCGCCGATGACAGCTCCGACGCGTTCCGCCCGGGCGCGACGGGCACGTTGTTCTATGCGTGCTCGCTGCACCAGACCGAACGCGGCCAGATCAACGTGGACGCCGGACCGTGAGCGCACATAAGAATGGCGCCACGCGCCCGTTCGTGGCCAGCAGCGTTTTCGCCGCATTGGTGCTGGTGTTCGCGTCGCAAACGTTCGCGCAGCACGAACGCCAGGTCGCGCAGGCCGCGCAGCCGGCAAAACAAGGACGCGTCCCGTGCCCGGCGGCGACGGACCTGCCCGCCGTTCCGGAGATCAAAAGCGATCCGACGACGCACCGCTTGAAGGGGACGGTCAAAGCGATCGACGGTCTGCGGACGGTGTGGAACTCCGCGACCTCGCCCGGCACCCCGCCGAGCCAAACGCAGTGCGGATCCGTCTACATGCGGTATTTCACGGGCCACACCGGGCTGAACATCGAGGGCCCCGACGACCCGGGCTTCGCGACCGGCGATCCGCTGCCGGGACCGACGCTGCGCGCGCGAGTCGGCGACTGGATCGAGATCGCGTTTCTGAATCAGATCAACGCCAAGCACTTCGGAAAATCGCTCGACCGCGGCGACAACGAGCCCGCCGGCGGCGGCGCACATGCGCACGGTACGGCACCGACGCCCAATCCCTCCGCCGGCTGCGACGTGACGACGCGCTTCACCATGCGCGGCGGAAAACGGCAAACGACGCGCTCGAACAGCGACGTGTTTCCGAATTGCATCCACGGCTCCAGCACGACGAATTTGCACTTCCACGGCACGCACACCACGCCGAACACCACCGGTGACAACGTGCTGCTGTTCGTGCGCCCGGCGCTGCGCAAGAACAACCTGCTGCTCCAGCCGTACACGCACAACGTGAACGCGGCGATGGCCGCGTTCTTCACCCAGTGCGAGAACCACGGTTACCCGAGCACCTGGGCCGACATGGTTCGGATGGTGCCGTCGTGGAAGACGGCACAGTACGCCGCGATCAACTACTACGACAACAATACGTCGTACGGGGCCAGCCCGCCGCCGCTTCCCGTACCGGCGCGGCTATGGCCCGTCAACCAGCACGAGATCGACCAGGGCGGGTGGCCGCAGTACAGCATCGGCGGCTCGCCGGTGTGCTTCCCGCTGCCGGCCTACGATCCGCGCAAGAACGATCCGCCGCGCGTGCGCACGATGGGACAAGCGCCGGGCACGCACTGGTACCACGCGCACAAACACGGTTCCACGGCGCTCAACGTCGCCAACGGTATGATCGGCGCGCTCATCATCGAGGGCCAGTACGACGACCAGCTGCGCGCCTTCTACCGCTCGCAGCCCGGCTGGGATTTCAAAGAGCGCGTGCTCGTCGTCCAGCAGTTGACGGGAGCGCTGAACAAGACCGCCCCGACCGGGACCGGCCCCGCATCGCTTCCGATCCCGGTCCTTTCGATCAACGGCCGGCGCACGCCGGTGATCACGATGCGCCCGAACCAAGTGCAGCTGTTCCGCTTCGTCAACGGCGCGGAACGCGACGGCATCGTGTTCCAGAACTTCGCTCCGGAGCCGAGCGGTTCGGCGTCCTGCAGCAAGCCCGCGACGACGCCGTGCGTCCACTGGAACCAGACGGCGCAGGACGGCGTGCAGCTCATCGCCGCCAACTACGATCCCGACAACACTGCCGGGAGCGGCTACAAAGGAAACGCGCAGGACAAGCCGTTCTATCTCGCGCCGGCGAATCGCGCGGACTTGCTGATGCAAGCCCCCTCGACGCCCGGCAGATACGACTTGTCGGTGGTCGGCGGCGTGTGCCGCGAGATCGACTCGCCCACCTGCGGGCTCAACACGCCGCAGATCCTGCTCACGGTGAGCGTCGAAGCGCCGGCCGTGAGCTCGCCGATGCCGTTCATCCCGATCCAGAGCTTCCCGACGTTCCCGAAGTTCCTGGCCGACATCAAGCCGTCCGACGTCGTGTACCACCGCGATCTCGTGTTCCAAGACATCGGGCCCGGCAAGCTGTCGATCAACGGCCAGCAGTTCCGCGACGGTCACATCAACCAGACCATGGTCTTGAACTCCGTCGAAGAGTGGACGGTCTCGAACATGGACAACGACAAGGAACATCCGTTCCACATCCACATCAACCCGTTCCAAATCTTCGAGGTGTTCTCGCCGCAGAGCGCGGACACGCAATCCGGCGGCAAATGTCCCGCAGACCCAACGGATCCCACGACGTGGAAGCCGTACGGAAAGTGCGCCAACACCAAGAAATCGAACTTCGTGTGGTGGGACACCTTCGCGATACCGGCATCCCAGCAGGATACGGTGCCGCAGGCGTGCAGCGCGTTGACGAATGTTCCCGCGGCAAACAAAGCCGCCGGCACCGATCCCGCGTCGTGCGTCGTCACGATCCCCGGCTATTTCAAGATGCGCAGCCAGTTCGTCGACTTCCCCGGGCAGTTCGTGCTTCATTGCCACATCCTCACGCACGAGGACCGCGGCATGATGGAGCTGATCCAGGTCATCCCCGACACGACGATCTACACGCACCACTGAGGTAACCGACGCCGGGGTAGCATTACATGAACACGAGCAGCGACGTGGTCTTCTTTCTCAACGGCCGCAAGGTGACGATCGAAAACCCGTCGCCCGATCTGCTGCTGCTCGACTATCTGCGCTCGCCGGCCGTCGGTCTGACGGGGGCGAAGCGCGGATGCGGGCAGGGCGGCTGCGGTGCGTGCACCGTCGTCCTCTCCAGGTGGAATGCGGAGACGAGCGACGTCGAGCACCGCTCGATCAACTCGTGTCTGCGTCCGGTGTGCGCGCTCAACGGCCTCGCCGTGACGACGATCGAAGGCACCGGTTCCACGACCACGACGCTGAGCCAAGTCGCGTACCGCCTCGCCATGAACAACGGAACGCAGTGCGGGTACTGCTCCGCCGGCTTCGTCATGAACATGACGGGGTTCTTGGTCGCCAACGCCGGCCACAAGCCGACGAAGCTCGAGGTCCAGGGCGCGCTCGACGGCAACATCTGCCGCTGCACGGGCTATCGCCCCATCCTGAGCGGGATGGAGACGTACGCGTCGGACTACACCAACGCCGACGAGCGCGAGCGGCCGGCGTTCGTCGTCGATCCCGGCTTCAACCCGAGTCACGTCGACGACCGCGTGGAGATCGCGTTTCCGGCGGGCGCGCGCGCGGCCGTGCCGCCGTTGGACGTGCGCGCGGGCGATTACGTTTGGCGCGCCGCGACCAGCCTCGGCGAGCTGCTGACGCTGCTCGCGCAAAGCCCCGGCAGCGGCGCGACGCGCCTGGTGTGCGGCAACACCTCGATCGGGATCTACGACCGCTGGACCGAGGACCCGCACACGCTCATCGACGTCTCGCGCGTCCCCGAGCTCCATGGTATCGACATCGGCGCCGACGCGCTCACGGTCGGCGCGGCGACCACCTACACCGAGCTCATCGAGACGCTCGGCGCCGCGATCGCGAAGCAGCCCAAAGCGCGGCGGCGGCGTCTGCAGGCCGTGCGCTACATGGCGCGGCGCACGGCGGGAACCATCGTCCGCAACGCCGCGAGCTTGGCCGGCAACACCATGCTGGTGCTCAAGCACATCCACGACGGCGAACCGTTTCCGTCCGACCTGTTCACGGCGCTCGCGACCGTGGGCGCGACACTGCGCGTCGTCGCACCGGGCTGGCCCGAGCCGCGCGATCTCTCGCCGAAAGAGCTCGTCGACGCGACGCTCGCCGACGCGGCGTTCCCCGACGACAAGGTGATCCTCAGCTATCGCATCCCGTTCGGCACGGCGTCCGACCAGGTGGTGACGCAGAAGACGGCGCTGCGCGAGGTCAACTCGCATTCGATCGTCAACTGCGGCGTGCGCATCGCCGTTGCGGCGGACCTGACGGTGAGCGATGCGGTCGTCGTCTTCGGCGGCATCGCACCGTTCGCGTTTCGCGCGGAGTCGGTCGAAGCCGCGCTCACCGCCGGGCCGCTCGGCCTCGACCGCATGAACGACATCCTCGCCGCCGTCGACGCGGACGTCACGGCCCAGCAGGATCGCTGGCGCGAGCGGATGCGCCGCGACCTCGACGAGGGTTTCACCGATGAATACCGCCGCCAGCTCGCCGGAGGTTTTCTCTACAAGTTCGTCGTCCACGTGCTCGGCGATCTCGCACCGAATTCGGTACCCGGCAAGGAGCGTTCCGCCGGCGAGATGACGTGGGAGAAGCGGCCCGTCAGCGGCGGCACCGAGGACTGGCCCGCGAACACCGTGCACGGCGGCACGCCGATCGGCCAGGCGTACATCAAGCTCGAAGCGTTCCAGCAAACGTCCGGCGAGACGACGTACACGCACGAGATCCCTCTCCCGCCGCGCAGCCTCAACGGCGCGCTGGTTCTGTCGCAGCGCGCGCTCGCGTCGTTCACGTACTGCATGCCGGGCGAGCCGGACACGCCGTGCACGGGTGCCGAGCTCGCGACGGCGCTGCGCGAACGCTTCCCCGCGTTCGTCGACCTCGTCACGTGCGACGACGTTCCGGTCGCGGGCTCGAACATGTCCGGCATGGCCGGCGATCATCCGCTGCTCGCGAACGACATGGTGTTCTACCACGGTCAGGCCATCGCGCTCGTCGCGGCGGCGAACGAGCAGACCGCCATCGAGCTCGCGTACTTCGTGCGCGACAACTGCATCGTGTACGGCCCGCTGCGCAAGCGCGATCCGTGGTACGGCGCCGAGCCGATCCTCGGGCTCGAGCACGCGATCGAGAAGGGGTCGGTGTTCCCGGATTGCCCGACGACGGCGCCGTGGAACTCGCACATCTGGCAGATCACGCGCGCCGGCAGCGATCTGAGCTGGGTGCAAGCTCGCAAGCCGACCGACAAGACGCTCGCCACGCGCGCGGCCGTGGTCGACGGGCGGTCGTGCACCGTCGTGGACGGCACGCAGTCCGCGGGCGGGCAGATCTATTTCTACATGGAGACGCAGGCCTCGGTCGCGATCCCCGGCGGCGGCGGCAACATCAAAGTGTATCCGTCGGCGCAGAGCCCGATGACGATCCATTCCACGGTCTGCAAGACGCTCGGCGTCAAGTCGAACAAGGTGACGATCGAAGTGCGCCAGCTCGGCGGCGCGTACGGCGGAAAGACCGAGCCGGCGCGTTTTGCGGCCGGCATCGCCGCACTCGCCGCGTACAAGCTCAACCGCGTCGTGCGGCTGGCGCTGCCGCGCGCGGACGACAGCGCGATGACCGGCAAACGCCACCCGTACTACGGGCAGTACCAAGTCGCGATCGACTCCGGCGCCGACGGCAAGGGCGGCAAAGGGATGATCCGCGGCTGGAACATGAACTTGTGGGGCGACGGCGGCGCGACGTACGATTGCTCGTTCATCGTCGCGAACTGCATCCAGCTGCGCGCCGACAACGCGTACTACATCCCGAACTCGCGCTCGCAGCTCGACGTCTGCCGCACCAACACCGCCAGCAACAGCGCGATGCGCGCGTTCGGCGACATCCAGGGCATGATCATCGCGGAGAACGCGCTCGACCACGCGGCCACCGCGATCGGGATGACCGCCGAGGACGTGCGCGAGCTCAACCTCTACGAACTCGGCCAGGTCACCCCGTACGGCCAGGCGCTCACGTTCTGCTACATGCGCACCGTGTGGGACTGGGCCAAGACGAAGTCGGACTTCGTCAATCGCCGCGCCGCAGTCGACGAGTTCAACGCGCAGAACAGCTGGCGCAAGCGCGGCATCTCGCTCGTGCCGATCAAGTACGCGTCCGGCTTCAACCTGGCGTCGCTCGAACAGGCGAGCGCGATCGTCGCGATCTACCAAGCCGACGGTTCGGTGGTGATTCGCCAGAGCGGCGTCGAGAGCGGCCAGGGGCTCATCACGAAGATGTGCCAGATCGCCGCGCTCGAGCTCGACATCCCGGTCGAGCTGATCGACGTCGAGAAGCCCGATACGAGCGTGGTGCCCAACCCGACGAGCACCGGGGCATCGACCGGCACGCAATACAACGGGATGGCGGTGCGCAAGGCGTGCAGCAAGCTCCGCACGCGCCTGCAGAAGTTCGCCTACCAACTGCTCAACAACTTCGGCGCGGCGTGGTGCCAAGATCACGGCGTCGATTTCTGGAGTGCCGCGGATACCGGCGGCTGGAGCACGCTCGCGACCAGGGCCGCGCCGCCGGCCAAAGGGCGCTCGTATTGGGCGAACATCGTCGGCGCCGCGTACAACAACCGCGTCAACCTCATCGTCGAGGCGAGCGCGAAGATCCCCGGCGGGACGGACCCGACGCCGAACCTCACGTTCAAGGACATGAAGGCGCAGCCGCAGCTGCCGGGCATCAAGGTCGCAAACCTCCCGACGGCGGCGAGCGAAGTCGATCAGTTCATGGGCTACACCTACAGCGTCGGCTGCAGCGAGGTCGAGATCGACGTCCTCACCGGCGAGACGACGATCCTGCGCTCGGACATCATCTACGACATGGGGTTCAGCATCGATCCCGCCGTCGACGTGGGCCAGATCGAAGGCGCGTTCGTGCAAGGCATCGGCTACGTGCTGACCGAGGACGTCACGTACCAGACCGATCCGTCACGCGACGATTTCGGCCGGCTCAACTCGGACAATACGTGGCGCTACAAACCGCCCGCCGTCACGACGATCCCGATCGAGATGAACGTCCACTTCTTCCCGCGCTACGACGTCGTCCCGCCGGACCCCAACGAGCTGTTCTCCTCGAAAGAGGTCGGAGAACCGCCGCTGGTGCTGGCGACGTCGGTGTTCCTCGCGGTGAAGAACGCGATCCGCGCGTCACGCGTGGAGCGCAACCTGAACCCGATCTTCGACCTCAACGCGCCGGCTACGGTGCAAGAGGTGCGCCGCGCCGCGGAGCTCCACCTCAGCGCGGTCTAGCGCCTAGGCGGCACTCTCGAACAGCGCTTTGGTGAACTGCGCGGGATCGAACGGCGCGAGCGCGTCTTGCCCCTCGCCCAACCCGATGTATTTCACCGGCACGACGATCTGATCGACGATCCCCACGAGCACGCCGCCCTTCGACGTCGAGTCGAGCTTGGTGACGACGACGCCCGTCAGCTTGGTGGCTTCGTTGAAGAGCTTCGCCTGCGAGAGCGCGTTCTGACCCGTCGTGCCGTCGACGACGAGCAGCGTCTCGGCGGGCGGCGCGCCCGTCTCGCGCTCGATGATGCGCCGCATCTTCTTCAGCTCTTCCATGAGGTTCGTCTTCGTCTGCAAGCGTCCGGCGGTATCGACGAGCACGACGTCCACGCCGCGCGATTTCGCGGCGCTCATCCCGTCGAACACCACCGACGACGGATCCGAACCCTCCGCGCCGCGGACGTACTCCGCGCCCGCGCGCTTCGCCCAAATCTCGAGCTGCTCGGCAGCCGCAGCGCGAAACGTGTCGGCCGCGACGACCATCACGCGCTTGCGCTGCGCGCGCAGCAGCGACGCGAGCTTGCCGATGGTCGTCGTCTTCCCGCTGCCGTTGACGCCGACGACCAGGATGACCGCCGGCTTCGCCTCGAGGTGGAGCTCCATCTCGGGCAGCGTGAGAAAGTTCTGCACGTCGCGCCGGAAGCGCTTGACGACCTCGTCGCTCGTCTGGTAGCGGTCCTGCTTCGCGACGCCTCGCAGCGCGTCGACGATCTTGGTCGTGGTCGGCACGCCGAAGTCGGCCTTCAGGAGGATCTCCTCGAGGTCGTCCCACAGCTCGTCGTCGACCGGCCGCCGCGCGAGCGCCATGGTCTCCAGCTCGCCGCCGAACGCCTCCCGCGTCCGCGCCAGTGCCGTCTTGATCTTCCCGAACCAACTCACGAAGCGCGTTCATTCGGCGGGCGAGCGAAGTCCCATCCGGCGGGTAGAACCGGCCCATGATACCGATGCGCGAGATCGCGCCGGGCGTCGCCGTCTCGGCGATCGGCTTCGGCGGCTACCACCTCGGGATGCTCGAAGACGAGTCGGAGGCGACCCGCCTGCTGCACGCCGCGATCGACGCCGGCATCACGTTCCTCGACAACGCGTGGGAGTACAACGAGCACGTCAGCGAGGAGCGCATGGGCAAGGCGCTCGCCGACGGCAACCGCCGCGACGCGGTCTTCCTGATGACGAAAGTCTGCACGCACGGCCGCGGCGCGGACGTCGGCATGCAGCAACTCGAAGAATCCCTGCGCCGCCTGCGCACCGACCATCTCGATCTATGGCAAGTGCACGAATGCGTGTACGACGACGACCCTGCACGCCATTACGCGAAAGGCGGCGTCCTCGAAGCAGTCGAGCGCGCAAAGCGCGACGGCAAAGTCCGCTTCGTCGGCTTCACGGGCCACAAGCACCCGAACATCCACCGCGAGATGATCGAACGCGGCTTCCCCTTCGACACGGCCCAGATGCCGCTGAACGTGCTGGACCCGAACTACCGCAGCTTCGAGAAAAACGTGCTGCCACTGGCCCGCGAACGTGGCATCCACGTCATCGGCATGAAAGCCTTCAGCGAAGGGCGCATGCTCGAAGCCGGCCACGTCGACCCGGACGACGCCCTGCGCTACGCGATGTCGCTGCCGGGCGTTCTGACGACGGTGACGGGCATCGACTCGCAAGAAGTTCTAGACCATCACGTCCGCATCGCGGACGGATTCACCCCACTGGACGAAGTAGCGTTGCAAGGTCTGCGCGACAAATACAAACACCTCGCCACGGACGGCCACATCGAGCTGTACAAATCAACGGCGAAGAACGACGCCGACGAGGGCCGAGCCCAACACGGCTTCCCGCCAATGTCGAAGCTCGCGATGTAACGCGGACCGCGGGGCCGCCACTTCGCTGCCCTTGACGCGGCCTGCCTGGTCTGTTATTTCTGTCAGTACAGAAATGTCAGCCAAGCCAGCCACGATCTCCCCGGTCGTGCAGACCTTCATCCTGCACTGGGGCGAACTCGGCGCGCGGTGGGGCATCAACCGCACCGTCGCGCAGATCCATGCCCTGCTCTACCTTTCGAACGAACCTCTCGACGCAGCCGTCATCAGCGAACGTCTCGGCATCGCCCGCTCGAACGCGAGCACGAGCCTGCGCGAACTGCAAGGCTGGGGCGTCGTGCGGGTCGTGCACGTCCTGGGGGACCGCCGCGACCACTACGAGGCCGTCTCCGACGTCTGGGAGATGTTCACGACACTGGCCGCCGCTCGCAAACGCCGCGAGATCGACCCGACCCTCGCCGTCCTAAAAAAATGCGCCGCCCAGCTCGCGTCCGACGCGCACGCCGATCCCGTCGCGAAGGCTCGCATCACGGCGATGCTCGGCCTCTTCGAAACCCTCACCGCACTGATCGACGAATTGCTTCGCTTGCCGATCGCCGCCATCCGCGGCATCGCAAAACTACGCGGCCGCCTAGCCCCACTCCTCAAAGGAGGACGCCGTTGAGAAAAATCGTGCTCGCCGGCGGCACGGGCCAAGTCGGCACGATCCTCGCCCGCCACTACCGCGCCGCCGGCGACGACGTCGTCGTCCTCAGCCGCACGCCGCAAACAGCCCCGTGGCGCACCGTGCCATGGGACGCGAAGACGCTCGGCCCGTGGACGTCGGAACTCGAAGACGCGGACGTCGTGATCGGCCTCGCAGGCCGCAGCGTCAACTGCCGCTACACCGCAGCCAACCGCGACGCAATCATGAGATCGCGGGTCGAGTCGACGCACGCACTCGGCCAAGCGATCGCGTGGGCGAAATCCCCGCCACGCACGTGGCTGCAAATGAGCACGGCAACGATCTACGCGCACCGCTTCGACGCGCCCAACGATGAGGCAACGGGTCGCATCGGCGGCACCGAACCCGACGCCCCGCCCGCATGGCGCTTCAGCATCGAAGTCGCCCGCGCATGGGAACGAGCCGTCGACGAAGCGGTCACTCCGCGCACTCGCAAGGTGAAGCTGCGCTCCTCCGTCGTCCTGAGCCCCGACCGCGGCGGAATCTTCGACACGCTGCTCGCCCTGACACGCCGCGGCCTCGGCGGCACAGCCGGCAACGGCAAGCAATACGTCTCATGGATCCACGAAGCGGACTTCGTCCGCGCCATAGAATGGGTCACAGCGCACGATTCCCTCACCGACGTGGTGAACGTCGCGTCCCCAAACCCACTCCCAAACGCCGATTTCATGCGAGCACTGCGCGAAGCATCCCACACGAAGGTCGGACTCGCATCACCCAAGCCACTGATAACGGTCGGCGCATTCCTGATGCGCACGGAACCCGAGCTCGTCCTAAAAAGCAGACGCGTAGTCCCCGGCAAACTGCTCGCAAGCGGCTTCGATTTCATCTATCCAACCTGGCCGCAAGCCGCAGCCGACCTCTGCGAGCAATCACGCCGAAGGCGGTGGAGCGACGTCGCCGCGACGCGGCGTCGCGGAGTCGCGTAAGCCCGGAGGGCGGATGCGACGGAGCGCCGAGCGACCGAAGCGCAGGGATGCGCGCAGGGAGCGTCCCCGGCGCGGCGATGTCGCTCCACCGCCGCGCCACCGACGCAAACCGCTAAGGCCCCTGAGCCTCCCGATAAAACCGCACCAGATCCGCCTTGAACTGCACGAGCGAATCGTGATTCAGATAGACCTGATGCCCGGACGCATAATACGAATAATGCAACCGCTTCCGCTGCTCGGCATTCAGCCCCATGTGGTTGAGCAAATACTCCGTCCCGTAGAAGGCGGTAGCAAGATCGTAATATCCGTTCGCGGCGAGCACGTGCAGCGAAGGGTTCTGCACGAGCGCAGACTGAAGGTCGGCGACGACGCTGGGCGCGTTGGAGTCCTCGCCGCGCTGGTACTTCCAAGCGCCGTTCACCTGGAAGCTGAGCGGATCGTACGGCCGTTCGTCACGGTAGCGCAGCACGTCGTGCGCGTAGTGGTTGAACGCGGCGACGTACGCGGCGGACGTCATCGTGCTGGAGGCGTCGTAGTCGGGGAAGGTTCCGTTGCGGTCGATCTGTTCGCCGGTGTAGCGGCCGTCCAGCCGCCCGACGATGCGGCCTTCGCTGCGTAGCAGCTCCTGACCGAAGCGGTTCGGGTCGATGCGCAGGTTCGCGGCGTCGATGTATTTCGCGTCGAGCCCGAGGTATGCGTGCAGCTTCGCGACGATCTGCGCGCGCGTCGCCGCGTCGAGCGTATCGCCGCGCATGAGCGCCTGCGCATACGGCCCGCCGGCGAACGCCCGCACCTCGGCGACAAAGCGGGCGAGGTCCGGCGGGTTGCCCGCGGCTTTGTGGTGGTACCACGCGACGGCGGCTTCGGTCGGCAGGTAGCCGACGTACGCGTAGTCTTCGCCCGGACCTTGGCCGATCGGCAGAAAGTTGTAGTCGAGCGCGGACGACAGCAGCACCACGCCGTTGACCGCCATGCCGCCCGTTTGCAGCAGGTTGACGACGTTCGCGGCGCGCGTCGTGCCGTAGGATTCCCCGAACAGGAACTTCGGCGACTGCCAGCGCGCGTTGTGCGTCACCCAGCGCTGGACGAACTGCGAGAACGATTTCGCGTCTTCGTCGATCCCGTAGTAGTCGGAGGTCTTGCCGCGCGCGACGACCGTGCTCCAGCCCGTGCCGACCGCGTCCACGAACACGAGGTCGCTCGTGTCCAGCAGCGACGAATCGTTGTCGAGCAGCGGCGGGTTGGGACGCGGCTGTTTGGCATCGTTCGGCACCCCGACGCGGACCGGGCCGAACGAACCCATATGCAGCCAGATCGAGGCCGAGCCGGGTCCGCCGTTCCAGAAGAACGTCACCGGCCGGGTGCGCGCGTTCGCACCGTCCGCAGTGTAGGCGACGTAGAACATGCTCGCGGTCGGATCGTTGTTCGCGTCCTTGAGCAGAAAGGTTCCGGCGCGCGCGGTGTACGCGATGCGGCGGCCGCCCACCGTGAGCGTATGGTGCGTCACCGCGTCTTTCACGCCGGGGACGGGATGGAACGCGGGCGCGGGCGTCGGCGCCGGCGCGGCCTGCGCGTACGCGAGCGAAGGGGCCACGGTCGCGAACGACGCGGCGAGGATCAGGGCGAGCAGCGAACGGCGCATGTCAGCGGCCCGCCGCTTCGCGGTAGAACCGCACGAGATCGGCCTTGAACGCACGCCGGGCCTCGTCGTTGAGGTACACCATGTGGCCCGACGGATAGAACCCGTACTCGATGTGCGGCCGCAGCGCGGCGTCCAGGCCGAGGTGGTTGAGCGTGTACTCCGTGCCGAAGAACGGCGTCGCGAGATCGTAATAGCCGTTCGCCGCGAACACGCGCAGATACGGGTTCTTCGTCAGCGCGTTGCGCAGGTCGCGCGCGCTGTTCGGCGCGACGATCGAGCCGGTTCGCCGGAAATTCCAGTGCGCACCGACCACGCCGTAATTCGTACCGAGGTACGGCCGGTCGACGCGGTACCCTAGATCGCTGCGCACGTAGCGGCTGAACGCGCCGACCATCGCATCGGTCAACAGGTCGTCGCTGGTGGGATCGTACGACGTCGAGTCGTTGGTGCGGTCGAGCTCGGGGCCTTGATAGCGCCCGTCGAGCCGGCCGGTCGCGAGCCCGGCGTCGGCTTGCAACGCATGCTGAAAGCGGCTCGGGTCGATGCGCAGGTTCGCGCGGTCGATGTACTTCTCGTCGAGCCCGGTGTAGTCGTGCAGCTTCGCGACGATCGCGCGGCGCGAAGTCGCGTCGAGCGCGTCGCCGCGCATGAGCGCGTCGGCGTACGGCCCGGTCGCGAACGCGCGCACCTCGTCGATGAAGCGCGCGAGGTCCGGCGGGTTGCCGGCGACTTTCTTGTGGTACCACGCGACGGCGGCTTCGGTCGGCAGGAAGCTGACGTAGCCGTAGTCTTCGCCGGGACCTTGGCCGTTGTCGAGCGCGTTGTAGTCGATCACCGACGACAAGAGCACCACGCCGCTGACGGCCATGCCGTCGCGCTGCAGGCGGTCGACGACCGCCGCCGCGCGCATCGTTCCGTACGACTCGCCGAACAAGAACTTCGGCGACGCCCAGCGGTCGTTGTCGGTGACCCACTGGCGGATGAACGTATCGAACGCCTTGGCGTCCTCGTCGATGCCGAAGAACGTCTTGTTGGTGCCCTTGCCCGTGATCTGGCTGTAACCGGTGCCGACGGCGTCGATGAATACGAGGTCGGTGGTGTCGATCAAGGAGTCGGGGTTCGGCGCGAGCGGCGTGCCGGGCGGCGGCGCGGTCGCGTTCGACGGGATCGCGACGCGCACGGGCGCGTACGACGACATGTGCAGCCACATCGTCGACGAGCCGGGGCCGCCGTTCCACACGAACGTGACGGGTCGCGTGCGCGCGCTCTCGCCGTCGGCCGTGTACGCCACGGAGAACACGCGCGCGATCTCGTCGTTGTTCGCATCCCGCAACGCCGTCGTACCGGCGCGCGCCGTGTAGGCGATCGCGCGCCCGCCGACCATCACCGTATGATGCGTGACCGCCGGCGGCGGATCGGCGGCCGCGGCCGGCCGGGCGGACACCAGCACAAGGCACGCGAGTAGCGACGCGGCGGCGTGCGCCGTGGTTCTCCGTATTTTCACGGAGACCGCGTTCGACGAACGCTAGCGGGCAGCCTCGGCGTCGACGGAATACACGAAGGCGAGCACTTCGGCGACGACGGCGTACAGCTCGCGCGGCAAGCACTGGCCCACTTCCAGCTTGGCGAGCGCTTCCACCAGGCCCGCGTCTTGGTGCACGGGGATCTCGTGCTCGCGGGCGAGGCGCACGATCTCGTTCGCGGTCAAGCCGCGGCCGAGCGCGACGATCTCCGGCGGCTCGGTGCCGAGCGGATCGTAGGCCAGCGCGGCGGCGGCCGGGCGGTCGGGCGCGTTGCGGCGCGCGTCGTAGTAGCGCGAGCTCATGCGGAGCGGTCCACCGTCGCGTTGGGATCCTGCACCGGCGCGGGCGGCGCGTCGGCCGCGACGACTGACGTCGGTCCCACCGACGCGCCGGCGGCCGCGACGCGATAGCGCAGCGACTCCAGCCGCGCCGTCAGCGTGCCGAGCTGGTCGCGAAACGCGCGCATCGCCGGTGCCGAATCGGTGCGCACGTCCACCGTGACGTCGCGCCCGACGGTGACCAGGTCGATCGCGACGGTGCCGAAGTGCGCGGTGTCGAGGACGAACGCGATGCGAAAGTTCTCGCCGTCGAGCGGCGCGCCGCGGCTTTGCGGCGCGTCGCGCTTCACGGTGATCTGCGCGTTCGCGGGACCGTGCTGCGTGGTGAGCGGGATGGAGAACGCGAGCCCGTCGGGCTGCGCCGCGAGCGCCTGCGCGGCGTGGACCTGCACCGCGGTGAGCGCGGTGAGCGCGCCGGCGAGCGACGGCCCGAGCGCGGCGGGCGTCGCCGCATCGGCCGCGACCGCCAGCAGCGTCTGCTTCAAGTCGGCGCTCAGCGCGGCGCTGCGTTCGGCGACGACGGCGGCCGGCAGCGGCGGCTGCGACGATGCTGGCGACACAGCCGCCGTGCCGTGCGCGGCGTTCGGCGTCGGTTGCGCCTGCGCGTCGCCGGCGGCTTCGCGCGTGGCGGCGAGCAGCGTGGCCAGCTTCGGCTCGGTGCCGTCGACGACGTGCTCGACGTACGCGGCGATCTGCGCCGCGAGCGCCGGCGAGCGCGGATCGATGCGCCCGACGAACGCAAGCAGCGTGCGCAGCGTCGCGACGTGCGCGTCGTCGCTCGCCGCCGGAAGCGCGGCTTCGAGCGCCGCGAGCGCGGCCGGAAGCCGGTCGGGCCGCTGCAGCGCGAGCGTGGCCGATGCGAGCGCGCTCGGCGTCACCGGAAGCTTCAGCGCGCGCAGCAATGCGACGGGTTGCGCGTACGCCGCGAGACCCGTGGCACGCGATATCGGCGCGATGGCCGGCAGCGGCGCGGTGGCGGGCGGTGCATTCGGCGGCGTCTTTTGCACGATCTGCGGCGGCGCGACGAACGGCTGCGCGGGACGGGTCGCAGCAGACACCGCGTCGCCCGGTATAACGCTCGGAGCACTCGGCGGCGGGTTCGTCGCGCGCGACGCGGCGACACGTGCTTCGATCGACGACGGTTCGGCCGGTACAACGGCACCACCGCGCGCCGTCGCGGGCGGCGATGCCGGCGACGCCGCAGGTTGCGAAACATCCGGTTGCGCGTCGGCGGCTTGGGGCGGCGCGACGTTCGCGCGCGACACGGCCGACGTGAACCCGGTCGTGATCCCTGGCCGGTTCGGCGGCACGGCGAGCGGCGGCAGTTCGTCGAGCGGCGCCGCCGGTGCCGGCGAACCTCCAGCGGGCGCGGATGCCGGCGGCGAAGCACCACCCGGCGCGGTACCCGGCGCACCAGGCGGCGGCACCGGCCCGGCGTTCGGCGCGGCCGGCCGAATCGACGCGGCGACGAAGGCGGCGCGGTCCGGTGCGAGCGGCACGTTCGGCGGCCCCGGTTCGACCGCAGCGTCCGCACCCGTCCCGACGATCTGCAGCAAGATGCGGCCGCCGTCGAACCCCGTGACGCGCACTTGCAGCACGTCGCCGGGCCGAACCGTCGGCGGCAACGACGCCGCGACGCGGCGGCCTGCGATCTCGAGCAGATCGGTCAGCCCGTTCGAGGGCAGCACGCGCGCGTTCACGACGACGCCCTCGACGAGCAGCGCGGCGAGCGCCTTCGCGTCGGCCGCCAGCTGCGCGAGCTCGTTGTCGATCAGCGCGGCGACGTCGCCGCCGGCGGCGACGAATGCGGCGAGCGGATCGACGCCGCTCATCTCACGCCGTGAAGTCGATCAAATGCGGCGGATCGTCGAGCCCCACGACGTCGACCGCTTCGAAGGAGCTGCGGGCGCGGTGCTCGTGCGGCTCGTACGCGTCGCCGCGCGCGTCGCGCTCGGCGTTCGTGTCGACGCGGTTCCCGAGCCCCTCGGCGGTCTCGTCGATGCGCTCCTCGCGCGTCTCGACGTCCGCGGCGAACGCGGCTTGCGCCGCCTGCTGCGCGATGCGCGGCGCTTCTTCCGCGCGCTGCGCGAGCGGCGCGATCTGCGACGCCTGCGAGATCGCGGATTGAAAATCGGACGGTCGAATCGCCACGGCGCTTCCGAAAGCCTAACCCGCGGCCCCGGCATCCCCCGGCGCGACCACGGGCGGTCTGCGCGTGTACTTCTGCTTCACGTTGGGGTCGCCGTCGCGATAACCGAGATCCGACTTGAGCGCCTTGAGCTTCGTGCGCAGATGGATCACGGCTTGCGCGTGGATCTGCGAGACGCGCGACTCCGACACGTTGAGCGCGCCCTTGATCTCCTTGAGCGTGAGACCTTCGAAGTAATACAGCGAGATGACCGTGCGCTCTTGCGGCGGCAGGTCGTCGACCGCGCGCACCAGCGCCGCCTTGATCTCGCGCGCTTCGACCGCGTTTGTGACCTCGGTGCCGTCGTCGCGCAGCGTGTCGAGCAGCGGGATCTCGTAGCCGCGCTCGTTCGGCAGAAATTCTTCCAGCGACAAGACCGAGGTGCCGCGAATCTTTTGCATGAGGACGTCGAGCTCTTTGAGCGTCATCCCCATCTTCTCGGCGACCTCTTCTTCGGTCGCGGCCCGGCCGTACTCGATCTCCAGCGCCTGGTACACGCGCTCCAGCTCGCGCGCGCGCTGCCGCACGGCTCGCGGTACCCAGTCGAGCGCGCGCAGTGCGTCGAGGATCGCGCCGTTGATGCGGGTGATCGCATAGGTCTCGAACTTGACGCCGCGCGCGTCGTCGTACTTCTCGATCGCGTCGATGAGGCCGAGGATGCCGTCGTTGATCAGGTCGTTGATCTCGACGTTGGGGGGCAAGTTGATAGAAATCCGCCCGGCCACGTACTTGACCAAGTGGAGATACTTGTGGACGATCTCTTCGCGACTGAGCTCGACTCCGCCGATCACGTAGTGCGCGCTAGCCCGGAGTGTTTTCACGGCCTGCTCCCATGACGGGACACCCGCCCCGATTTTCCGGGACGTTCACGCAAGGCGGGGGGACCTCCCCTCGCCGATCCGCTTCTTTGAGTCTTCGGCCGGTCGAACCGCCGCTTACACCTACGCGGGCGCATACACCGTGCCGGTGAGCTCGCAGAGCGTGCGGCTGACGGCGTCGAGCGGGACCACACGGTCGACGAGGCCGGCGACGGCGGCGGCCCGCGGCATCCCGTAGACGACGCTGCTCGCCTCGTCTTGCCCTAAAACATAACCGCCGCGTTCTTTGAGCACTCGTAATCCCTGGACCCCATCGTGCCCCATCCCGGTGAGGATCACGCCTAGCGCGCCGGCGCCGTACGTCTCGCCGACCGACGCCGCCATCGCGTCGACGCTGGGGACGTGCAGCGAACGCTGCGCGTCGTCGCCCAGCGCGACGCGCACCGCGCCCTTCGAGCGCACCAGGCGCAGCTGCTTGCCCGCCGGCGCGATGATCGCGGTCCCCGGCGCGAGCGGCATCCCGTCGGCGCCTTCGACGACGTCGATGCGGCTCGTCGCGGCGAGCCGCTCGGCGAGCGGGCGCGTGAAGCCGGGCGGCATGTGCTGCACGACGACGATCGGGATCGGAAAGCCCGCCGGCAGCTTCGGCAAGATCTGCGACAGCGCGACGGGCCCGCCGGTGGACGTGCCGATCGCGACGCACGCGAACCCGCCGGCGCGCGCGGTCGACGGCGGGCGCGGCGGCGGTTGCGGCGGCGGCGCCGCGGGACGCGCGTCCGCGAGCGCGCCGCGCTGGATGCGCAGCGTCTCGCGCATCGCGCGCAGGTATGCGCCGCGCGAGCCGAAGTGCTTGACCTTCTCGACCAGCTCGCGCTGCACGTTGACGATGTCGATCAGCGCGGAGTCGGGCTTGGGGATGAAGTCGACGGCGCCGAGCTCCAGCGCGTGCAGCGTCGTCTCCGCGCCGTCGCGGGTCAGCGCGCTCACCATGATGATCGGCGGCCCGCGCCGCTCGACGATCGCGCGCGCCGCTTCGAGCCCGCCGATGCCCGGCATCTCGACGTCCATCGTCACGACGTCGGGCTTGAGCCGCTCGACCATCGCGATGCCCTCTTCGCCCGATGCCGCGGTCCCGACCACGCGAATCTCGGGCTCCTTCTCCAGCATCTTCTGGATCGCGCGCCGCATGAACGCGGAGTCGTCGGTGACGACGACGGTGATGACCCGGTTATTCACGCCGGCACCGGCGCCTTAAGACGATAGACGATCGCGTCCGGGCCGACGATCGGATCGTAGAGATCCGTCAGGTGGAACAGGGACTCGGCGTGGCCCAAGAACAGGTAGCCTCCGGGGCGCAGCGCCCGCGCGAACGACTCGACGACGCGCTTCTGCGTCGCCTTATCGAAATAGATGAGCACGTTGCGGCAGAAGATCGCGTCGAACGGTCCCTCGGCCGCGACGCGGGGACCCTCCAACAGGTTCAGACGACCGAACGAGACGAGACGTTTCACGCGGTCGGCGACCACGAACCCGTCGCCTTGCGGCTGGAACCACCGCTCGATCATCGCGGGCTCGGTGGCGCGGAAGGAGAGCGCGCGGTAGAAGCCCTTGTCGGCCAGCTCCAGTACGCGGGGGGAGATATCGGTCGCGCGGATCGACAGCATCGCGTCGGGGATCTTGCGCGTCTCGAGCATCGTCATCGCCAGCGAGTACGGCTCTTCGCCCGACGAGCACGCCGCCGACCACAGCCGCAAGCGCGGCGAGCGCACGAGCAGTTCGTCAACGATCGTGCCGGCCAGCGCCTTGAGCTGCGCGCGCTCGCGGAAAAAGTACGTCTCGTTGTTCGACAGCACCGACGCGAGGTCGCTCCACTCGTCCTCGCGGTGCGTATCGTAGCGAAGGAACCGCACGTAGGCATCGTACGTCTCGAAGCCGCGCTTGGCGAGCCGCGTCGAGAGCCGGCTCAGCAGCAGAAAGCGCTTCTGGTCGTCGTACCAGATGCCGAAGCGGTCGCGAATGAGGTCGCGCAGCGCGACGAACTCGCCGTCGGAGATGTCGAGCACGTGCGCTATGAATACCTTATCCGCGGGTTCACCGCGGCGTAGAGCATATCGACCAGCATGTTCACGATGACGAACGCGGTGGCGAACAGCAAGATGCAGCCGTTGATCAGCGGCATGTCGCGGTTCGAGATCGCCTCGAACGCCAGCCGGCCGACGCCGGGCCACGCGAACACCGACTCCGTCAGCACGGCGCCGCCGAGCAGCAGGCCGGTCTGCAAGCCGAGGATCGTGATGATCGGGATGAGCGCGTTGCGAAGCGCGTGCTTGATGATCACCGCGCGCTGCGCGAGTCCCTTCGCGCGCGCCGTTCGGATGTAGTCCGACGACAGCACGTCGAGCATCCCGCTGCGCGTGATCTTCGCGACGATCGCCAGCGGGATCGTGCCGAGCGTCACCGCCGGCAGCACGAGATGCCACAGCGCGTCGAGCGCGGCACGCCCGTTTCCGGCGAGCAGCGCATCGACGAACACCAGATGCGTGCGCGCGGGGACGGTGTAGAGATACGCCGTCGCGAGCCGGCCCGAGATCGGGAACAGGTTGAGCCCCGCGTGCGACGGCAGCACCGCCAGCAGGTACACGAGGATCCAGCCCAGCCAGAACACGGGGATCGACACGCCCAGGATCGCGGCGCTCATCGTGAGCGCGTCGACCGCGCTGCGGTGGCGTACCGCGGCGATCACGCCCGCCGGGATGCCGATGAGGACCGCGAAGAGCATCGCGCTCAGCGTGAGCTCGAGCGTCGCCGGAAAATACGCCGCGAGCTTCTGCACCACCGGCTGCGAGTCGAAGACCGACTGGCCGAGATCGCCGTGCGCGACGGCGCCGAGATAGAGCGCGAGCTGCACCCACGCCGGCCGGTCGAATCCCAGCGACGACCGCAAGTGCGCGACTTCTTGCGGGCTCGCGTGCTCGCCCAAGCGCAGCGCGATCGGATCGCCCGGGATCGCGTGCATGAACCCGAAGCTGAGGATCGTGATCGCCAGCAGTACGAGCACGAGCCGCACGATGCGGTCGACGGCAAAGCGCAGCATCGTTGCGTCAGGCGCGCACGGCGGCGAGCGAGAACCGCGCCGCCTGCGCGTACAGATACAGCCACTCCCACGGGCTGAAGTCGTTGCGGTCGCGCTGCAGCAGCGCGGAAAAGCGCGGGTTGCCGGCGAGCTGGCGAAACAGAACGTCGAACCGCGCCGGCTTGCGCTCGAGGAACGTCATCAGATGATGGCGGTGCGTGAGCCGGCCGTAGAAGGCGCGCTGCACGGCGCGCTGGTAGCCGGGCGCGGCATCGCGTGCGCGGCCCGCGCGCACGGCGGCGACCGCTTCGGCCGCGAACCGGCCGGTCGTCGCCGCCTCGTGAATCCCCTCGCCTGTCGTCGCGTCGACGAGTCCGGCCGCCGTTCCGCCCACCATCACACCATCGGCCCCGATGGACGCCCGGGGGAGCCCGCCGTACAGCAGGTTGCCCTCGTCGCGCACCGTGTACGGGATGCCGGCGAAGAGCCGCTGCTCGACCGTCGCGAGGAACGCGTCGAGCTCCGCGCGCAGCGCAGCACCCGCCACCTTCGCCTGGATGCCGAGCCCGATCGACAGATGGTCGCGCTTGGGGAACATCCATCCGATCACATTGCGCCCGGAGAGCGGGCTGAGGTAGTAGTGCATCTCCAGCGTCCCGTAGGTCTCCGGGGTCGCGGGCCGCTCGGGATAGACGCGGTATTGGAAGCACGTGATCAACCCGGCGCTCCAGCCGGCGTGCCGGAAGCGCGGGTCCACGTCGTCGAGGCGCGCGGTCGAGCCCTGGGCGAGGAAGACGCTGCGCGCGCGGATGGTCTTGCGCGTGCCGGCTTGCGTGTCGGCGTACTCGACGACGATGCCGTCGCGCTCGCGTTTGAGCCCGCGGAACAGCGCGCTCGTGCGGATCTGGGCGCCTTCGCGGCGCGCGAGCTCACCGATCGTGCCGTCGAGCTCCTCGCGCGTGGTCGTGTGCGCCGGCCCGACGGAAAATGCGTACGTCTTCTTCACGGTCGACAGCGTGATGATCGCTGGGTCGAGGTGCACGATCGAGCGCGGGACGTCGAACTCCTCGCAGAAGCCGGGCCGCAGCCCGGCGGCGCACACGCGCTTCGCGCCGACCACCGGATCGCGTTCGAGCACGACCGTCGCGACGCCCCGGCGCGCCGCTTCGCGAGCGGCCGTTCCGCCCGCCGGTCCGCAGCCCACGACGAGGAACTCGGTCGACTCCATGCCGGGCGCCACCTTCGCGGCCGGTCCGGCAAGGCCCGTTCGCGGCAGAGGACACCAACCTTGGCTTGCTAAACGCAGGACGGTTCGGAGCGCCCGAAATCGGGCACTTTTCTTTGTGTTTTCGTATAAAGGACAAACGTGACCATCGGTTTGACGCAAAATCTCGGGATCGAGCTCGGCCTCGTCGCCGGCCTCATCGCGATTCTGTACGGCGCCTACTTAGCGAACTGGGTCATCAAGCAGCCGGCCGGTAACGCGGCGATGCAGGCGATCGCAGCGGCCATCCAGGAAGGCGCGATGGCGTTCTTGCGCCGTCAATACCGGACGGTCGCCGTCGTTGCGCTGGTCCTGTTCGTGATCATCTTGGTGTTGCCGGCCCCGCTCGGCTGGGAAGCCGCGGTCGGGTTCTTGATCGGCGCCGTGCTCTCGGGCGGCGCGGGGTTCATCGGCATGATCGTCTCGGTGCGGGCGAACGTCCGCACCGCCGAAGCGGCGCGCGGCGGCGTCGCGCCCGCGCTCGATCTCGCGTTCAAGGGCGGTTCGGTGACGGGCTTGCTCGTCGTCGGCCTCGGTTTGTTCGCGGTCAGCGGCTACTACTGGATCGTCAGCGCGATCAACGCGGGACATGCTTCGCCCGAATCCGACAGCCTCGCGGCGCTCATCGGGCTCGCGTTCGGCTGCTCGCTGATCTCGGTGTTCGCACGCCTCGGCGGCGGCATCTTCACCAAAGCCGCCGACGTCGGCGCGGACCTCGTCGGCAAAGTCGAAGCGGGCATCCCCGAGGACGACCCGCGCAATCCCGCGGTCATCGCGGACAACGTCGGCGACAACGTCGGCGACTGCGCCGGCATGGCGGCCGACCTCTTCGAGACGTACGCGGTCACGACGATCGCGGCGATGCTGCTGGGCCATCTGCTGTTCGGCACGCGGCTGGCCGGCGCCGTGACGTTCCCGCTGGTTCTGGGCGCGGTGTCCATCATCGCGACCATCATCGGCACGCTGTTCGTGCGCATGTCCGCCAACGACGTGCCGTCGCCGGCAAGATCATGGGCGCGATGTACAAGGGTCTCATCATCGCCAGCGTGCTTTCGGCGATCGCGTTCTACATCGTGGCGCAGGCGCAGTTCGGCCACGGCGGCGTGGCGCTGCCGAACGGTCAGCTCGTCGGGACGAATCAGATCTTCGTCTGCGCGCTCGTCGGCTTGATCGTCACGGGGCTCATCACGTTCATCACCGAGTTCTACACCGGCACGCAGTACGGTCCGGTCAAGCGCATCGCGAAAGCATCGCTCACCGGACATGCGACCAATATGATCGCCGGACTCGCCGTCTCGATGCAGTCGACGGCGCTGCCCGCGCTCGTCATCGTCGTCGGCATCCTCGTGTCGTTCGCGTTCGGCGGCCTCTACGGCGTCGGCATCGCGGTCATGGCGATGCTCTCGATGGCCGGGATCATCGTCGCGATCGACTCGTTCGGGCCGATCACCGACAATGCCGGCGGTATCGCCGAGATGTCCGACATGCCGGAAAGCGTTCGCGGCGTCACCGATCCGCTCGATGCGGTCGGCAACACCACGAAGGCCGTCACGAAGGGCTACGCGATCGGCTCCGCCGGGCTCGCCGCCGTCGTGCTGTTCGCTTCGTTCCTGCAAGAACTCAGCAACAAATGCCACGAGACGGCCGGTGCGGTCTGCAACGTGGCGGACGTCAAGCTGTTCAACTCGCTCTTCAGCATCGGCGATCCGTACGTGCTGACGGGGCTGCTCGTCGGCGGGCTGCTGCCGTTTCTGTTCGCGTCGCTTGCGATGGAATCGGTCGGGCGTGCCGGCGGCGCCGTCGTCGAGGAGGTGCGGCGCCAGTTCCGCGAGCGGCCCGGCATCATGGACTATACGCAGAAGCCCGACTACGGAACCACCGTCGACATCGTCACCAAGGCTGCGTTGCGCGAGATGATCGTCCCCGCGATGATCCCGATCGGCGTACCCATTCTCATCGTCATCTTGTCGGCGACCGGGATTCTGCCGGGGACCGCAGGCGCGCAGATGATGGGCGGCGTGCTCGTCGGCGCGATCGTCACCGGAATCTTCGTGGCTATCTCGATGACGTCGGGTGGTGGGGCTTGGGACAATGCCAAGAAGTACATCGAGGACGGGAACCACGGCGGCAAAGGATCGCTTGCGCATCAGGCTGCCGTTACCGGTGATACTGTCGGGGATCCGTACAAAGACACTGCTGGGCCGGCGATCAATCCGATGATCAAGGTGCTCAACATCGTTGCGCTTTTGCTGGTTGGGTTTTTGGTTCACTGAGGCTGGGTGGTAGTCGCGGGAGCGGCTACACTACCGTGACGGGGACGTGGCCCTCGCACTTCGTGTGCGAGGGCCACTTCGTCTTCGCGTCGCTCTCGCGCATCCTGCGCTTCGCTCGCTCACAGACCCCGACACGGTAGTGTAGCCGCTCCCGCGACATGGTGGAGATCGTGGCGTGCGTTTAGTACTGCTTCAGCAGTGCGTTGATTTCTGATTGGAGTGGGGCGTAAGCGTCTGTGGTCGAGCCGTGCGTTTGGGCGACGACGTGGGCCGTGTCGTCGAAGAGGATTAGGTATGCGTCGTCTGAGCTTGAGATGCCGGCTATGTCGCGCCACGGTTTTGCGTCGTGGGTGATCACGATGAAATTGTCTTGCCGGTCTTTTGGGACGCCGCGGCGGATGCTCGAGGTTACGATGCCGCGGATGAAGCCCGGGACGTCGTCCAGGACTGCGATCGAGTAGCGCTGGAGGCGGGGTTCGGTGCCGTAGTCTTTGGTGAGCTGGGTGCTCCAGGCGGATGTTTGGGATTGCGAGCGCTTGGTGAATCCCACGACCACGATCGTCGGGTGGCCCATCACGGCGTCCGGCAGCACGATCTTCTTTCCGCTCAGCGTCTCCGCTTCGGTGTGCGGCAGCGCCGCACCGAGGACGATGCTCGCCGCGAGTGCTACCGCTTGGATGCACTGGAAAATCATTGGTTCTGCCCCCTGCGCGGCGCGTGGCCGCGCTTCACCATCCCGTATACGAGGCGGACGGGGCCGGCGTTTCGGCATGGTCGCGTCGGGAGCCGGTCGTACACGGTGGGGGTGACGCCGGATGAGATTTTGGCTTTGTTCGATGCGACGATGCGGCGCGATCCTGAGCCCGCGGCCGGCGTTCGGTACGAGCGGGTCGGGTCCGTGGTGCGTTCCGTCGGGCTTTGGAACGTCGTTTTGTCTTGGGAGCTGCCGGATTTGGATGCGGCTTCCGCGGCGGTTGCCGAGCAGGCTGCGTATGCGCGGGCGGCGGGTCTGGAGCTGGAATGGAAACTCTACGCGCACGATCGGCCGGCGGGGCTCGCTAGTGTCTTGGAACGTGCGGGATTCGTTGCTGACGAGTCCGAGACGTTGATGGTGCTCGACCTCGATGCGGCGGCGGCGGGCGACGACGTGTCGGGTGACGGCGTCGAGGTTCGGCGGATCGTTGATGCGGCTGGCGTCGATGATTTCGTGAACGTGACGAGCGCTGCGTTCGGGCGCGATGATCTTTGGAAGGCGCCTGAGCTTCTTCGGATGCTCGATGAATCGACGGTTGAGCTTTTCGTTGCGTATCGTGATGGGCAGCCTGCTTCGGCCGGGCGTCTGAATATGCCTGAAGGGCGTGTCTTTGCGAGCATGTGGGGCGGGAGTACTGTGGCGGAGCAGCGCGGGTTGGGGCTCTATCGCGCGCTCGTTGCGCATCGGGCCGGCGTTGCGCGGCGGCGTGGGTATCGGTTTCTTACCACCGATGCTCGCGAGACGAGCCGGCCGATTCTCGAGCGGGTCGGGTTCGTTCCGCTTACCGGGATCACGGGGTGGGTCTTGCGGCCCTGAATCTGAGCCGCGTTACGTTACCGGCGACTGCCCGGCTTTGCTATCCACACCAACCCGATGCCGACTCCATGTGACGGTCCGGTGGTTGATGCGAGGTTGACCTCATAGTCTACGTCGAGTGCGAGCCGTGTGCCGAGCGCGCGCTGGAGAGCGACGAAGCCGCGGCTGCCGGCCTGAAGGAGCGGACCCTGGCGCGAGGCGAGCGCGTCTCGTACGAGGAGTGTCGTGGCGCCGTCGAGTGCGTATGCTAGCGTGAACGACGGTGCGTAGACGAAGAACGGGCGTTTGTGCCGCTCGCGTCCGTGCCGACGGCGGTTCCGAATACTTGGCTCGTCGTGAGCGAGAGCCGTGGGGTCAGCGTCAGGCCGACGTTTGCTGACAGCGAGAACGTCGGCGCACCCGCGGTGAACTCTCCCGTTCCGGTCGGCGGTGCGTATGCTGCGCCGATCGATCCTTGCGTGACGGCCGTGTCGATGACCAAGTATTTTGCGGCGAGGACGAGATCATTCGTGCCGCGGGCGGCGTCGAACGGCGCGTTTCCCGTGATGCCGGCGCGTACGAACGTCAGCGGTCCGCTCGCCAGCGTGACGCTGCTGCCGGACGGTGTCGTGATTTGGCGCCGGAACCCGGTTTCGATCACGATCTCGTCGCGCAGGACGACGCACGGCGAGCCGCCGGTCGATGTCGTGCGGCCCGTGCCGGGGCGATCGGCGAGCGCGACCGCGATCGGCGCGCTGCACGGCGGCGGGCTCGCGTCGTCCGCACGCGCCGGCGAAGCGAGTGCAAGCAGCACTGCGACGATTGGCAGTCTCATGTTCGCGAATCGACCTCGAACGGAAGGCTGCGGTCGAATTCCAATCGGTCGGACGGCGAGAGCCTGTCGCGAACCGCGCGGAGTGTGTAACCGCCGACGAGCTTGTCATGATCGACGTACATCCAGTCGGAAATCTCGGCCGGGCGTGCCGAGACGGCCTGGCCGAGCTTCACGGTGTTGACCGTCTCCGAGTCGTTGTCGATCTTGCCGGAGAACACAGAGCCATCGTACCTCACGTCGCTGAGCCAGAAATGCTCCGATCCGTTTCCGTTCGGGATCGGGATCTTGATCGAGAAACTCGACTGCGACTTTTTCGGGGCTCGGAGCGCCGTTACGAAGGTACCGACCGTTGCCCGCGCTTTCGCGATCGCAAGGTGCATGCGCGCGTCATCCCCGGACACCGCCACGACCTGATCGGCGACGGGGTGCTTCGTGCATGCGGAATTCAGCAGAACCGCAAGCGCAGCCACGAGCCAAGTCAGGCGCTTCACGATGTGCGAAGCGCTAGCTCGCGGCGGCCGTCAGCGTCGAGTCCAGGAGCGCGCCGACCGCTTCCGGGCTCATCGGGCGGTAGAAGTGGAAGCCTTGTGCGAACTCGCAGTCGAGCGCGATGAGCTCTTCGGCTTGGCGGGCCGTTTCGACGCCTTCGGCGACGATGTCGATGTCGTAGGAGCGCGCGAGCTGGATCAGCATGCGCACGATGGGCGTGCTTCCGACGCCGCCGTGCGTGCTCTCCACGAACGAGCGGTCGATCTTCATCGCGTCGAACGGCAGTTGGTGCAGGTAACGCAGCGATGAGTAGCCCGTGCCGAAGTCGTCGATGCACAGGTGCACGCCCGTCGCGCGCAAGCGCGCGAGCGAGCCGAGCGAGAGCGTGTTCGAACGGATCACGGCGCCTTCGGTGATCTCCAGCACGATGTCGTCGGACGACAAGCCGAAGCGGCGCAGGTTGCGCGCGACGAACGCGTCGAGATCGGGTTCGAGCACCTCTTGCACCGACAGGTTCACGTGCATGCGCAGGTCGAGCAGCGGCGCGCGGCGGCGCCATTCCGCCAGCCGGCTGCACGCGTCGACGAACACGAAGCGGCCGATCGGGACGATCAGCCCGACGTCCTCCGCCAGCGGGATGAACTCGCCCGGGAGAATCTCGCCCGTCGCCGGATTGCGCCAGCGCACCAGCGCCTCGAAACCGGTCAGCCGGCCGGTATCGAGCCGCACGATCGGTTGGTAGTCGACGCTGAACTCTTCGTTCTCGATCGCGGCGCGCAGGCTGCTGGTCAGCGCGAGCCGGCGGGCCGCTTCGTAGTGCATGTGGTCGTCGAAGAACGCGTGGCGGCCGCGGCCCAGCGCCTTCGCATGGTACATCGCCGTGTCGGCGTTGCGCAGTACTTCTTCGATGCGCTCCTCGGTCGGCTCGATCACCGCGATCCCGATCGAGGCGGTGGTGTACACCGCGCGGCTTTCGACCAGCATCGGGGCGACGAGCGCGTTCTGGATCGTCTCGACACAATCCTCGACCTGTCCGAGGTCGCGGCGGTGCGCGAGCAGCAGCGCGAACTCGTCGCCCCCGATCCGCGCGATGAGATCGTCCTCACCGATCGTCGCGCGCATGCGCTCGCCGATCGCCATGAGCAGCGCGTCGCCCGCCATATGGCCCAGCGAGTCGTTGATCGATTTGAATTCGTCGAGGTCGACGAACAGCACGGCGTATACGCTATCGGGGTGCGCGCGCGCGTGCTCGAGCGTCGCCGCCAGGCGTTCTTGGAAGAACGTCCGGTTCGGCAGGCCGGTCAGCGCGTCGTGCGTCGCTTCGTGGCGCAGCCGTGCCTGGTTCGCCTCGAGCAGGCGGCGGCGCTCGACCTCGGCGCGGTGCGCCTGCGCGTTCGCGAGCGCGAGCCCCATCAGGTTGACGAAGAGCTGGAGGCCGCGCAGCGTTTCGCGACTGGGGATCTTGCCGTCGGCCGGGCCGTCGGGGCTGAGATAACCGATCATCTCCCCTTCGGTGTCGCGCAGTACCACGCACAGCGAATCGCGCTCGTGCCAGGAGTCGGGGGTGGTCCGCGGCGAGTCGCGGTCGGTCTCGCTCGCGAAGATCGCCTGCTCCCAGTGGAATTCACGCTCCGCCGGGATGTAGTACGCGTTCTCGAACACTTCGTAGCTCGGCGAGAGCACCGAGAGGATCTCGGCCTTCGAAACGCGCTCGTTCTTGCGTTCGCCGGTCGCCGTCTCGTCGTATCCGATCATCACGCGGCGCGTCATCTCGCCGGTCTGGTTGCCGTCGGCGAGCACGATCGTCACGTACTTGAAGCCGAAGAGGTCGCTGACCCCGCGCGCGATCGACTCCAAGGCGAGATCGAGCTCGCGGAGGCGTAAGATGTCCCGCGTGATCTCGAGAACGCGCTCGAAACGACGCTCAACCGGCATTCCCAAGAGGTATCGGCGTGCCAGGCGGTCGTCCCTAGCGGGCAGGCCGCGCGAGAATGCCACCCAGTGGGCACTCAGCGCTCGTACTGTCGGCCCATGGAGACGCGCTACCTCTGCCCCGACTGCGGCCACCAGCACGACGAGCCCGGCGTAGCGACGCTCGGGCTTCGCATCCGCTGCCTCGATTGCCAGATCGAGGTCGATCTCGCCTTCGAGCTGACCACGATCACCGTCCGCCCGCTCGCCGCCTAACGCTTAGTCCAGCAGCGCGAGCGCTCGGCCGGGCGTCGCGAGCTGCTCGGCCGTGCATTGGCGCGGCGCTTTGTCGACGCGCCAGCGCACGGGCTTCGTCCCGTGGCGGATGCGGCCGGACGTCACCAAATCGAACGCGACTTCCAGCACGAGGTCGTGCTTCATTTTGACATAGCTCTTGTCGCGGCCGGGGTCGCGGTCCCAGCGGCTGGGCGCCGTATCGGGCGCGCCGCCGGTGAAGCCGGGCTCGCCGGCGTGCGGGCGCAAGCGCTCGACCAGCGCTTTCTTTTCGTCCGCCGAGAACGCGCTGCAGAAGCCGATGTAGTCCAACAACCCGTCGTCGTCGTAGAGCCCGAGCAGCAGCGAGCCGACCTGCGTCGTCGAGCCCTTTGCGTAGCGGAACCCGCCGATCACGCAGTCCGCGGTGCGCACGCGCTTCACTTTGACCGCGGCGTCGCGCGTGCCGCTGGCGTAGGCCGCGTCGGCGCGCTTCGCGATCACGCCGTCGAGCGCGCCGCCGACGCGCGCGAACCAGTCGTCGACGACGCTGCGGTCGCGCGTCGCGGGCGATAGGCGCAGCGTGGTGCCGTCGAACGCGCGGGCGAACCTCTCCAGGCGCGCGCGCCGCTCCGACAGCGGCAGCTCCACGAGATCGTGGCCGTCCTCGGAGAGCAGGTCGAAGACAAGGTACCAGGCCGGCGTCGTCTTCGAAAGCATCGTGACGCGCGACGCGGCCGGGTGGATGCGCTGCTGCAGCGAGTCGAACGAGAACGCGCCCTCCACGGGGACCACCAGCTCGCCGTCGAGGACGAACCGCTGCGTCTTCAGGCGCCCGAGCGCGTCGACGATCTCGGGAAAATACCGGCCCAGCGGCTGGCCTGCTTTCGATTGGAGCGCCACGTCCGCGCCGTCGCGGAACGCCAGGCAGCGGAAACCGTCCCACTTGGGCTCGTACTGCCATTGGTCGCCCTCGGGCACGTCGGAGACGGCGCGCATCTCCATGGGCGGATAGCCGAACGGGATCACGGGGTCGTTCCTACCCGGCCCAACGCCCGCGGACCTCGCCCCGAGGTCAAGCGCCGCTTCCTTCCCGCCGATGAAGCTTGGGGGTGTAGGCTCGAGAGGGATACCAATGGGCGCCTTCGATTGGTGGCAGCGTTCGCGTGCCGTGCAGATCCTGGTGGTGACCGCCGCCGTGTTTTTGGCATTCGCCGCGGTGCTGCTGTACGTCGTGCGGGCGGACGTCGCGCAGACGGTCGAGACGGAGATGCGTGCCCGGGTCGCAACCGCGGCCGACGTGATGCGCGGCTTCGCTTCGGCGAGCGGCGAGATCAGCGTCACGCGCCTGGGCAAGCTCGCCTTCGGCGAGGCGATCGCCAACGGCGACAACGCGCTGGTCGACCACGTCAAGCAGGTCACGGGCGCCGACGCCGCCGTCTACCAGATCGTCAAAGGTAAACCGGTTGCGATCGCGTCGACACTCATGGAGAACGACAAGCGCGTCGTCGGCGGCGAGCTCGCGGGCGCGCCGCGCGCGGCGTTCGACGCCGGGCAAGAGTTCGACGGAATCAGCCCGGTCCTGGGCCGGCCCTACGTCAACCACTATGCGATCGTGCACAACAACCTCGGGGAAGCGATCGCGATCCTATACGACGGGGTGTCGCTCGACGCGGTGAACGCGGCCGTGTCGCGCGCGTTCTTTTCCATCCTCGTCTCCGCGGGCGGTGCGATCGTCGCGGTGCTGGTGCTGCTGTGGTTCGTCCTGCGTCCGTTCTCGCGCAACGCGCGTGCGCTTGCGCGCGACGCCGAGGCGCTCGCCGAAGGCCGCGTCGACGACGTCGCCACGCGGCCGGGCCGCGACGAGCTCGGACGCGTCGCGAGCGCGTTCGCACGGATCGTCGCGTACCAGCGCGCGCTCGCGGAGCACACGGCGGCGATCGCCGACGGCGACCTCTCGCGCGGCGTCGTGCCGGCGAGCGCAGGCGACCGCTTGGGTCTGGCGATCGCGCGCATGACCGAAACGCTGCGCGAGGTCGTGCTCGCGCTGCAAGGTGCATCGTCGGAGCTCGGCGAGCACGCGCAGGCATTGCATCTCGCCGCGCTGCGTTCCGCGGAAGTGGTCGGCGGCGTCGGGCTCGCCGTGCGCGAGCTCGCGTCCGGCTCGACGGACCTGTCGACGGCAGCGGAAACGTCGAACGTGATCGTGCGTCAGTTCGAGAGCGCGATCGAAGGCATCGCGCGCGGCGCGGTGGACCAGGCGATGCAAGTTCGCGCCGCATCGGGCGACGCGCAGCGGATGGCGGGCGACGTCGAGCGCGTCGCGGGCATCTCCGCCGGCCTGGCAGCCGACGGCAACGGTACGCGCACGACGGCGCAGAGCGGCGCCAAAGCGGTCAGCGAGACGATCGACGATATGCGCGCGATCCAGCGCGGCGTCGCCGACGCGGCGGCGAAGATCCGCGAGCTGGGCGTGCTGTCGGCCCAGATCGGCGTGGTCGTCGAAACGATCGACACGCTGACCGACCAGACGAACTTGCTGGCGCTCAACGCGGCGATCGAAGCGGCGCGAGCGGGCGAACACGGCCGCGGCTTTGCGGTCGTCGCGGACGAAGTGCGCAAGCTCGCAGAGTCGGCGTCGCGACAGACCAAGGAAATCGGTGGATTGATCGTGGAGGTGCAGCGCCGCACGAAAGAAGCGGTCGGCGCGGCCGAAGCCGGTGCGGCGATCGCCGACCGCGGCACGGCGAAGGTCGGCGCGGCGAGCGCGGCGCTCGACGACATCATCGCGGCGGTCGATCGCACCGTCGGAAGCGTCGGCGACATCGCCGAAGCGATGCGCGAGATGGCCGAAGGCGCCCGCAACGTGGGCCAGTCGATGGACTCGATCAACGCCGTCGTCGAGCAGAACTCGTCGGCAACGGAAGAGATGGCCTCGCAGACGAGCGAGCTAGCACGCGCGATGGGGGCGATCGCAGCGACGGCCGACGAGAACGCGCGCAACACGAGCGAAGTGTCGACATCGACGTCACGCATGGAAGACGACGTAGCACGCGTCCGCGAGGAAGCCCTGACACTCGATGCGACGGCCGAACGGATGCGCGAGCTGGTGACGCGGTTCCGGCTCGAACGGGAGGCGTCGCTGCCGGATGTCGAGATACACGCGCCTGCGGAGATGTACGCGCGGTAAAATCGAAATCGCCCCGGCCGGTACGGTCGAGGCGACGTGCGCGTGTTCGTGCTAGACCCGCGGCTGCATCACCTTATCGTACGTCAGATCTTCGTATTCCGGAATTGGCTCCGGGACGCCTGGCTTGGTCAGCTGTCCCCACAGCTTCACGATGTATGCGAACAACCCCATTCCCTGGATCCTCCTGAAGCGATTGTATCACGTCGCGCCAACCAATGATTCCGGTCAGCACGACGAACATTGCGAGCGCCGCTCCTAGGTGAAACCGCTTTGACCCAAGCCGTTGCCGGTCCTCGGCTATCGCCTGAACGAGGTCGCCGGCGGCCCCCCGGCGGAGCATCTCGTTCTTTGTGGCCACATGCCGAGATTCAGCGGCGGTTCTGATTGCAATACGAACCTCTTCGAGCGTGCCGGCAACGGGATCCTTGAGGTCACCGAGAAGCTTAGCACCCAAAGCCGGGGCATTCGGTTCCTGGGCACGGATCATGAACAAGCCCCGCGCGACGATCACGACGAGCAGTCCGAAGCTGACGAGAGCGAACCATTTGTCGATTTGGGTCGGGCCCTTGTCGAACGCGATCGGGGCGAGAACGAGCAGTGCCGTCAGAACGACGCCGAGGGTGGCGTCGACGGAGTCCATTCTCCGCGATTGGTCGGCGTGCGAGCGAAACAGGATTCCGAACAGAGTGATGCGCTCGAAGTCTCGCCGCAAACATTGTCGAGCCGAGTCGACAAAGCGATCAGCGATAGATTCGGCGACATCGCGCGTCTCCGCCCCGCCGGCCAGATCGGCGCGGAGCTTCTCTTTCGCCACATCGTAGGCATGGAGCGTCATCGTCCCTGATAAGGTCATGCACAAACGCGGGTAGTCTCACTCAAAGGTTCTTCCGTTGCGGTTTTGCTATCGTTGATATCACTCCGTTTTTGGAACGGCAAGGGCGGCATCAAAGACACGCAGGCTCGCTCGGCGCAGTTGTGGTCGCCGCACACGAGCCGGCAGATAGGCACGTTGAGCGCAGTTGCCAGGGCCGGCAAGACCCGTTTGTCGGCGGGTTTGCCGGATTCGAGCCGTTGGATCGTGCACGCTAGGACGCCGGCTGCTGTTGCCAGCTCGTATGACGCTGGCATCGATTCCGTTGCCGCGCAGGAACCGAGCGACCACCTCGGCATTGAAGTCGTCGTCCTGCACCAGACCGTCCATATTCTGGTGCTGTTCGTTTGTCACGTCCGCCATCGTGGCGTGGAACTCGGTGAGCGGCGCCATTACGCGGTCACCGGGCCGGATTGATGAAACGGACGGCTTTCGGCAACGGGAAAGCCGCGCCGAGGGCTCGACGTTGATACGTCGAACTCGCAGGTTGTCATTCGATGTTACCTCATCGGGTGACGGGCTCGGCCGGTGCTTCTACACCGGCCGGGCCGCTTCGTGATAAATCGCGAATACTTCGCTAGCAAAGTATAGCACGAACATGCGTCGCATCAAATGCTGCGAGCGCGCGAAGTTCGATATCTTATGGGCGGCGCATCAGGTAGAATACGTAGCCGTACGCGTCACCGTGCGTGTGAAAGAGATCGATCTCGCGGCGTTGGTGCGCGATGAGATTCGCTGCCACGCGATCGCCGGCGTGCTCGCGCTCGAATACGTCCGTCCGGCGCATGAGCGGCTCGTAGTAGTTGATCAGCCATGCCGACTTCGGCAGCACGAAGTCAGCGAGGCGCTCGTAGCCGCACCGTTTGATCGTTGCGAGGTTGTCGGCGACCGAACGCATCGCGGGGTATTCTGCGTCCCAGAACGCGCGGGCGGACGCCGGGGGATCGGGCACGAGCCAGCTGAGCTCGGAAACGACGACGTACCCGCCGTGGCGCACGAGCGGCTGCCACGCGCGCAGCCCGCGTTCGAAGCCCATGATGTAGATGGCGCCCTCGGACCATACGATGTCGAAGGACTCAGGTTCGAACGGGAGCGCGTCCATCGACGCGCGCACCGGCCGGATGTACTCCGCGAGCTTCGCCGCACGTGCCCGGCGCATCAGCTCGTCCAGAAACGGCTGGTGCACGTCCACTGCGGTAACGCTCCGTCTCGAGCGGCGAGCCAGCACGAGCGTTTGCGCGCCGGGACCGCAACCGATATCGAGGATGTGCGGCCGGTCCGGAATACCTTGCAGTCGATGTAACGCTTTTGCGGTCGCGGCGTCGTCGCCGGGGCCTTCGCGCGGCAAGTCGGAATGGAGCTCGAAGAACATCGGCCGGACTTCGCGGGATCAGCCGTCCGCGGCCGGCGCCCGCTTTGCACCGCGCGGCGCCTTCACCGGCTTCTCCGGGATGAACCGCGTCATGTCGAGCCGGCCGGTCTTCTGCTGCAGCGGCGACCACAAGTCGCCGACTTGCACGAAGCGGTCGCGCACGTTGTCGAGCCGGAAGTCTTCGATCTCGATGCCTGCTTCGATCTCCTCGAACGTCACCGGCGTCGACACGGTCGCGCGCGGCGTCGCGCGCACCGAGTACACCGACGCCAGCGTCTTGCCCCATGCGTTCTGGTTGTAGTCCACCAGCACGCGGCCTGCTGGACGCTTCGCGATGCGGTACTCCGCCGTGATCACGTCGGGGTGAAGCCGCTCCATCGTTTGCGCGAACGCTTTGGCGAACGTCCACACCTCCTTTTGCAGCGGGCCGCGCTGGATCGGCACGTAGATGTGGATGCCCGCCGAGCCCGACGTCTTGGCGTACGGCGTGATGCCCAGATCGACCAGCGCGTCGCGCACGTGCAGCGCGCAGGCGCGCACCGTCGCGAACGACGTGCCGCCGCCCTTGACGGGGTCGAGGTCGAAGTGCAGGTAGTCGGGCCGGTCGGTGTCGTCGCAGCGCGAGTACCACTCGTTGAGATCGATGCAGCCCAGATTCACCAGCCACAGCAGCGACGCGAGGTCATCGATCATCGGGAACGCGATCACGCTGCCCGAGCCGTGCTCGATCGGGCACGTGCGCAGCCACGGCGGCGCGTTGGGCGGCGTGCGCTTCATGTAGAAGAACTCGCCGGTCTGGCCGTTGGGCCAGCGCTTCATCACCTGCGCGCGGTCCTGCATGCACGGGATCAGGAACGGCGATACGTCGGCGTAGTACTGGAGCAAGTCGCCCTTGGTCGCGCCCGTCGCCGGAAAGAACACCTTGTGCAGGTTGGTGAGGCCGACGGTACGGTCGCCGACCTGCACGGTGGCGTCGCGCTCGCGAGGGATCGGGAAGCTTCCGGGCTCAATCTTCGGCATCGTGTTCCGAGTCATCACCTGCAACTTAAACGGGATCAGGGCCGCGGCCCGCAAGGGCTTCTTCGTGTGGATGGACGCGCAGGACCCCGACGTCCTGTGTCTTCAGGAGACCAAAGCGCAGGAGCATCAGCTCCCGCCCGAGGCGCTGGACCTCAAGCGCTACAACTACGCGTTCGTCGACGCGCAGAAGAAAGGCTACTCCGGGGTCGCGATCTACGCCAAGCAGCAGCCGGAGCGGATCGTGCGCGGCCTGGGCATGGAGGACATGGACGCGGAAGGCCGCTTCGTGCGGATGGACTTCGCGAACGGGCTGTCCGTCGCGTCGCTGTACGTGCCGTCAGGGACGACAGGGCCGGCGCGCCAGGCGGTCAAGGAGAACTTCCTCGACCGATTCATTGCCAACCTCGCGCAGATGAAAGCCGAAGGCCACCCGTTCATCGCGTGCGGCGACTACAACATCGCGCACCGCGACATCGACGTGTTCAGCGTGAAGTCGTGCACCGGTGTGACCGGCTTTCTGCCGCAGGAGCGCGCGTGGATGGACGACGTGATCGACCGCGTCGGCTGGACCGACGCGTTTCGCGTCGTGCGGCCCGACGACAAAAAACAGTTCACGTGGTGGTCAGGCTGGAAAGGGGCGTGGGAGAACAACCTCGGCTGGCGCATCGACTACCAGCTCGTCACCCCGGATCTCGCGCCGCGCGTACGGTCGGCGTCGATCTATCGTGACGAGCGCTTCTCCGATCATGCGCCCGTCACGATAGACTACGACTTCTAGGACTTCTTCTTGCGGCCGCCGGTGCGCCGCTTCGGGACTTTCTTGCCGGCCGCGCGCGCTTCCGAGAGCCCGATCGCGATCGCCTGTTTGCGGCTCTTCACCTTGCCGCCCTTGCCGCCGGGACCGCTACGCGCCTTGCCGCTCTTGTAGCGTTTCATCTCGCTGTGCACGGTCTCTGATGCGCTCTTGCTGTACTTCCGGCGCGACGCGCTCTTCTTGCGCCCGCCGGCCTTCTTGCGCCCGGCCTTCTTGCGGCCGCCGGTGCTCTTCTTGCGACCCGTAGTCTTCTTACGCGATCCGGTGCTCTTTTTTCGTGCGCCGGTCTTCTTGCGTGCGCCGGTCTTCTTGCGGGTCGTCGTGCTCTTCTTGCGCGCGGTCGTTTTTTTGCGGCCGGTCGTTTTCTTGCGCGAGGTCTTCTTTCGGCCGGAACTTTTCTTTCGGCCTGTCGTGGTCGAACGGGCTGCCATCGGCAGTACCTCCTTTTGCAGACTGCGTACCCGCGTTCGGCGCTGCTCGAACATCGAACCGCGTCATCGGCAGGTATGCGCCGCGGCGGGGGTCGTACACGACGCGAATGGCGGACGAGATCGGGCTCGACGCGACGGTCGAGAAAGCGGACGACAGCGCCGCGTGCGCGGTCCTGGTACCGACCGCGGATGTCGTGCGGTGGTTCGGCCGCAAGTACCGCGTTCCGGTCGTCGCGACGGTGAACCGCTTCAGCTCGCGGACATCGTTGTCGCCGATGGGCGGCTGTCACGTGCTCCCGTCAACGCCACCGTTCGCGCGGGCGCCGGCATCGGCGGTGGCGATCGCGTGAAACTCACGATGCGCGAAGATACCGAGGAGCGCGCCATCGACGTCCCCGACGATTTGGGGCGCGCGCGCGTGCGCGCCGAGTTCGACGCGATGGGCTTCACGCGCCGCAAGGAATGGGTGCTGGCCGTCCAGGACGCCAAGCGCCCCCAAGCGCGCGAAAAGCGCATCGCGGACTGCGTCGCGGCGATGCGCTCCCGAGGATAGACCGGCCCACAAGACGACGCCCCGGCCGGTAAGGCCGAGGCGTGGGACAGTGGGCATGGGTCCCACCAAGCGTTTGCCCCGTCGGCGCCGGGCTACACCCTGCTTTCGGGGAACCTGCGTCCGGCACAGGGCCGCCGCACATCTGAGGTCAGCGCCCTCCGTCGCGACGGCGTCCGACGAGGTGCATGACGAATTTCACGATCGAGACCACGGTGGCGATGCGCAAGATGATTCTGAGCAAGTCGGCTCTCCTCGGTCGAACGGCGACGTACCGAGTTTCCCCGAGTTGACCGCGGCCGAACCGCCGCGCCGCCCGCAAAAAGAAGAGAGCGCCTTTCGGCGCCCCCAGGTCGGTCGGGCTTAGACTCCGCCGGTCCGTTTCGGAACCGAGCGGCCTTCGTCGAGGTCGAGCAGATCAGGCCACGTCGTGACGTCCGTGCGATCCGGCGCGATCTTCGCGCGCAGCGTCTCGAACGCCGTGAGGCTCTCGCCGGTCGGCTTGTGGCCGAGCGTATCGCGGTTGAAGCGCTCGATGTCGAGCGGCGACTTCTTCTGCACGAGCGGCTTCACGTACGCTTCGATGGCCGGCAAGGGACCGGCATCCTTGACGCTATCGGCGACGACGGCGGCGAGCTTCTTGCCGTCGATCCCGAATTCCGTGAAGAGCGCCTGGTCCATCGGGCAGTTGTAGTGATACTCGCCGATGGTGCCGTTCGCGACCATCTTCGCTTTGTCGATGGTGCGCGCGAGCTGGACGATACCGAGGTATGTCTCGTGCACGCTGCGCGGATACGTAATGGTGCTGGAGTTCATTCAGTTTTGCGCCTTTCTCATTTGGCGCTCCCATGAGCCGTTCGCGGTTACGCTAGTTTCCGTTTTCGCAGGTATTTGAAAAAGAAAAATCCGGAACCTTGGTTGAACTCCGATTCGAGGGGACCGGCGATGCCTCGCTTGCCGGTACATCGTCCGGGATGAGCCGCTGTCGGTTTACGGCCTCGGCTCCTTCAGTTCAACGAGTATGCAATCCATATCAGTGCTGCCGATGTTTTCGCCGGTGTGCAATTTCGCAGGGCTCCACGTCACGTCCCCAGGCGTCCCTTGCCGCACCGTGGGCTCGGCGCCGGCGATGGCGTTGCGTACGATGTATTCGCTCAGCGAGACCACGACCGCGTCGGGGTGTGCGTGGAGGCCCCATTTCTCGTTCGGACGCCCGTGGAATGACAGTACTCGGACCCGATCATTTTCAAAAACGACTGTATAGTTGTGCGGTGCGACTCGAATGGGATCATATTGTTCCATGGTTGTCCTGTCCAATCAGATGTTGTTTCGGATTCGAGCCGACGAAGTGCGATGTCCCCAGGACCCTGCTCGCTCTCAACGGAGGATGAACGAGGCGAACTTTCGCGCTCGCATCGAAGACGTTGTGAACCCGCAGACAACTTCGGCTCCCATTCGGCGGTCACACCTTCCATGCTCTGCGTGCGCTTCGACGAGCGCCGTCCTTCCCAACCCATAGACCCGGGGTAGACACAGGAGACACGAAAGCAGGCCTCCGCTGGAATTTGAACTCTGACCGACCAGTGAGCGGGACGTGGGACAACGGAAATGGGCCCGACGGGGGTTGGCCCCGCCAGACGCCGCTTTACGCGCCCGCCGAGATGGAGGGTTCGTCGAGCCGGCTCGTGACCGTCGAGGCTGAATGGCCACGCCCGGAGCTTCGGATGTGGCCGCGCTGCTGATCGTCGACTCGGCGACCGACGGCCGTCGCGGCGACGCCCGACGAGACTTGCGATGAACTTCATATGATTACGAGGCGCAACGGCCATCAAACCGGTCGAGGTCCTCTTCGAACAGTCCGATTGCGGTGTTACAGGCGTTGCACAGCAAGCCGCGTACAGTCTTACGCTCGTGGTCGTGATCGATACAAAGGTGATGAATTGCCCGATCGGTAGCGGATAAACTGTAGGAAATCAAAACCCCGCCAGCTTTTGACGGGGTTTCTGAAATGCCGAGGCCCGGAATCGAACCGGGGACACACGGTTTTTCAGACCGTTGCTCTACCAACTGAGCTACCTCGGCATGTGTCGCACACCCAGGTTTTTCAGACCTGTGCTCTACCAACTGAGCTATCTGGGCGCGGTCGCGAGCGCGACCTACCCCGGTTCGGCGAGTCGGTCGGCCACCCTTCCGCGGCGGCGAGCACGGTCGTGCATGCAGCCGCCGGGAGCGGGCGGCACAGCAGAAAGCCCTGCACCACGTCGCAGTCCAGCGCGCGCAGCCGGTCGAGCTGGGCCTGCGCCTCGACGCCTTCGGCGACCGTCCGCACGCCGAGCCCGCGCGCGAGCGTGGTGACCGCGCGAACCACCGCGCCGTCGAACGTGCCGTTCGCGACGTCGGCAACGAACGTCCGGTCGATCTTGAGCGCGTCGACCGGCAAGCGCTTGAGGAACGCCAGCGAGGTATAGCCCGTCCCGAAATCGTCGATCGAGACGAGCACGCCGAGCTCGCGCAGTGCGCGCAGAAGACGGATCGCGGACCCGACGTCGCGCATGATCGACGACTCCGTGATCTCGATCTCCAGACACGACGCGGCGACACGGTGCTTGGCGAGCAACTGCGCCACGAGCCCCGGCAGCATCCCGCCGTCGAGCTGGCGCGCCGAGACGTTCACGCTGACGCGGATGGCGGGGATGCCGGCGTCGGCCCACGCGCGCACCTGCGCGACCGCGCGGTCGAGCACCCACGCGCCGATCTCCTCGATGAGCCCGAACTCTTCGGCGACCGGGATGAACCGATCCGGCAGCACGAGGCCGTGCACGGGATGGCGCCAGCGCAGCAGCGCCTCGACGCCCTGGATCGCGCGCGTGCCGACGTCGTACATCGGCTGGTAGTACAGCTCGAACTCGCCGCGCTCGATCGCGCCGTGCAGGTCGCGGCGCGTGAGCACGCGCTCCAGCGACGACGTCGTGCCCGGCGAACGGTACCAGCGCACCATGTTGCGCCCGAGCCGCTTCGCCTCGAACACCGCCGCTTCGGCGGTGCCGATCAGCGCGAGCTCGTCGGACGCGTCGTCGGGCGCGGTCGCCACGCCGATGCTCGCCGTCAGATACACCGGCTTCCCCGCGACCCAGAACGGCGCCGCGAATGCTGCGGCCGCGGCAGCGGCGGTCGCGCGCGCCGCGCCCGGTACGTTTTCGCAGCGCAGCAGCACGAACTCGTCGCCGCCGAAGCGCGCGACGTACGTTTCCGGGAGCGCTTCGCGCAGCCGCGCCGCGATCTCGCGCAGCACCGTATCGCCCGCGGTGTGATCCCCGAGCTCGTTGACGACGCGGAAGCGGTCGACGTCGAGAAATAGCACTGCGAGGGAGTTGCCGTTTCGCTCGCAATCGGCCAGCGCGCCGTGCGCGTGGCGCTCGAACGCGGGACGCTGCGGCAAGCCGGTGACCGGATCGCGCTCGTCGGGCTCGAGCCGGCCGCTGCGCTCGAGCGTGATCGCGACGTAGCGGCGGTCGGACCGCGGCGCGGCCAGCGGTTCGACGGCCAGCGTCCCTTCGGCCAGCGTCAACCGCGCCGACTGCAAGCCGCCGACGGCGACGGCCAGCGTCTCCGCTTCGCCTTCGTCGCGCACGAACGGCAATTCTTTCAGCGGCCGCCCCACGAGATCGTGGCGCGTCGCGTACACCGTCACCGCACCGTCGTCGTCGACCGCGACCACCGCAAGATCGTCGCGCGTGCGGCGCAGCGCCTCGTCTATCAGCGTCGCGGAGGCGCGCGTGCGGCGCAGCGATGTCGCGAGCACCGCATCGCGGAGCGCCCGCGAGATCGCGGGGCCCAGGCGCACGAGATCGCCGGGCGCGATCACGTCGATCGCGCCGAGCGCGCCCGCGTCGCGAACGGCGTCGCGGTCCAACGTGCCGATGACGATCACCGGCAACTCCTCGCGCGCGACGTGCAGCGCGCGCAGCAGATCGCGATACGACCCGTCGGGCAGGCTTTTCGCGACGACCGCGACGTCGAGCTCGTGCTGTTCGGCCTCGCGCGCCGCGGCGGCGATGTCAGCGGCGTAGCTGACATCGAGCGAGACGTCTTCGTGCGCGGCTTCGGCCCAGCGAGCCACTTCGCCGGCGTCGCCGCCGACCAAGAGAACTCGTACGTGCTTGCGAGCAGCCGTCGCCCCGTCGCCGTCCACGTGCGCTTCGTTCCCAGGCGGGCGAGTTCGGCCTCGACGACCCTATCAGAATTGGGGGATCGTGGCGTGCATCACATGCGCTTTTTTATGTTTCAGCGTCACATGCGCCGGTGCGCGCGCCAGGGCAAGGCGACCGCTTCGACCGCATCGACGAGCGTGGCGAGCCCGAACCCGAGCAGCGATACGGCAACCAGCGCCGCATACAAGCGTTCGACGTCGAGCAGCTGCTGAGCGTTGAAGATCGCGAATCCGAGCCCCGTGCGCGTGAGCTGGTACTCCGCGGCGACGGCGAGCACGATCCCGATCCCGATGCTCAGCTTCATGCCGGCGTAGATGTTCGGCAGCGCACCCGGCAGCAGCACGCGGAAAAAGAACGTCGCCGGGCGCATACGGTACGCGCGCGCGACGTCGAGATAGATCGTCTCGATCTGGCGCACGCCGGCTTCGGTGTTGATGGCCATCAGGAAGAACACGCCGACGGCCACCGCCGCCCACTTCGCCGCTTCGCCGGTGCCGAAGATGAAGTAGAACAGGGGCAGGATCGCGATCTTGGGGATCGGGTACAGCAGCGCGATCACCGGCCCGAAGTACGCGCGCACCCAGCGGTTCATCCCCATCGCCAAACCGATCAGCGTGCCGGGGATCCCGCCGATCAGCAATCCGATCATCAATCGCGACAGCGTCGCCGCGGCGTTCGTCGCGAGCTCGCCGCTGGTCGCGTACGCGACGAAGTTCAGCGCGATCGCGCTGGGCGGCGGAAACAGTCCGGGATTGAGCCACTTCGTCGACACCGCGAGCTGCCACAACACGATCAGCGACAGCGGCGCCGCGATCTTCAGCCAGCGCAGGCCCGTCACCGCAGCAGCTCCCAGATGCGCACGACGTGCGCGCCGAATCTCGGTTCGCCGCGGATCGTCACCGCGTCGCGCGGGCGCGGGAATTCGATCGGGATTATCTCTTTGATTCGCCCCGGCTGCGCGGACAGCACGACGACGCGGTCGGCGAGCGTGACGGCTTCCTCGATGCCGTGCGTCACGAACACGATCGTCTTCGGTGAACGCTCCCACAGCCGCATCAACTCGTTGACGAGCCCCACGCGCGTCTGCTCGTCGAGCGCGCCGAACGGCTCGTCCATGAACAGCACCGGCGGATCCGTCACGAACGCGCGCGCGACGGCGGCGCGCTGCTTCATCCCGCCCGACAATTCGTGCGGCCACGCGCGCTCGCGATCGCCCAAGCCCACCAGGCCGAGCACCTCACGCACGCGGCGCCGCACGTCGTCGCGCGGGACCGCGAGCGAGTCGAACGCCACCGCGACGTTGGCGTCGACGCGCATCCACGGAAACAGCGACGCTTCTTGAAACACCGTTGCGCTGGGCAGCTCATCGGCGCGCGCCGCGGCGCCGGCGATCGTCACGCGGCCCTCGGTGGGGTCGTCGAGGCCCGCCATGATGCGCAGCAGCGTGCTCTTACCGCAGCCGCTGGGTCCCACGACCACGACGAACTCGCCGTCGGCGACATCGACGTTGACGTCGTCGAGCGCGAGCGTCCCGGTGGGATAGCGCTTCGTCAAGTGCTCGACCGCGATCGACGCCATGGCGACGAGATTCGCCGGCAAGTGCGCCGTCACCGGCCGGCGAAGATTGCACGATGCAGGTTCCGCTCGATCGCCGGGGTCTTCATCAGCGGCGTCGTCGATATCGCCGCGACGAGCGTCTTTGCCTTGCCCCTCGGTGCACACGAGCTCGTCGGATCCGACGCTCGTCGCGACGACGATGCTCTTGGGCGGCCTTGCCGCGGTGATCGGCGGCTATACGGCGGCGTGGATGGCGGGACGAAATCATCTTTGATTGGCGCGCTTCCGCGTATCTGTGCACCGCTTCGGCATCGCGGCTATCGCCATATGTAGCCGCTGACCGTCACGGATGGCTATGCGGCGCGGATAGCAACTGGTACGGCAACACTAAGGCCGGCGCGCTGCGTCTGTCGGCGCGAAGCCGACGCCGTCGGCGACGGCGACACGGGGAACGGACAGTGAAGATCTGATGGCGCGCTCAATTCTCGGCATGATCGCGTCCGCATCGTTCAGGAGCGCGCGCACAACCTCGCACGCCGATCTCTACCGAATCGATCCTTACCGGCAATGTGAAGTCCGTTGAGCGCAGCATCAAAACGCGCGCCCGAAACACGGCTAAGACGGCGCTTTGGCGCGCCGTGACCGGAAAGAAAACGCGCTGCGACCGATGCCGAGCTAACGGCGATTACAAAGCGGTTTGACGCCGCTATGATGTCGTTCTTGGACCGCATGCGCCAAGGGGGCTCGGCGTGTGGCCAGCGCGCTCCCGCAGGCGGCGGAGCCGGTGCTTGAAATCCTCGGCCTCCGCTGGTTTAGGCATGCTCGCTATCAGCGCGTAGCCGGAAACTGAATCCTACGCCCGGTCGGCGCGCGAGGTTTTTCATTTTGATCAACTTACGTTTTCCTGGAGGTGTCGGCAGCGCGGCCTGGGCCGTACTGCACCGCGTTCGTGCGGCGGCGCCCCAATCGCTCGGCCCGCCGCACGAACATCTGCCGCCCTACTGGGGTCCTGGGACCTTATCAACGCTCAACGAATTGCGCTTGATATCGACCATGCTGCACGTCCATTTGCCGGAAGTCAGCCGACGACACGCACCCGTCGCCTCCGTCTCGTCGGTGTAGCTACAGTTCTTGCCCGCGGGCAACGAGCCGATGTGAGCGCAGACCCACTTTCGGAAACTCCCGTGTATTGGGTACACCAGCGATGTCTGGTCGATCGTACCTCCGGAATCCTCAGTGAAGCTGAACGGCCGAGGCGCGTCGACGCTTACCTTCACGTCGGTTACAAGGCTGACGAACGAGTCGTTGACCGACTCTGCTTCGCACTGAAAGTACTGCGCTGCAAGCTCCGCCGACGGTGGTCCGGAACGCGGTTCTGACGATGCGACGCAAGAGACGGGATCACGCGTTCCGAATGAAGCCCCGATAGGGTTGCCGGAAGAACTGCTTACGGACGCTTCGCCGGCCGCCGCCGTCGAGGTCACGACCGGCGCCGTCGTCGCGGTCGCATCGGCCCCCGAAGTCGTTCCCGCAGCTTGCGTGGTGTCGGTTGTGGTCGACCCGGTCGTCGTCTGGTCGGCCGTCGATGTCTTCGCGCAGCCCGTGAGAAGGAGCGCGGCGGACATGGCAACCGCGCCGGCGAGTGGAAGTGGTTTCATCGGCAACCTCGCTGGAGACGAACGATTCCGACTTCCAGGGCTGCGCATACCTTCAAGCGCATCACGCACGGAATGCAGCGGTCAGAGTGCATCGTCCCTCCTCATAAGTTGCGCACCGGCCACACGAATACCGTTTAGCTCGGACTACTCAGTTGAGCGCGCACCTATTCGGACGCCGGACCTACCCATCCTTGGCCTGCGGCGCACCGGGCGCTTCGGATTACGGGGGAGTGAGCCGCCTTAATAGGCGACCGTGGAGCGAAACAAAGCCCAGGTTACCACGCTGCGCGTATGACGCACGAGGCCGAGGGTACCGCGCCGTTCCCTCACGACCGCCCTAGCCGCGGCGCTCTTGATTTTGAGCCAATCCCGCGTCCGCTCACCGGGCCGGTAAACCGAATCCGCGCATTTCGCCGCGACGCCCTCGTAGCGCCTCGCCACCTCGCGCGACGTCGTGCAGCACGCGCCGACGCTTCTCGATCGGTTCGCCGATGATCGGTCGGCCGTCGTACGCTAGCACGTGGAAGGCGACGAACGTGCGCACCGATTCGCGCGAGGACACCGTCTTGAAGCTCGCGAAAGTTCCGTCTCTCGCGATGATCTCGCCGTCCAGCAGAACTCATCGCGGACATCGTGCGCGATCGCTTCGAACGGGGAATCGCTGTAACAGATTCTTACGTTCCGCCGGAATGCTGCACCTCGCCCGCAACGATGAGAGCCAACCACCGCCAGCCGTCCAACTTCAGCGCGCACGTCCACCCCGAGGCGCCGAACGGCGCCGGTTCGGTCGCGGAATGTCCGGCATCGTTCATTACCCCGGGATTGCTTCCGGAGGTTCGCAGATGCCGCCGTTCGAAGGCGGTGGGCGTTTAAATCACCGGCCGGCAGAACGTGTGGTAAGCCCGGCGGCCGTTTTCGCGGAGGTACCATGGTTTCAGGCCCCGGATTTCTGCGCGCCCTGATGTTGGCAGCGGTGATCGCGTCAACGACGACGACTGTCACGCCGGTGTTGGCGGATCCGCGACAATTCAAAGTCGGCGAAATCAATGTCGGTGACACGGTCGCGATGAACCCGGATGTCCCCGGCGCACCGTGGCGGACGTGCACGGTGACCAAGGTCAAGCCGAATCTGACGGGCAATACGAGCTTCATTGACAACGTTACGTTGAAGTGCTCGGGCTTCGAGGGATACCAGCCCCCGGCTGACAGCGACCACATCAAACTTCTCGCGCGAGCCGCGAAGAACAACGCCGCGAACGGCGGTGCGCCGCCAGCTCAGCCGCAGGCCGGGAATCAAAACGGTGGCGGCGGCCGAAACGGTGCCGCGCCTCAGCAGCCCGCTCCCGCGAACGGCGGCGCCGGCGGCGGGGGGACGTTGGTGAACGGAACCTACGATTGCATGCGTCAAGCCGCAAACGCGGGCGGTGGCAGCTTTTCCGCAAGCGCGGGCCCCGGTGGCTTTAAGGGCCAAATGACGATCCAGGGGAACAACTTCTCGTACTCCGGCGAGCGTTCCGCGCGCGGCACGTACCGGTTGAATGCCGACCGCAGCTTGACGTGGAGCAGCGAGATCAACAACGTGATACCCGGCCGATTGCTGCGGAGCGGACGCGACGGCGGCAACCCGAAGAGCTTCTGGTTCGAAGTCGATGTGAACGATCCCCCGCCGGCGGAGTTTTACTGCACCCTGTAGCCTCAGCGCTTCGTCGAGTAATGCATATGGCGAAAGAGAAATTGTTCATCGTCCCCGCGACGCTGAACCTTGACGTAGGCAGGAAAGCTCGCCGGCCAGATTCGGCGGGCTTTTCCCGTCGTACCGCTGAGGCGCCTGGGTGCTCCCGGCTCCGCCCTTGGACGACAGCACGTGATGGTAGGTGAAAACCACGGCGCTCAGGCCGAAAACATGGAGCGCAACGGTCGGCACATGCGCGGAGCCGACGGCAACCGCATGGCAACCGCCGCGGGCCAAAAAGAGAAGAAACCCTGATTTGACGAGGGTTTCTTCTTCGGAAACTGGCGACGTTGATGGGGCTCGAACCCACGACCTCCGCCGTGACAGGGCGGCGCTCTAACCAACTGAGCTACAACGCCACGAGAGAGATGGTGGGCACGGTTGGGATTGAACCAACGACCCCCCGCGTGTGAAGCGGATGCTCTCCCACTGAGCTACGCGCCCACGTCCCTCGCTTTTGGCGAACCGGCGTATTCTACCGGCAAGGGGCAACGCCTGTCAAAGACCTTGGGTAGAAGGCCTCCTGATGCTGCCCATCGAGGGACCCGAAGCCGCCAAAGCAGCCGGGCTACGCTACACGACGGACGCGATCCCCGGAATCCGGCGGGTGAAGCGGCGCAAGACCTTCGCGTTCATCGCCGCCGACGGCACGCCGATCACCGACCGCAAGGAGATCGCGCGCATCAAGTCGCTCGCCGTCCCGCCCGCCTACACCGACGTGTGGATCTGCCCGCAAGCCAACGGCCATCTGCAGGCGACGGGCCGCGACGCGCGCGGCCGCAAGCAGTACCGCTACCACAAGCGCTGGCGCGAGATCCGCGACGAGACCAAGTTCGACCGCATGATCGAGTTCGCGAAGGCGCTGCCGGCGATCCGCGCCGCGGTCGCGCGCGACATGGCGAAGCCGGGGTTGCCGCGCGAGAAGATCCTCGCGACGCTCGTGTCGCTGCTGGAAGAGACGGCGATTCGCGTCGGCAACGAGGAATACGCGCGCGAGAACGACTCGTTCGGGCTCACGACGCTGCAGGAAGACCACGCCGAGGTCAAAGGCTCGAAAGTCACGTTCCGCTTCCGCGGCAAGAGCGGCAAAGAGCACGAGATCGAGGTCCGGGACAAGCGCGTCGCGCGCATCGTCAAGGCCAGCCAGGACCTCCCCGGGCAGAACCTGTTCGAATACGTCGGCGACGACGGTGAACCGCATCCCGTGCACTCCGAGGACGTGAACGACTACCTGCGCGAGATCGCCGAAGGCGACTTCACCGCGAAAGACTTCCGCACGTGGGAAGCGACGATGACCTGCGCGCTCGAGCTCGCGACCGTCGAGATCGAGGGCAAGGGCGAAGCGAAGACCGCCGTCAACGAAGCGATCAAACGCGTCGCCGAGAAGCTCGGCAACACGCCTGCCGTCTGCAAGAAATCGTACATCCATCCCGGCGTCATCGCGGAGTTTCTGGAGAATGGCGCGCTCGAGCTCGTGCACAAAGACGTGTCGCGCGCGCAGCACGCGCTGAGCAAGCACGAGGTCGCAGTGATCGACCTCGTCGAGCGCATCATCGAGCGCGACAGCAAGCCGCTGGGGGACCTGCTCGCAAAGTCCGTCCGCCAGGCGAAACGTGCCAAGCGCTCGCCGTCGGGACGAAAAAAAGCCGCGTAGCGGGTACACCCTCGGTATGCGTACTTATTTTCTCGCAGCTCTCATCGCGGCAGTCCCCGTGGCGACCGCCGTCGTCGCGCCTGCCCCCGCGCAGGCCGCCAAAGTCGGCTCGGCGTGGGTCGAAGGCACCCTGGTCCACATCTCGTCGAGCAACATCAAGATCAAGGACGACAAGACCGGCAAGGAGCTGGGCTTCCTGCTCGTCCCGCACTTCGATCAAGTCTTCTCCTCCGACGGCAAGACGACGTATCAGATGAAGTCGCTCCACTCCGGCCAGCTCGTCAAGGTCTACTACGACCAGAAGCTGCTCGGCGCACGCCACGCGGACCGCATCCTGGTCCTGAACCGCTCCGAAAAACCGGTCAAACAGCAAAAGGGCTAACAGCCCGCCGAGACGCCTCGCTCGCCGTGCGATCCCGCCGGACGCCGGCGAGCGTCTTCCACGTAACGATTTCGCCAGCAGCCGCCTGGATGCAAGAGATTGCTATCGCTCGGGTGTATTGCGACGCACGGCGCCACCGAACGAATCACCGGTGGGCGATTACGAGGAGAAAAGTCTTGAGGATACGTGAAGTGCTCGCGGCGCTGACGGCGTCGGCGCTGGTCGTCGAGCTGGTCGCGCTCGGCGGTGCCGTTCCGGCGCAGGCCGCCGGGACGAAGTCGCCCGTGAACGTCGGGCTGATCTATTCGAAGACCGGGCTGCTGTCGTCGTACGGCGCGCAATACGCCGAAGGCTTTGCGATCGGCCTCGACTACGCGACCAACCACACCGGCATGGCCGGCGGCCACAAGATCGTCGTCACCGAGCGCGACGACGCAACGGATCCCGCCAAGGCCGTCGCGGCCGCCAAAGAGCTCATCGGCCAGGGCTACAAGATCATCGGAGGCTCCACTGCGTCCGGCGCCGCGCTCCAGATCGCGCCGATCGCGAAGGAGAACAACGTTCTCTTCGTGTCCGGCCCCGCCGCCGCGGACACGATCACCGGCAACAACCGCAACACGTTCCGCTCGGGCCGCCAGACGTATCAGGACGTGCTGACCGCCGGCACGATCATCGGCAACAACGTGCGCGGCAAGAAGGTCGCCGTGTTCGCCCAAGACTCCGCGTTCGGCCAAGCCAACGCGAACGCCGTGCGCGCGATCCTCGGCGGCGGCGGCGCGGACGTGACCGCGGTGCTCGCGCCGCTCTCGGCCAACGACTTCGCTCCGTTCGCGCAAAAGATCAAGGACGCGAAGCCCGATCTGCTGTTCCCGGCGTGGGCCGGCGCGACGGCACCCGCGATGTGGAAGGCGCTCGACGACTCCGGCGTGTTCGGCTCGACGCGCGTGGTGAGCGGGCTCGACCAGCGCTCGTCGTACGAGACGCTCGGCGCGGCCGCGACGAAGATCCAGTTCTTGTCGCACTACTTCTACCGCGCGCCGAAGAGCAAGGCGAACGACGCGCTCGTCGCGGCGCTCAAGAAGCAGAACAAAGTGCCCGACCTCTTCGATCCCGACGGCTTCGTCGCGGCCGAGATGATCGTGCACGCGATCGAGAAAGCGGACGGCGAGGACGTCGGCAAGATGATCTCCGCGCTGGAAGGCTGGTCGTTCGAAGCGCCCAAGGGCATGCAGACGATCCGCGCGGCGGACCACGCGATGCTGCAGCCGATGTTCGTCGCGAAGCTCGAGGGCTCGGGCTCGAACATGGAGCCGCATCTGGTGCGCACGATCCCGCTGGGCGCCGTGTCGCCGCCGGTGAAACCGTTCAAATAACCCCGTGATCGAGACGGCGCGCGCCGCGGTGATGTCCACCGCCGGGTTGGGTTTGCGCATCGGCGCCGCCGTGATCGTCGACGACGTGACGCTCGATGTGAACGAGGGCGAGTTCCTCGTGATCATCGGGCCCAACGGCGCCGGCAAGACGACGCTGTTCAACCTGCTGTCCGGCGTCACGCGCCCCACTACGGGGCGCATCGTCTTCCGCGGCAACGACATCACGTCCGCCCCGCCGTACGTGCGCGCGCGGCTGGGGATCGGCCGCACGTTCCAGACGTCGACGATCTTCGCCGAGCTGACGACGCTGGAGAACGTGCGGCTCGCGGCGCAGGCGTTTCTCGGCGGCTCGAACCAGGTGTGGACGCTCGCCGACAAACAAGTCCAGCCGCTCGAACGCGCGCGCGCGGCGCTCTCGTCGGTGGGGCTCGAGGCGCGTGCCGGTTCGAAAGCCGCGTCGCTTTCGCACGGCGAGAAGCGCAAGCTCGACCTCGCGATCCTGTTGTGCGGCGACCCGCAGGTGGTGCTGCTCGACGAGCCCACGGCCGGGCTCGCCGTCGAGGACGTGCCGGAGATGATGGCGCTGATCCGCAGCATCCACCGCGACCAGCACAAGACGGTGCTCATGGTGGAGCACCGGATGGACCTCGTGATGGAACTCGCCGACCGCATGGCGGTGATGCACCACGGCTCGCTGCTGGCGATCGACACGCCGGAACGCATCATTGCGAACGAGACGGTGCAGTCCGCGTACCTCGGGGATCCGCTGTGACCGCCCCGGCGCAACCCGCCGTCGCGACGGACACGCTGCTCGACGTGCGCGACCTCAACGTGTTCTTCGGTGAGTCGCACATCTTGCAAGGCGTGTCGTTCGGCGTGCGCCGCGGCGGCATCACCGGGCTGCTCGGGCGCAACGGCGTCGGCAAGACGACGACGCTGCGCGGCATCCTCGGCATGGTGACGCGCACCGGCAGCGTGGTGTTCGACGGCAACGAGACGACGCGGCTCGCGACGCACGAGATCGTGCGGCGCGGCGTCGCCTACGTGCCCGAGGACCGCGACGTGTTCGCCGGCCTCACCGTCGAAGAGAATCTTCGCCTCGCCGAACGCGCCGGCGCGCCGCTGCGCTACGATCTGGTGTACGAGCTGTTCCCCGAGCTGAAGCAGCGCGCGGCGCAAAAAGCGGGGACGCTGTCGGGCGGGCAACAGCAAATGGTCGCGCTCGCGCGCGCGCTGCTCAACGGCGACAACCGCATCTTGCTGGTCGACGAGCCCACCAAGGGGCTCGCGCCGCTGGTCGTGCGGCACGTCGTCGATGCGCTGCGCCGCGCGGCCGAGGTCGCAACCATTTTGCTCGTCGAGCAGAACCTCAGCGTCGCGCACAGCCTCGTGCGCGACGTCGTCGTGCTCGACCAAGGGCGCGTGTCGTTCACCGGCGACGTCGACCAGCTGATGGGCGATCCGGCGCTCGCGCGCAAACATCTCGGCCTCGCCGCGGCGGGGAGCCACTGACGTGACCACGTTCGCGCTGCTGCTGATCACCGGTCTCGGGCTGGGTGCGCTCTACTTCCTGATCGCCGCGGGCCTGTCGCTGATCTGGGGCCTGATGCGCGTGCTCAACTTCGCGCACGGCGCGTTCTTCACGGTCGCGGCGTACGCCGGCTGGTCGGCGATGCGGCTCGTCGGCGGTGCGTCGCCGGAGGTGCAGTGGATCGTCGCCGTCGTGGTCGCGATACGTGGTCGGCGGCGTGTTCGCGACGCTGACCGAGGTCGTGCTCGTGCGGCCGCTCTACGCGCGCCACGTCGGGCAAGTGCTGGTGACGGTCGGGCTCGCGCTCGCGACGATCTCGCTGGTGCAAGGCGGTTTCGGCAGCGATCCCAAGACGCTCCAGCTCCCCGCGCTGGATGACGACCACGACGACCGTCGCTGGGTGCGAACATCCCGAACACGCGGCTGCTGGTGATCGTCATCGCCGCGATCGTGTTCGGCCTGCTGCTCTTCTTCTTGCGCCGCACGCGCTTCGGGCTGATCGTGCGCGCGGGCGTCGAGAACCGCGCGATGGTGCAGGCGCTGGGGATCGACGTGCAGCGCGCGTTCACGCTGGTGTTCGCGATCGGCGGCATGGCCGCGGGCCTGGCCGGGATGCTCGCCGGGACGTACTACGGCACGATCGATCCCGGCCGCGGGACGTCGATGCTGATCTTCGCGTTCATCGTCGTGATCATCGGCGGGCTGGGCTCGGTGACGGGCTCCGCGCTCGCGGCGGTCGTCGTCGGCGTGCTGCAGCAGTTCCTCAACTTCTACGGCGCTGCCGGCGTGGGCGACTTCTCCGTCGTGCTGCTGCTCGCCGTCGTGCTGCTGGTGCGGCCAGGCGGCTTCTCGGGAGCATCGGGATGACGCCGCGCGTGCGCATCACCCTCGCGGTGGTGCTGGTCGTGCTCGTCGCGCTGCCCGCGATCGGCGTCGCGCTGCCGGGCGTGTTCGAAGGCGCGCTCAACGCGCCGGGCACGCTCAACCTGCTGGGGCTGTGCTTCGTGTTCGGCGCGCTCGCGCTGACCTACGATCTCGTGTTCGGCTACGTCGGGCTGCTGTCGTTCGGGCACGCGCTCTACTTCGCCACGGGCGTGTACGTCACGGCGATCGCGCTGACGCGGTGGCACTGGTCGCTGCCGGCGGCGCTCGCGCTCACGGCCGTCGTCTCGCTGGTCCTTCCGCTTATCCTCGGCGCGGTCTGTTTGCGCATGCGCGACATCCCGTTCGCGATGGTCACGCTCGCGTTCGCGCAAGCCGGCTCGATCCTCGTGATGCAGAACCCGGCCGGGCTCACCGGCGGCGAAGAGGGCCTCGCACTCGGCGGCGGCGTTCTTCCCGCGGGGCTGGTCGGCGTCGCGAATACGCACAACCTGTACTGGATCGCCCTCGCGCTGCTGCTCGTGGTGTACGCGATCGCGTGGCTCGCGGTGAACTCGCCGGCGGGCCGCGTGTGGCAGGCGATCCGCGAGAACGAGCGGCGCGTGTCGGTGCTGGGGCTCAACCCGTATCTCTACAAGCTCGGCGCGTTCGTGCTGTCGGCGTTTCTCGCGTCCGCGACCGGCGTCGTGTACCTGCTGCTGCAAGGCGGCGCGAACCCGCAGGTGACCACCGCCGATTTCACGCTCGCGCTGCTGGTGATGGTCGTGCTCGGCGGCGTCGGCACGCTGTGGGGCGCGGTGCTGGGCGGCGTCGTGTACGAGTATCTCGACTTCCGGCTGGTCGCGCTGGCCAACACGGGCACGGTGCAGTCGCTGCCGGGCGTGCTGCGCGTGCCGCTCTCGGAGCCGTTGTTTCTGCTCGGCGTGCTGTTCATCGTGCTCGTGCTGTTCGTGCCGGGCGGGTTGGGCGGGCTGCTGCGCCGCCGCACCGCGAGCTGAGGCCGAAGCAAGCGTCTCGCGCAGGGGTTTGACGCGGCGCGCGATATCCGGTAGACTCACCCCTTGGACGGGCGGCTAGCTCAGTGGGAGAGCGCTACATTGACACTGTAGAGGTCAGAAGTTCAATCCTTCTGCCGCCCACCATTTGGTAGGACCGGGAATGACCGAGAAACCCTGTTACGGCAGGGTTTCTTCATTTCTCAGATGTGCGGTAAAGTACAAGACATCGACAGCAACCCCGCCGCCCGAAGCACGCCTGTACACCGCTGAACATCTCGGCCGAGGTTATCAGAAGTTGTACGATCTGAGCCGCCGCGGCCACCTTCGAAAGTGTCCAAGCCGCTCCGATCGCTCAGTTTGTTCGCTGGGCCAAGGCGGTTTACCATAGAAAGCCGACGACGGGAGTAGCCTACGGTTACCGGTTGAACGCTTGATTTTTTTTGATCCAACTTAATTTCCAGTCGCTGACGTACGGCAAACGAACTTCGGCGCCTCGATCGATGTAACGTTCGGTGAATCCCGCCTGACTGACCGCGAGGTAATTCGACTTTCCACCTCTCGCGCGAAGGCTTCGCTGGTGATCCTCGCAGGCTGGGCGGCGTCACTATGCGCGCGGCTTTTTGTCGTCATGTTCCCGGCTGTTGTCCCAGCGTACAGGAGCCAGATGTCAATTACGTACGATGATCCGGCGTCGAAGGACGTTTTCGCGGTCGTCGCGACCGTCGCCGCGACATTGTGGGTTGTCTTTCTCGGCTTGTCGTAACAAGCGCCGACGTTAGCCCCAGACAAGCGGGCGTCGCCGCGCGGTGCCCGTGAGGTTGCAGTGATCTACGAAACGGGCCTGATAAAGCGCTCGTTATAGATGGCGACGTTTACATGGAAAGCCAATCAAGACATCCGCTGACCTTCCCGGGCGTCTCTTGAGCAAAATATTCCGGTTGCATATGGAGGTTTGCGTTGTGTCGTGCGCCGGGGTCGACCGAGGTACGCGACCGCGCATGCGAACACAGTGACCGAAGAGGCAAGCAGAACCGGCGATTATACGCACATTTGCTCCGGCCCGATCGCCATTCACGAGGTTACGCGGTGCTAGTACGAGAGTGGCGAGCCGGGGGCTTACCGCAGGATTAGGCGAGAGACCTGAACGCGTGCGATCTTCGTTGGCCCCACCTGGCCGATTGGGTTCAGCTTCGGCCGTCTATGCCGGACGTGCCGCTAGCAGCGCCGTTCGCGCTTCCCAGGACTAAATACTCAAGGGATCGCTCACTAGCCCTGCAATCAATCGGCGCCGGACCCGTTCGGGTCCGCTCTTTTCGCCATCGAGCGCACGAGGTTGACCATGCGACGAATTTATCGGCCGGCTCTCCTGATCGCGGCCGTGATCGGAATCTCCGCGTGCAGCGGCGGTGGCAGCAACTCCGCTGTTCCCGGTGCAGGTTCTGCGATCAGCCCGTCGGGACAAGGCCGCGTCGCTTTATCGATCGGCGGCCCGAGCTGTAACGTCCCCGCGGATTACCCGACCATCCAGGCAGCGGTCAATGCATCCGGTTGTGCGACGATCAACGTCGCGCCCGGATCCTATACCGAAAACGTCAACATCGCGCGCACGCTCACGTTGCGCGGAGCGCAGGCGGGCCACGACGCGCGCGCTCCCCGCGGCAGCGAATCGGCAATCAACGGCGGCCTCGGCCCCGACGTCACGATTTCCGCGAACAGCGTCACGGTCGACGGGTTCACGCTAAACGGACCCGTGAGCCAAGGGACCGCCGCGATCGTGATGATGGGCGCCAACTCCGGCGAAACGATCAAAAACAACATCGTCAACAACCCCGGTCGCGCGGCGTCCTTCAACACGAACAACACCGTCTTCAATCAAAATCTGGTCAAGTCGACGGCGACGGCCGGTGACGGTTTCCAGGCGAACAGCGGCCCCGTTCAAAACGTGCTTCTGGCCAACAACACCTTCGGCGGTGCGAACGGAGCGATTTATAACGCCGATATCACGATCATCGAAGGTAACTCCAACATCACCGTGACCGGCAACAAGAGCAACGGCGATGGGACGCTCGTCTCGCTGTTCAAGACGAACCACGCGCTCGTCGCCGGCAATACGGTGACGGGGGACGGCCAGTCGTCTGCGATTTACATCGGCGGCAATGACAGCAATATTCTCGTCAGCTGCAACACGGTGAGCTCCGCCGGCTCGGCCGTCAACCTGTCGAACTTTTTCGCCAAAGGCCCGAATTCGGCCGTCACGATCACCGGGAACAATCTGCACAACAACGTCAACGGCGTAAGGGTCGGACCCGGTGCCGTCGCCGCCGCCGACACCGTCGTGGCGAATCGCAACCGCCTGACCGGCAATACGGCGTTCGGCGTGGACAACGAGAGCGCGTTCAACGTCAACGCGACGAACAACTGGTGGGGCGCCGCGAACGGACCGGGCCCGGTCGGAACGGGTTCCGGAGATAAGGTAACCGCAAACGTCACCTTCGCGCCCTGGCTCCACAACGCGAACGACGCATCCTGCGGCGAGGGTGGCGACAATTCCGAACACGACGGGCACGACGGGCACGACGGGCACGACGGGCACGACGGCCACGACGGCTAAACCGAAAGCCCCGACTCGGATTCTACGCAAAGACAAGGGCCGCGCATCGCGCGGCCCTCGTTCTTTTCACCCAAGAGGCGACGGCGTTCGCTCGGCATCCGTGTTTAGGGTCACGCCCGCGCGGAGCAAAATTGAAAAACAGCCGAATAAGGTGCGAACCCAGAAAAAAGGCCGAGCAGTTCTGAGTTGCGGACCGCGAAAAGGTCGCGGCCACAAATCATTTCGACACCCTTGGCGCCACCCTGAAACCCGTTGGGAATGGTGTACGAAATGGTGTTTCAGGCGGCTAGTTTCATAAAAATGGCGCAACCACGGGCTTTGTTTGGTAACGACCTCGGATTGACACTGTAGTGGTCAGAAGTTCATCCTTCTGCTGCCCACCATCGTACCAAGCAAGAAACCCGCTAACCATGCGGGTTCTTGTCTGTCAGCGCAGCGCGGTTCTGAAGCTGAGCAACGTATCGGGATCGCCGCCCAATCGTTGGTATTTCGAGCGCGCCAGGGATTCCGCCTGAAAGATTCCTTCCACGGCGTTCGCAAAGTGCGTTTTCGCATCGGAGAAGTCCGACGGCGACTTCGTGGCGAGATAGTGCTGGGCCGACCGGCACACGCTTCCCAGTCCGTCGCCGACCTTCTTGATGGCGGTTAACAAGGCCCGATCGGAGCCGTTTTCGGTATCGAGCCGAAGGTGGAAGGAAGAGCTCACGATGCCGCTCGCGCTAGCCTGGCAGTTTTTCAGCTCGCGCGATGCGTCCGGAATGTTTTCGTTCTGTAAATACTCGCCCGCTGCATCATGCGCTTTCAGCGCCGCGACGCTTACGCGAACCACTTCCGCCCACGACGTGCTGAAGTTTCGTAGCGCCCCGGTATCGGTCTTCACGACCGCCTGAGTCGGCGCAGGCGCGGGCGTCGCCGCGGGGGTTCTGGTCGCGACAGCTTTCGGCTGCGTGGCCTGCATCGTCACCATCGCGGGATTATCCGAACGGAGCGGCGCGACGATCGCGTCGGCGATGATCATGCCGCTCAGCGCGGTGACCGCAACGCCACAGGCACGCAGCGGCATTCGGCGGCGCCGTATCGCGAAGACCACCGCGCACAGTGCGGCGGCGGTGCACAGCAGGCTCGCGATCCCAAGGATCAAGAGATGCGATGCCACGTTCTACGCGACGGTCGGACAGTTCGTTTGCCACCGCGGGCCGGGCACCGCTTCCGCCGGCAGCGGTGTCGGGGGCCGCGGCGCACCGGCAGCGCCAGTGCCCGCGACTTGACGGCCGCAGTTCGGACAGAAGGCGGCGCCCGTCGGCGCGATGGCGTTACACCACGGACAGGTCACCGTCATGCGGGCTTACGGGCGGATTCCGGCGCGCTTCTCGTGCCCCGTCGGATCACGTGGCGCGCGCGTCGTGTCCGCGTTTCGTTTTGCGCGGGCTACTGCACCCGGTGAAAGGTGATGTCGGCGCCGGTATTGATATCGTGCAAGCTCAACGCGTTCGGGGTCGGGAATGCGTATTTGTACGAGCCGCCCGGCGGCTTGCCGGTGGGCTCCCAATGCCCCGCCCCGGCAGACGGCTCCACGATCCACTGCCGCGTGGGCGACCACCGCCGCACGTCGAATCCCAAGACGCCTTTAGAAACGGTGTACACGCCGTCCTGAGACGTCACGTACGGGCCGCAGTGGATTGCCTCGGTGTACGTCTTGGCCGGCGACATCGCGAGGTCGAGCTGACAGTTCATTCCGTTGAATGCCATGCTTGCTCGCCACTTGCCGCTGAACGAGTCCGCGGCGTTCGCCATCGGCGAAAGCGCGAGGACAATGGCAACACACCCGGAGAGATATCTCAGCATAGGTTACCTTTCGTTAGCTTTTGCGGGCGCGTTCGGGGCCCCCAGGGGCGAGTCCTTGCCGCGGCCCGCGTCGCCGAAGAGGACGAACGGCGCCCATTCGAACGGATGGCGAGACCGCACGTCACTCGACGCGAGCATCGCGATTTGGGCCCGGCGCAGCGCTTCGGCAGCAGTCGCTCCAGAACGCATTGCTGCGAAAACCTGCGGCGTGATCCGCGGCGCCGCGTCGTCGTCGACCTGCCACAGCGTGACCGAAATCGCAGGGGTTCCCGCGAACAAAAATGCTCGCGTGAGTCCGCTGATACCCTCACCGCGCGGATTCGCGACCACGCCGGTGTCGCACGCCGACAACATCACGAGATCGGCGTCGAGCGAGAGGTCGAACACGTCCGCCATTGTCAGGAACCCGTCACCCAGTTCGGGATGCGCCAGAACGATCGCCGGCTGCGTCAGGCCCGCAATCTGGTCTGGAAGGACGGCATGGGTTGCGAACAAGACATAGCGGTAGTCCTTGAGCTCAGCGCTCGCATTCATCTGGAGCACGCGCCGGCGGGTCGCATCGTCGCCCGCGACGACGCTTCGAACGGGTGCGCCCAGCACGCTGCGAACTGCCTCGGCTTCGGTCGCGGTGCCCGGGAGCGCCGCGAACGTTCCGGCCGCCGCCGCGGGATTCGCGCCGACGCGCACGACGGATCGCATGGCTTCGAATTGCAGGTCTGGGCGGACGTCGCGGCCTGCCACGGCAGAGGACACACCGCGCTGCGGAAACGTCGGATTGGCAAACGCCAAGAACGATGCGCGGGCCCGTGCGTGCGCTCCATACGAGCGCCGCTCGATCCCAAGGAGCGACGCCGACGGAACGTACGATATCGGAACGTCGTGGATGAGATACCGCAAGCCCGGGTCGCGTGCGGGGTCACGTGAAACCAACGCGGCGAATGGTATGCGGTACAGCGGGCCGGATGGCACGACGATCACGCTGGTCGCCGTGCGAAGCGCGGCGGCCGCGCCATTCGGGACGAGCATCCGGAACAGCGCGTAGCTGTCGGCGGCGAATCCGCCGATGTCGCGCGACGGCGTCGTCCCGCCCGCCTCGATTGCGTCGACATGTCTTGTGACGCGAGCGACCGCGGGGTCGAGGACGCGGCGGCCCGGCAAAGGGTACAGGTGGAAACCGTCGCGACTAACGGTCCACAATACGCTACCCTCGTCCAGCACATCGTAGACGAGCATCAGCTCGCCCGGCGCGAGCGCGTCGCGTTGCAGCTCCTCGACGCGAATCGGACGTGGACGGCGCAGCCCGTGATACGCCGGATAACGGACTTGGATCTCGGCGTCGAGCGCCGCTCGTTCGTGGTTCGCCGTATCGACGCGGCTCTGTGCCGACCGGATCGCGGCTTGGTCGGCGGGCGTGTTGACGAGAACGCCGCTGTAGAGGTCGCGCGCCGTCTTGACGGCGACATCCGCGGCTTCGTCGCGCTGGACGACGGCGGACGGGACGCCCGTGTAATGCCGCGCGGCGCTCGCCGCGATCTGCTCGAGCGCTGCGCGCGCCGCTTTGCGTTCGAACACGTCGAAGGCTCTCCGGTCGTCGCCGATCGCCGGGGCGCGCCGGTGCTGTTTCGCGAGGAAAGCGATGTAAGCGTCGTACGTGTCCAGCGTCGTTACGAAGAACGGCGTTCGGTCGCGATCGTCCGCGATCCCCGCACGCACGGTTTCAATGCGGTCGAGCGCAGCGTCATAATCCGCGCGAGCGGCGCGTTCGAAGCGCGGTCCACTGCTTGCTTCGGCGAGAGCGCGCAGGCTCAGTGCTTGCCACAGCGTCGCCGATCCCAGCTTGCGTTTCAACGCCACGCTCTTTGTGGCGAAGGGGAGCGCGGCAACGTCGTGGCCCGCAAGACTGTAAGTCAGCGCAAGATAGAGGAGCGCGTTGGCCTCGAACTCCTCGTTATGAACGCTGCGGGAAATTGCGAGGGCTCGCCGATGCGCGGTGAGAGCGTCGTCGTAACGCCGCAGAGCGCTGTCGGCGTAACCGATGTTGACGAGATCGATCGCCTCGCCGATCCGGTTGTGAATCTCGCGCTCGATCCGCAGCGCTTTCGCGTAAGCGACGAGGGAGTCGCGATAGCGGCCCATCCCCGAGTACACGTTCCCGAGCGCGCTCAAGGTCGTCGCCTCACTCCGCCGCTCCAGCGCGGTACGTCCGCCAGCGCGGACCCGATCGAGCGCGGCCAAGGCCAGCTCCGGGTGGCCGATGCGCACGTACACGCCACTGATGTCGGCGAGATCGCCGGCTTCGGCGTTCGTCGAACCGGTGTCGCGATGGATCGCCCATGACGCTTGGTACGCCGTCAAGGCTTCAGCGTCATGACCTAAGACGGTGTTCAGGTCGCCGCTGAATTTTAGCGCCAGCGCTTCGCCCGAACGGTCCTTGAGATCGCGGAAGCCCGCGAGCGTTTGCCGCAGGGCATCCTGCGCCTCCGTGTAGCGGCCTAGCCGCGTAAAGACGTGCGCTAGGCGAGTGAGCGCGTTCATCTCGCCGACGCGATCGAGACGTTCGCGAGCGAGCGCGAGCCACTCCCGGCGGGCATCGAGCGCGTCGGGCAGAAGCCCCAAATGCTCGAGAGCGTGGCCGATGTTGGCGAGGTCAACGGATTCGTCGGCGCGGTCGTGCGTCTCACGATGGATGGCCAGCGAACGCTTGAACATCGTCAATGCCGCCGCGTAACGGTCCTGCTCGTTGAGCACCTTGCCGATGTTTCCGAGCTCGTTCGCCTCAGCATCGCGGTCGTGCAGAGCCAGGTTGATCGCCAACGCGGCGCGATGTGCGGCGAGGGCCTCGTCGTATCGGGCCGCGTCCGCATCGATCGTCCCTATATCGTCAAGGATCGTCGCCTCCGCAACGCGATCGTGCCGCGCGCGCGCGATGACCAACGCGCGGCGTTGCGAAATCAACGCGTCGTCGAACCGCGCGAGCGCTTGTAATATGCGACCCTCCTCGCCCGCGTCGGCAAGCTCCGCCGCGGCGTTGCCCAACGCGCGATCGATCGCGAGCGCTTCCTGAATCGACGCGAGCGCATCGGCGTAACGCCGCGTGCCGCGGTACACGGTCGCGAGATTTCCGAGATCGTTCGCCTCGCCGCGCGAGTTGCCGTTCGCGCGATCGATCGCCAGCGCTTCGCGATGCGACGCAAGCGCCTCGTCGTGCCGCGCCAGTTTTTCGTACGCCACTCCGGCGTTGCTGAGAAAGATCGCGGCATCTCTCGTATCGCCGCGACGTCGGGCGCTCGCGGCGCCGGCAAGAAAGAGTTGCACCGCTCGCTCGTAGTCCGCTTCCTGAAATGCTTTGGACCCAGTTGCGAGTTGCCGCGCCAAGTCGGTATCGGAGGCCGGCACCGATGTCGCGGATGGCGGCGCGGACGGCGAGGTCGCTTCGACGCTGCCCCCGAGCCTGGGCGAGCCCGTGATCGTCGCGATGAGGAGTACTGCACACCCAACGCGCGCAGTCACGCCGTCACTCGGTTTCCAACTCGAAGATGAGCCGCGCCGCGAGTGCCGAGCCGGCGCCGTGATCGGCAACGCGCTGATACGCCTCGAAACGCCACGCATCACTCGGATGCGCCATCAGCCGCGCAGCGTCGAACGCGGCGCGCACGTCAGGGGACAGTTCCGCGTCGTCCAGCACGATTGCGACGTCGGGCGCCGCGCGCGGGACTTCACGCGCGGGAACGACGATGAAGCGATGGATGGTCGTGAGCGCGGCGGTGTCGGTGACGGCGATCTGATATGTCCCGGGAGGAAGGTCGACTGCCGGAAGACGGACGCGCGGTGTCGCCGTTTCCGCGCGCGCGAGACCTTCTGCGGTCCCGCCCCGCGAAAGCACGACGGCGTACGGCGGCGTGCCCGCCGACCAGCCGATCGCGAGCGCTCGTGTTCCCGGCGCGAGCCGCTGGCGGTCGTCGTCGAGCACCCGAACCAACGGGCGGTTGACCCGCCCACCCCCGCGCGTCGTCATCGGGACGGAACTCTGCTGATCGTACGCGCGCTCTGCATCGTGGAACACCGAGGCGAGCGATGTAAACGTCCTCGCAATGGCGAGTGCGACCCGGTTGCCGTGCGGTTCGTCCTGCAAGCAGTAGCGCGGGCGCGCGGGGTTCACGTCGACCTCGCGCCCGTCTGCGATCACCGTAAGGAGCGGTGCGACGTCACCGTGCGCAACGCCCGCGCCATGCAGTACCACACAGTCGCCGAGTTTTAGCGGCATTCCGCGCTTCGGCGCCAAGCGTTCGGCCCCGCGATCGATCTCCCACGCTGAGTCCGGACCCGAAAACGTCAGAACGTATCGCGTGATCGGCGGATCGCCGTAGGCGCGGGCAGCGCTCGTCGCAAGCGCAGCGACCGTCGCCGCCACGGCCACGGTGAGGAGCAGAGGTCGCACGGTCGTCATGACGTCCCTTCGGTCTTGGCGCGGTGTTCGATGATGGCGAGCAATTCGTGGAGCTGGATGCCGACGAGCGGCAGCACAGGGTCGATCCAATAACCGCGATCCAAGAAGAGATACCCCGCCGTCATCGCCAGCCCCGCGACGAGCACGGACGACGCCAGCATCGCTCGCCGGGGCCGCAGATACAAGAACAATCCGGCAACGAAGGCGACCAGAACGGTTTCGACGAGAATGCGTAACCACCAAGGCGACTCGCGGACGTGATCGTCCGTGATGAGCGCCTCGATCGCGTTGATGAGCACGAGCGATCCCGGCATCGTGCCGAGCGGCGTGCGATGAAAATCGGGGTTGTCGGCATAGCTTCCGCCGATGACGACCACGCGACCCGCGGCAATCGCCGGGTCGAACGGATGCTGCGGGTCAGCCTCGGTGATGAGGTGCGCGGGAACGAACGCCGCCATCGAGGGGCGGCCGCGCGCGGCGTCCCACGCGATCCGATAGAAAAAGCGGCGTTCTAGCGAATCGGTCGTCAGGTGCAGCCGGTACCCGATGTCGAGATCGACCTCGCGCCGCGGCGACGCGGCGGGGGCCGCCGCAGCCTGGTTTGACACGCATTGGGGGGTCAACTCGTCCAGCGCCGTCTGCAAATCACCGACGCGGCGTCCGGCGAAGAGGCCCGCGGCGAGTAGCTCAGTCGAGCCCACGACGGCGGGCGGGTCGCAGACGGGTTCCCACAAGCGCCAGCGTCGAATGATGGCGTCATCGTCGAAATCGAAGTTCGGCGCGCTCCACACGACGGCGGCATCGCGACCGAGCGGCACGTTCTCGATGAAGCTCGCTCGCGGGACGCGCGCTGCGGCGCCATCCGCGTACGCAGACTGAAACGACGTGCGGAGCTCGCGAGTCAGTACGATCGGCGTGCAATGCCCGTGCACGCCGCCATGACACGCGCGAGCATGCCGATGCAAATACTCGTTCAGCTCGTCGTCCGCTGTCCGCGCCGCGCGACCCACGGGTCCTGACACGGGCGCGCATGATTCGAGGGGAGGGAAGGCAGACGAGCTGGACGGGCGCGTGACGTCGATGTCGACCACGACCACGCGCGCGCTCCCGCGAACCGCGAAGTCGATGAGGCGGCAGATTCGGTCGCGCGGCGTGACCGGCGGGGCGTGCCAGCGTCGATACGTCGCCTCGTCGACGTCGAGCCACAGCACATCCGGTGCGGCGCCGGTCCCGCCGAACTGCGCGACCTGCATCGTGAGGATTGCGTCGCGGAGTTTGGCCACGACGGCGTTCGACTCCACGAAGCTCAGGCCGATCGAGATCACCAGCCCGATCGCGACGTTCTTGGCGAAGTGCCGCTTCCGCGGCGAGGCGCCGCGCCACGCGACGGCAAGGCGTCTCACCAAGGCAAAAGGAGTCGCCATCGAGATACGCTTCGCGGCGGTACTCCGCCATCCCCGGCACGACGCGGCGAGCGGATCGGAGCGAGGAAATCGTTATCGTGGCCGGCGCGTCGTTTCATCGGCGCGTCGTACGCTCACGCGGAGCCATGCGACACCAGCCGCGCCAAGCCGTACGCCGCACCCGCGGCCAGCGCGCCGATGAACCACGTTTGCAGCGCGCCCAGGAAGATCGGCGTCGCCAGCACGCGCGCGCGCACCATGCCGAACAGCAGCAACGCGATCGACGTGCACAGGATCGACCAGTACAGCGCTTCGTGCGCGTTGGCGATGAACACGTACGGCGCGAGCGGGAAGATGCCGCCGAGCACGTAGCCGCCGCCGACCAGCGCCGCGCTGCGCGGTGCCGCGTGCTCGTCGGGACGTTCCAGGCCGAGCTCGTTGCGCATCATGAACTCGACCCACTGCTCGCGGTCGCTCGTGATCTCGTTGACGACGCGCGCGAGGATCGGCTCGCGCACGCCGTAGCCGTGCAAGATCTGAGCGACCTCGGCTTTTTCTTCGTTCGGGATCTCCTCGGTCTCACGAATCTCGCGCGCGTATTCCTTGGCATAGTGCGCCATCTCGCTGCGCGCGGCCAAGTAGCCGCCTAGTCCCATCGAGATGGCGCCCGCGACGATCTCGGCGAGCCCGGCGGTAACGACGATGCCGCTGGCCGCGACCACGCCCGTGACGCCGGCGGCGAGGGCGAACGGTACGGTAAGGCCGTCCGCCATCCCGAGGACGAGGTCGCGGATCGTTTGGGTCCCGGCGCCGTGGCGCTCGTGGTCGGCGGCTTGAATCACCCGGGGATCGTACCGGAGTCTTTCGATTTCGTCACGCCGACGTGCGGCGTGAGGCGCGCCGAACTCCTACGGCGAAGAGGAGCGCGTGACGACCTCGACGACCGGACCCCGCGTGGACATCGCGCACCTCCGCCACACCGCCGCGCACGTGCTCGCGTACGCCGTGCAGGACCTCTTCCCCGAAGCCAAACCGACCATCGGCCCGGCGATCGAGAACGGGTTCTATTACGACTTCGACCGCGGCACGCCGTTCACGCCGGACGACTTGACGAAGCTGCAGGCGCGCATGCGCGAGATCGTCGCGGCGAACTATCCGATGACCGGCCGCAGCGTCACGCGCGACGAAGCGATCGAAGCGTTCCGCGACAACCCCTACAAGGTCGAGCTCGCGCAGGGTATCCCCGAGGGCGAACCGATCACGCTGTACACGATCGGCGAGTTCACGGACCTGTGCCGCGGCGGTCATGCGGACTCCACCGGCGCGATCGGCGCCGTCGAGCTGGAATCCGTCGCGGGCGCGTACTGGCGCGGCGATTCGAAGAACGCGATGCTGCAGCGCATCTACGGCACGGCATTCGACACGCAGCAAGAACTCGATGACTACCACGCATTCCTCGAGGAAGCCGCGAAGCGCGACCATCGCAAGCTGGGCGCCGAGCTCGATCTGTATCACGTGGACGAGATGGCCGGCGGCGGATTGATCTTCTGGCATCCGAAGGGCGCGCTGATGCGCGGCATCGTCGAGCAGTTCATTCGCGACGGCCTGCGCGAGCGCGGCTATCTCCCCGTCGTCACGCCGCACGTCGTGCACGAAGATCTCTACGCGACGTCGGGCCATCTCGAGAACTTCGCGCACGGTATGTTCGGCCCGATCGAGGTGGAGGGCCAGCGCTTCCGGCTCAAGCCGATGAACTGCCCGGGCCACATCCTGATCTACGCAAATGAAGGGCGCTCGTACCGCGATCTGCCGCTGCGCTACAGCGAATTCGGGACCGTCTACCGCTTCGAGCTGAGCGGCACGCTGCACGGCCTCACGCGCGTGCGCGGCTTCACCCAGGACGACGCGCATCTGTTCTGCACGCCCGAGCAGCTGCAAGCCGAGTTCGAGCAGACGCTCGACGAGGCGCTGCGCTTGATGGAGGCGTTCGATTTCAGCGGCTTCGAGTATTTCTTGAGTACACGCACGGGTGACTTGCGCGGTCCGACCGACGAGATCGCCGAGGCCGCGATCCGCAACGCGCTCGAGTCGCACAATCTTCCGTACGGCATCGACGAAGGCGGCGGCGCGTTCTACGGTCCGAAGCTCGACATCAACCTGCACGACGCGATCGGCCGCAAGTGGCAGCTCGGCACGGTGCAGGTCGACTTCACGCTGCCCGAGCGCTTCGACCTGAAGTACCGCGGCCCCGACGGCGTCGACCACCGCCCGGTGATGATCCACCGCGCGCTGGCCGGCTCGCTCGAGCGTTTCTTCGGCGTGCTCATCGAGCACTTCGGCGGCAATTTCCCGGCCTGGATCGCGCCGGTGCAGGCGGTGGTCGCGCCGATCTCCGAGCACCAGCTCGACTACGCCTATTCCGTTCGCGACGAATTGCGCTCACAGGGTTTCCGCGTCGACGCCGACGCGTCCAACGAAAAGCTCGGCTACAAGATCCGCCACTGGAAGACGCAGAAAGTGCCGTACATTCTCGTCGTCGGCAAGAGCGAGCTCGCGGACGGCACGGTGAACGTCAACGAACGCGGCATCGAGGCGAAGCGCACGGTGACGGTCGACGAGTTCGCCGCCGAGCTCGCGGCGAAGGTCGCCGCGCGGCGCTAGGCGCTCGGAAGCACGACGGCTGCGGTGCTGCCGCGGCGCGTCCACAGCACGGCGGCCACGGCTGCGGCGATGGCTTGCACGGCGAGCACGAGCGCAACGGTTGCGGGCCAGCCGCCGCGCGACCACACGATTGCGGGCAGCACGGCACCGAGACCGCCCGCGGTGTAGTATACGGTGAGGTACAGCGCCGCGGCGGTGGAGCGGCGCTCGTGCACGATCACGCCGATGTAGCCTTGCGACGCGGCTTGCGAGGCGAACACGCCTGTCGACATGATACCCAGCCCGATCACGATCGCGGCGACCGACGGGATCAGCGAGACGAGCACGCCGGCCGCGCTCGTAGCGACGGAGAGCAGCAGCGCGGTGCGGTGGCCGACGCGGTCGATGAGCCGGCCGGCGAGCGGTGACACGACGACGCCGACTAAATAGACGAAGAACACGTTGCCCAGCGCGACGGTGCCGAGCCCGAACGGCGGCGCGGCCAGATGGTACGTCGCGAACGTGAACGCCGCGACCAGCGAGAACAGCACGCTGCCGCCCACGGCGTACGTGGCGAGCAGCTCCGGGTTTCGCGCGAACCTGCCCATGGCGCGTAGAGCATCGCGCGCGGACGACTGCTTCGCAAAGCGCGTCGCGCGCGGCAGCGCGACGAACACGATCGCGCCGCCGATGAGGTTCAGCACGCCGAGCACGACGAACGCCACGTGCCAGTCCCAGCGGCTCGCGACGATCGCGGCGACATAGCGCCCGAGAAAGCCGCCGAAGACGTTGCCGGCGATGTACGCGCCGACCGCGCGCCCGCCGACCTCTGCCGGAAACTCTTCGGCGATGTACGCGAGCGTCACCGCGAACACCGCGGGCATGAACAGGCCTTGCACGAAGCGCCACGCGAACAGCGCGTGCAGCGTCGTCGCGCCCGCCGCGGCGAACGTCACGAGCGCGAGGCCCAGGATCGCGCTGACGATCACGCGCTTGCGGCCGATCGCGTCGGCCATCGGGCCGACGAACGGCGCCGCGAGCGCGCACGCGAACGTCAGGACGGAGATCGTCGCGCCGACGGCCGCCTCGCCCGTGCCGAACTCCGCGCGCAGTTCCGGCAGCAGCGGCTGCGTCGCGTACATGTCGAGGAACGCGCTGCCGCCGCAGGCGGCGACGGCGAGATACCGCGGATCGAGGCGCACCCGAGCACCATACCGCAACCGGCGGGAGGACGCTATGAGTCCCATCGGACGTGCGCGCTTGACTAGGAGCCGCTATGATCGTTCGTCTGGTCGTCGTCGTCCTGGTGGGCGCCGCGTTCCTCGTCGTTCGAGCCCGGCTGCGGCGACATCGCGTGCGGCCGGACGATGCTGCGCCGGCAGCCGATCACATCGTGTTCCTCGACCTTGGGGAGCGAACGGTCGTCGCGCTCGAAGACGCGTCGCTCGAAGACGACGCGCTCGGCGGTCCCGACACGACACCGCGCTGACGACCGGAGCCCTACGCAACCGGCGGCAGGGCGCTACGAGTCCCATCGGAGGTGCTGCTGCTGGGGATCGAGACGTCCTGCGACGACACGGCGACGGCCGTCGTCCGCGACGGCGTGCGCGTTCTCGCCAACGTCTCGACCAACCAAGACGAGTTCCACGCGAAGTACGGCGGGATCGTGCCGGAGATCGCCTCGCGGCGCCACGCCGCGCTGCTGTCCGCGGCGGTCGACGACGCGCTGACGCGCGCCGGCGTCGCGCTCGGCGCGCTCGACGGGATCGCCGTCACGTCGGGACCGGGGCTCATCGGCAGCCTCGTCGTCGGCGTCGCCGCGGCGAAGGCGCTCGCGTTCGCGACCGGGCTTCCGCTGTACGCCGTGAACCATCTGCACGGCCACCTGTTCGCCGCGTTTCTCGAACGCGACGAGCCGCCGCCGTATCCGTTTCTCGCGCTGCTCGTCTCCGGCGGTCACTCGCAGCTCGTCGAGGTCAAGTCGCCGACCGGGTTGCGCGTGATCGGCAAGACGCGCGACGACGCAGCGGGCGAAGCGTTCGACAAGACCGCGCGGCTCCTCGGCCTGGGTTTCCCGGGCGGGCCCGCGCTCGAGGCGCTCGCGCGCAACGGCGATCCGAAAGCGTTCGCGTTCCCGCGCCACCGCGCCGATGCGGGCACGCTCGACATGAGCTTCTCCGGGTTGAAGACGTCGGTGCGGTACTTCCTGGAATCCGACGCGGGCAAGGGCGTGCGGCGCGAGGACGTCGCCGCGTCGTTCCAAGCCGCGGTGATCGACGTGCTGATGGATCGCGTTGCGCGCGCGCTCGATGACGGCGACTACCGCGCGCTCGTGCTCAGCGGCGGCGTCGCGGCGAACGGTGCGCTGCAATCGGCGTTCCTCGCGCTCGGCAAGAAGCGCGGCGTGGCGACGTTCGTCCCCGAACGCCGTTTCTGCACCGACAACGCCGCGATGATCGCCGCCGCCGCCGAACGCCGCGCGGACGTCGCGCGCGTCGACCCGCGCACGCTCGTCGCCGACCCGAACCTGCCGTTCGTCCCGGTCGAGGTAGCATGATCTTTCGCATCATCATCGGTCTGGTCGCGATCGCGTTCGTCGGGGCCGCGCGCGGTCTGCGCCGCCGGCGGCGCGACGCGGCGGCAAACGCGTCGACGCTGACCGTTCGCAATGGCTACACCGGGCTCGAGAACCCGCTCTATCGCGTCGTCATCGAAACCGGCGGGGTACCCGGCGCTGCGACGTTTCGCTGGTCGCGCGACGGCGAGCGGGACTCGGACCGGCACACCGATCCGGTGCACACCGGCACGTGGATCTCGCTCGGTGACGGGATCGACGTGCAGTTCGACGGTCAGACGTTCGCTGCCGGCGACTTCTGGACGTTCCCCGCCCGCAGCGCCGCCGACACCGTCACGCTGAAGGCGCGCCGGCGAGGAGCGCCCAGTGCTCGTGGTCGCGCCAAGCGCCGTCGATGAACAACAGCTTCGGCGAGAAGCCTTCCTTCGAAAAGCCGGCGCGCCGTACGAGCGCGATGGACCGCGTGTTACCCGGCTGAATGCTCGCCTCGACGCGATGGAGGCCGATTTCGTCGAACGCGTAGCGCACCGCTTCGCGCAGCGCTTGCGTCATCAGGCCGCGGCCGCCGAACCCTGCATAACCCCAGTAGCTGAGGTACGCGCTGCGAAACGCGCCCAGCACGATTTCGTTGAGGTTGACGACGCCGGCGATCGCGCCGCTCGGGCGCTCGCGCGCGATCAGCGAGACGTTGGGGCCGATGATTCCGCGCGCGAACCACGTGTCGAAACCGGCCTGGTCGGTGAATCCCGTGATCCACGGCGCGTGGTACGCGACGCTGGACTGATTCGCCGCGATCAGCTCCGCCGCGTCGGCGCGCCGCACGCGCTGCACGTCAACGGACATCGCCGCGTTCCAGCAGCCAGTCGATCGCGTGCACGAAGTTCTCGCGCGCTGGATCGTCCTCGAACAGCACGCCGTTGAGGAAGAACGCGGGCGTGCCCGGGATCCCGCTGTCCTCGCCGCCCTGCTTCACGTCGTCGATGATGCCCGCGTACGTGTGCTCGCGCAGCGTTTCCGCGAGCGCCGCGTCGTCGAGGCCGAGCGCGCGCACGTAGCCCAGCAGATGCGGCTCGTCGAGCGCGCGCTGGTGCTCGAACAGCGTATCGTGCAGCTCCCAGAACTTGCCGTGGTCGGCGGCGAACTCGCGCCGCTTCGGCGGCGGCTTGCGCGTGGCGGTGCTGCTGCAGCGGGAAGCTGCGGAACACCACGCGCAGGCGGCCCGCATACTGCTGCTCGAGCGCCTTCACGACCGGATACGCGACGCCGCAGTACGGGCACTCGAAGTCGCCGTATTCGACGAGCGTCACCGGCGCGTCGGCCGGGCCGCGCACATGATCGTCCGGCCCGACGGGCACGGTGAGCCGGACGAGGTTGTCGTGGTCCACACTCAGCGCAACGTCAGGATCAAGCGCAGCGATGCCGGCTCGAGCACGAGCGCGTCGCGCGGCTGGAGCCCGAACGGCGTCGGATACGGCGTGCCCAGGCCGAGCCGCGTGAAGCGACCGCTCACGGCGCTCGTCAAGTTCGTGCCCGCGAGCGTGACGTCGACGTTCTTCCACGTCTTGCCCAGCGCGGCGCTCACCGTTGCGAACCGTCCTTGCGCGAGCTCGTTGTTCGCACTCTTCGCGGTGACGTTCGCGGCGCCGTGCAGGCCGCTGCGCGCGTACCGTAGTCCGAACGAGAACGTCTGGATGGGGATGCTGCCGAACTGCTGGCCGACGACGAGGTTCGAGCCGGACGTCGGGTTCGCCGCGACGACGTCGGGGAGCGCGGTCGGATATGCCGCGTTCACGCCGTACTCGGCGGTCGCGAACCATGCGCCGAAGCGGTGCGCGAGCCGCAGCGTCCCGCCCTGGTAGACCACGTTGCCGACGTTGACGGGAAACGACTGCGCGACGACCGTGCTGATCGGGTTGCCCATCGCATCCAGCGGACACGTCGTGCCGAGCGGGTAGAACATCTCGATCGGATCGCGCAGGTTCGTGCGGTAGAGCGTCGCGTCGACCGTCGTCGCACCGAAACGCTTGCCGTAGCCCAGCTCGTACTCCGTCGCGTGCTCGGCGCGCTCGTTCGCGTTTCCGTTCGCGCCGACGCAGTTCGCGTCCGGCGTCAAGCTGGCAGCGGGTAGCGTGTAGAGCTCCGCGAGCAGCGGCGCGCGAAATCCGGTACCGACCGCGAACCGCAGCGTCCCGTTGTGACCGTCGTCCAGCGCGAGCCCGATGCGGCCGTCGGTGCTCGTGCCGAACGTGGACCAGTGCGCCGAGACGACGCTGGCGGCGACGCGCAGCCGCGGTCCGATGTCGGCGCCCGCCCGAACCCAGACTTGCGTGCCCGTCTCGCGCAGCGTGCGTTCGAATTGGTCAGGCGACGTCAGCGTCTCCGAGCGCGCCTGCGCGCCGAGCGCGAGCGTCGCGGTGCCCGCGGCGCGGCTCCATTCGGCGGTCGTCGTCGCGAGCCGGTCGATCAGCGACACGTCGTACGGCGAGAACGCGCCCGCGTCGGGCAGCGTGCGCGTCACGGCCGTCGCGTTGCTGGACAATCCGGTGCTGACCGCGAGCGTCCCCGAACCCAGCGGTATCGTTAGGCTCCCGAGCGTCGCGCGAATGCTCTGCGCGGACGTCTCCGGGCCACTGCCGACGAACGCCGCGCCCGGTGAATCGACGGCGGGATCCACGGGCGCGGTCTGCGCGGCGCCTTCGTCGCGCACGCTGTTGACGCTCAGCGAGCGCAGCCGCAGCGTGGAGCGCGGCGAGAAATCGTAGCTGAGGTTGACGAGCGACGTCGCGACCGACGTCGCGGAGCCGATGCGCGTCGCGACGTTCGTCGTGCCGCCGCTGCCGTCGGGGACTTCCAGCGTGACCGGATAGTCGTGCACGTAGCCGCCGGAATGCGCGCTGCCCAGCGCCAGCGCATAGCCGAAGCGCGACAGCCGGCCCGTCGCGTTGATCTCGGCCGTCATCGTGCCGAACGAGCCGGCCGACAGGCGCACCATGCGCTGCGGCGTGGCGGTGGGCCGCAGCGACACGAGGTTGATCTCGCCGCCGATCGTATCCGAGCCGCGCGCGTCCTCGGGACCGAGCCCTTCGCTGACGTCGATCGCCGACAGCACGGAGCTGGGGAACGACGCGAGATCGAGATCGCCGGTGTTCGCGTTGTTGAGCAGCTGCCCGTCGAGCGCGATGCGCGTCTCCGACGGATCGGGCCCGCGCAGCGACACGACCGCCGTCGCGCTCGCCGTTCCGGCGTCGGGCCGCGTCAGCGTGAGCGACGGTATCGTCGCGAGCGCATCGATGATGCGGTCGTAGCCGTTCGCATCGAGGTCGAGCCGCGTGATCTCGCGCGTGGGCACGGTGCTGTGCGGTACCGCGAGGCGGCCGTCGACCACCACGCGGCCGATCTCGCGCAGCCGGCCCGAACCGAGCGGTTCGAGCGTGATGTCGAGCCGTTCGCCGTCGTGCACCACGACGTCGGTCTCCGCGACGGCGTAGCCGGGCGCGACGATCGTGACGCGATACGCGCCGGCCGGCGTGGTGAAGTGAAAGTCGCCGTGCGCATCGCTGTCGGTGTCGACGGGCACGGACCCCGTTGCGTGGACGTGCGCGCGCAGCGGGACACCGTCGGCGGAGCGGACGGCACCGGTCACGCCGCAGCACCCGACGGCGGCGGCGACCACGAGCGGCAATGGCATGGCCCCTACCGTTCGAAGGTCCAGCGCCGAATCGCTGCCGCCACCGCCGCGAACTCGACGGGACGGAGCCGCTCGCGAAGCTCCGCGTCGTCCGTCGCGCCGGCCAAGCGGCACCGGGACCCGCACCAGCACCGCGCCGCGGTCCGCCGCCTCGGTGACGTAATGCACGGTGACCCCCGTCCAGGGAACCTGCGCGCGCACGGCGTCGCGCAGCGCGTGCGCGCCGCGCAGCGCCGGGATCACCGTGCCGTCCGGCGCGACCACCGAGTCCGCCGCCGGCTCGAGCGGCAGAAACGACGGATGCAGGTTGATCGTCTCCGGGAAGCGCCGCAAGAACGCCGCCGGCAGCAGATGCATCCAGCCGAGCAGCAGCACCAGCTGCGGCTCGGTGCGCGCGACGGCGTCGATCACGCGCGCGTCGAAGCTCGCGCGCGATTCATGCGCCCGGTCCCACGCGACGGCGACCGCGTCGACGCCGTGCGCGCGCGCCGCATCGAGCGCGCCCGCGCGCGGATCGTTCGCGACGACGGCGCCGACGTCCAACGATAATCGCCCGTCGCGCACGCGCTCGAGCACGCTGCGCGCGTTCGTCCCCGCGCCCGACGCGAGGATCGTCGCGCGAAAACGGCCGGTGTCGTAGCCGAACTCGTCGGCGACGGTCGCGCCCGTGCGCCGCACGTACGCTGCGACGAGGCGTTCGAATCCTACCGCGGGGATGAGCGCGCGCGAATACCCCGACGCGCGCAACCCGCACAACGCGGCCGTCAGCAGCACCTCACCGAGGCCGGTACCGCGCTGCGCTCCGGCGACGCCGTACGGTCCGAAGATGCCGGTGTCGTCGCGGTCGCGCCACGCGCGCAGCCACGGAAACCTCAAGCCGCGTGCGCCGAACGCCGCGAAGCCCGCGATCTCGCCGTCGCGCTCGGCGACCCACGCGCTGCCCGCGCCCACCTCGTACGACCACCACGACGGCGCGAACTGCAGGTCGATCCACGCCGCGAGCCGTCCGTCCGCGCCGTCGACGCGGCGCAGCGCGTAGCCCGCGCGCGCGGCGGCGGCGTGCGCGCGCGCGAGCGCGTCCGCGCCGTACCGCTCGTCGTCGAGCACGGCGAGCAGGTTCACAGCCATCTCGGTTACGTGCGCGCGGGGCGCACGACCACGCGCGGTTCGCCGTCGCGGCGCGGCTGCACGAAGCCGACGACGCGCGCACCCGGCGCAGCGGCGAGCGCGCGGTCGACGTCGGCGATCGCCACGATCAGCGTGTAGCCGACGCCCATGTTGAGCGTGCGATAGCGCTCCTCGTGCGCGAGTGCGCCACGCTTCACCAGCTCCGCCATGATCGGCGGCACGCTCCACCGCGTCTGCTCGAACACCGCCGCGGCGTGCTCGGGCAGCGTGCGCGGCACGTTCTCCAGCAGTCCGCCGCCGGTGATGTGCGCCATCGACAGCACGCCGGCGACGCGCTGGATCGCGCGCACCGTTTCGCGATACGACGGGTGCGGCGCCAGCAATGCGTCGCCGTACGTCGTGTCGCCGAATTCCGCGCCGTACTCGTCTTGCGCGATCAGCGCGCGCGCGAGCGTATAGCCGTTCGTGTGCAGACCGACCGCGGGCAAGCCGATGATCGCGTCGCCGGGCTGCACGCGGTTGGGATCCGGCACCGCGTCGAGGTCGACGATGCCGACGATGGTGCCTGCGAGGTCGAAGTGGTCGGGCCGGTACACGCCGGGCATCTCCGCGGTCTCGCCGCCGAGCAGCGCGCACGAATTCTCGCGGCACGCGCGGTGGACGCCCGCGACGACTTGCGCCGCCACGTCCGGATCGAGCTTTCCGACCGCGAGATAGTCCAGAAAGAACAGCGGCTCGGCGCCCGTCACGAGGATGTCGTTCACGCAGTGGTTGACCAGATCGGCGCCGACCGTGTCGTAGCGCCGAAGCGCCGAGGCGATGAGGATCTTCGTTCCGACCCCGTCCGTCGACCCGACCAGCGCCCGCTTGGTGTCCCCGGGGAGGCGGAAGAGCCCGCTGAAGCCGCCCAAGGAACCCAACTGGTCGGGATGCGTCCAATCGGAGGTCACGTCACGATAGCGCTGGACCGCCAGGTTGCCGGCGTCGATGTTGACACCGGCCCGCGCGTACGCGTCACTCATAGCGGAGGGCCGCGCGGACGGCGCGCGAATTCCGAACAGGTTGTCCAATCACGGTCGCTCGACCGCTTCTGTCCATCCGGAGGAATCCATGCAGGTCCACGTCTCGAACGACGCGCCGACGTCGGTGGTGACCGGTGCGCTCGTCGTGCCGGTCTTCGCGGGCGGCGCCGTCGACGGCGTCGCAGCCGAGGTCGACAAGATCCTCGGTGGCGCGATCGCCGACATCCTCGCCGGCGGTGAGATCTCCGGCAAGGCGAACGAGACGTCGCTCGTACACGCGAAGGACACGCCGTTCAAGCGCGTGCTCGTCGTCGGACTCGGCGAACAGAAGTCGTTCGACGCGGCGTGCCTGGCGAAGTACGCCGGCACCGCGGTGCGTTATCTCGGCAAGCGCGGCATCGCGTCGATCGCGATCGCACTGCCGGCCGGTGCCGACGCAGCGCAAGCCGCATCGTTCGTCGCCGAAGGCGCGATCGCGGGCGTCATCGACACGACGCTCTACCGCACCGAGCCCGACAAGCCGGTCGTCACCGACAGCGTGACGATCCTCGCCGGCGCGTACGACCGCGGAACCATAGAAACCGGCGCTCGGCGCGGCGGCTTCATCGGCGAAGCGGTCAATGCGGCCCGCCGCATGGCGCTCACGCCCGCGAACGACATGACGCCCACGCATCTCGCGGCGCGCGCGCAAGAGCTCGGCAACGACGCGGGCCTCGAGGTCGACGTGCTCGACGAGAAGCGCATGGAAGAGCTCGGCATGGGCTCGCTGCTCGGCGTTTCACGCGGCTCCGACGAGCCTGCGACGCTGAGCGTGCTCACGTACAAAGGCGATCCGTCGTCCAACGAAACGCTCGCGCTCGTCGGCAAAGGGCTGACGTTCGACAGCGGCGGCATCTCGATCAAGCCCGCCGAGAACATGCACGAGATGAAGTACGACATGTCGGGCGGCGCCGGCGTGATCGCCGCGATGTGGGCCATCGGCAAGCTGCGTCCCAAACTCAACGTGATCGGCCTGGTGCCGGCGTCGGAGAACCTCCCCGGCCACAAAGCGATGAAGCCCGGCGACGTCCTCAAGGCGATGAACGGCAAGACGATCGAGGTGATCAACACCGACGCCGAAGGCCGCCTCATCCTCGCCGACGCGCTGTGCTACGCGCGCAAGCTCGGCGCGACGAAGATCGTCGACGCCGCGACGCTCACCGGCGCGTGCGTCGTCGCGCTCGGCCACGCCGCGAGCGGAGCGATCTCGAACGACGAAGCGTTCGTCGACGCGCTTCCTCGACGCCGTGGACGGCTGCGGCGAGCGCTATTGGCGCTTGCCGCTGTACCCGGAGTACGAGCAGCAGGTCAAGAGCGACATCGCGGACCTGAAGAACAGCGCGGGCCGCGCGGCGGGCGCCGAGACCGCGGGCGCGTTCCTCAAATCGTTCGTCGGCGACACGCCGTGGATCCACCTCGACGTCGCGGGCACGGCGTACCTCGACGGCGAGTCGTCGTTCATGGCGAAAGGCCCGACCGGCACCCCGGTGCGCGCGTTCGTATCGATCGTCGAGGACCTCGCGAAGAACGGCACGCCGAACAACGGCGTCGCGAAGGCGGCCGCGACGGCCGCCGCCGTCTAACGCAGCTCGGCGTGGCTGGGCGGGCCGGCGAGGACGCGGTGCAGCACCGCGAGCTCGCGTTCCGCCCATTCCGCGCGCTCGCGGCAGCGCGCCAGCTCCCGGCGCAGCGCGTGCCCCTGCAGCACCTCGAGCGCCAGCCCGACGGCGGTCGCGACCGCTAGCAGCGACTCCCGCTCCCCGCCGGTGTACGCGTAGGGCACCGGGCCGACGGCGATCAGCCCCGTGATCCTGCCCGCGGCGACGAACGGCAGCGCCAGCGCGCCCGCCAGCACCGAGCCGGCCGGCGCGTCGACCGCGCCGCGCTCGGCGCGCAGTGCGATCATCGCGGGATCGTCGTGGTCGACGGCGTCCAGCGGCCCGAACGGGATGTCGCCCGCGGCCGCGCCCAGCGTGAAGAGGCCCTCGCCGTCGGGCGTGTACGCGCCGACCCAGGCTGCGCCGGTCGCCGAATGGACCGCGTCGACCGCGCGTTCGAGCGCGGTGACGCGGTCTTCGAAGAAGTGCACGTCGCGGACGAATGCGGGCAATCCCGAGTGGGTCATGCTCCGGTATTCGGCCGCAAACGCCTTGGGCGTCAGTCCTTGAGCGCGGGCTGCCGGTCCGCTTGGAGGTTGCCGTTCGACATCGCGGGCCGGCTGGGATAGCGGCCGTTCAAACAGCCGAGACAGAAATCGGCGTCGTCGCGACCGGTCGACGCGACCAGGTTCTCGACGCTCAGATAGCCCAGCGAGTCGGCGCCGATGCGCTCGCAGATCTGCGGCACGGTGAGGTTCGCGGCGATCAGCTCCGCGTACGTCGCCATGTCGACGCCGAGATAGCACGGGTGCACGATCGGCGGCGACGTGATGCGCAAGTGTACTTCGCGCGCGCCCGCGTCGCGCAGCAGCGAAACGATGCGCGGCGTCGTCGTGCCGCGCACGATCGAGTCGTCGACGACGACGACGCGATGGCCGCGCAGGTTCTCGACGATCGGGTTGAACTTCAGCTGCACGCCCTGGCTGCGCATCTTCTGGTCGGGGCTGATGAACGTGCGCCCGATGTAGCGGTTCTTGATGAGCCCTTCGACGTACGGGATGCCGCTCTGCGAGGAGAACCCGATCCCGCCCGGGATCGCGCTGTCGGGGACCGCCATCACCACGTCGGCATCGACGGGGTGCTCGCGCGCGAGCGCGCGGCCCATCTCATAGCGCGCCATGTAGATCGACCGACCGCTCAGCACGCTGTCGGGGCGCGCGAAATAGATGTACTCGAACATGCAAAGCGAGGCGGGCTTCACGACCTCGGTGTGCTCGGTACGAATCCCGCTCGCGCCGATGCACACGACCTCGCCTGCGCGCGATCTCGCGCAAGTAGTGCGCGCCGACCGTGGCGAGCGCGCACGACTCCGACGCGATCATGTAGCCGCGGTCGCCGTACGTTCCGACGCACAGCGGGCGCACGCCCCACGGATCGCGGAAGCCGTACACCGCGTCGCGCGTGAGCAGCACGACGGAGTACGCGCCTTCGGCGACGCGCATCGCGGCTTTGATCTTGTCGGTCCACGTCGGGCCCGGGCGCGAGCGCGATCGATCTTCGCGAGAATCTCGGAGTCGGACGTCGCGGCGAGGCGCACGTCGTCGGGGAGCTGCGCGGCGAGCTCGTCGGCGTTGGTGAGGTTGCCGTTGTGCGCGAACGCGAACTCGCCGAGATCCGAATTTTCCACGAACGGCTGCGCGTTGACGATGATCGAGCTGCCGGTGGTGGAGTAGCGCGTGTGGCCGATCGCGACGATGCCGCGCAGCCGGCCCAAGATCGTCTTCGTCGAACGATCCGGTGATCAGGCCCATCTGGCGGTGGCTGTCGATGCGCTGTCCGTCGCCGACCGCGAGCCCCGCGCTCTCCTGGCCGCGGTGCTGCAGCGCGTAAAGCCCGAAGTAAGCGAGCCGCGCGACGTCTTCGCCGGGTGCGTAGATCCCGGCGACCCCGCACGCCTCGTGCAGTACGTCACCGGCGGGCTGCACCGCTTCCTGGTCGTACGCGCGCGCCATACTTCAGCCTTCAGGAACCGGCGCGGCGGGTCCCGGTTTCGCGATCAGCGGCGGGAGCCGAACAGCCTGCAGCAGCGCGAGGAAGATGTTGATCCCGTCGAGGTAGATCGCGACGGCGAGCTGGACGGGCGAGGCCCCGTCGCCGCCGGCGCGGATGCGGCTGAAATCGACCAGCGTCAGCAGCGTGAACACGCCGAGCGTCAGCCACGAGTACGTGGTCGGATGCACCCAGTGCGTGAAGATCGAGATGATGCCGACGACCAGCAGCGCGACGAGCAGGCCGAGCGCGATCCCGGCGAAGCGGCGCCAGTCGACCGAGAACACGAACGCGACGCCGCCCAGCACGAGCATGCCGAAGCCGGTGGTTCCGGCGGCGTTCACCACGACGTCGGGACCCAGCGTGTTCACGTAGCGCGCGATGACCGGCGCGAGCCCGATCCCCTCGAGGAACGTGAAGGCGTAGAACCACAGCAGCGCGATCCGCGGGCTGTTGCGCACCGCGTTCATCACGAACAGCAGCACGAACCCGGCGATCAGCGCCATGAAGCCCGGCGCCGTACGAGATGTCGCGGAACAGATACGACGCCGACCGCCGTGATCAGGAAGCCGATCCCGGTGATGCCCAGGACCAGGCCCAGAAGGTTGACGGCGCTGCCGGCCGCCTGCGGGGCGTATTGCCGGCCGTAGGACGGGCGGCCGTAGGGTGAGCCTCGTTGATACATCGCAAGGTTCTCCTACCCCGGCGGCGGGGCGACGGTTACGCTCGGACGAAACGGTCGCGCCGAAGATGGTCGCCGCGTCTCGCTTCCGGACCGTGGTGGTCCCCCTGCGCCGGTTCTCCGGCGCGGCGGCCGCCGCCGCGATCACGTTCGTCGTGATCCTGATCAGCTCGCACCTGCGCTCGACGCAGCAGAACAACTACGTCCGGGTGGCCTACGCGTGGCTGCACGGCCGGATGTGGATCGACTGGCCCGGGCAAATGGATGGACGCCGTCCAGTACAACGGCCACTACTACGGCGTCGACGGGCCCGTGCCGGCGCTGTTCATGCTGCCGTCGGTCGCGATCTGGGGCAACGCCGCGAACCAGACGACGGTCGCGATCGTGTTCGCCGCCGTCGCGACCGGGCTCGCGTGGCTGCTCGCCGAGCGGCTCGGCGTGGACGACCTCTCGACCAAGATCTTCCTGACGATGTTCTTCGTCGCGGGCACCGACGTGTGGTGGTGCGCGGAGCTCGGCGACGTGTGGTTCCTCGCCCACCTCTGCGCGCTGACGTTCATCCTCGGCGGGCTGCTCGAGCTGTGCGGGAAGAACCGCGGCTGGCTAGTCGGATTGTGCGCGCGTGCTCGCGTCCGGCGCGCGATTCCCCGAGGTCGCCGCGCTGCCGTTGTTCGCGTGGGGATTGTGGAGCGGCGCTTTCGCGGGTGGGGTTCCGTCGCGCGCGCAGCGCGTCGTGCGGATGCGGTCGTTCGGCATCGTGCTCGCGTGCTGGGCGATCGCGTTCGTCGGCTACGACGAGCTGATGTGGGGCACGATCTTCGACATCGGCCACACGGTGTATTATCATGCCGACGCGTGGGGCCAGCCGGACGGCTCGCCGTTCCGGCTTTCGTATCTGCCGTACCAAATCTACTCGTTCTTCTTCCGCGCGCCGATCCTCCACGAATGGCTGCAGCAACCGACGTGGCCGTACGTCGAGCCGGATAAGACGGGTATCGCGCTCACGTTCACCAGCCCGGCGCTCGTGCTGGCGTTCCTCGCGAAGACGCCGCGCAACGTCGTCACCGCGCTGTGGATCACGACGGCGCTCGTCGCGGCGCCGGAGTTTCTCTACTACCTCAACGGGTGGGTGCAATTCGGCATGCGGCACGCACTTGATTTCTTGCCGTATCTGTTCGCGCTGATGGCGATCGGCGTGCGCCGGCGTTTGCCGAACTGGGGCGTCGTGCTGATCATCTGGTCCGCGCTCGTCGGCGCGTGGGGCGTGTGGTACTGGAACAGCTTCGTTCGCACGAACACCTAGTCGCGCAACCGCTTACCCCGCTCCGACAGAGTAAGGGTCGGTTGGTCTAGCGTAGGCGGCGTGGGAGCTTCCGAGCCAGCCGTAACGTCGCAGGCCTGAGCTTTTCCGCCATCGAACGGGTGTTCGATGGCGGGGCTTCCGATCGCTCGCCGGCCGAGCGAGGTCCGGGTTGAAGAGATCGCCGCGAAGAGCGCGCTCAACCGCGTGCGCGGGATGGGCTTTACCTGGTCGTTGAACCCGTTCACGGGCTGCGCGCACCAGTGCGTGTTTTGCTACGCGCGCGGCACGCACGCGTACCGCGAGCTCGACGGCGTGCGCGAGTGGGGCTCGGTGCTCGGCGTGAAGGTCAACATCGCCGCCGTGCTGCGCGCGGACCTTGCACGGGCGCACGTACCGCGGCGAGGAGATCGCGATCGGCACCGCCACCGATCCGTATCAGGCGCTGGAAGGGCGGTACCGCCTGATGCGCGAGATTCTGCCGGCGCTGCGCGACGCGCGCGCGCCGTTCCACATCACGACGCGCTCGCCGCTGGTCGTGCGCGATCTCGACCTGCTCGCGCAGTGCGCGCGGCGCGCCGACGTCGGCATCGCCGTCAGCATCGCGACGCTCGACGACGCGGTCGCGCGCGAGATCGAGCCGACGGTCGCGCCGCCGCGCCAGCGCTTGCGCGCGGTGCGCGTGCTCGCGGATGCGGGCATTCGCGTCGGCGTCGCGGTCGCGCCGGTGCTGCCCGACCTCACCGACGATCCCGAGTCGCTCGCGGCGGTCGTGCACGCAGCGGCGGACGCAGGCGCGTCGCACGTGTGGCACGGCGCGCTCAACCTCGGCACGATCACGCGCGACGCGTACTTCGCGTTCTTGGCGTCGGCGCGGCCGGAGCTCGTGGAACGCTACGAGCGCTTGTTCGGTCGCGGCCGCTACGCCGAACCGGCGTACGTCCGGACGGTCGCCGAACGCGTCCACGCGGCGTGCCGGACGACCCGTTTCAAGCGTTATCGTACACTTGCGCCCGACAACGCGGGCGCGCAGTTGGCGCTGCTGTAGAGGCCCGCCACCCGGAGCGCTGGAACTTCTTTAGCCATGACGAGTCGGTTGTTGCGTCTTTTGCCGGCCTTCTTTTTGCTATATGCGCCCGTGGCGGCGCAGTCGCAAGATGCGGTCCCCGACGCCGCGACGATTCGCGAGAAGGTTCGCGCCGTTATGGGCGCGCTTCCGGCCGCGTGGCGGCAGACCACGGTCACGACGTCGTCGAACGACACGACGGCCACCGTGTCGCACGTGCAGCGCGGCACGAGCTGGCGCGAGGTGAACGATACGCCGCCGTTCCACCGCGAACGCGGTCTTGCGAACGGTCAAGCCTGGCACCAGAACGACAACGGACAGACGATCGTGGACCAACCCGATCCCGGCGTCGCGACGCGCGAGAGCACGACGACGACGGTGCGCGCGGTCCACGCGCCGGTCGAGGCCTACCTGATCGCGACGCTCAACGCCGGCGGTTACGGGCTCAAAGACTACATCGATCCGGCGACGTGGCAACTGGTGCGGCGCGAGGACGTAGGCGTCAACGGAACGGTCGTGACGACGTACGACGACGTGCGCGCGGAGGGCGGCCGCACGTTCGCACATCACTGGCACACGGACAACGCGTACGCGCACACGACGAGCGACACGAAGATCACGGCGTTCGACGTCGCCCCCGTCGCCGATACCGATGTCGCGATGCCGCCGAGCCGGCGCCAGCTCGTGACGTTTCCGGCGGGCGTGCGGTCTGCCGAGCTGCCGGTTCATTTCGGCCGGTCGCACGTCGTGGTGCGCATCGTCGTCGCGGGCCGCGGGCTGGACTTCTTGCTCGACACCGGCGCGTCGGGGATCGTCATCGACGAGACGGTCGCGCGCGAGCTCGGCTTGCCGTTCCACGGTCAGCGCTCCGCCGTGACCGCCGGGCGGTACACCACAGCGCGCACGGTCATCCCGGAGATTCGCGTCGGCGACCTCGTGATGAAAGACGTTGCCGCGCAGATCGTTCCGCAAGGCTGGAACGAAGCGATCGGCATCAAGACCGTCGGCTTGCTCGGCTTTGATTTTCTCGCCGAGCTGGGCGTCAGCATCGACTACGAAAAGCAGCGCGTCACCGTCGTTCCCGAGCTCGCATACGTCGCGCCGTCGGATCCCCATGCGATCGCGCTCGACGTCCGCATCGGCACCGGTCAACCGCTCACGACCGCCGCCATCAACGGCGTGATCGGGGAGCGCTTTCTCCTCGATACCGGCGGTGCGGGCCCGTTGCTCGTCTACGACTATTTTGCGCGGCGGCATCCGGAGGCGCTCGTCGACGAGCACGGCGCCGGCGCACGGTCGCGGCCGGCTCACATCTACGGGATCGGCGGGGAGATCCAGACGCGGCCGTATCAGCTCGCCAGCGTGAAGCTGGGCAACGTCAACTTCAGCGACGTCATCGCGTACCGCATCGCGTCCAAAGGCGCTTATGCGTCCGCGACCGACGCGCAGATCGGGCCGGAGTTCTTCAAGCTGTTCACGCTGGGCCTCGACTACGCGAACAACCGCGTGTACCTCGTGCCGAATGCCGAGGGCCGCAGATTGATGGGGATTCGCGAGTGATCGCGCGCGCGCCGGCGCTGCTGGCGGCGCTGCTGCTGACGCTTCCCGCCGCGGCGCAGGCTGGCGGCGCGGTTACGGCGACTGCGGACGCACCGAGCGCGCAGGCCATCCGAGAGCACGTTCGCACCGCCGCCGCAGTCCCGGACGCGTACCGCCGCACCACCGTGACGACGTCCTCGAACGGGTTGACGAGCACCGTGCGTTACGCGGAGCGCGGCGACGAGTGGCGCGAGATCGTGGAGCGCGGGCCGTTCCACACCGAGTCGGGCAGCACGAAAACCGAGAAGTGGCATCAGAACGACAACGGCCAGACGGTGATCGACGAGCCCGAGCCGGGCGCGGCCAAGCCCGATCCGACCACGACGACCGTGACGCGGGTGCACGCGCCCGTCGAAGCATGGCTGGTCGCGGAGCTCAACAAGCGCGGCAACGGGACGCGCGAGTACGTCGATCCGGACACCTGGCGCATCCTGCGCGACGAAGAGGTGACCGCCAACGGCACCGTCACGCGGGTCTACGACGACTTCCGCGCCGACGGCGGCCGCGTGTTCGCTCACCACTGGAAGACCGACAAGGTGCTGCTCGCAGCGCTGCTGTTCGCGGCGCCGGCCTTTGCGCGCGCTGCGGACCCGCTTCCGACGGCGGCGGAGATTCGCGCGCACGTCAACGCCGCGGAGCGCGAGCCCGTTGCGTACCGCGAGACGATCGTCACGACGTCGTCGGACGGGACCACGACGACGGAGCGGCATCTGGTGCGCGGTGCCGACGAGCGCACCATCGACGACAGCCCGCCGTTCCACGCCGAGAGCGGGATCGTGCACGGGGCGCACTGGCTGCAAGACGAGAACGGCGTGACCATCGACGACCGGCTCGATCCGGGTCAGGCGAAGCCGGAGACGCTCACGACCACGGTGACGCGCGTGCGTACGCCGGTCGACGCGTACGCCGTCGCGACGCTCAACGCGAAAGGCTGGGGCCGCAAGGAGTACGTCGACCCGGTGAGCTGGCACGTCGTGCGGCGCGAGCGCATCCTCGGCACCGGCACCGTGACGACGACGTACGACGACGTCCGCGACGACGGCGGCCGCGTCTTCGCGCACCGCTGGCACATCGACAACACGGTCGCGCAGACGAAGAGCGATTCCCGGGTGACCGAGTTCACGCCCGGTGGCGTCAGCGACGCCGAGCTGGAGCGCCCGCGGAGCCGGCGCGCGCTGGTGGCCTTTCCGGACGGCGTGTCCAGCGCCGAACTGCCGGCCGATTTTGCCGAGCACGTGTACGTCGCCGTGCGCATCGGCGACACGACCGTCGACTTCGTGCTGGACACGGGCGCGTCCGGAATCGTCGTCGACGCGAACGTCGCTCGGCGCATCGGCGTGCAGCTCTACGGCGAGCACTCGCACGTAGTCGCCGGGCGCGCGACGTATGCGCGCGCCGTCTTGCCGGAGCTGCACGCCGGCGCGCTCACCATGCACGACGTCGTGGTCGGCGTGGTTCCGCTGGGTTGGACGGGCAAGCGCGGCGGGCGCATCGGCGGGCTGCTCGGGTTCGACTTTCTCGCGCAGCTCGGCGTGACGATCGACTACGAGCACCAGCGCGTCAGCGTGGTCCCGAGCAGCGCGTACGTCGCACCGGCCGCGCCGCAGACCGTAGCGCTCGCGGCGCGCTTCGGGCGCGGCATCCCGCTCGTCACGGTCTCGTTCGACGGTACCGTCGCGGAACGCGTCGGGCTCGATACCGGCGGCAGCGGCTCGTTCCTGATGTTCGACTACTTCACGCGCCGCAACCCCAACGCGCTGCACGACGACGACGGCGGCGTGTACTCCGAGGGCCCCGAACAGATCGGCGTCGGCGGAGCGTTCGCGACCAAACCGGCGTTCGTGCACACGCTGGAGCTGGGCACGCTTCACGTCCCCAGCGTGCTGGGCTATCGCGTCACGTCGGCGGGCAGCTATGCCACCGAGATGGACGGCGTGATCGGCGACAAGGTGCTGCGCTGGTTCACCGTCGGTTTCGACTACGCGCACGAGCGCATCTATCTCACGCCCAACGCCCAGGGCCGCGCGAAGCTAGGGCAGAGCTTCTAGCGCGACGCCGCGCGCAGCAGCGCAGGCGCGAGCGCGTCGGCGAGCTCCGCGTAGCCCGCGTCCGACGGGTGGAAGCGGTCTTCGGACAAGAAGCGGTTGACCGCGCCGTGCTCGCGCAGCGTCGTCGCGTAGAGGTCGACGAACGCCACGCCGGCGCGGCGTGCGACGGCGCGGATCGCGGCGTCGTTCGCGCGCGAGAGGCTCGTCACCGCGTCGTGGTCGGCGCCGGTGAAGAGCGGGCTCAGCCCCACGTCGGGGACACCGCAACATACGATCGCGGCGTGCGGCTGCAGCGCGCGCACGCGGCCGACGAGCTTGGCGTACGTGCGGGCGAAATCCGCCGCCGTGACGCGGTGCACCACGTCGTTGCCGCCGACGCACACGACGACGACGTCGGCGCGCGCGTGCGCGAGGCGCGGCACTTGCAGCCGCAGCACGTCGGCGGCAGTCGAGCCGCCGATCGCGAAGTTGTCGACCCGGCTGCCCGGATGCTGCGCGCGCACGCGCAAATACGCTTGAAAGATGAACGCGTTGCGCGGCGCCGACGCGCCGGTGCCGAACGCCAGCGAGTCGCCCAGCGCGACGATGCGCACCGGGCGTCCGGGCGTCGACGGCGTGCCCGGCGCCGGCCGCGGACGGCGCGCGCAGCCCGCCAGGGCGGCGAGCGCGAGCAGCGCGGCGCTACGCCGCATCGTCCGCCACGATGCGGCCGTCGGCCAGCCGGATCACGCGGCCCGCGCGCCGCCACACCGCCTCGCTGTGCGTGACGACGAGCAGCGTCTGGCCGCGCGCGTTGAGCGCGCCGAGCAGCTCGAGCACGGTCTCCGCGGTGCGCGAGTCGAGCTCGCCCGTCGGCTCGTCGGCGAGCAGCAGCGCCGGCTCGTTCACGAGCGCGCGCGCGATCGCGACGCGCTGCTGCTGCCCGCCGGACAGCGCGGAGGGGCGGTGGTGCATGCGATCGCCCAACCCGACGTCACGCAGCGCGCGCTCGGCGCGCGCCGCTGCGTCGCCGCGGTGCCCCGCGTAGAGCGCGGCGAGGGCCACGTTCTCGCGCGCGTCCATGTTCGGCAGCAGGTTGAAGCCCTGGAATACGAAGCCGATCGCGCGGGCGCGGATCGCCGCGAGCTCGCGGCGCGTCGTGCGCGCCAGCGAGCGGCCGTCGATGACGACGTCGCCCGTCGTCGGGCGGTCCAGCCCGCCGAGCACGTGCATCAGCGTCGTTTTTCCGCTCCCGCTCTCGCCGACGATCGCGACGTACTCGCCGGCGCGCACGCCGAACGTGACGCCGTCGAGCGCGCGCACTTCGGTGGGCGTGCCCGGCGCATGGACTTTCACGACGTCGCGCACGTCGACGATGTGCTCGGCCATCAGCGGCGCAGCGCCACGGTGGGCGGCAAGCGCGCAGCGCTCAGCGCGGGGACGAAGCCGGCGACGGCGCTCAGCGCGACCGAAAACGCGAACGCGCCGAGCCCGACCAGCGGCGAGATCGCGAAGAGCTGGAGGTTGCCGCCGGCGGCGCTGCGCGCGTCGATCGCCGTGACGACGCCGAGCCCGAGCGCGATCCCGACGAGCCCGCCGAGCGCGCCGATCGTCGCCGCCTCGCCGACGAATGTGAGCAGGATCGAACCGTCGGTCGCGCCGATCGCCTTGCGAATCCCGATCTCGCGCGTGCGCTCGGTGACCGAGATCGTCATCGTGTTGATCACCGAGAACGCGCCGACCAGCAGCGCGATGAGCGCCGCGCCGAACACGATCGCGTCGAAGATGCCCAGCGTCGAGCGGACGGTGTTCGCGACCTCGCGCGGGTCGCGCGCCGACAGCCCGTCGATCAGCGCGATGCGCCGCGCGAGTAAGCCCACGTCGGTGCCCGGCTTGGGCGCGACCAAGAACGCCGACACGGGATCGCTCGGCAGCGTCGCGAGAAACGCCGGTACCACCTGGCGCAGCAGGTCCTGCGCGTCGGCGAACGGCACCACCACCGCCGCGTCGAACACGGTGAACGTCTTGTCGAGGACGCCGACGACGACGAACGAGTTGCCCTGCAGCGCGATCACGTCGCCGATGTCGGCGTGCTCGGCCGCCGCGAAATCCGGCCCGATCATGGCGACGCGCTGCTCGTGCGACGCCATCGCGCGGCCGCGCGCGACCACGAGCATGCCGCGCTCGAACGGACGCGCCTGTTCGGGGAAGCCGAACACGAGCGTCGGCGGACCGAACCGGCTCAGCGCGTTCCCGCTCGAATACGGCACGACCACTTCGGGGATTGCGGTCCGCACGCCGTCTAGCGCCGTCAGCTTCGCGTACGCGCGCTGCACGGTCTGCCTCGCGTTGGGCGAGCTCAGCACCGACCGCTGCAGGTTCGCGAACACGACGTCGGTGTTGAGCGAGGTCGAGCGCGCGACGATCGTGTGCAGCCGCTCCGCGAGCGAGCCGACGACGGTGAGCGCGAGGATGCCGATCGCGATCCCGGCGACGGTGAAAAACGTGCGCGCCGGCCGCGACGCGAGATCCCGAAGCGCGTTCAACTCGCTACGTGCGCGCGATGTCGGAACGGTATGCGAGCGGCGTGCCGCTCGGGAAGCGGGTTTTCAGCGTGTCGATCGCGGCGTAGGCGCGCGCCCGCGCGGTCGCGATGTCGACTCCGCGCGCGGTGACCGTGAGCACGCGGCCGCCCGGTGACGACACGGTGTCCCCAGCGCGCGCCGACGTCCCCCAGAACGCCGTCGCGCCGTCGCCGAGGCCGAGTTCCGCGGGTAGGTTTTCGACGTGCGTATTCTCGTAGGGATAGCGCGACGTCGCCAGCACCACGCCGACGCAGACGTCGGACGACCACGTCGCGGCGTCGATTTCGAGCGCGCCGTCGGCCGCTGATTTCAAATAGCGCGCGAAATCCCCGCCGACGCGCGGCATCAGCACCTGCGTCTCCGGATCGCCGAAGCGCGCGTTGAACTCGATCACGAACGGCCCGTTCACCGTCTGCATCAGCCCGCAGTACAGCACGCCGCGGTACTCTTCGCCTTCGGCGAGCAGGCCCCGCAGCGCGGGCGCGACGACGCGCTCGCGCACGATCGCGAGCAAGTTATCGGGGAAACCGGACGGCGGCGAGTATGCGCCCATCCCGCCGGTGTTCGGGCCTTGGTCGTCGTCGCCGGCGCGCTTGTAGTCGCACGCCGCGGCGACCGGCACCATCGCGCGGCCGTCGCCGATCGCGAACACGCTCACCTCGCGTCCTTCGAGCTTCTCCTCGATCACCACGTCGTGCCCGCCGCCGGGGATCGTGTTCGTCCCGTACCATTCCGACAACTGCGCGAGCGCGCTCGCCGCGTCGTCGCACACCACGACGCCCTTGCCTGCCGCGAGCCCGTCCGCTTTCACGACGGCTCCGCCGCGCCAGCCGTCCAGCGCGCGCTTCGCCTGTTCGAGATTGTGCGTCACCTTGAAGCGCGCGGTCGGGATGCCGTGGCGCTCCATGAACCGTTTGGCAAAGACCTTGCTGGTTTCGAGGCGACCACCGTTGCGGTTGGGCCCGAACACGGCGAGCCCGGCGTCGCGGCACTTGTCGCCGACGCCCGCGGCGATCGCCGTCTCGGGGCCGAGCACGACGAGATCGATCTTGTCTTCAAGCGCACGGCGCACGATCGTGCGCGCGTCGGTGGCGACGACGTCGTTCCAGTTGATTCCGCGCGATACCGTGCCGGCGTTGCCGGGCGCATGGAACAGCGCCTCGCACGACGGCGAGGATGCGAGCCGCCATGACAGCGCGTCCTCTCGGGCGCCCCCGCCGACGATCAGGATTCTCATACCGCGACGCCGGTCGTGCGCCGGGCCACCGCGAAATCCTGCCGCGCGGCCGGTTAGGCCTCAGACGGACCGAGCGACGCCGCGCGCTCGCGCAAGAACTCCGCCTCGCGGTCGTGACGCACCAATCCGATTACGGCGGCGCGGCGATCTAACACGGCCCTTTAACGGTGGCCGGCCCATTCACGGCGGAGCATCGCGAACACCAGGTCGTCGGCCCACTCGCCCTTGAACCGCAGGCTCTCGACGAAGTGCGCCTCCTGGCGGAAGCCCGTACGGCGCATCAGCGCGACGGAGCGCGCGTTCCGCGGATCGATCGAACCGAACACGCGGTGCTTTCCGAGCGTGTCGAACGCGAGCCGCAACAGTGCGCGTATCGCTTCCGCCGCATATCCCCGGCCCTGGAACGCAGGTGCCAGCGTCATGCCGAACTCCGCTTGTTCGGGCTCGTTCGCGGGGACGTGCACGCCGCAATCGCCGATCAGCTCGCCCGTCGCGCGGATCGTGATCGCGAGCTGACGCCACGTGCCGGGCGCGTACGGCTCCGCCGGCGACACGACGCTCGCGATGAAGGCGCGTACGTCGTCGATCGATTGCGGCTCCCAGCTCTGGTAGCGCATCACCTCCGGATCGGAGCGGTACGCCAGCATCGCCTCCGCGTCGTCCGCGCGCAGCGCGCGCAGCACGAGACGCTCGGTGACGACGTCTTCGTTCATGCCGGCTGTGGCCGGCGCTGCTCCTCCTCCTGAAGCACGCGCCACTGCACTTTGCCCGACGCCGAGCGCGGCAGCGACGTGACGAACTCGACGATCGCCGGAACTTTGTACGGCGCCATGTGCTCGCGCGCCCACGCGATGATCTCTTCGCCCGTCGCATGCGCGCCGTCGCGCAGCACGACCAGCGCCTTGGCCTGTTCGCCGCGGCGCGGATCGGTCGTCGCGATGACGCACGCCTCTTGAACCGCGGGATGGGCAAACAGCTTCGTCTCGACCTCCGCCGGCCACACCTTGAACCCCGCCACGTTGATCATGCGCTTGAGGCGGTCGACGAGAAAGAAATAGCCTTCGTCGTCGACGTACCCCAGGTCGCCGGTGCGGAAGAACCGCTTGCCGTCGCGCTCGAAGAACGCTTCCGCCGTCGCTTCGGGCTGGTGCCAGTACTCGCGCATCACCTGCGAGCCGAAAATGACGATCTCGCCGGTTTCGTTGGGTGCGAGCTCGCGCAGCGAGTCGGGATCGATCACGCGCGAGTCGATGCCGAACGTCGGCACGCCCAGGCATTGCAGCTTCGTGCGGTCGGGCGGGTTCGCGTGCGTCATCGCGATCGTCTCGGTGAGGCCGTAGCCTTCCATGTAGCTGATGCCGAGGCGCTCGATGATCTCCTCGCCCACGGCGGCCGGCAGCGGTGCGCCGCCGCCGCCCAGATGCAGCAGCGAGCGAAGCGCGTCGGAACGATAGCTCGGATGCGACAGCAGATCCACGACCATCGTGCTGATGGCCGTCATGGCGGTGCACTGGTAGCGCTCGATGAGCGTGAGCACCGTCGCAGGATCCCAGCGCGTGACCATCACGATCGTCGCGCCGTTGCACAGCCCGGCGTTCATGTCGCCGGTCATGCCGGTGACGTGAAAATACGGCAGCACCGACATGACGCGGCCGCCCGGCGAGTTCGCGCCGCCCCACATCGGCGTGGCCCACGTCGTGGTCTGCACCGAGCGGTGCGTGTGCACGCAGCCCTTGGGCCGTCCGGTCGTGCCCGACGTGTACAGTAGCAGCGCCATGTCGTCGGCGCCGGTAGCGATCGGTCCGGGCGGTTCGGCATGCGCGAACGCGTCGTGCCATGCGACGTAACCGTCGGCGTCGAATGCTGCGCGCGGTGCGGCGACCGCGGGCGGCAGCGTGAGATCGGTCGGGCGCTCGACATAGTCGGAGTACGCAGCGACGACGACGTGATGGACCGGCGACGGCACGTACGGCTTCAGCTTTGGCGCGAGTTCCTGGCCGGCGATTGCGACGGTGGCGCCGCTGTCGTCGACGTAAGCTTGGAGTTCCTCGGTGACGAGCATCGGGTTGAGCGCGACGACGACCGCGTTCGCGCGCAAGATCGCGTAGTACGCGATCACGTACTGCGGTGAGTTCTGCATGAACAGCAGCACGCGGTCGCCGCGTTTTACGCCGGCGGCGTGCTCGAGGTAGCCGGCGAGCCGCTCGACCTCGTCCCACACGCGGCGGTACGCGATCGGCGTGTCGTAGTACACGATCGCCGGGTGCTCGGGGTAGCGCGCGGCCGACGTCGCGAGGTTGTGGGCGACGCTGGTGGCCGGGACGGGAAACTCGCGCGGGCGCCGCTTCGGCCAGTACGCAAAATGCCGTTCATTCATAAAAGGATGATTTCCGGTTCGGCCGGTCTAACGGGCTACTCCTTGTCGATACCGAGCAGCCTGCCGCCGATCACGCAGATCGGCGACCGCATCGTGCAGATCCGCCTGCCGATGACCGGCAATCCCATGCGCTATATCAACGGCTACTTGCTCGAAGACGAGGACGGGCTGACGCTCATCGACTGCGGCTGGAAGGCCGACGACGTGCGCGCGGCCCTCGACGAAGGGCTCGCGCTCAGCGGCTACGCCGTTCGCGACATCCGGCGCCTGCTGATCACGCACTTTCACTTCGACCACTACGGCCTCGCGGGCACGCTGGTCGGCGCGGGTGTCCCGGAGCTCGGGATGCACGAGCGCGACTGGGCCTTCTTGAAAGCGCGCAAGGAGCGGCGCGGGGAGACGGATTCCATCGTCGACGCGTGGCTGGAACGCAATGGGCTGCACGTCGAGCCGGACGACGACGAAGACTCGGTGTACGATCGCTTCGACTACGTCGAGCCGACGCGCATGCTCGAGGACGGCGAGCGCGTCGGCCGTCTGCGCGCGATGTGGACGCCTGGGCATTCGCCGGGGCATCTCTGCTTCGTCGACACGGTGTCGGGGCGAACGTTCACCGGCGATCACGTGCTCGATCCGGTGACGCCGCACGTCGGCATGTGGCACGAATCCGGCCGCGACGCGATGGGCGAGTACGTCGCGTCGCTGCGCGACGTCGGCGCGCTGGAGACGAGCGGCGCGCTACCGGCGCACGGCGAAGCATTCCCCGACCTCGCCCGCCGCGTCGAAGAACTGCTCGCGCACGAGGCCACGCGCGAAGCCGACGTGCTGCGCGCGCTCGACGGCGGGCCGCTCACCGCGGCGCAGGTCGCTGGACAGCTGAAATGGCGGCGGCGCGGAGACCGCTTCGATCAGCTCCCGCACGAACACCAGCAGTTCGCGGTTGCGGAAACGCTCGCGCATTTGGAGCACTTGCGCCGAATTGGTTCGGTTCAGCGCCAAGACGATGGTCCCGCGATCAGGTGGTCGTTGGGTTGATGTAGCACGCCCGCTTACGAGCCGCTTACCTGCGGCTTCGTAAGTGGCTTGAAATCGCCGTATGACCACCATTGCGTCATTATGTCATTGACGACGGACATGCTCAATGCGATAGGCGCCGGGATCTCGCTGACGCGAGACGGCGGTACGACCGTCCTCGCGGGACAACCGGTGCACGTTCACGTGACGTCGCCCGATCTCTCGAAGCTCAGCGTGCCGGTGCTCATGCCCGGCGACGTGACGCTGAGCTGGCTCGCCAAAAGCGTACGCTTCGGCGATCCGTTACCGGCGCCGATCGGCACCGACGGGATGGGACAGCCAAAGAGCCTGGCCGACTCGCTCAAAGACTACCTCGTCGCCGCGAACGTCATCGGCGGGACGCCGATCGCGGGCGTGCAGGTTCCGGTCGAAGGGCCGCCGCTGAAAGGCGCGATCCCTCCGACGACGACGATCGGGGTCGGCATCTCGACGATCGCCGGCAACGTCACGCCGCCCAACGTGGTCGCGAACCCGGTTCCCGTTCCCAACTCACCCGCCACGCTGCCGAACATCCCGCCGCTCGCACCGAACGCGCCTGCGGCGGGCGATGTGTTGAGCGGTATCCCGGGCCTGTTGGGACAGATCGCGGGGACCATCCCCGTGCTCGTCACGGCGCCCGTGACGCTCAGCGTCACGTGGGCGGTGAAGAACGGTGATACCGTGCTCGCCGAAGGTACCGGCTTTCTGGCACCGCAGGGTTTGGCGGGCGCCAACATCGAGCTCATCTTCGCGCCGGTCTTCAAGGAACTCGGCAACGAAGGGACCTCGACGCTCACGATCACCGCTACCGTCACGCTGCACGCGCTCACGGAGAGCGTGGTCATCACGCCGCCGCCGCTCACCGTCGTCGTGCCCGACGTCGGGATCCCGCGCGTGTTCGTGGGTTTCCGCCACGCCAACTTCGCGCCGCAGACCGGCGGCGACTCCGGGTTCGCGTTCGTGATGGTTCCGGGCGGCTATCCGTTCCGCACCTTCGATCAGCTCTCGTCGGTACTCACAACGCTGCAGACGACGCTCTCGAACCTGCACTCGTTCGCGGACATCGCGGGCTTTCTCACGGGGCTCGGACAGCTCGTCGACGCGGTACCGACGCAGCCGTCGCTTCAGTTCCGCGCCGCCGACCAGATCGGCGATCTCGAGGACGTGGTGTTCGAATCGCACTTTTTGGGCGATTATGACGCGGACGAGGAGATCAGCTCCGCGCTCTTCATCGGCGTGCCGGGCAGCGCGTTCGAGATCTTCAACGAAGACGACTTCGACGCTTCCGACGGCCGGATTACGCTTACCACCGGAACGAAGATGTGGGCCGCGTTGACGAGCTTCTCGTTCACCGACCAGAACCACGCCAACAACGTCGCAGCGCCGGACAGTTCGGTGGTCCAGCTCAACCAGACCGTCAAAGACGACTATAACGACGAAGCCGAGTCCGTCCGCTTCGCGTGATCGGCTGGGTTTACGTGGATGCGTCCGGTCTGAGGTGCATCGCACGTATCGCGGTGCGCGTCGGTGCTGCGTCAGGTCCGCCCGGCCGGCCGATCGCCGTGCCGGCCGGACCGGTGCGTGTCGACGTCAGCGCCGACGGGCTCCCCATCCCGGCCTGGCTGACGCTCGGCGTGGACGCCGTCGTCGTCGCCGGACGCGTCACGACGATCCGGCTGCTCCCGTTCTAAGAGCCCGCGGTCATTCCCATTCGACCGTTGCCGGCGGCTTCGACGTGATGTCGTAGGCCACGCGGTTTACGCCCGGGATTTCGTTCACGATGCGGGTCGAGATGCGTTCGAGCAGGTCATGCGGTAGCCGCGCCCAGTCGGCGGTCATGCCGTCTTCGCTCGTGATCGCGCGCACGCCAACCAGGTTGCCGTAGGTGCGGCCGTCGCCCATTACGCCGACGCTCTTCACGGGCGTCAGCACCGCGAAATACTGCCACGGGCGCGGCGATAGCTTGCCCTCCGCGATCGCGGCGTCGATCTCGCTCGTCACGATGAAATCCGCTTCGCGCACCACGTCAAGACGTTCGCGCGTGATGTCGCCGATGATCCGGACCGCCAGCCCGGGGCCGGGGAACGGCTGGCGTTCGACGATCGCGTTCGGCAGACCGAGCACGCGGCCCGCCGCGCGGACCTCGTCCTTGAACAGCGCGCGCAGCGGTTCGACCAGCCCGAGTGCCATGCGCTCCGGCAAGCCGCCGACGTTGTGGTGTGACTTGATCTTGTGGCCCGCTTTCGAGCCCGGGGTCTTCGACTCGATCACGTCCGGATATAGCGTGCCTTGCACCAAGAAGCGGACGTTGGGGATCTTCTTCGACTCTTCTTCGAAGACGGCGATGAACTCATGGCCGATCGCAATGCGCTTGAGCTCGGGGTCGTCGAGGCCCGCGAGCCGTTCGAGGAAGCGCGCCGACGCGTCGACGTGGATGACGTTGAGGTGCAGCACGTCGCGGAATGCGGCGATCACGCCCAGCGACTCGTCCTTGCGCATCAGCCCGGTGTCGACGTAGATGCACGTGAGCTGCTTGCCGATCGCCCGCGATACCAGCGTCGCGGCGACGGCGGAATCGACGCCGCCGGAAAGCGCGCACAGCACGTTCGCATCCCCGACCTGTGCGCGCACTTTCTCGATCGCGTCGTCCACCCACGAGTCCATCTTCCACGACGACGGGATCCCCGCGATCGTGTGAAGGAAATTCTCAAGGATCGCCGTGCCCGCTTCGGTGTGGACGACTTCGGGATGGAACAGCACGGCGTACCGCTTGTGCGCGTCGTCAGCCATCGCCGCGACCGCCGACGTCGTCGTGTGCGCGAGCGCGCTGAACCCAGGCGGGACACTCTCGACGGAATCGCCGTGCGACATCCACACGCGCGACGCGCGCGCAACGCCGAGAAACAGCGGCGAGTCTGCTCGATCGACGACCAGCTCCGCAGGACCGAACTCGCTGTGGCCCAGCCGCACGAGTCCGCCGCCGAAGCGCTTGACCATCAACTGCATACCGTAGCAGATGCCGAGCAGCGGAAGCCCGCTGTCGTAAACGCGCGGGTCGCACTCGAGTGCATCGTCACCGAACGTCGACTCCGGGCCGCCGCTAAGCACGATCGCTGCGGGCTCGCGCTTCGCGATCTCGTCCCACGGAGCGTCGTACGGCAGTAGCTCGGAGTAGACGTTGGCCTCTCGGGCACGTCGCGCGATTAGCTGGCTCACTTGCGAGCCGAAATCGAGGATGACGACGGTCGCGGGCCGCGCCTGGACGGGGCTTGTCATTCCGGCCAGAGTTCGTCCACCACCACGCTGAACCCCGGAAGAATGTCGGGAACCTCGAACCGATCGCGGTCGCGCAGGATGACCGGCTCCGTACCGGCCCGGTGGATCTCCCAAACGCGCTTGCCGGGGTCAACGAACACCACGACTTCGATCCCTTGATCCAGCAACATTTGCAGTTTCGCGCGGCAAGCGCGTTCGCGTTGTTTACCCGACCGAATCTCAAAGACGAGTTCCGGGAGGACGCGCGACAATGAACGCGGCACGACAGGCATGCGCTTGCGCGACACGTATGTGACGTCGGGCGCCATGAGGTCACCGTCCGCGAAGAGTACCCCTGCGTTCGAATCGAAGACTAAACCGGCGCCCGTTTCGTCGATCCAGCGGTCGATACGAGCCGTAATCTTCACGACCAAACGGGCAGAAACATAATCGTGCGGTGTCACGACGACATAGTCGCCATTGCGGATTTCCAGATCATAAGCGGGATGTGTCCGCTGGATCGCGTCCAGCAGTTCCCAGTAAGTCCGGTCGTCCTTGTCTTCCAACCGCGCGATGTTCTTCACGTCAGCACGTCCGTCAGCCGATCCTTATCGCGCGCCCAAACCAACTCCATGGCAATGCGTTCGCCCACCGAGACGTCACGTCCCCACCGGTACGCAGTGTACGGCGTGTAGCGCGTCCCCGGCGAGCCTGGGATGCGCAAGCTCACGTCGTACACCACGAAATCCTTCGGCGGACCGCTCACGATCACGCACTGCAGCGCGAACGGGCCGATCACCCCGACGCCGTCGACTTCTCTGGCCGCGCGCACGAACCGTTCGCCCAGATCGAACGCTTTCTCCAGCATGGATTCGGTCAGCGTCGCGGCGATGTGGCCCGCTTCTTCCATGCGCACCGGTTCATCCGCGAGATCGCGCGCCTGTTTGAACGGCAGGCCGACGAATCCGTCGCGGTTCGTCTGCCGCCGCGTGTCGGTTCCGAGCAGTTCGAGCTCGCCCAGCACCGGGGACCAGAAGAAATTCAGGTTGATCGTGGGGCCGAGCGCGAATTCCTCGATCACGGCGCCGCGCAAGCCGTCCGCGGTGACCGTGCCGGCGTCGATCAGCTGCTGCGAAGTGCGCGCGTACTCGCTCTTGTCGCGCGCGAGGAAGAACGCGCGCTCGAACGAGACCTTCGCGTGCGGCGCTTTGATCATGACGAGCGTGTCGATCGCATCGGGCGACGCCAGTTGGCGCGGATAGCGGATCCCCGCCCGGTCCATCAGCGCGTACTGGTTCTCCGGCTCGTCGCGCTCCTCGGCGCGCAGCAGCCGCCGGTTGCCGAAGAACGGCACGCGCATCCGCTCCTCGATCTCCGAGTACGAATAGCGCTGGTGCAGGTACACTTCGAACGAGCGGTTCGCCACGAACACGGCGTTCTCGCTCCGCAGGCGCTCCTGCACGTCGTCGTCGAGCACGTCCGCGAACTTCGCGACCTCCAGCGTCGCGTCGACGCAGCCGCGCGCCGGCTCGTCGAAGCGTCGCGCATAGTAGGTGTCGTACGTGCGGTTGCGGCCGCGTTCGGTCACGATGAGGTTGCGCAAACCGTGTGCGCGCGCGCCGGACGCCACCTCCAGCGCGGAGTGGCTTCCGATCGAGCACAGCGTCAGGCGACTTGCGTCATACGACGCCAACGTCCCTAAGAGATCGAACGGCACGACGCCGAACCCACTACGACGAGATGAAGCTTCGGGCCTCGGTCGAGGTGGGGTAGTTGACGAGTAGCGTCCGGCGCACTTGCTGGCGCGCTTGTTTCGCCTCGTTCGTGTCCTCGCGGCCCAGCGCGTCGTAGGCGCGCTTGTACAGGCGCGGCAGCTCGTAATCGCGCGGGTACTGATGCTGCCAGTCGTCGAGTGAGTCCACCACGTACACGGTGTCCTGGGTCATGCGGCCGGACCAGCCCGCGTCGAGGTAGCGCCCGATGCGCGTGAGCTCGTTGCGCACGCCGATCGGCGACAGCTTGGTGCGCCCGAAGTACTCGTCGGCCGGCGCGGTGATGTTGAGAAACGTCTCGTGCGAGATGACGTGGCCGATCTCCGGCAGCCCGTGCGCCGACGCGCGGTGCGACGCGACGATGCGGGCCGCCTCGCGCTCGGCTTCGGAGTACCCGGGACCGGCATTGCGCGCGGCGTCGACCATCGGGAAGAGAATCTTGCCGAGGTCGGGCGGGATCGACGCGATCGGGAACGCCGCCTGCGCCGCGCGCTGCAGCGCGATGCGTGCGCCAATGCACGTCCTGGGTCAGGTTGTATGCGCGAAGATCGGCATCGACCTGACCGACGAGCGCCTGCACGTCGTTGGGGTACGTCGCGGCGAGCGCGGCCGCATCGCTGTCCGCGTCGCGCGCGAGCTTCGCGATGTCGGCGGCTTCAGCGTCCAGCTTCGCGATGACCGAGCGGGCGCTGGCGCCGCGCACGGGATCGTTCTGCCACGCCTGCGCCGCGAGCCGCACGTACCATTCGGCCGCGTCGTTGCTGATGAGCGGATCGTAGTTCAGCCGCGACGCGAGATCGACGGTAATGCCCTTGATCGCGATGTTTTGCGGGTCGTCGCGGCGGCGCAACTCGTACCCGCGTCCGGCATCGAGCACGGCTGAGAAGTAGTCGAGCTCGTCACCCAGATGCCAGCCCGCGGCCGCGCCCTTGTCGTAGGCGGCCTTCATCTGCTTGTAGAGCTGGACGGGATCGATGTCCAGCGCCGCGCGCGCGGGCGCGAACGGCAACGCGAGCGCGAGCGCTGCGACGAGCGCCGCGACCAGCCTACGAACCGACAACGGTGCTGTCGTCGAGGACGGCGTCGAGCGAGTTGGACAGGAGCGCATTCTTGATCTCTCGGGCGATTCGGCGTCCGGTGGACATGGGTTCGCTGTAATTCAGATACGAGTACGGCGACCCGTCGATGAACAGGTTCGTACCCGCGACGATCCGAGCGGAGATCTCCATGATGTAGAAGCTGGTGTCGGGCGTGATGATCGTCTCGATACAGAACGCGCCGAAGAGGCCTTTGGGTCCGCAGATCTCCTGGCTGACCCGCACGACGTCCTCGCCCATGCGGTACGCCTCGGCGAGCATCGACTCGCGAAGGCTGATCGGCTGGTTGCCGACGACCACGTACGACGGGTCGAGGTCCATGACGGCCTGCGCTTGGGACGGAATGCGGCCGAGCGAGTCCACGTTGGTCTCGTAGCGACGGTCCATCGACATGATCTCGAGTTTGCGCGTGAGCGACGAGTAGAAGTAGTGGATGTAGAGCGGGACGCCGATGATGTACTCTTGCAGGATGTAGTTCTGCCGCGCGAGCAGCGACGCGCGCTCTTCGAAATCCATCGCGTCGCGCAGGAACATGTAGCCTTTACCGCCCTGCGCGCCGTACAGCTTGACGATGACGGGACGGTCGATCTCGGCGCCCGTCTTGAACTGGCGCGGCAGCTTGAGGCCTGCGCGCATCAGCCAGTCCCGCTGCAGCTCGCGGCTGGCTTCCCAGTCGAGCACCGACTTGTTCCCGAAGTACGGGATTGTCATTTTCTTGTGCTCTTCGAGCGATAAGTAGGCGACGAACGAGCCGTGCGGCACGATGATGATCTTGCGCTTCTCGAGCTCGGGCACCAGCGACATGAAATCGCTGTACTTCTCGATCGTGATCACTTCGTCGACGAACGCGAACGACCGGTACAGCCGTTCGGTCGCGCGGTTCGCGATCGCGAGCGTTTTGAAACCCTCGTCGTGCGCGCCCTTGAGGATCTGCAGCGCCGAGTGCGACCCCAGCGTGGCGATCGTGTACATTTCGCCGACGCCGTCTTCGCGGCGCGCGGTCTCGTGCAAGGGTTCGACCATCATCGTCATGTTTTTATTGCTACCTGAAACGCCGGGTTGCAAAGGAACGTCTCGACCGCCCGGTCGAGTGCGGCGGGCGCGACGTCGCGGCCCGAGTCGTCGAGTAAACGCCACGCGGTACGGCGGCGGATGGCCCGGACACCCGGGGATCGACCGTCCCGCAACCAAGCGCGTCGGAGCTTCGTCGCGCGAGGCGATCCACACCTCGCCGGACGCCGGACGGTCGGACTCCCGCTCGGCCAAGCGGTGTTTGTTCGGGTTGTGGATCGTCTCGTTCGAGGCGATCGCGCCTGCGAGGTCGCCCGCCGCACGTCGCGTCGGCGTCGAACTGCCAGATGTCCGCGCGCACGACGCGGGCCACCGGCAACGCCCAGGCGGCCGAGCGTCTCGAGCGCGGTGAACGCCTCGTTGTCCGGGATCGTCAGCGAGACGGCGAACGTGCGCGTCGCGCTCATGCCGGCACACCGCCGCGCACGGCGCGCGCGAAGTACTCGAACAGCTTGATGCCGCCGGACGGCGCGAGCGTCGCGCGCGTGTCGCCGCGCGCGGCGTCGCGCGACGCGTCGAGGTGCTGGTACGTCCAGGCGTCGCGCTCGGGATGCGGCATGATCGCGAGCACGTTGCCCTCGCGGTTCACGAGCGCAGCGCAGTTCAGCGCCGAGCCGTTCGGAGCGGCGACCTCGTTGCCGTCCGGGTCGCAGTACACGAACGCCAGGTGGCCGTCGCGCTCGATGCGGGCCAGCTCGTCCGCGGGTGCGGCGAGCCGGCCGTCGCCGTGCGACGCCCATGCCGGGATGACAGCGTTCGCCTCGATACCGCCGAGGATCGGCACGCGCTCCGGCGCAACCGCGAGCTTGACGTGTACGTGCACGGATTGAAAGCGCCCGCTCGCGTTCGGCGCGAACGCCGCGGTAGGACGGCGAAGCAGGCCGGTCCCCGGCACGAGCCCGGCCTCGGCGAGAATCTGCGCGCCGTTGCAAATGCCGAGCACGAACTTCCCGGCTTGCGCTGCGCCGATGATCGGGTCCATCACGGCGTCGTGCGCCGCGACGGCGCCCGCGCGAATGCGGTCTTCGTACGCAAACCCGCCCGGCAGCACGAACGCGTCGAACCGCGCGAGCTTCTGCGGCTGCGACCAGTGCACGAGTTCGCCGTCGAGGCCGACGGCGATGATCGCGCGCAGCGTCTCATCCTCGCTGTTCGTTCCGGGGAAGACGACGACCGCGACCCGCGCCGCGGTCATGCGGCGCTCCCGTAGAAGTCGCGCAGCGGTGCTTCCCACGCTTCGCGCAGTTCAGCGAGCGTACGCCGGTCGATTACGCGCTCGTTCTCATCGATATGCTCGATACACGGTTCGTCGATCGTTTGCATGTCGAGCCGAATCGGCAACGCATATTGCTCGGCGAGCGCGATGAACCGCCCGAAATCACCGACTTCGAGGACGAAGCCGGGCGCCTCCACGAACCGTGACCACATCGTCGAGGCGTCCATCGGCGCGAACTCACCGATGCGCACGCCGATTCGTGCACCGTCCGACGCCAGCGCCATCTCCGCCGCTGCTTCGAGATATCCGCCGTCACTGACGTCCCGCGCGGCGAGCACGATGCCGCGTGCGATCGCGTCGCGCACGAACGCGCACGCGCGGCTGAACCACTCGAAGTTCACCGCGGGCAATGCGCGAACATCGAGCCCAAGCACTTCCGCGAGGACCGAGCCGCCGAGGGCGGCGTCGGACGACGGTGCCTGCATGACGACGACGGGACTTCCCGCACGCTTGAACGCCATCGGCATCGAGACGGAGACGTCGGCGAGCGTGCCGACACATGAGACGATCGGCGACGGCGCGACGTGGCTGCCGGAGGATGAACGATTGTAGAGCGAGACGTTGCCCGATACGAACGGTACGCCCAGCGCGGCCGCAGCCTCCGCGAGCCCGTCGACGGCCGCGACGAACGCTCCCATGTGCTCCGGAACGGTCGGATCTCCGAAGTTGAGACAGTCGGTGAGCCCGGCGGGCGTTGCGCCGACCGCCGTCACGTTCGCGATTGCTTCGATCACCGCAAGCTCCGCGGCACGTTTCGGATCGCATTTGCCGTAGCGTGGATTGCCGCCAAGCCCGAGCGCAATGCCGAGCGGAGCGCCGGGGACCGGAACGAGAACTCCGGCGTCGGCATACCCGGGCGGGAGCGCAGTGCATCCGCGCACGACGCCGTCGTAGCGCCGGTAGATCGACGCGCGCGATGCGACGTCGCGATGTGCCATGACGTCGCGCAGGCGATCGAGAAGAGATGCCGGCTTCGCCGCAAGCGCAGCAGCGACAGCCGCCTTCGCGAACGACAGCACTCTGCGATTCTAACACGGGCAAGACGTAGGGGCGCGAATAGCGCACGCCGCCCGTCAAGAAGTCGAGATCGACGTCCAGTACGATTTCGCCGTGATGGCGGGCGACATACCGCGCCGTCTCGGTGACCTTGCCGATCACGGCCGCGCACGCGCCGCGCGCGATGCGCGGCAGCGAGTATTTATCGTTGTAGATCGCCAGCAGCGCCGGCGTGAACGACGGCGGCACGATCCAGCACAGCCGCTCCTGCGTCTCGCCGATCGCGATGACTTCCGGCGGCAGATCGCGCTGCGCGGTAGACACGCGATCAAGGTCCACCTCGGCGCCCATCCCGCCGGCCGCGCACAGCTCCGCGCTGCACCCAGCGAGCCCGCCCGCGCCGAGGTCCTTGAACCCGGCCGTGATGCCCTGCGCACGAAGCTCCGCGAACACCGCGTACGACGCGCGCATGATCACGTTCTTCAGGAACGGATCAGGTACTTGGACGGCGCCTTTGTTCTGATCGGCATCATCTTCGTCGAGCGTCAGCGACGAGAACGACGCGCCGCCGAAGCCGCTGCGATCGGTCGCCTTTCCGACGAGCACGATGTCCCAGCCCACGCTGCCCTGCGGCGCGCGCGAGTGGATGATGTCTTTTTCCTTGACGAGCCCGAGTGCGACGACGTTGACGAGCACGTTGTCGTCGAACGACTCGTCGAAGAACACGTCGCCCCCGACGTTGGGCACGCCGATTGCGTTGCCGTACGCGGCGATGCCGTCGACGACTTGCTGCGCGACGTAACGGCAGTGCTCGTTCTCCAGCCGGCCGAAGCGCAGCGGGTCGGCGACGCCGATCACTTCCGCACCCATGCACAGCACGTCGCGTACGATCCCGCCGATGCCGGTCGCGGCCCCCTCGAACGGCACGACCTGCGACGGATGGTTGTGCGACTCGTGCGCGACGACGATTCCGTAGGTCTCGCCGTTCCACTCGCCGAGCCGCACGATGCCGGCGTCCTCGCCGACGCCCAGCAGCACGGTGGGCCCTTCCGTCGGCAGCTTGCGCAGATGCTCGCGCGACGACTTGTAGGAGCAATGCTCGCTCCACTGCGCGTCGAACGCGAACAGCTCGGTGTCGGTCGGCAAGCGGCCGAGGTGCTCGGCGATGCGCCGCAGCTCGTCGTCGGAGAGCGCGACCCCGATTTGGCGACCGCGCGCGACGACGTCGTCGAGCACGCCCGCCGTCTCAGGCACGTGCGACGCCGGGCGGGAGCGGCGGCGGCGGCGCGTTGAGCTCGGCGTCGGCGGCGAGCACCATGCTGCGCCCGTTCGCCTGAAGCAGCAAAATACGGCCGAACACGACGGTGTCTTCGAGCGCGAACGCTTTCGCGCAGCGCAGCGCGATCTCGTCGGTTCGTGGATACGCGACATCGACGAACAGCACGGGATTGGCGGTGGCGTTGTCGAGCACGTCGGGCAACGCCGTCGTATCGGGACCGATGGCGACGAGCACCATGCGCGCGAACGTCGCTTCCAGCTGCGCAAGAAGCTGGAGCACGTAGCCCGGAGTACGCGCAAGCGACACGATGTGGCGCACCGACGGCAAGCCGTACGCGCCGAGCGCGCGCGAAAGCGCCTCGGTCGCGGCTCCGTGCTCCGGCCCGTCGGCCAGCAGCGCCACCATCCCGGGCCGCATCTGCGGGAACGTGCCCACGATGTCGGCGACCTGCTCGTAGTTCGCGCGCACCTGATCGAGATCGGCCTGCGTGACCACTTCGAGGTTGCGGTAGAGCTGCTTGTCGAGCATCAGCTCTTCGCGGCCTTGCGGCCACACGCGCCACGAATCGTTGTCGACCACGTCGGCGATGGTGAGCTGGCCTTTGCCCTCGCCGCTGGCGATGCGGCCGAACTCGACCTTGAGGTCGACGAGCAGCGCGTCGCGACGGCGCCACGCGTGCGCGAGGATCTCGTACGTGATGCGCGCGAGCTCTTGCATCGTGGAGATCTCTTGCGACGTCGCGATGCCGTTGGCGACGATCGCGTCGGGCTCGATCTGCGGGTCGTGGTTCGCATCGTCCTTGATGAAGAACTCGATCAGCCGCGGCACCAGCAGCGCGCCGCGCTGAATGCCCGGCCGGCGCTTCACGAGCGAACCCGCCGCGACGCCGCGCACGACCACCTCGAGCGGGATCATCTGCGCGCGGCGCACGAGCATCTCGTTGTCGTCGTCGTCCTCGCCGCCGTTGAGATAATGCGTCGGCAGACCGCACAAGTTCAGAAGCCGGAACACGCGCGCCGTGGTCTGCGCGGCGATGCGGCCCTTGCCTTCGATGACGTCGCGGCGCTCGCCGTCGCGCGCGGTGATGCCGTCCTGCTGCTGCACCACGAGCACATCGGGCTGCCCGTCGAGCTCGTACAGGATCTTGGTCTTGCCGCGCGCGATCTCGTGTCCCTTACGCATCGTTCTTCTTCTCCACCGGATCGACGGTGCCGCGAATCCGCTGCGCCAGCCTGCGCGCGCGCTCCGGCGCGTCGCCGACGTGGCCGGTCGGGTCGAGCCGTTCGCGAACTTCGGCCGGATCGACCCACCGCGCGATGCGCTCGTCGTCGGCGAGCAGCGTCGCGAGCGGATTCGAATCGCCGGCGGCCAGCGCGTCGTACGCGCGCATCGCGCTCTCGCGGATCACTTCGTGCAGCTCCTGGCGGTCGCCGCCGCGCTTGGCCGCTTCCATGAGAATTGCTTCGGTGCCCGAGAAGGGGCCGTACGTGCGCAGGTTCTCGACGATGCGGCGCTCGTCGACGCGCAGGCCGTCAACGATCTTGCGCGCGAGCGTGAGGATCTCGTCGCAGCACAAGAGCGCTTCGGGCAGGATCGTGCGCCGGTTCGCGCTGTCGTCGAGCGTGCGCTCGAGCAGGTTGGTCGCCGCGTTCTGCCACGCGACGTCGGCGTACGCCGGCAGCAGCCGCGCAAGCGAATCGATGCGTTCGGCCATGACGGGGTTGCGTTTGAAAGGCATCGCGCTCGAACCGACTTGCTTCGAACCGAAGGGCTCGGCGATGTCGCCGAAACCCGGGCTCGCGAGGACACGCACGTCGAACGCGAACTTCGAAAGCGACGCGCCCATCCCGGCCAGCGCCGACAGCAGCAGATAATCCAGCTTGCGCGGATAGGTCTGCGTCGCGACGTCGCGCGCGCTGAGCTCGAAGCGGCCGAGCACGTCGTCCTCTTGCTGCTGCGGCGAGCGCGCCGTACCGTCGAGCAGCCGCGTGTACGACGCCGACGTGCCGACCGCACCGCGAATGCCCTTCGCCGTGAGCTGCTCGCGCGCGCTGAGCAGCATCGCGCGGTCGATGAGCAGGTCTTGCGCGTACACCGCGAGCCGGTATCCGAGCGTCGTCGGCTCCGCGGGCTGCAGATGCGTGTAGCCCATGCAGATCAGGTCTGCGTGGCGTTCGATCCGCGTCGCGAACGCGCGCAGCAAATCGTCGAGCGCGGCGACGATCTGATCGAGCGCGAGCCTCATGCGGAACGTCTCGACGTTGTCCTCGACGTCCATCGACGTGGCGCCGAGATGCAGCTTGCCGCCGCCGACGGTGGCCTGGCCCGCGAAGACGCGAATCTCCGCCATGAGGTCGTGGCCGATCTCGCGCTCGATCGCCAAGGCCGCGGGCAGATCGATCTCGCCGGCGTGCGCGCGCAAGTCGTCGACTTCGGCCCGGCTCACGAGCCCGGCGCGCTCCTGCGCTTCCGCGAGCGCCACCCAAACGGCGCGCCACAGCTTGCGGCGCTCGCGTTCGGAGAAGAGCTCCCGCAGCGACGGGCGCGCGTAGCGCCACGAGAACGGCGAGGCGTAAGTGGTGTCGTTCACGGTGCGGCAAATCGTTTCTCGGAAGCCGCTGCATCGGCCTCGACGAGAAACGTCGCGAAGGGAGGAAGGACCTCCGCCGCGTTTCGCCGGGGTTTTGCCCCGGTGGAATCGAGGTCGCTCGCGCGTGGCACCGCCTCGAGTGTGACGGGCACGTGCGCACCGCGGGAGGGCGGCTTCACCCTCATCGAGATCGTCATCGCGGTCGCGATCGTGGCAGCCACGGTCGCGGCCGGCTTCGGGATCTCGCTGGGATCGCGCTCGCTCGCGGTGTCGACGGCCGCCGGCGAGTTCGACCAATTTCTCGACAGCGCGCGTACGATGGCGCGCGACCTCGACGGCGCGACGCTCGCCTTCACGCCGGACGCCTACGGCGACGGCACCGAGGTGCGGCTGCTGGCGGGCGGTCCGAACAGCGCTCCCACGACGACGACGCTGCCCACGCTGCACGCTCGCGCGACGATCGAAGAGGCCGAATCGCTGGGGAAGGCGCCGTTCGCGTTCATCGTGCACGCGAACGGATCGCTCAGCGGACGGCCTGGCTATCACGTCGGCGACACGACGACGAACGACGTCGGATGCCCGGCGAGCGGCGCATTCCATTTCGTCATCAAGGCGGCGGGCGGAAGCGCGGATCGTTATGTGCCGTGCCGCATGACGCTGGCCGCCGGCGGCCCGGTGACGTTAGCGGCATGGCCCTTGGCACCGATCGCGCCGAGCCCGACGCCGTGCAGCGGCGTCGGCTGCACGGCAACGGCGCTTCCGACCGCGCCGGCATCGACGGCAAGCTGCCCGCCCGCCTTTACCGCGATAATCGGCGGGTGCACGCCGATATCATCATCCGGCTCCGGCGGGTCCGGTGCGCAGTATCACGTGACGGTCACGGGAGCTCCGGCGACGATCAGCGTCGGCGCAACGGGAACGTTCACGGCACAGGCAACGCTGACGAATGCGAACGCCGTACCGCCGGGAACACCGGCAACGATCCCGGTAGAAATTCAATCCGCAGACCCGACCTGCGCCGCGACACCGCCAGGATGGCAACCGTCGGGATCGACCTTCACCGTGACAGGCACCGCGCCGGGCACCTGCACGTAACGGTGCAGAGCTGATACGTCGGCCGTTCCAGGCGCAACGAGCCGACACGGCAACGGTGATCGTTTCGCTTCACGCTCCTACAACCGCGGCGCGACACCGACCCCGCCGCCACCTCATGCGACCTAGTCGCAAACGGAAAATGCTATCAGTCGCATCGTGGCTCAAACGACGCAGATGTTTAAAAGACGTGTATCCGCTGATTTCACATGCGATATTACGCAGCCGGACGCGCCATGCACGTATCTCGATTCCATTCGCTTCATATCTCTTGACGAATTGGTTTCGTACCGCCACTCAGCCGCCGGTAGACGATGCTCATGAGCTGTTGTTCAGGATCGATCGCCATTGACGGCATATTATATGCATGCATGACGTATTCAACTCTTGGCGGCCATTTCGAGCCCAATTATACGCTCGCGCTGTATGCGACGGGCCAATCGGGGGTCCGGCTAATCCAGCCGCAACCGGTTTCGGGCAGACCTTCAGTATTCGCTAACCGTTAATCACATTTTTGTTGGAGCAGTTCCCGGTCGTTTCGACGAAAAGGCTGTATCAGCGGCCGTTGTTCCGACTTTGTACGACATGATCGATGCGATCGCTCGCGGCAAAGCCGGGACTTACGTATTCGTTTACATTCTCGTCACCTCAGGCGTCGCCAAATTCGGTAGTCACCTGGTTGCCGGATTTTCCCTGCATGCGATAATGCCGGCGATCGCTGGCACCGACAAAGTTGAATCGGCTACGTTTCGGCGAACGCTCACGTTCGACATTTTCCAGGCAACGCCATGAGGTTCGCGCAGACTTCGATTTTGAAAAAGCAAACGAGGCTGCCCTTCGGCAACCTCGTTTAGTATTTTAAGTTGTTGTCGGTGACAGTCCTAGAATCCGTAACCCAATGTTTGTTCCGGCACTGCCAGCAGGTTCAACCCGCCGGCGGGGGCGTCGATTGCATAGAGCTCAATCACATATGGCTGTCCGGCCAGTTGGTTCGGTGCGGGGATCGACGTGATCGGTACTACCGTGCCTGCCGGGACGCCGGTTCCGTCGTAGAACCCTGCCGGTACGAAGTTGATGGGCGACTGCACGTTGCCATTGTTCACCGTGGCGGTCGCCGACGACTTCGTCGGTTTTGCGATGCCTTGGGCGCCGGTCAAATTCGTCGGGACCGTACACGGCGCGACGGTTGTCGTGCAATAGCCGAAGCCCACGCCGTTGGGTTTGCCGGTGCTGAACGCGGGGGCGGCGTTGTGCGAGATCACTTCGTTACCGGCCGGCGAGATCGCGAAGCTGGGTTCGGTGTAGAGATACAAGCCGAACGTACCGGCGACGGTCGACGTGCCGGCCAGCACGAGGGTCTGTCGCGAGCCGACGGCGGGAGTAATCGTCGTGACCAAGATCGGCGACGTCCCGAGGTAGGGTCCCGGCGCAGTCGGGCACTCGAGACCCTGCATGCCGCTACCGAGGAACGGATACACCGCAACCGTGTGCGAGATGCCGCCGGCGACCGCGTACAGCACCGGCGAGGCGGTGCCGTATGGAACCGTCGGGTTGAGTACGCCGAACGGAATGTTGTCGACGCAGACGTCGACCGTCCCGGACGGCGGCGGGCCGCCGAACGTGCTGAACAAGTCGGGAGATCCCTGGATGAAGCGCAGCAGCGCCGAGCCGTTGGAGCCGGACTGGAACTGGCCCTGGGAGCCGCCGGCGTTGTTGGGCGGGCCCGCGAACGGCAACGCGCCGCCGCTCCCGTTCGAGCAGGCGGCCGTCGCGACGGCGAACGCGCCGAGGACGGCCAGGCGGGCGAGGAGACTACGCATGCGTCGAGTGACCTCTCAGGGAGCCGAAAGCGAGCGGCGACGCGGGGCCCAAAAACGGCCCGCGTTCGTGCGCGACGTTGGATTCAACGGAAACCGAATCCTCCGATTGGTCACCGCCGCGACGCGAGCCGCCCCGCCAACTCGGCGGTCAAGAGTTCGATAAGCGCCCGCGGATCGTCGGCCTGCCCCGTCACCACGCGTTCGAAGCCGCGCACCGCGGCCTCGTAACCCACCCGTGCCCGACGCTCCCCGACCCGCCGCGCGATGGGCCTGAGGACCCGCTCGCGCCAACGGTGGCGCGGCGGAAGCTCGCCGCCGCCCGGCCGTGCGAGCTCCCACAACAGCGCGAACTCCTCGGCCAGCATCTTGGTCAGCGGCACCGCCGCGCCGCGCGGGTCGTTCGCGAACAGCTCGAAGGCGATCGCGAGCGCGTCGGCGCTGCGGCCCTCGACCACCGCCGCGGCGTACTGCCAGGCCTTGGGGTCCTCGATGCTCAGGCTCTCGCGCTCCAAGTCGGCCATCGTGATCGTGCCGCCGCCCAGCGCGAGCTTCTCGAGGTCGTTCTGGATCGCGCCGAGGTCGCCGTCGCCGTCCGCCATCACCGCGACCACCCGCGGCTGCGCCTTCGCGCCTAGCCGCTGCAGCGTCTCGCGGATGAAGCGCTCGCGCACGTCGGCGTTCGGCGTGGTGTCGATGCGCAGCGCCTTGCGTCCGGCCAGCTGGCCGTACGGTTCGGGCTTCGTCTTTTTGCCGGGCGCGAACAAGTCTTCGAGCACGAGCGTGTTGCCTGCCGGGACGTTTTCGGCGACCGCCCACAGGTCGCGCCGCGGCTGCGCGCGCAGCCGGTGGCAGTTGCGCACCACCACGACGCGCCGGTCGGCCAGGAACGGCATCGCGTTGACGGCGTCGCCCGCGGCGCGCCCGATCGAATCGGATTCGGGGCCGTCGAGCACGTCGCAGTTCAGCGCGCGCATGTCCGGTGGGAGCAACCTGTCGAGCACGGCGTCGAGCGCGCGCTGCGCGAGGATCGCGTCCTCGCCTTCGATGATCACGAGCCCGTCGATCTTCGGGCTCTTGTCGGCGAACTCGTAGTACTTCACGCGACGGGCAGCGGCAGGCGCGGGCGGTGCTCGAGGTCGGCGATGCTGTCGGCGTAGGGCGGCGCGAGCACGCCGTACTCGGTGATGAAGCCGGTGACGAGGCGGCCCGGCGTCACGTCGAACGCGGGGTTGTACACGGCGTCGCCGTCGGCGATGCGCACTTCGTCGGGCGCGCGCTCTTCGATCGGGATCTGTTCGCCCGAGTCGAGCGAGAAATCGAACGTGGAGCGCGGCGCCGCGACGTAGAACGGGATGCCGTGGTGCGCGGCGGCGATCGCGACGCCGTACGTGCCGATCTTGTTCGCGGTGTCGCCGTTGCGTGCGATGCGATCGGCGCCGACGACGACGGCGCGCACCGCTTTGCGCTGCATCGTGATCGCGGCGGCGCTGTCGACGATGAGCGTGCACGGCACGCCCGCCTCGCGCAGCTCGAACATCGTGAGGCGCGCGCCTTGCAGCAGCGGGCGCGTTTCGTCGACGAACACGTGCAGCGCTTTGCCCGCGCGGTGCGCGGCGACGAAGCAGCCCAGCGCCGTGCCGTCGCCGCCCGTGGCGATCGGGCCGGTGTTGCAATGCGTCAGCACGTTCCCCTGCGCCGGAAAGAGCTCCACCGACACCTCGCCGATGCGCCGGTCGACGTCGCGCTGCTCGTCGTGGATGCGGCGCGCCTCGGCGAGCTCGTCACCGCGCGCGGCGAGCACGCGGTCGACCGCCCACGCCAAGTTCACCGCCGTCGGCCGCGCGGCGCGAATCCGTGCCGCGGCGCGCTCGTACTCCGGGCGGTCGGCGGCGTACAAGCGTGCGGCGAGCGCGACGCCGTACGCGCCGAAGATGCCGATCGCCGGCGCGCCGCGGACCGCGAGCGTACGAATCGCGTCCACGACGGCGTCGACGCTGGTCGCGCGCTCGCGCACGACGGCGCGCGGCAGCGCCCGCTGATCGAGAAAACCAACCGCGTCGTCGTCGTACCAGACCGAATCCACACCCCGCGGATTCGGCGGGGGTCAGTGAACTACTGTCGCCCCCACCGAGGCGAAGCAGCTGCGGCAATAGACCGGCCGGTCACCGCGCGGCTTGAACGGCAGCGTCGTGGCGATGCCGCACTGCGCGCACACCGCGTCGAACAGCTCGCGCAGCCCCGCGGTGGAAAGCGGTCCGGCGCCGGGGCCGTTCGCGCGCGGCCTTGCGCGCAGTACGGCAGTCGCGGCAGCGTTGCGGTTCGTTCTCGAACCCCTTCTCCGCGTAGAACATCTGATCGCGGACGGTGAAATCGAACGCGTTTCCGCAGTCTTTGCAAATCAGGCTTTTGTTTTCGTACACCGGCTTCGCACGGGCGGCAAACGCCGCCCGACCCCTGTGGTAACGGGATGGAAAACCCGGCGTCGGCCGATGGGGCCACGTCGGTACGGGGAGTATACGGTAGCCGGGGTCTCTTGGCAATCCGTACCGCCGCCAGGCTTCGAGGGCCGCCCGGACCACCGCCGAACCGTGCTCGCGATGCACCGGGTCGCACTAGCGTTGATCCTTGGTCTCGCCGCCGCATGGTGGCCGCCGCCCGCCGTGGCGCAGATGGCGCCGCCCGACCCGTGCGCGACCACGGACATCGAGGGCATCTCCCGGTTGGCCGACGATCCGAAAGGCCGGCGCTACCTCGTTCGCTTCCGCGACTATTCGCGCCAGATCGCGGGCAGCGGCACGTTCCGGCTCGATACGATGAACGCGCACGTCGTCGCGCCGTTCGACGGGATGATGACGATCGTGCGCGCGCCGCTGGATCAAGAGGTCGTTGCCGCGGCGATCGTGAGCGTGCAGCAGTACGGCCGCAGCGTGACGTGCGCGCTGCACGCGACCACCGTGCAGGCGATCGAGCCGGCGAGCAACGCGGCGATCGTGCCGCACACGCGCACGTTCGATGCCGTGCCGGTGCCGGATCCGCCGATGACGTGCGAGCGCCCGTTCATCGAAGGCAGCGCGGATCACAGCGTCGCGGTGGAGGCGCCTGCGATGGCACGACAGCAAGGCATCAGCGGCATCGTCACCGTCAGCGTGCTGGTCGACGAGCACGGCAGGCCGTCGGACGCGCGCATCGTGTCGAGCCCGTCGTCGATCCTGAACGCAGCCGCGCTCGCCGCCGCGAGGTCGATGACGTACTCGCAGTCGATCTACCGCTGCGCGCCCAGCCCGCAAGGCCGAGCGCTCTTTCACGCGCATTTCTACATGCCGCGCGGGAACTAACCCGATGAAGCGCGCTCGCATCGTCGCCGCCATGGTCGCATGCGTTGTCGCGCTCGCCCCATTTGGGGCCGCCCCGGCAGACCCGCCCGGTCCGAACGCAGCCTCCACGTGTACACGGCCATTTTTCGCGACGTTCGAGCAGGAGGCCAAGGCCGTCGTCGTGCGCGTCATCGATCTCGAAGGCCCGTTCACCGGGACGATCACCGCCTACGGCGCCGGCACGATGTGGACGGCGACGATCGAGCGCACCGCGCTCGTAGAGTTGCCTTACGGCGGAAGCGAATCATCGATTACCGTCCGCGCCGACGGCCCGATCGAGGGCATCGCATATCGGCCCGCGTGGGCGTCATGCTCATTTCGCGCCGGAACGCGTTCGCGCCGAGACTACGAGGCGCCCGAGCGCGACCGTCCCGTCTTGACGGTCGGTAACCAGCAGCCCATCGCACCCGCAACGTGCGCACGCCCGTATTCTGCGGCCTCCATAAAGCGCGTCGTCGAACCGAACACGCCGGTCCAAGCCGCCGGAGTCGCGGGCACGGTGATGGTCGCGGTCGCGCTCGACGAGCGCGGCGTGGCGCGATTCGCGCGCGTCATCTCGTCGCCGTCGGCTGAGCTCAACGCCTCGGCAACCTATGCAGCGAAACAAAGTGAGTACACTACCGCGGTATTTCGTTGCGAGCCCGTCCCGAGCAGCTATCAGTTCAACGTTGGTTACATCTAGATTAGGTTTGAAGGACCGGGCGTCGCGCGCGCGATCAGCGAAAACCCATCCGCGCGTTTTCGCGCTTCGGCTCGATGATCGCGACGGTTGCCGCTGCCACCGCGGCTTCGTAGCCCTTGTCGCCGCGCGCCGGATCGGCGCGCTCTTCCGCCTGCGCGCGGTTTTCCGTGGTCAGAACGCCGAAGCCGATCGGGACGCCGCTGCCGAGCTGCACGTCCATGATGCCGCGCGCGCATTCACCCGCGACGTAGTCGAAGTGCGGCGTGTCGCCGCGGATCACGACGCCCAGCGCGACGACGCCGTCGAGCTTGCTGCCGGCGATCAAGCGGCGCGCGGCGATCGGCAGCTCGAAGCAGCCGGGGACGCGCACGACTTCGATCTTGTCATCGGCGACGCCGCAGTCGCGCAGACCGCGCCGCGCGCCGTCCTCGAGCTGCGCGGCGAGATCGGCGTAGAAGTCGGCGACGACGATCGCGAACGATTTGCCGCTCGCGTCGGGCAGCGCGTGGTTCTTTTCGCGTTTTCATTCGGCACCGCCCGGGTTGGGCGCGCCGAACATGTGGCCCATCTTGTCGCGCTTGGTGTCCATGTAGTGCGCGTTGTGCTGCGTCGGTGCGATCTGGATCGGCACGCGCTCCTTGATCGTCAGGCCGAAGCCTTCGAGGCCCGCGATCTTCTTTGGATTGTTGGTGAGCAGCCGCATCTCGCGCACGCCGAGGTCGGCGAGGATCTGCGAGCCGATGCCGTAGTCGCGTTTGTCGGCGGGAAGGCCGAGCAGCGTGTTGGCCTCGACGGTGTCCGCGCCGGCGTCTTGCAGCGCGTATGCGCGCAGCTTATTGGAGAGGCCGATCCCGCGGCCTTCCTGATGCAGGTACAGAAAGACGCCGCGTCCTTCGCGCGCGATCGCGGCGAGCGCCGCGTCGCGCTGCGGGCCGCAGTCGCAGCGCAGCGAGTGCAGCGCGTCGCCCGTGAGGCACTCGCTGTGGACGCGCACGAGCACGTTCTTGCCGTCGCCAATGTCGCCCATGACGAGCGCGACGTGCGCGATCTTGTCGATGCGCGACTCGAACGCGACCCCGCGAAACGCACCGTTGGTCGTGGGCAGCGAAAACTCCGCGATACGCTCGACGAGCTTTTCGTGCTGCATGCGGTACGCGATTAGGTCTTTGACGGTGATGATGCGCAGACCGTGCTTCTCGCAGAACGCTTTGAGGTTGTCGCGGCGCATCATCGAGCCGTCCTCGTCCATGATCTCGCAGATCACGCCGGCGGGGTAGAGCCCCGCGAGCTTCGCGAGATCGACGGACGCTTCGGTCTGCCCGGCGCGCACGAGCACGCCGCCGTCGCGCGCGCGCAGCGGAAACGTATGGCCGGGGCGCAGGAAATCGGACGGGCCGCACTTCGGATCGATCAGCGCACGAATCGTGTTCGAGCGGTCTTGCGCGGAGATGCCGGTGGAGACGCGGCCGCGCGCTTCGACCGACACGGAGAACGCGGTGCCCAGCGGCGCGGTGTTGTCGTTGACCATGTTCGGGATCTGCAGCGCGTCGAGCCGCTCGGACAACATCGGCACGCAGATGAGGCCACCGCCCTCCTTGCGCATGAAGTTGATCGCTTCGGGCGTGACCTTCTCGGCAGCCATCACGAGGTCGCCCTCGTTCTCGCGGTCCTCGTCGTCCATGACGACGACCATCTTGCCGTCGCGAATCTCGGCGATCGCGGACTCGATGGAGTCCATGGTGCTCCGCTCGGTCGCCAGCCGCGGCCCAAGCGCCGGAAGTACGGCGGCTAGCGTCCGGACCGTGCGGTAGGTCGGTTGGCGCCGGCCGCTGCGGAGCAGCGAGATCGCCGCCTCCGTGAGGCCGGACCTTTGGGCCACCTGAGCGGCTGTTAAGCCGGCCCCGGTCATGGCGGCTGCAAGCTCGTCCGAAAACTTTTCCACGCCTACTTAGACTCGCTCAGGAGTTGACAGGTGTCAAGGTGATATACTTGGCGCACCAGCAGGTTGACCGAGGCAGCCACCGGGATGCAAGGACGTAAAGCGCTGCAGGTCGCGCGCTTGGCATCCATGCCTACAGCGTCAAGAGAACCCAGCCCAAGCTGCTTACATTCGCCGCTTCATCGCGTGCAGATAGCCGCTAAGAAGGTGATTTGCGAGGTCTCCCGGTTCGCCATTCTCGATGGCGCGGTCCAACGCCGCGATATAACGAACCTTCTCAACTTTTCGGATGATGGTACCAAACGGAAAGCCGCAGTCGAATAAAAAAACCGTGGTCACGATGCGAGCCAATCGGCCATTCCCGTCAACGAACGGGTGGATCCGAATCATCTCTGCATGACCCTTCGCAGCAAAGAGGAATGCGAGTTGGATGCGGCGCTCCACATCGGCCTCAGCCCGGACCTCCGCGAGATGACTCGATACATCCAGGACGAGCTGCTGCAGTAAGGCGCCTATTCTCTCCGGTGCAGCGCCGGCTTTATCGCCATAGTTCGCTTCACCTAACCGAAAGCGTCCCGCAGCTGCGGGAAAGAACTTCCCGAAGACGTCGCGGTGGATATTGACTAGGAATGGGCCGGTCCAATCGTGGGGCTCTCTCCGCATCCGCAACATGTGTCGCGTCGTCAGAAATTCCCAACCACGGACCTTGTCTCGAAGATCCGCGCTGCTATAGCCTGGAAGAAATGAGAACGCCCCTTCATCCGGGGCGTCACGGTGCGCCAAAACCTCGTCTCGCCCTTACTCTAGCGCGAGATCACGCGCCGAATTAAGGACATCGGCAGAGTTGGTGTCATAGCCTTCCAGTGACTCGGACTCCGCGACGAACTCTGCAACGAAACCATCCATGAGGCGATCCTCATCGATCGGTGTGCGCGGCGTGGCAGCGTCCCGAGCGGTAACGTCGAGGGCTTCATGGACCAGAGCGCGATCGAGCGGCATAGCGAGTCTCTGAGGGACGGAGAGCGATTGAGGCGGCAGCACTCGGTGGTTCGGACAACTAACGACAGGTCTATTCGTTGCATAGGTTTTAATAGGGCAGCGCTCATTCCTTGACCGCGGCTGGTGCTCCCGCGAGATGCGTCATTCGGCGCGAAATAACGTTGCGCACGAGGGTTCGGTCTGGTCAAGTCGACCTTAACGATCTCTTCAGTTTCTTGTGCCATGATGAATCCGACGCTATAATCTTGCTATGCGCGCACGCGCGCACCACAATTTAGCGACTCGGCCGGTGCTGTAACACCGACCGAGTCCGTCACCCGATGGAGATAGCCACCGAATGACAAGCACTCGATTCGGCGCGCTCGCGTCGAAAACCCGGCAACGCCGTGGCGGACGATTTCGCCACACCGAACGCGGCGGGATCGGCTTTCGCCTCGTCCGCGTCATCTGGCTTACCGCGCTCTTCGCCAGCCGCGAATCGGTGACGATCGCGAACTACCGTCGACGATTCGGCGTCTCGCTGCGCTCCTTCCACCGCGATCTCTCGTTGGTTCGGGAAGCCGGCTTTTATCTCGAAACGGCAGCGGCCGGCGATTACCGCGCGGTCTGCTTCGTGGCCGACTCCGATGGGGTGTAACATGAACGTCGTACCGTTCAGAGCGCCGGAAGCATTCCAACGATTCGGCATCGACTGGACCCGCGAGGCGTCGAGCGATGGCGAACGATCCTTGCGGGAAGCGTATCTTACCTACGAGAGCTCGTGCGGGCCGAATGGTCTCGTGTCGATTCTGCTCTTAGCTGTCGTGTCACGGCGGCAGGGATCAGTCGCCCAGGACCTTCAGGCCGCCGCCGACCTCGCCGAAATCATGTTGGCAATGAAGCTGGGCAACCACCAGCACGATGCGCTGGCGGGCGTGCACGCGTACATTGCGCACGAGGGTCCGGTCTGGTCAAGCGGACCTTAACGATCTCTTCAGCTTCGCGTGCCACGATGTAACCGACCTCGAGCGGAGGATGCAGCTTGGAAGAGCGAGTCCGTTGCCCGTGCGGGCACGGCATGGCCAGCCACGATCGCGACGGTTGCCGTGGGGAGCACGATCGTCCGTGCTCCTGCACGCGCGATCGTTTCGCCGCCCTCGTCGCTACCGTTTCGGACGCCCAGCGCGACGCGCGCAAGACGCTCGGGCTCTGATTTAGATGTCTCGCCCGCCCCGACGAGCGCAGGATCGCGGGACAATGACGACCGTGTTGCAAATCCGGCACCCGATGTTTCGCCGAATTTTCTGCGCGGCCGGCCCGCCGTCCCACTCGCTTTTGCATTCGCGCTCTTACCGGTATGCGCGACTGCCGCTCCGTCCGTCGTCCTTGCGACGACGACGAGTACGCAGGACACCGGCCTGCTCGATGTGCTCGTTCCCGCGTTCGAAAAATCTTCCGGCTATTCGGTCAAGACGATCGCCGTCGGGACCGGGGCCGCGCTCGCGATGGGTGAACGCGGCGATGCCGACGTGCTGCTCGTCCACGCGCCATCCGCCGAGGAAGCCTACATGACGAAGGGGCGCGGGCTCTCGCGCTCGCTCGTCATGCACAACGCGTTCATCATCGTCGGACCGCTGAACGATCCCGCGCATGTCAAGGGCACGCCGTCGGCGCAGGCCGCGTTTGCGGCGATCGCCGCGGCGCGCGCGACGTTCGTCTCCCGCGGCGACGACTCGGGGACAAACATCAAAGAACTAGCTCTCTGGAAGGCTGCCGGCGTCGCGCCGGAAGGCGGGTGGTACGTCAAGACGGGCAGCGGTATGGCCGACACGCTGCACATCGCCTCACAAAAGGCGGGCTACGCGCTGACCGACGACGGGACGTTTCTTTCGCAGCGCGCGACGCTCGCGCTGTCGCCGCTGGTCGAGGACGTGAAGGATCTGCGCAACGTCTACCACGTGATCGTCGTGAAGCCGATCGAGGGTCGCGTTTCGAACGAGGCAGGCGCAACGGCGTTCGCACGATTTCTGACGTCGGCTGAGGGTCAGCGCATCATCGCGACGTTCGGGCGCGAGCGGTTCGGGCGGCCGCTGTTCACGCCGGACGCCGGCAAAGGACCGTAGTGGCGGAGATCGCGGCGCTTTCGGTCGCCGTTTCCGCGTTTGCGACGTTGATCGCGGCGCTGGTCGCGATTCCCGGCGCGCTGTGGATCGTGTACGGCCGTTCACCGCTGCGCGGGGGATTGCTCGCGATCTTCACGGTCGGCCTCGGACTTCCGCCGGTTGCCGTGGGCCTTGCGGTCGCGTTCGCGTTCTGGCGCAGCGGCCCGTTCGGTTGGTTGGACGTGCTCTACACGCCGTATGCGATGGCGCTCGCGCAAATCGTCATCGTGGTGCCGCTCGTCGGGACGCTCGCCGTCGTCGCGCTGCGCGGCAACGATACGACGCTGCCGATGCAGCTCGCGGGCCTTGGCATCGCGCGCCGGCGCAGGCTCGGCCTGCTCGCGCGCGAGGTTGCGCCGGGTCTGGCCGCCGCGATGCTCGCCGGATTCGGACGCGCGATCGCCGAGGTCGGCGCGGCGCAGATGACGGGCGGCAACATCCAGGGACAAACGCGCGTGCTCACGACGGCAACGATGCTCGCCGTCGGCAAAGGTGAGTTCGGGCAGGCATTTTCGTACGTCGCCGTGCTCCTGGGTATCGTTGCGCTCGCGACGGGCGTCGCGCTGACGCTGCAGCGCCGATGGACGTGACGGCGCGCGCGCTGATCGCGCGGCGAGGTCGATTCACCCTGGACGTCCCGGAGTTCAACGCCGGCCCGGCCGGCACGGCGGTGCTCGGCCCGAACGGCGCGGGGAAGACGACGTTGCTGCTCGCACTGCAAGGTCTGATCGCCGCCGACGGCTCCATCGAACGCCCCGGCCGTTGCGCGGCGGTATTTGCTCGGCCCGCGATCCTGCGCGGCACGACGCTCTGGAACGTTTCGATCGGGATCCCGCAGGAGCTCCGCGCAAGCACCAGCGAGGCGCGAGCGCCGCGCGCGGGTCGCGCTCGAGAACGTCGGGCTGGCGGATGCGGCGCACGCGGATGCGCGGACATTGTCCACCGGGCAGCGGCAGCGCCTTGCACTCGCGCGCGCTCTCGCGCTCGAGCCGCAGGGGCTGTTCTTGGACGAGCCGTTCGCGAACGTCGATGCGGATGCGCGCCCGATGCTTCGGGCGCTCGTTGCGTCCTATGCGCAGCGCACGGGCTGTGCGGTCGTCATGGCCACGTCGTCGTTCGCGGACGCGGCGGCGCTTTGCAGCAAGGCGCTGGTGCTCCACGCCGGCGCGGTCACCCAAGCGGGCACGCTCGACGAGCTGCGACACGGCGGAAACGCCTACGTCGCCGCCCTCGTGGCCGACGCGACCCTCACCTCGTAGCTCGCGGCAGGAACCGAGGCATATTCAAGAAATCTCTTGAGTATGGCTTCGAGACAGTCGCGAACGCCGCAAGCGTGGCTTCAAGGACGCGGTGTACGCTTCGGTGGCTCGCATACCCGGCGCGCTGGCGAACCGGCATCGGCTCGAGTTGTTGGACCTGCTCTCGCAACGCGAGCGGACCGTGCAAGACGTCGCCGTCGAAGCGGGTCTCACGATCGCAAATGCCTCGCAGCATCTGCGCGTGCTCGCGACCGCGGGCCTCGTCGACGTGCAGCGGCGCGGCACGTTCGCTTATTACCGCGCCGCCAACCCCGCCGTTTACCGCCTGCTGATCGACCTTCGCGCGGTTGCTGAAGCCGCGCACGCGGAGATCGCCGATGCAGAGCGCGCATACTTCGGCATACGTGACCCGGGGATTCCGACGCTTGAAGCGGCTCGTGCGATTCTGGCGGATCCTCGCACGACGGTGCTCGACGCACGACCGCTCGAGGAATTCGAGGCTGCGCACCTGCCGGGTGCGATCAGCGCGCCGCTGGATGCGCTGCGCAGCGGCAAGGTCGCGCTGCCGCGCTCGAAGCGGTACGTCGTGTACTGTCGCGGGCCGTATTGTGTGTTTGCCGACGAAGCCGTCACGCTGCTGCGCGAACGCGGATTGCAGGCCGTTCGCCTCGCGCTCGGGCCGGCGGAATGGGTGGCCGCCGGCGGCGATGTACAGCGCGCGGGTTGAGGCTGCGAGTCAGCCTCGTCTCGGTCTTGGCGCCAACGCCTCGCAGTTCTGGCTGCTCGTCGCGGTCAACGCGTTCGTCGGCTCGATGGTCGGCGTCGAGCGCGACGTGCTGCCGCTCGTCGGTCAGCGCGTGTTCGGGCTCGCGTCGGAAACCGCGGTCCTGTCGTTCATCGTCACGTTCGGCTTTACCAAGGCGCTCGCGAACTTGTATGCGGGCCGAACCGCGGATCGTGTCGGTCGCAAACCGCTGCTCGTCGCCGGGTGGCTGTTCGCGATACCGGTTCCGTTCTTGCTCATGTACGCTCCCGCGTGGGGCTGGATCGTATTCGCGAACGTCCTGCTCGGCATCAACCAAGGTCTGTGCTGGTCCATGACGGTGGTGATGAAGATCGACCTCGTCGGTCCGAAACAGCGCGGCTTGGCGATGGGGCTGAACGAGTTCGCCGGCTATCTCGCGGTCGGCGTCGCCGCCTATGCCTCCGGCGTGATCGCATCGTCGTACGGTCTGCGGCCGTGGCCGTTCGCGATCGGCATCGTATCGGTCGTCGTCGCGCTCGTTCTCTCGACGATCTTCGTGCGCGAGACGCACGGGCACGCTCGGTTCGAGGCGAACGCGGACGACACGAAGGCTGCTCTTCCGGCAGCAACGTTCGGCGCGCTTTTCGCGCACGTTTCGTGGAAGGATCGTACGCTCTCGTCCATCAGCCAGGCGGGGCTCGTGAACAATTTGAACGACGGGCTCGCGTGGGGGCTTCTGCCGCTGCACTTCGCCGCCGCGGGCCTCGCCGTCGAACGCATCGCCGTGCTAGCCGGAGTGTATCCGGTGACGTGGGGGCTGTGTCAGCTCGCCACCGGCGCCATGTCGGACCGCGTCGGGCGCAAGTGGATGATCGCCGGCGGCATGGCGCTGCAAGCGGTCGCGATCGCACTCTTTCTCACCCCGGCCAATTTTGCGGTATGGTTCGCCGGCGCACTTCTGCTCGGCGTCGGGACTGCGTTGGTCTACCCGACACTGCTCGCAGCGATCGGCGACGTCGTCGACCCGCGCGTGCGCGGCACGTCTGTCGGTGTCTACCGGCTGTGGCGTGACTCCGGCTATGCGTTCGGCGCGCTGCTTTCGGGCATCGTGGCGCACGCGCTCGGACAGGACGTCGCCATCGCGGTCGTCGCCGCGCTCACGCTCGCCTCGGGCGCCGTCGTCGCGGTCCGCATGCGCGAGACCCACCCCCGCGCGCGAGCGCCTTCACCACGAGGAGCATCGTCATGATCTTCCGTCAGCTTCTTCGCGTGGACACGGGCTGCGCGTCGTACGTCTTCGGTTGAGGCGGTCAAGGCCGCGCGGCGGTCGTCGATCCTCAGTTCGAGGTCGCTCCGTACCTGGACATTGCCGCTCGCTACGGGATGCGCATCGAAGCGGTCATCTCGACGCACGTGCACGCCGATCATCGGTCCGGCGAACGGGAGCTCGCGAAACGAACGGGCGCTGAGCTCTACCTCCACCGCTCCGCGGATGTCGCGTACCCGAACACACCGCTCGACGACGCCGCGGAGCTGTCGCTCGGCAACGTCGTGATGCGGGTGCTGCACACGCCCGGACACACACCCGAGAGCATGTCGATATTAGTCACCGACCGGACGCGCGCGCCGGATCCGTGGTTCGTGCTCACGGGCGACACGCTCTTCGTCGGCGACGTGGGGCGGCCTGATTTCGGCGGAACCGCCGCCGGACGACAACTGTACGCCTCGCTGCAGCGGCTGATGGCACTACCGGACCACGTCGAAGTCTATCCGGCGCATATCTCCGGAAGCCCCTGCGGACGCGCGATGAGCGGAAAGCCGTCGTCGACGATCGGATTCGAGCGGCGCAACAATCCGGCACTGCAACATCGCGACATCGACGCATTCGTGGCTGCGCTCTTCGAGGGACTGCCTGAAAAGCCGCCGGGGTTCGCCGCAATGATCGCGACCAACCGCGGCGGTTGAAACCGACGGAATCGCGCAGGGTGCAGGTCTCCGCGCCAAGGAGACGTGCTACTCGATAAGGACGTCAAAACGTCTACAACAGAGACAATCCGACCAGCGGAAACCGCCGTTTGAGGCAGGTAAGAGCCCATGCCACGAAGTGCTTCCGGCCGGAGGTCCTGTGCCCGATTCCGCGTCGTCGCTCGCCACGATCGCCCCCGCACCGAGTTCTCGCGCGGCGACGGTCGCCGCCGCAGGGCGCGATCTGCTGCGTCGAGCCGGAGTCGCGTTCGTCTTCATGGGCGTCATCCTCTCGACGGTCCACACGAACCCCGGCGCCGACATCCCCATCGCGTTCGCCGACGACCTGGTGGTCGCGCAAGACGGTGCCGTGCAAGTCGCCCAGGTTGTCCCGAGCCCCACGCCGTGTACGGCGGCGAATCCCGGCACGACGAAGGCCGCCGCTGCGCCGTGCCCGCCTGCGAGTCCCGGATTGCAAGAGATCGGACGCGTCAGTGCACCGGGTCGCGCCACGATACTGCTCGGCAAGACGATTTCGTCTTCGCAGGGCACGATCAGTCAAGCGCAGATCGAGAACCGACCGATCGCGCGGCCCGGCGAGGTTCTCGAAGCGATCCCGGGTGTCGTCATCACGCAGCACAGCGGCGAAGGCAAAGCGAACCAATACTATCTGCGCGGCTTTCAGCTCGATCACGGAACGGATCTGTCGGCGACCATCGTCGGCGAACCGATCAATTTCCCGACGCACGCGCACGGTCAGGGATACTCCGACATCAACTGGCTGCTGCCCGAAGTCGTGAGCTTTGTGGAGTTCAAGAAGGGGCCGTACTTTGCGGACGAGGGCGATTTCTCGACCGCGGGCTCGTACAATCTCTTCTACCGCAACACCATTCCGAACACGGCCGAGCTCACAGGAGGGACGAACGGTTTCGCGCGCCTGTTCCTGGCGGGATCGCCGAAACTCGGCGCCGGCAACCTCCTCTACGCGGTCGAGGCATATCATAACGACGGCACCTCCGCCCGGCCCGACAACTACCGTCGGCTGAACGGCGTGCTGCGCTACAGCCGCGCCACGCCGTCGAGCGATTTCAACGTGACGCTGCTGGGCTACGACGGCCGCTGGAATTCGAGCGACCAGATCCCGCAACGCCTAGTCGACGCCGGTGTCATCGGGCGCTTCGGCCTCGTCGATCCGTCTGACGGCGGGAGCACCTACCGGTACTCGCTCTCCACGCAGTTCGAGCACCACGACGGCAATAATGCGACGAAATTCAGCGCTTACGCGATTCGCTATTCGCTCGACCTGTTCTCGAACTTCACCTACTCACTCGACGACGCCACCGACTACTTCAACACGACCGCGAATTCCGTCACGTGCAATCGGGCGTACAACACGTGTGCTCCGGGCGCCGATCACGTCAGCGGCTACACGCCGTTCTGTCCCGCGAACGCTGCCGCTCCGGGCCCGGGCGGGACGCCCCAGCCGTTCGCGTTCGGCTGTGGTGACCAGCGCGAACAAAAAGATAGCCGCGTCGTGACCGGCTTCCGGTTGATGCGCACCTGGCAAACACCGAGCGCCGCGAACACGATCGGCGTCGGCATTCGGAACGACAACATCGCCGGCGTCGGGCTCTTCCTCGATACCGCTCGCACGCGTCTGCTCAACGGCACCCTCACGAACGACCACGTCGTCGAGCGAGAGGTCAACGTCTACGCGCAGACCGAGCAGCGCCTGGGTCCCAAGCTGCGCGTGACCGCCGGCGTTCGCGGCGAGCTATACCGGTTCGATGTGCATGCGTTCGACCCGCGCAACTCAGGCGTCGCGACCGCGGGACTCGTCCTTCCGAAATTGAGCCTTGCATACCGCGTCTCGCCGAGCCAAGAGTTCTATCTCAGCGCGGGCGAGAGCTTCCACAGCAACGACGGACGCGGCACGACCATAACGGTGGACCCGCAGACGCACGCCGCCGTCGACCCGAGCGGGGCTCCCGTCGAGCGCGTCTCGCCGCTGGTGCGCGCGAACGGCGAGGAGCTCGGTTACCGTTATGCCACGCCGAAGCTCAACACGACGATCTCGCTGTGGCGGCTCGGCATCGCGTCGGAACTCGTGTTCAGCGGCGACGCCGGCACGACGTCGGCCGGACGGCCGACCGTGCGCAAGGGCATCGAGATCACGAACTTCTACACGCCCACGAAGTATCTCACAATCGATGCGGACTTTGCGACGTCGACCGCGCGCTTCAGCACGAACGACGACGGAATCGGAACCGGCGTCCCGGAATCCCTGGCATCCGTCGGCGCGGTCGGCATCACGCTCGACCGTCCGTCGTTCGGCGCGAGCCTGCGCGTGCGCTACTTCGGGCCGCGCAACCTGATCGAGGACGGCAGCCGGTCGTCGCGGCCGACGACCGTCCTCAACGGCCAGTTCACGGCGAAGCTGAGCCACGGGCGGCGGCTGATGTTCGACGTGTTCAATCTGCTCGGCACGAACGCCGACGACACGACGTATTACTACGGCTCGTGGACGAAGGCGGACGCCGCGAATCCCGCCTTGGCATCCGATCCGCAGATCAACCCCGCGCTCGGCGGCAGCGGGGTGAACGACTTCCACTATCATCCGACGCCGAAGCGCACGTTTCGCCTTAGCCTCACCACGCATCTGTAGCGGTAGGCATCGCCGTCCGCGCGCTTCTCAGTGGTGCAGCGCGACGCCGAGCACGGCACCGAGGCCGACGTAGGCTTGGTCGGGGACGCGCTTGGCGACGAGTGGCGCCGCGAGCACGAAGACAAACAACACGGCGGCGAACACGTCGACGATGACGGGCCGGCCGATGAGGTACGTCGTTCCTGCCAGCACGCCGACGACGGCGACCGTTACGCCGCGGACGAAGCCTGCGACGCGTGGGTGCGCGCCGTACCGCAGGAGCAGCGGCGTCGCCAGCACGGTGAGCGCGATCGACGGAAGAAAGATGCCCGCCGTCGCGGCGACCGCGCCGGTAAACCCGTCCACGGCATAGCCCACGAACGTCGCGGTAATGACGACCGGCCCCGGCGAGATCATCCCCACCGCGACCGCGTCGACGAACGTCTGGTTGTCGAGCCAGTGATACTGATCCACGACGTACGTCTTCACGAAGGACACCACGACCAGGCCGCTGCCGAACACGAGGAAGCCGGTCTTCAGAAAGAACCAGAATAGCGCCGGCGCGAGCCCCGAAGCAGGCGCAGCGAGTGCGAGCAACACGGGCGCACCGAAGGCGCGCATCTTCTCGGCGCCGGGCGCTGCTTCGACGAGCGGCGGCGGCGGCGGCTTCGATCGTGACGCGAACGCAACGATGCCCAGCACGCCTGCCGCAAGGAACAGCCACGCCAGCTCCCGTTGCAACGCGATCGTGACTGCGCATGCGACCACCGCGACGATCCACGCGGCGTAGTCCCGTTTGAGCGTCTTGCGGCCGAGGTTCCAGCTTGCGCGCAGGATCAGTGCGACGACCACCGGGCCGATGCCGTAGAACAGCCCGCGCACGACGCCGGCGCCGGCGAAACGCTCGTAGAGCGCCGCCACGGCGACGACGATCGCGAACGGCGGCAGCGCGAACGCAACCGCGATCGCGAGCGCGCCGGGTACGCCGTGCGTCACGTAACCGCAGTAGACGCCGAGCTGGTAGGCCATCGGACCCGGACATGCCGTCGCGATGGCCAGGCCACGGTCGTACGTCGCCTCGTCGAGCCACCCGCGCTTCTCGACGAGATCCCGGCGCATGTAGTTCGCGAGCGCGACGGGCCCGCCGAACCCCGTCGCGCCGAGCATCAGGAAGTAGCGCACGAGCTCGAACAAGGCGGGCCGGGTCACTGCGGCTCCATCACCCGCATGACCGGTTTGCCGTCGACGTTCTGGAGCGGAAAGTACACGCGATGCGTCGGCGGGTCCACCGCCACGACGTGCGCGTTCACATGCAAGAACGCCTGCGCGATACGATGCAGGCGGCGTCCGGAAATGTCGTAGACACTCACCACGCCCGATTCGGACGCCGCGTTATCCCGCTTCCGTTCGATCGGGAAGAGATGACCGTGGCAGTCAGGCGGGTACGTACGTTCAGAAATGACGGGTCCGCTTCTGATCACGACGGTCGCCGCCGTCGGCGTCCTTCACACGCTCGTCCCCGACCACTGGGCGCCGATCGTGGTGCTCGGCCGCCAGCAGGGATGGTCGGTTTCGCGCACGGCGCGCGCTGGTGCGATCGCGGGATTCGGGCACGTGACGACGACGCTATTGCTCGGCATCGTTCTCTGGGCGGTCGGCGCATCGCTCGCGGTCCGGTACGCGCACCTCGTCAGCGTCGCGGCAGCGCTCGCGCTCCTCGGGTTCGGCCTATGGATCGCGTATTCCGGATGGCGAGAGCTGCGGGAGCACGACGATCACGGTCACAGCCACGTCGCCGACCTGGCGCATGCGCACGACCATCGCCACGAGGACGGCGTCCGGCACGTTCACCGGCACGAGCACGCTGCGGCAGACTGGCATGTAGCCGAGCACGGCGCGGCGGCGCTGCACGTTCACGAGCATGCCGTCGCGAGGCGAACGGCACTGCTGCTGATCCTCGGGTCGTCGCCGATGGTCGAAGGCATCCCCGCGTTTTTCGCCGCCTCGACATACGGTGTTCCGTTGCTCGCGACGATGGCTGCGGTCTTCGCGGCGGCGACCATCCTAACGTACGTTTCGGTTTCGGTCGCGGGCATTGCGGGATTACAGCGCATCTCGCTGGGCCCGCTCGAGCGCTACGGTGAGGTCGCAAGCGGGCTTTTCGTGGCGCTCGTCGGCGTGTACGCGGTAATCACCGCGTAGCTTCTCCAGGTCCGGCGGACGCTGGTGAGCGAAGGGTCGTCGCGTCCAAACCGGAGGTCATGATGCCCTTGACAACCCGGACGCTCATCGCGACGAGCGCCGCCGCTTCGCTGCTCTTCACCACGCTCGCCGGGCCGGTGCTGGCGGCCGACGCTCCGTTGTCACAGGCGCAACGGCTCGCGCTGGTTCAGCGCTCCGTGAAGTACGTCTTCGTGATCTATCAAGAGAACCGCTCGTTCGATTCGTACTTCGGCACGTTTCCGAACGCGGAAGGCCTCTACTCGCACGTCCCCGCGAGCGTTCCCGGATTCGAGCAGCCGCTGATCAACACCGACGGCACGATGACGACGATCAAGCCGTTTCGCATCGGCCCGAAAGAGTTCGCCGCCGACACGGACGACATCGATCACGCGCATTCGCGCATCGTGCAGAAAATGCACATCGTCGATAGCCTGCCGAAGATGGACGCGTTCGCGGTCACCGAGGAACGCAAGTTTTCGCCCACGGGCAACCCGTCGCTCATGGCGAAGCAGATGGGCGAGCTCGCAATGGCGCACGAGGATTGCGACACCATCCCGATCCTTTGGAATTATGCCAACCGGTTCGTGTTGTTCGACCACATCTTCCAAGAGATGACGGGGCCGTCGACGCCGGGCAACCTTTCCATCATCGCGGCGCAGACGGGCGTCACGCAGTCGCTGCTGCATCCGGAAGCTAAAGTCGCGGGCAGCGGCGACACCGGCGTGGGCGTGCCGGTGGTCAACGACGATGCCCCGTTCTGGGGATCGCCTTCGGACACCACGCCGGCCGCCGACAAGGTGCCTGTGAACGCGACGACCCAGGCGTTTTACCAGACCCAGATCAACCTCACGTTCGCGAGCCTTCCGCTCACGCTCGAAGGCCGCAACATCGCAAACGTCACGCAGGCCGACCGCGATCCGCAACACGATCTTCCCGACGTACTCGCGGACGTCGCCGACATCGCGAAAACGGGAGCGAGCTCGCCAGTCCCGTGGGGCTGGTACGAGGAAGGTTACGATCGCGAACCGACCGACGACAACGCCGGTCCGACCGACGCTGCGGGCCGCCACGCGTCGTACGTCACGCACCACAACGGCCCCGCGTATTTCGGCTATGTCGCGAACAATCCGCGGATGCGCTCACACCTGCACGGGCTCGACGCCTTTCGAACCGCGATCGACACGCACGCGCTGCCGGCCGAGGGCGGGCTCTACTACATCAAGGGCGGCTATAAGAACATCCTCAAGCTCAAACCCGCGGATCCCGATCCAAAAGTACAGGCCGCGTTCAACGGCGACGACGATCATCCGGGATATTCCGACGCGCAGATCAGCGAGGCGATGGTCGCCGACACGATCAACCGCATCGCGCGCAGCCCGTATTGGGCGCAGAGCGCGATCATCCTGACCTGGGACGATTCGGAGGGCGACTACGATCACGTACCGCCGAAGGTTCGCCAAATCGTGCCCGGCGAGGGTGCGTTGACCGACGGACCGCGCGTTCCGCTGATCGTGATCTCTCCGTTCGCCAAGGAGCACTCCGTGCAAAGCGCGTCCGGCGACCAGGCGTCGGTGGTGCGTTTCGTCGACGAGATCTTCGGGCTCAAGCCGCTCGGACTGCTGCCCGACGAATTGCGCGCGAACGCGATCGGACAAGGCGTGCTCGGCAACGGCGCGTTCTGGGGCCCGCTCGACGGACCGCAAAGCGGAATCACCGATCTGTTGGATGCGTTCGACGACGCGCGCCTTCAAGGAACCCGTCCGCCGGTGACCATCGACAAGGTCGTCGTCCCGGAAGCGATCCTCGGCACGCTGCCACAGCAGAGCGGTTACGGATGCAAGGCAATCGGCGTCGTGCCGACCGACGTCCAGCTCGGATTACCGAACGCGATCCCGGCCGACTTCAATCCACGACCACGAACGAACCCTTCACCGCTACCGGAGACGACACTTGCGCCGAGATAAGCCCCGGCCGGCTAGCCGAAGTCGCAATTCCCTGCGCCGTCATCACTAATCCAATTAGCAGCCCAGCTTTGGCCGTTCCCGAACAGCAGTTGCCCCCTGCCCGGGCTTAGGTATTTCCAGAGGCCACACGACATTGGCCGACTGGCGCCTGGGCCGAGACAACCGAAAGTGCCATTGTACGAGTTCCCCCAAGTGGCCCCGCCGGCAGCGCTGCAAGTACCGAAATTCGGCGGTGGCGGCGGCGATGTCGGCGACGGCGTGCTGTTGCCGCCGTCGTTGGTGCCACAGTCGTCGCAAGCTGGAGGCTCACCACCCATTGCCGCACGGCTTTGACTGCCCCCGATGACGACATGATCGCCCCCCTCGCCAATCGGGACGAGGCTGATGCGCACATGGTCGCCCGGGCCCAGCCGGCCCGCGAACGATCCGTCGGCGTGCACCGTACCGGACGCAGCGGTCCCCACCGATTTGAAAACGTACCCGCTCGCCAGTTTTGTCTGGATACGCGCTTGCATCGCGGTGATTTCCGCCCGTTCGCGGGGAGAGAGCGGCGCGTCGAACGCGCTCATTGCGGTTCGACCCTGCGTGCCGGGAAACACTTTCCCGCCTGTGGCGCAACCCGCAACGAGAGCGGCGGCGGCGACCAATACGCCGGCTGATCGGAGAACACGCGCGCGCGACTGCACGAAAGTAGTGATCATCGAAATTACCCGTCTTTCGAATGTTCGTGATGGCAAATAATTGCTATCCTCTGCTCCTCCTATATCACCGAGGCTGCCAACCAGTCAAGAGCAACGGAAGCTTCGGACCCAGCTCGTACTTCGTCATCCTGATCGATACCGCGCCGGGAGTGTTCGGCGCTCCGGTCGGATACGCGGCGCGCGGCGTCATGGATTCGTCGACGAAGACCGTAACGCTCGAGACGCTTCCCGGCGACGGGCTGTTCTCGCAGACTCCGAACGCCATGCCGATCGATCCCCGGTTCAACGGATTTCAGAACACCGGTTGGTCGTTCATCTCAGACCCCACGCCGCCGTCCCCGGATGTCGTCGCGTTGTTCGCGACGGTGCAGGCCGGGTCGTCCGTGCGAATCGCCACACTCGGCGTGCCCGGAGGAACGTGCCCCTGTCCGCCCCCGGGTCCGGTCGTCCCCGCCGTGCTTCAATACGACGTGCCCCCAGCCTCGCTGAGGTAGTCGCGAGCCGCTCGAGACTGGCTTACGCGACTCGACGCTTGCCGGGCCCCACTGATGTCTTCTTCGCCCGCGCCCTTGTCGCCGACGCCGTGTTTCGCCGCGGCGGCGTCGGCACGGGCGCAGAGGTCGGGATGAGCTCGCGATACATCTTGATGAAGCGTTTGCGTTTGGCGTCGTCCGCTCGCGGCACAAATGCCGGAATGAAATCATAGCCGAGAGCGTCCGCGATCGTCGATACGCGGCTCAAGGTGGCGCGGCTCAGCCCCCCATGCAAGTCGCGAGATATCTGAGGCGCCTTCGCATTGATCCGCCGCGCTAACTCAGCAGCATTGATACTCTCGTTTTCCATGATCGCTTGAACGATCTGTTCGACGGAGGCTGCCGCCACGAGTTTGTCGATACGAGCAGCGCGTGCCGAGTCGCCGGCTTTGATGCGTTGGACAAGCGTAGAGCCACCCCGTCGTTTCCGTGCCTCAGCGGCGTTCATAATATGTCCCATCTTCTACTCGCTCAAAGTATCGGTCGCGCGCTTTCTTCGTATTTTCTACGACCCTGTCGCCGGTCTTGTCACGTTCTTCGCGAAACGCCGTGAAGCGATGCTTTCCCGCCTTGATTGCGACAAGCCGCATTCCGCACCCGCTACAGTTATATTAACAGATATGTTAATATACAGCAAGGCGGTGACACCAGTGTGGCACTGAAAAAGGGTGGGTCGGCGAAGGGGGCTTAACCGAAACGCCCCGTGATGTAGTCTTCGGTTCGCTTTTCTTTCGGGTGCGTGAAGATCTGATTCGTCGGGCCCACTTCCACGATCTCGCCGATGTGGAAGAACGCGGTGAAGTCCGAGATGCGGGCGGCTTGCTGCATCGAGTGGGTCACGATCACCACCGTGAACTGCTCGGTGAGCTGGCCGATCAAGTCCTCGATCTTCGACGTTGCGATCGGATCGAGCGCCGATGCCGGCTCGTCCATCAGGATCACTTCGGGGTTCAGCGCCACCGCGCGCGCGATGCAGAGGCGCTGCTGCTGGCCGCCCGACAGATCCAGCGCGGAGCGGTTGAGGCGGTCTTTCACTTCGTCCCACAGCGCGGCTTGGCGCAGCGCGCGTTCCGCGATCTCGTCGAGCACGCGCTTGTCGCGCTCGCCGTGGATGCGCGGGCCGTACACCGCGTTCTCGTAGATCGTCTTGGGGAACGGGTTCGCACGCTGGAACACCATTCCAATGCGGTGCCGGATCACCACGGGATCGGCGTCGGGGCCGTAGATGTCCTCGCCGTCGAGCAGGATCGAGCCTTCCACGCGCGCGCCGGGCGTAAGGTCGTGCATGCGGTTGAGCGCGCGCAGGAACGTCGTCTTGCCGCAGCCCGACGGGCCGATCAGCGCGGTCACGTGCTGCCCGCGCATCGTGAGCGAGGCGTTCTTGATCGCCTGGAACGCGCCGTAGAACACGTTCACGTCCGTGGCGATCAGCTTCTCCGTGGTCGCGTCGAGCGGTATCTCGGCGGTCACGGGCGGTGATTGGATCACGAAGCTCTCCCGGTGAAGCGTCTGGTGAGCGCGCGCCCGGCGACGCGCGCGGCGACGTTGAAGATCAGGACCATGATGAGCAGCACGAGCGCCGAGCCGTTGCCGATGCGGTCGACGTCGGCCACCGTCGACTCCGAATGCGTGTACCACAAATGCACGGCGAGCGTCTCGCCGGTGTGGAAGGGGTTGAGGTCGTAGGGCGAGTTCACGGTCACGCTCAGGCCCGCGGTGAAGATCAGCGCCGCCGTCTCGCCGTAGATGCGGCCGGCGATCAGCACGACGCCGGTGGTGAGCCGGCCGATCGCGCTGGGCAGCACGACGCGCGTGATCGTCTGCCACTTCGTCCCACCCAGCGCCATCGACGCCTCGCGCAGCGTGTCGGGCACGCTCGTGAGCGCCTCTTGCGTCACGCGCACGAGCGCCGGCAGGTTCAGCAGCGTCAGCGTCAGCGCGCCGCCGAGCGCGGTGTAGCCCCAGTGGAACGTGTACACGAACACGAGCAGGCCGAACAGGCCCATCACGATCGACGGCACCGTCGCGAGCGACTCCGCGCTGAACTGCACGACGTTGCGGAATGTCCCCGGCCGCGCGTACTCTTGCAAGTACACGCCCGCGCTGACCGCGATCGGGATCGTGAAGATCAGCGTCAGGATCAGGATGTAGAACGAGTTGTAGATCTCGGGGCCGATGCCGCCGCCCGCCGCTTTTTCCTTGGGCATGCCGAACACGAACGACGGCGTGAGCGCGCTCCAACCCAGATAGATCAGGTAGGCGACGAACGCCGCCAGCAGCACGATGATGCTCGTCGCCATCACCCAGAGGATCACGGTCGCGACGCCGTCGACGATTTTGCGGGCGCGGACGTTCGCGGTCGCGGCGACGCTGCGCGCGGAGGGAGCCGTCGTCAGCGCCATCGCACCCTAGGTGCGCTTCCGCAGCGCGAAGCGGACGAGCACGATCAGCACCATGGCGATCAGCAGCAGCAGCAGCGCCATCGAGAACAGGGAGTGTTCCAAGAGCGAACCTTGCGCGGCGCCCGGCATGTCGGTGACGATCTCGGTGGTCAGCGTCGCCGTGGGCGCAAACAGCCCTTGCGGGATCTGCGTCGCGTTGCCGATCACCATCTGGATCGCGAGCGTCTCACCGATGGCGCGCGCGATCCCGAGGATCAGCGCGACCGCGATCCCGCTCGACGCGCTGGGCAGCAGCACGCGCGTGATCGTCTGCCAGCGCGTCGCACCCAGCGCAAGCGACCCTTCCTTGAGCGCGGTGGGCAGCGAGCGGAATGCGTCCTCGCTCAGCGTGATCACGGTGGGCAGGATCATGATCGAGAGCACGATGCCCGCCGCGGCGAGGCCGAAGCCCGACGGCGAGCTGGTGTGCGTGCGGATCAGCGGCACCAGCAGCGTGAGCCCGAGCCACCCGTACACCACCGACGGAATCCCCACCAGCAGCTCGATCGCGGGCTTGAGCACCGACGTCATGCGGTGCGGCGCGATCTCCGCCAGAAAAATCCCGACCGCGACGCCGAACGGCCCGCCGACCGCGATCGCGAACCCCGTCACCGCGAGCGAACCCAGCACGAACACCGCCGAGCCCGGCTGGCCGGCGTCCACGCCGAACGTGGGCGAGAACAAGAACGTCGCCAGGTTGATGTGGTCGGCGTAGAACGTCTTGGTCCCCTCGAACCCGAGGTACAGCAGCAGCGCCGCCATCGCGACGATGACGAACCCCGCGGCGACGCGCAAGCCGAACAGCGCGAGCGTCTCGACACGGCGCGAGCGCCGGGCTTGCAGGGCGATCACGACGCCGGCTCAGCGATCCGTTTCGGTGACCTTCATCGCGGAGATCGCGATGAATTTGTTCTGTTGCACGAGGCCCGACCCGTTCTTCACGAAGTCGATGAACGCCGCGACGTGTCCCTTGGGCTCGCCGTACGTGTACATGTGCTCGTACGACCAGATCGGGTACTTGCCGGTCACGATCGTGTCCGGCGTGGGCATCACGCCGTCGACCGCGACGATCGTCACGCCGTTCTTGATGCCGCTGAGCGCCACGTACGACACCGCGCCCGGCGTCTGCTTCAGCGCCGAGATCACCGTGCCCGTCGCGTCTTGCACCAGGCCGCTCTCGGCGATCGGCACGCCGCCCATGACCGTCTTGGCGAACACCGCGCGCGTACCGGAGCTGCGCGGGCGGTTGACGGGCACGATCTTTTGATCGGCGCCGCCGACGGCGTTCCAGTTCGTGACCTTGCCGGAGAAGATGTCTTGCAGCTGCTTGCGGCTGAGGCTCTTCACGCCCGCGGCGGGGTTCGTCACGATCGCGAAGCCCACCACCGCGACGCGGTTGTCGCGCAGCTCGGAATGGCCGGTCGCGAGGATGTCGGAGTCGCCGATGTCGATCGCCTTCGCGGCCACCTGCGTGATGCCGGTGGCCGACCCGCCGCCCGACACGCTGATCTTCACGTCTTTGTGCGCGTCTTGGTACGCGGTGCTCGCGTCCAGA
>CAWBTJ010000081.1:0-37775 GCA_963791645.1 Vulcanimicrobiota bacterium | reverse complement strand
GGACGACGCGCTCGTCATCGTCGACGTGCAGCACGACTTTCTGCCCGGCGGGGCGCTCGCGGTCGCCGAAGGCGAGCGCATCTTCGATCCAATCGACGCGCTCGCGCCGCGCTTCGCGCGCGTCTACGCGACGCGCGACTGGCATCCCGAGAACCACTCGTCGTACGAGCAATACGGCGGGCCGTGGCCGGTGCACTGCGTCGCGGGAACGCACGGCGCGGCGTTCGACGCGCGCTTATCGCTCGACGACGTCGACGTCGTGATCGACAAAGGCACCGATCGCGAGACCGACGGCTACAGCGGTTTCGCGGCGACGACGCTCGACCGCGACCTGCACCAGCACGGCGTGCACCGCGTGTTCGTATGCGGGCTCGCGACCGATTATTGCGTGAAGGCGACGGCGCTCGACGCGAAGGCGGCCGGGTTCGACGTCGTCGTGCTCGAAGACGCGTCGGCCGCGGTGAACGTCGCGCCGGGCGACGAGCAGCGCGCGCTCGACGAGCTGCGCGCGGCCGGCGTCGCCGTCGCGCAGAGCGCCGACGTCAGCGGGAGCGCGGCTGCAGCCGTACGGCGCTAGCGTCGCCGCGGTCGAGCCGCACGGGCTCGACGCGATCGGCGCGCAGGAGCGCCACGGCAAACCGAGCGATCTGTTTCGGCTGTGGTTCGCGGCGAACGCCGAGACGGCGACGTTTGCCGTCGGCATCCTTACGACCGCGCTGTTCGGCACGTCGTTCGCGGGCGCGGCGCTCGGGATCGTCGCCGGCAACGCGCTCGCGTACGCGGTGGTTGGATTGCTGTCACGCGGGGGGCCGCGATTCGGTCTGCCGCAGATGGTCGTGTCGCGGCGCGCGTTCGGGCGCGACGGAAACGTCGGGCCGGCGGTGCTCGCGTTCCTCGCGGGTGTCGGCTGGTTCGCGATCGACAGCGTGTTCGGCGCACAGGCGCTCGCCGCGCTCGCGCACCTGACGTACCCGCTCGCGCTCGCGGTCGTGCTGGCGGCGCAGATCCTGCTCGCGGTGTACGGCCACAACGCGATCCACGCGTTCGAACGGTACGCGGGCGTGCTGCTCGCGCTCGGCTTCATCGCGATCGCCGCGGGAACGCTCGCGCACGCGCATCTCGGCGCGCCGTTCGATCCGCACGCGCCGGCCGCGGCAGGCGGTGAGATCGGCGGCATCATCTTTTCCGCAGCGCTCGCGTTCTCGTACGCAATCGGTTGGGGACCGGCTGCGTCCGACTACGCGCGGTATTTGCCGGGCTCGAGCGCGCCGCGCGCGGTGAGCTGGTGGGCGGCGCTGGGCGGCTTCATCCCGTCGACGCTGCTCGAGCTGCTCGGAGCGGCGGCGGTCACCGCGGTGCGCGCACCGGGCATCGCGGCCGCGACGCCGGCCGACACGATCCGGCTGCTGTTCGACGGCGGTCCGCTCGCGACGATCGGATTGCTGACGGTCCTGCTGGGCACGCTGAGCGCGAACTGCTTGAACCTGTATTCGGGCGCGCTGTCGGCGCTGGTCGCGTGGGACGCGCGCCGGCGGCCCGCGTTCGCGATGATGAGCGGAGCGGCGTTCGCGCTGCTCGCCGTGATGCTGCTGCTCGGCGCGCGCGCGAACGACCCGACCGCGCGCTACGCGCCGTGGGTCGTCGCGATCGCCGCGCTCGCCGTCGGCGCGCTCGCCGCGGCGGTAATTCGCTGGACGCTGGTGCGCTGGCAGTCGGCGCTCGCCGTCGGCCTGCTGGGTGGCGCGCTCGCGCTTGCGGGCAGCGATCCAGCGAGCACCGCGCACCTCTACACGAACTTTCTGTCGCTGCTGTCGACCTGGGCCGCGCCTTGGGCCGCGGTCCTACTCGCAACGCGCGGTACCGCAACGGCACGGGCGACGAACACGAGCGCGCTCTTCGCCTGGCTCACCGGGATCGCGGCGTCGCTGCCGTTCTGGCAGCAGTCGTGGTACATCGGACCGGTTGCCGCGGCGCATCCGCAGCTCGGCGATATTTCATACTTCGTTTCGTTCGCGGTCGCTTACTTGATTGCTTCGGTAGTCAGACCGAAAAACTGTCTAGTCGGCACAGAAAGCAATGCAGGCATATGACGGTACGCTACTGTACGGTTAGGAATGAAGATTCCATTGCTCCGCATCGCTTTTCTCGCGGGCGTCGCCGCCGCCGTATTTCTCGCCGCGCGCCCCCCGCTTACGGCCCTAGCGCAATCACCGCCGCCTCTGGTTGCGCACTACTATCGTGACATCACGCTGATCACACCGCCGACGATCTCGCCGCAAGCCCGCGTCCTCGTCGTGGCGCAGACCCAGGGTGCGAAGGTGCTCTACCTGGTCGGCACCCTCCCGGCGCACACGCACAAGGATTCGAACGAGATCCAGTACGTGATATCCGGCAATGGCAGCGAGTATTTCGGCAATTGCCGGGTCGTGATCGGCCCGGGGACGCTGCTCGTGATACCGCACGGCATGATCCACTCCGGCATGACCGTCCGGAAGGGGCCGCTCAAGATACTGGCAGTCCTGACCCCGCCCGGAACCGACCACATCGCGGCCTCTCCGCTGCCCTGCACCCACTAGAACGGGGAGGGGAGCGGGCGGACGTCGCAGTCGCGCCCATGACCAACACCGCACTTCGCACAGCGGTCGTCGCGGCTCTCGCTTTCGGCGCGGGCCTCGCGGTCGCGCACGCCCCACAGAGCGCGCGCGCCGCAGCGGCGCCGCTCCAGCCTGCCGTCATCGACCTCATGGCGATCCAGCCGTCGGACCTCCCGACGCCGTCCCCGGCGTCGCCGAACCTGCGCAGCAAACTGCTCGTCGCAGCGGACGGTGCGACCGGGCAGATTCAGATCGGCACGGTCGCCAAGCACTATCACGCCGACGCGAACGAGATCCAGATCGTCCTGTCCGGATCGGGAACCGAGTGGCTCGGCGACAAGCAAGTCGCGCTCAAGCCGGGCACGATGCTGATCATCCCCGCCGGCACCCCGCACGCCGGAACGACGGATTCGAATCTCAAGATCGTCGCGTTCAAGACCCCGCCGCAAGCGGCAACGGACGTCCACCCGGTCCCGTAGCGCGGTCCTCACGGCGTCTTTCGGCATCCCGATGGGCGATTGACGTCCGTGGCGATGCACGCTACCATCCCCGCCGGAACATGTCGTACGATCGCCCGGCACATCACGATGCTTCCTCAACGGCTTCGAGAGGCTGGTACGCCGGTGAACGAAGTCATGGTGACGATCGGCCGCGACCCCGAGTCGCCCGACTGGTGGCTCGCGAACTTCACGTGGGCCGACCAGTCGTATACCGCCCAAGGCACGGTCGTGGACGAAGCGCGCTACATGGCGGCCGACCTGCTCAAACTCCTGGGCGCGGACGAGCACACCGAAGCGACGTTCGTGCTGAACGACGCCGTGACGCTGTCAGCCGTGCTGGCACGTCCCGTCACGCCGTCGCTCGTAGACGACGCGAACGGACCGGATGCCGGCGCGCGGTCATGACGCCGCGGCGGTTCGTTCCTTTTCTTTGAAGAACTCGTAGGTGCTGCGCATCCCTTCGACCAGCGGGACCTGCGCTTCCCAACCCAGTTCGCGCTTGACCTTCGCGGGGTTGAAGTACACTTCGCGCGCGTCGCCGGGGCGGCGTTCGGCGCGCGTGATCGGCGCTTCGAAGCCCGTCACCTCGACCATCGCGCGGTAGATCTCGTTGACCGAGGTGCGCTTGCCGGTGCCGATCACGTAGATCTCGCCCGAGCCTTCGGTTAGCGCAGCCACGTTGGCGCGCACGACGTCGCCGACGTACACGTAGTCGCGCGTCTGCTCGCCGTCCCAGTCGATTCGGACGCCTTGGCGCTGCAGGAATTTGCCGAGGAAGATCGCGATGACGCCGGCTTCGCCGTTGGGGTCCTGGCGCGGGCCGTAGACGTTGCCGTAGCGCAGCGCGGTGTAGTCCAGGCCGTGATCGTTCTGGTAGAACCGCAGGTAGTGCTCGGTCACCATCTTCGTGATGCCGTACGGTGACACCGGGCGCTGCGGCGAGCTCTCGTCGACGGGCATCGCGTCGACGTCGCCGTACGTCGCGGCGCTCGACGCGAAGATCACCTTGCGCGTCCCCGCCTTGACGGCCGACTCGAGCACGTTCAGCATCCCGATCACGTTGACGTTCGCGTCGTACTTCGGATCGCGTGAGCCGATCGCCACGGAGTGCTGCGCGGCGTGATGGCACACGATCTCGGGCTTGAACTCGGAGAAGATGCGCTGAATGCCGTCGTCGCGGATGTCCATGTGCACGAACGACACGCCGTCGGGGATGTTCTCGCGGCGCCCGCCGCCGTGCGACCACAAGCTGTCGACGACGACGACCTCGTGCTTCTCGGCGACGAACGCGTCGACGATATGTGATCCGATGAATCCGGCTCCGCCGGTGACGACGATACGCATGCGAGCACCCTGGGTTCGGCCTCCCCGGCGGCTCTCCCCTAGCCGCCGCACACGCCTGCGTGATCGAATGGTGTGGCCCGCGCTCCCTTGCTGCTGCCCGCCGTTGCGTGCATCATCGCGATCGCCGCCGACGCGCGCGGCCTCGCCGCGGTCGCGTGCGCCGTCGCGCTCGTCGCGCTTGCATGCCGTCCCGTGCGCGTCCCCGCGGCGTTCGCGCTCGCCGGGCTCGTGCTCGCGCGTTGGCACGGGCATCCGACGATGCTCGCAGACGAAACGCGGATGGCGCGGTTCGCCGGTACCGTGACGGGCGACGTTCGCACGGACGAGAACGGATCGACGTTCCCGTTCGCGCTCGATGCCGGTATCGTCGTGCGCGCGCACGTTCGTTACGAGGCGATCGTACCTGGCCAGCGCGTCGTCGTGCGCGGGCGATTGGTGCCGTTCGACGAGCCGCGTAACCCCGGCGAGCCGTCGCGGCGCGCGATCGCGCTGGGCGAAGGGCTGGCCGGCGAGCTCGCAGGCGATCGCGTCATCGCGCGCGCACCGCCGGATCCGCACGACGTCCGCACGTGGGCGGCGCGGGCGCGCGCGGTGTTGTCGGCGCGCTTGCGCTCCGTGCTGCGCGAGCCGGAAGCGACCGTCGTCGCCGGCGCGCTGTGGGGCGAGCGCGGGACGCTGCCGCGCGAGCTGCGTGACGACTTCCAGGCAACCGGCACGGTGCACGTGCTCGTGACAGCGGGGCTGCATCTCGGCGTGATCGCCGGGCTGGTGCTCGGCCTGCTGCGCACGGCGCGCGTTCCGCGCATGGCGGCGTCGCTGTCGGCGATACCGTGCGTCGTCGCGTATGCCTGGCTCAGCGGCGCGCACCTGCCGTCGCAGCGCGCGGCGGTCATGGTATCGGTCGGACTTCTCGCAACTGCATACGGCGCGCGGCTGATTTCATGGAACTCGCTCGCACTCGCCGCGCTCGTCGTCGCGGCGCTGTGGCCGGCGTCGGTGACGACCGTGTCGTTCGCGCTGTCGTTCTCGTGCGTGAGCGCGATCGTGCTGTTCGCGCGGCCGCTCGGTCACGCGCTCGAACGCTGGGCCATGCCGCACCGCGTGCGCGAGGCGCTCGCGCTGACGATCTCCACGCAGATCGGTGTCTGGCCGCTGAGCGCGGCGACGTTCGGCGTCGTCGCGCCGTATGCGGTGCTGGCGAACGCCGCGGTGGTTCCGGCGACGTGCGTCGCCATGGTCGTCGGGATCGCGGCGATCGTGTTCGCGCCGGTCCCCGTCCTCGGGCAAGCCGGCGCGACACTCGCCGCGTGGGTCGTCGATGCGATCCTGCGCGTCGTCACCGCGGTGGCGGCACTTCCGGGCGCGCGCGTGTGGGTCGCGCCGCCGCCCGCGCTCGCGATCGTCGCGTACGACGCCGTCGCGGTCGTCGCCGCGCTCGTGCTGCGGCGCAGCGCACGCCTCGCGGCGGTTCTGATCGTGCTGGCGAGCACCGGCGTGCTGGCGACGACGCTGCGGCCGCCCGACGGGCGGCTCACGATCACGATGCTCGACGTCGGCCAGGGTGACGCGATCGTCGTGCGCACGCCGCACGGCCATACGATCCTCATCGACAGCGGCGGCAGGCTGGAACGCGGACCCGGCGCGGGCGGCAGCTCCCCGGCGGAGCTCGTCGGCGAACGCGTGGTGCTCGGATATCTGAAACGCCAAGGTATCCGTCGCGTCGACCTGCTCGTGAACACGCACCCGCACGGCGACCACGTCGGCGGATTTGCTCCGGTTCTGCGCGCATTGCAAGTCGATGCGATCGCCGACAGCGGACAGCAGTACGGCGGACGCGCGTTCAACGACGGTCTGCACGAAGCGAGCGCGCAACACGTTCCGGTTCGCATCGCACGGTGCGGCGACCGGTGGGCGACCGACGACGGCGTGACCCTCTCGGTGCTCTCGCCGTGCGGCGCGCTCTTCGCCGACGGTAAGAACGACGTCAACGAGAACTCGGTCGTCGTCATGCTCGCCTACAGGGAATTTCGCATGCTGTTCATGGGCGACGCCGGATTCGCGGCCGAGCAGCGGCTGCTCGAGAGCGGCGCCGACCTACGCGCCGACGTGCTCAAGGTGGGCCATCACGGATCGGCCTATTCGTCCGCGCCCGGCTTCGCGGTCGCGGTCCATCCGAAATACGCTCTCATCAGCGTCGGGCGGCACAACCTCTTCGGACACCCCGCAGCGACGACGCTTGCGACGCTGCGAAGCGCCGGAGCGCAGATGTACCGTACCGATCTCTGCGGCGCCGTCATCGTCGAGGCGGGAATGGAAATTCGCAGTACGACGATCCTACGCTGCTCGGCTGAGCCGGAGGCGGCGTTCACTTCGAAGCGCAAGCACTAGCGATGCGGGCTTTGGTGATCTTCACCATGATGGGGCTGTGCGCGGCGTGCGCACTCCAACAGCCGGCGACCTCGACCCCGGGATCGACCGATACTCCCTTACCGACGGCATCGGTTCGGGGAGCGACCGCGGCGTGGCGGTACGCGTTGCCGCCGCGTTGGGAGTTCTCGCAGGTGCGCATCGGCGACACCGCCGTCGTGATCGGAGGCCGGTCGGACGTTCGCGTCCTCGATCCTGCGACGGGCCGTCTGCTTTGGCAGCGTGGCGGCGGCGCATCGGCGATCGTGCTGAGTGACACCGCCGTCTACTACGGTGCAACGGGAACGATCGTTGCCCGAGCGCTTACCAGTGGCCGCGCGCTGTGGGAACGCCGTGGCGTGTGCCCTTCTACGACGGACAGCACGTCGGCCTGGGGCGTTTCGGTGATCGCCCGCCACGCGGACGACCTCGTCGTCGGGTGCAGAGGTGGTCGCCTCACGCGCATCGCCGCCGCTTCGGGCCGCATTCTTGCACGATCCGACAGCGCGTTCTTAGCGGAATCGATCGCGGATATTGTACCGCTCGGCGCGTGCGCCTACGGTATTTCCGGATGGTCCAGCGGCGCGGCTCTGAGGGGGCACGCGGCGATCGTCGATTGCAAACGGCTGAGCGTCATCGTGCCCGAGCAGGATGAGATGGTGATCGTCGGCGCGATCGGAAATATCGCCGTCCTCGACGAGCGGTGCTGCTTCGGGCGCGCGGACGTCTATCGCCCGGCGACGATCGTACGGGCGAACCTCACGACGGGCGGTCTCTCGCCCGAAGTCGATTTGACGCCCGAACCGGATCGCTATCCTGCCGATCACCGCCCGGTCGGTCAAGGATCGGCAGCGATGCTCGCTGGGAACGAGCTCTATCTCATCGTCGAACGCTCCATATACCGTTATGGGGACGCGCGCTCGCTCTCCGCGCCGCCGCAGCGCATCGCAGCCGAGCTCGCGGATTTCCCGGTACTCCTTCGGCACGGGCTACTCGCCGTGCGTCTGCGGGGCGAGGGTGGAGCGGTCACCGATCAGATCGTCCGCATTCGCAACGGAGCGCTCGAACCGCTCTGGAGCTCGCGTGAATCACGGCCGGTCATCCTCGGCTACGACGCCGACGCTGCCCCTGCCGTGCTGAAGATAGGGAATACCGATCTTCCCAGGCGCCAAACGTTCGTCCGAACGTACGACGGAACGCAGCTCTTCATCACAGATCCATGCCAATTGTTCGGCGCGAATCGCGACGTGGTTCTGACGCTCTGCACCACGGACACCCTGATCGGAAACCGGTATCTGGAATACCTCGCCGCCTATCGGTGGCACGGCACCGCGCCGCGCTAAACGATCGTACCGCCGTCGAATCGACCCTTCCAGCGAAGCGTTTCTACGTCGTCGAACAGCGCGATATCGGTGCGCAATGTCGCGAGCGTTCGAAACAACAGAGCCAGGTCCCGGTTGCGTTGCAACGTCTGCGCTAGCTTGCCGGGGCTCGCGACGTTGACGTTCCACGCGCGCGGGTCGGCCGGGATCGCTTCGAGGTACCGGTATCTTGCGAGGACGGCGGCGGCTGATTTCGCGCCCCACCCCAGGAGCCCCGGAAAACCGTCCGCCGCATCACCCACCAGCGCCAGATAGTCCGGGATGCTTTCCGGCGAGACGCCGAACTTCGCGACGATCCCGGCTTCGTCGAAGTATGTGCGCGTGCGGCGGTTGAGCTGCACGACGCGCGTGCCGCGCACGGACTGGGCGAGGTCTTTGTCCGGCGTGCAGATGATCACGCGCTCGACGCGCGGATCGGCGGCCGCTATCTCCGCCGCGGCCGCCAGCGCGTCGTCGGCTTCGAACTCGACCATCGGCCATACGACGATCCCGGCTTCGACGAGCGCTTCTTCGAGGAGCGGAAACTGCGCGAGCAGAGCCGGATCGATGCCTTCGCCGTTCTTGTATCCGGGCCACAAGCCGTTGCGGAACGACTCGATCACGTGATCGGTGGCGACGCCGACGTGCGTCGCGCCCGCATTCAGTAAACCTCGGATCGACGCGAGCACGCCGCGGACCGCGGCGATCTCGCGGCCTTGTTCGTCATGCGCGGACGGCAGCGCGTAATAATGGCGAAACAGTTCGTAGGTGCCGTCGATGACGTGGACGAGCATGATGCGTCTATCGGTTCGCCGGCTGCGACGTGCTGTCCGTGATCGCGACGAGCACCTCGTACGCGCCGTCGGCAAGGCGGTCGAACACCAGCAGCGCCTCCCAGCGGTACGGTGCTTCGACGAGCTCGAAGCGCTGCGTGATCGTGTCGTCCCCGACCGCCGCGGGCCGGGCCGTCCAGCCCTTCGCGCCGAAGCGCTCGGCGATCAACGCGACGGCATCGCGTGCCGGCAATGCGGTTCGCGCCGTTCCCGTCGCGTACGGCGAGGCCGGCACGGCGTCAACGGTCATCAAGCGGTTGACGAACGTCACGCCCGGGATGCCGGTGAGTTCCGGCTCGTGCGCGCTCAAGCGCGGTCCGGCGGCGGCGGGCCGGCACGACGTCGACGCCGCGTGCAGTCGGACCTGAACGTCCAGCGCGGGGCGGCCGTCGACGGTGCTGGCCGTCAGATCGATCGCCGGACGGCGCAAGTCGGCCGGACACATATGCTCGGCCGTTCCGTAATCGAACGCGTCGGTGGCCACGTACTCGCTACTGTCCCGCCGCCTGTAGCCCGCAGCAACGAGCTGCGCGTACAGCGCCGTCGACACCGCACGGGTCTGCGACGCCGGCGCGTAATAAATGCGCACGACCTGCGGCGGCGCGTTCTTCTTCGAAGGGAGCCACGTCGACCCGACGATCGGCAGCGCGGGCCGGACCGATACCGGGAACACGAAACCGGGCGGCTCCGCGCCGGCCGTCACGCGCATTTGGGCGAACGGGTCCGCTCCGGCGATTCGGCGTGTGAGCTCGGCCCAGCCGCCGCCCTCTGCGCGCGCGGGGCCGGGCGCGGTCGATACGATCGCGGCCGCCGCGAGCAGCGCGCCAAGGGCGCGCATCATCGTCCCGCCGCCGGCAGCGGCGCGCGCCTGACGTCGAGCAGCGCGTCGTACAGATTATCGCCGTCGCTGCGGGGCGCGAACAGCAACAGCGCGTCCCAGCGGCGCGACCCTTCGGTGCGCGCGAAGTGCTGGAGAATCGTCGTGCCGTCGACGACAGCAGAGCGCGCGGTCCAGCCCTTCGCGGTAAAGTGCTCCGCGAGCTTCGCGAACGCTTCGGCGGCGGGCAGCGTCGTACGAATCTGCGCGAGCGAGCCGAGTGAGTTTCCACCGGCCTCGGTCGAACGCGTGCGCGGGTAGATCGTCAAGCCGGCGATGTTGCCGAGTGCGGGAAGCGATGGCCCGGTGCCGCCGCCGTCGAGTGCGCCGCCGCACCTCGACGAGCCCGAATAGAACTTGACGTCGAGGGCCGGGACGCCGTCGACGTTCTCGACGTTCATCTCGATCTCAGTACCTTTGCGCTGCGCGGAACACCAGATCTGCGCGGGTCCGTACTCGCCGACGAAACCGTCGGGGAATCCGCTCTCGGGGATCTGCGCGTAGCCTGCCGCTTTGAGCTTCGCGACGAGCGCGCCGGTGGCGACGGTGGTCCGCGGCGTCGGCGCGTAGTACACGTGCACGGCCTCCGGGCCGCCCCGAATGACGATGAGCCACGTCGACCCCAGCACCGGCAGCGCGGGCCGCGCATTCAGCGGAAATGCAAAACCCGGTGGCTCGGCGCCGAGCGTGACGTTGCTCGGGACGAACGGATGCGATGCGGCGATACGCCGCGCGAGACCGGCCCAGTCACTGCCTGCGGCATGCGCCGGTCGTGCCGTTCCCGCCGCCAGGCTCGAGATGACGATCAGCGCCGCGATGAGCGCGAACGAAGGGCGCATGCGTAACGTATCGTTACGCCATCGCGCGATGCTCCCTCTCGGGCGGCATCGTGCGCCGTCGCGGCGCGCGTCAGTCCGGAAAGCGTTCCGCGGCGAGCTGGATGGTCGTCAGGTTGAGCGGGTTTCCCTCAGCGTTCTGCTGGTCGTCAGTTTCCCCGCGCGGCGACGGGGCGTTCGTCTTTCGTTGCTACGAAGATCATTTCAGGACTCGTTCCGCCGGCCGGAGTACCGTCCCAATCGCCGTATACCTGTTCGACGGCGAAACCGGCATCCGATAACGACTGCGTTATCTCATCTTGCGAGCGAAATATGAGCTCGTTGACCGAGACCACTTCCTCGCCGGACCGCACGAAAAAATAATGAAGCTCGTAGCGTATGCGCCGATCTCTTACGTCCAAGAGCGTGAACCACCATTCGAGCGGTCCAGCGACCGTGCTCTCAAACAATCTTCGATTGTTTTCCGTCGGCCATCGCTCGAAAGGCGGTTTCGTGAGGCGGCGTATGTCGAAAACGATATGCCCGCCTGGGTTTAGCACCTTGTGCGCGGCTTCGAGCATCGCTTGCCAGTCTTCGTCTTCGAGAAAGAACTGGGCGACATGGCTTGTCATCAGGACCAAATCAGCTCGTAGCCCCTCGAACATTTCATAACTGCCTTCAATCCATCTGACGTGTTCGGCATACGGCTTGCTGCGCGCGATGGTAAGCATTGCTTCCGACGGCTCGATGCCGATCACGTGATGGCCGTGTTTCGCCAGTGCACACGTCAGCGACCCAGTCCCGCAACCCAAGTCGATGATCGACGATGCAGACAGTTCTGCCACGCGCCGGCAAAAGAATGCACTCTCCGCACCCAATGGGTTCAAGGTGTCGTAGAGAGCGGCCAGGCGCGGATCGGCGAATTGCGTGGAATTCGCCGCGCCGGTTACGTAGCGTATCGCGCTCGCGCCTTGACTCGGGCCTTCGCGGCCACGTCATCGCGATCGCGGGGCGGAGCGTTCGTGACGAGGGAGGCCAGCAAGTGCCGTGCTGCGTGCGCCACCTCTTCGACGGCCCGGTCGAAGGCAGCCTCGTTCGCCCTCGACGGGTGCGTGAAGCCGCTCAGCTTGCGGACGAACTGCACGGCGGACGCGCGGATCTCGTCGTCCGTCGCGGGGGGCGCGAAGTTGTGCAGCGTCTTGATGTTCCGGCACATTGGGGCATCCTCCGAACCGTCGGGCGAGGCGGAACCTCGCTTCGCCGGGCGAACGTCCGTCTCATGGTCCAGGCCGTGTTGGACATGCTCTCCGAGGCGCTGCGGAGCATTGCGAGCGGCGCCGTGCCGGTTGCGATCGCGATCGCCGGCATCGTGGTGCTGGGCGCGCTCGTCGTCGTCGTCGTCGGGGTCTTCGACCGCGACCGCGTGCGGTGGATGTTCGCCGCCATCCCGCTCGCGCTGCGGCCGCTCGGCGGCTGGATCCTGTTCGTGGTCGCGCTCGCGGCCGGCGTGTTCGTGCTGCACGTCGTGCAGCTCGCGACGGACCAGCGCTTCGTCGCGATGGAGTACGCGCAGAACACGAGCGGCGCGGACTCCGATGCGACGAGCATGGTGCAGAACGCGCCGCGGGCGTCGTTCGTCTCGCAGAAAACGTACCGCCGCATCCTCACGATCCCGCCGTATCTGCTCGGGCGCGTGAGCGCCGAAGGCGTCGGCGTGCTCGCGCCGTACCTGACCGATCCGTCGGCGGAGAACGTCACGCGCCTCGTCGACTCGTTCCGGCGCTCCGGCCGCAACGTGGTGTTCCAGCGCGACGCGACGCTGCAGATCGAGACGCCGATCAAGCTCGACGCGAGCACCGTCGATGCGAACATCGAGCTCGTCGATCCCACGTTCGGCGGCCGGCGTACGTTCTATCGCGCGTCGTTCGACGGCAAGTACGTCGTGCACAATGCGACCGGGCGCGAGGCGCGCGTGCGCTTCACGTTCCCGCTGCCCACCGGCAGCGGCACGCTGAGCGAGGTGCGCTTCCTCGCCGACGGCAAGCCCATCGCCGTCACCGATCTCAGCAACGGCTACGTATGGGACGGAACGCTGCCGCAAGACGGCAAGACCACGTTCGAGATCGCGTACCGCAACCAAGGCGCGCGCGGCTGGGCGTACCGTCTCTCCGGCCGGCGCGAGCCGATCGCCAAGCTCGATCTCGCCGTGCACGCGAACCGCTCGCCGAAGTTCGCGCGCTACAGCTTGTTTCCGACGACGGTCTCGCACGGGATCGCCGGCGGCTACACGGCGGAGTGGCACCTGGAGAACGTCGTCACGGCGCAGGACGTCGGACTCGTGTTCGCGCGGCTCGACGTGCGCGAGACGCTCGCGAAAATGCTGACGTACGCGCCGGTCGCGCTGTTCGTCGGCATCGTGTTCGTCGCCGCGTACGCGCTGCGCCGCCGGTACCACGTCACCGTCGGCGCAGGCGACCGCGGCCGTCGCCGGCTACGCGCTGGGACTCGCGCTCGCAGGCATCCTGACGTGGTATCTCCCGCTCGTCATCGGCGTGGTTCTCGGGTGCATCGTCGCCGTCGTGCTCGCGCTGCGCGCGCTGGGCCGCCCGTTCGTGCTGCCCGTCGCGCTCGCGACGCTGACGATGCTCGCGTTCTTGTTCGTCACCAACACGTCGCTGCTGCTCGTCGCCGATTGCACCGCCGCACTCTGGACGCTCGTCCCGATGCCGGGGCTCGACTTCGTGCGCGACCTGCTGCCACGCGCGAAGGAGAAACCCGCCCCCTAAGGTAGCCCCTCGCCATGGGTGCACACATGCGCCTTGATGCACCAGAAGGCAGCTTCCAGCGCGTAGCTGATCGATGCGCGTAGGCAGACGCAGGCGAAGAGCACGTCCTCTGCGCGCGCCGAATTCGCGGCCGTGTAGCGGAAGCCGCCGGTCGACTCGTCGACGTGCGCGTCGATTCCGTTTTCGCGCAGGAATCGGACGACGACCTCGGCGTTGAAGTCGTCGGCCTGCACCAAGCCGGCCATATTCTGGTGCTGCTCGTTCGTTACGTCCGCAATCGAGGCGTGGAACTCGGTGGGGGACGCCATTATGCAATTTCCCAACGGCGATTAAACGGACGGTTTTCGGCGCTGGAAAAGCCGCGCCGAGGGCTCGACGTCAATACGTCGAACTCGCACATTGTCATTCGATGTTACCTCATCGGGTGACGGGCTCGGTCGGTGGTCGAACACCGGCCGGGCCGCTTCGTTGATGCGCAAGTTTGCGCTAATGGAATTATAGCACGAACATGCGTTCGTATCAATGCGGAACGAATTTATTCTTTCGGTATTTTGAAATCGCATGCTAGTGAAAGGAGACCGGCTCGTGGGGAACCCGTTTGTCGAGTTCGAGCTCAATACCACCGACGTTGAAGCGGCGCAGGCGTTTTACAGCCGGCTCTTCGACTGGCGATTCGAGAACGATTCCACTGGGTCGGAACCGTACGTCGACGTCGACACCGGCGGGGAAGTCGCCGGCGGGATCGTCAAGAATCCCGTGGCAGGCGATCCGTCGGCGTGGATTCCCTACGTCGCCGTGGACGACGTTGCCGAAGCGACGCAAAAAGCACGCTCTCTCGGCGCGACGATTTGGAAGGGCGCCACCGAGCTGCCCGGTCACGGCACCTACAGCATCATCGCCGATCCCACCGGCGCGATGCTCGGGCTTTGGAGGACGAGCGAAGACTGAGCTCTACGCCGGCCTGCTCACGGCGTACAACCGCATCGCGAACCAGAGGATTCCGAACGCGATTACGATCCACAGCACGGTCCAGAAGATGGCCGGGACATGCGTGGCGTTCGCCATGTTCTGCGCGTCGGTTTGGGCGCTCGCAGAAAACGGCGCCGATAGAAAGAACACCGTCTTGAGATCCAACAGCGCATTCAACACGCATTGCACGGCGAGCAGGCTCACGAAGAATGCCGCCACGCGCGGGCCGGCAAATCTCGCCAGCGCCAGCAGACCGGCTGAGAGCGCGACCCCCGCCACCAAGGTGAACGGAATTCCCGAAAGCACGCCCCCCGCGACGATCGGCTTGATCAGACCAAAGATCAATGTCAGGCCGAACACCAAGAGGGCTGAACCCGCCAGCACGATGCGCGCCGCGACGGCCTCGCGAATCAACACCAGCAGCAGCGCACCGAAGGCCATCGATCCGAGATAGCCCGCGCTGGCGATCAGCATCTGCGAAAACAGCCCGCCCTGCGTCGTGTAGGTCTCACCGCTGCCGTTCATGGCGACGCTCAAGCTCTGCACGGAATTTCCGGTCAAGAGCGCGGCCACGGCGTGGCCGCCTTCATGAACGAACGTTACGAAAAGACGAAAGGGGTAGTCGAGAACTTCGGCGAGCGGGATGAACCACAGCGCGATCGATACCGCGGCCGCCAGCAATAACGTCGTGGCCTGTGGCCGCGCGTCGTTTGCGATGATCACGCGATCGCCGGCGCGCTGACGCCGGCGGTCGCGTACAGCGCGCGGCTGTCGTAGATCACGCCGCCCTTGATCGTCGTCTTCACGTTGCGCAGTGCGCTGACGTTCTCCAGCGGGTTTCCCGCCACGACGACGACGTCCGCGAGCTTCCCCGGCGCGATCGACCCGAGCTTGTCGTCCATCTTCATCACGCGCGCCGGCACGATCGTCGCGGCTTGCAACACCGCCGCGTTCGGCAGGCCGGCTTGCGCGTAGAGTTCCAGCTCGCGGACGGTGTCGAAGCCGGGCAGGAGGTCGTCCGTTCCGGCGACGATGCGAATTCCGTTCTCGTGCAGCAGCGCGATCAGCTTCAGGTACGCGTCCGCGGATTTGGCATACGCCGCGCGCTTCGCGGGCGTGTCGGCCGCCAGACCGCCCGTCAGCAGCCCGCGGCGCACTTGCGGCGGCAGCCAGTCCGCGATCTCGGCGAGCCCGCTCGATACGAGATCGCCCGGCAGCGCGGTGGACTGCTGGTGGAAGATCGCCACCGTCGGATCGCTCACGACGTCGTGCCGCTTCATCAACGTGATGAATTCTTTGACCGCCGCGCTCCCGAGGTCGATCGTTCCGGCGCGCAGCGCGGGCTCCGTCAGCCGCAGCGGTGTTTGCGTGCGGTCCTTCACGTCGGGCATGAAGTTCAGGAACAGCATGTTGACGTGCTGGATCTCGTCGAACCCGGCGGCGATCGCGTCCTGCGCGATCATGCCGGCCGGAACGTGCCCGCTGACGCGCATGCCCAGCCGGTGCGCCTCGTTCACGATCGCCGGAACCAGTTTCGGGTCGAGCGAGCTGTACAGCTTGATCTGGACCGCGCCGCGCGCGTGCCAGTCGCGCACTTGCGCCACCGCTTGCGCGGCATTGTCAGTGGTCGTGCCGATGGGCGCGGTGTATTTTCCGTTGCCGTCCATGAGCCCGGCGATGATCACGCGCGGACCGGTAAGCTCTCCGGAGGCGAACTGCCGCTGCAGGTTCACGATGTACGCCGGATCGTTGCCGGGATCGCGAATCGTCGTGACGCCTTCCGCGAGCAGCCGCGGCCCAAACCCCGCGAACATGTGCATGTGCATGTTCCAAAGGCCCGGCAGCACGGTCTTGCCGGCGCCGTCGATCGCGCGCGCGTCGCTCGGGATATCGACGTTCGAGCCGGCGGCGACGATGGAGTCGTCCTTCATCAGCACGGTCGTGCCGGCAACGAGCCGGCCGCGCTCGGAGTCGAAAAGCGCCGCGCCGGCGATCGCGACCGCCGTCGCCGAGCGCTGCGGCAGCGTCATCGCGATCTGCTTGCCGAGCTGCGCCTCGCGCTCGTCTTGCGCCGCGATGAGCCGCGGCACGACGGCCTTCCAGCCGCGCGGGATCACCGCGCCCCATTGACCGCCGGACATGAACAGCGCACCGTCGTCGTCGAGCCATACGGCGAGCGGCGAGAAATCGAGCCCGCCGAGCTCGTACATCGTCACGCGCTTGGTGCCCGCGCCGTTGGCGACGCCGATCGTCTGAAGCTTCGTCAGCGTCGCTTCACCCGACGGCCACAGCGCGGCCTTCCCCGTGCGCAGCATCGCGCGCACGAGCGCCGCGGATTCCTCCGGCGTCCCTGACATGCTGATGTAGAAGCGCGGCTGTCCGACCGGCCGGAGCTCCTTCTCGGAGACGTTCTTCCATGCGGCCGTGCCCGCGCGGGCCGTGAAGCGCTCGTCGACCGGTACCTTGAGATAGTCGTGACCCGTCGTGCGCAGCTCGCGAATGAAACCGGTGCCGTCGAACGCCAGCAGGCTGCGCAGCTTCGGCCCGCGGCCGCGGTCGGTGAACTCGAAGCGCACGTCCAGCGAGCCGTCGGGCAGGCGAATCGTAATCTGCGAGCCTTTGACGACACCGGACGTAATGTAATCGTAGTGGAGCGGCGTGCCGTACAATTTCGCCGCGGCGAGCGACGGCAGCGCGGCCACCGCGGCGGCGGCCGACCCAGCGGTGGCGAGCCACGTTCGTCTCGGCATCGGCGGCTCGCCGGCGAAGCAGCGGTGGACGTGCTCCGGCCGCGGGAGCCCGAATCGCAAACCAGATCCTGAGCTGCAAATACACATACGGGCGGATCCTCCGAACCGTCGGGATCGTTCCGTTCGCAGTCAGTCGGTGGGAATCATCGTGCGCGGCGAGGCGGAACCTCGCTTTGCCGGGCGAACACCATGCGGATGAGCCGGATTCACGACGTCGGCGGGATGCACGGCTTCGGGCCGCTCGCGATCGAAACGGACGAGCCGCCGTTCCATCACGAGTGGGAGGCGCGCGTGTTTGCGATCAACCGCTTTCTGCTGCGCGCCGGCCGCTACACGCTCGACGAGTTCCGTGCCGCGATCGAACGGATGCCGCCCGCGGAGTATCTCGCGGCATCGTACTACGAGCGCTGGCTGTTCGCGGTCGAAACGCTGGTGCGCGAGAAGGACGTGCTCGGTGTTCGCGATCGGTGACCGCGTGCGCGCGCGCGTGATGAATCCGCCCGGCCACACCCGCCTGCCGATGTACCTGCGCGGGCGGCGAGGGCGGATCGATTCCGTGCTCGGCACGCTGCCGTTCCCGGACGCGCGCGCGGCGGGTGCCGCGGCGGCCGCGCAAACCGCGTACACCGTGCGCTTCGCGACGGCCGACGTGTGGGGCGCGGACGGTGACCCGCGCGGCAGCATCTGCGCCGATCTGTTCGAATCGTATCTGGAGGCGTGCGAGTGAGCCACGTTCACGAGACCTCGGCGGATTCGTCGAACCGCGTCAAGTCGCTCGTCGCGGCGCTCGAAGCCGCGTACGTGCTCACCGAGCGCGAGCTCGACGCCGCCGTCGAGTCGTTCCTGGTGCACGCGCAGCCGGCGAACGGCGCGCGCATCGTCGCGCGCGCATGGCTCGACCCCGCGTTTCGCGCGCGGCTGCTCGCCGACGGCAACGCCGCCGTCGCGGAGCTGGGCATCGACCTCGCGCACTGGGCGCCGGTGAAGCTGCGCGTCGTCGCCAACGAGCCGGGCCGCCACAACCTCATCGTGTGCACGCTCTGCTCGTGCTATCCGCTCGCGCTGCTCGGCCCGTCGCCGGCGTGGTACAAGAGCGAGGCGTACCGCTCGCGCGCGGTGCGCGATCCGCGCGGCGTGCTCGCCGAGTTCGGCACGCAGCTCGCCGACGACGTCGAGATCACCGTGTGGGACAGCACCGCCGAAGTCCGTTACCTCGTGCTTCCGGCACGTCCCGCGGGGACGGACGGCGCGAGCGAGGCGCAGCTTGCGGCGCTCGTCACGCGCAACGGTTTGATCGGCACCGCGCTCGTCTGAAACGCGGGAACCGCGCAGCAGCGCAAGAAACAGGCCGCGCATGAGACGCATCCTGGCCTTGCTCGTCGCCCTGTTTGTGATCGCCCCCGTTGCGGCGTCCGCCGACGAGGGGATGTGGACCATCGATCACTTTCCGGTCGCGCAAGTCGCCAAAACCTACGGCTTTACCGCAACGCCCGCGTTTCTCGACCACATTCGCGCCAGTTCCGTGCGCTTGCCCGGTTGCAGCGGCTCCTTCGTGAGCCGCGACGCGCTGATCATGACGAACCACCACTGCGCGCGCGGCTGCGTGCAAGCGCTGTCCGATCCGCAGCACAACTATATCGCCGACGGCTATTACGCCAAGACGCCGCAGGACGAGCGCACGTGCCCGGGCGTGCAGATCAACTCGCTGCTCGCCATCACGCACGTCACCAAGCAAGTCACGGCGGCGACGGCAGGCGCGACGGGCGCGGACTACAACGCCAAGCAGCGCGCCGTGTTCGCGAGCATCGAGAGCGCGTGCGCCAACGGCGACCCGCAGATTCAGTGCCAAGTCGTGCCGCTGTACCACGGCGGGATCTACGATCTCTACCGCTACAAGAAGTACACCGACGTGCGCCTCGTGTTCGCGCCCGAGGAGACGATCGCGTTCTTCGGCGGCGACCCCGACAACTTCACGTTCCCGCGCTACGACGTCGACTGCGCGTTCATGCGCGCGTACGAGAACGGCAAGCCGGCGACGGCGCCGGACTACTTCCGCTGGAGCGAGGCGGGCACCAAGGACGGCGACCTGGTGTTCGTGCCGGGCAACCCCGGCTCGACCTCGCGGCTGCTCACCATGAGCGAGCTGGAGAACGCGCGCGACATCGCGCTGCCGCGCTCGATCCGCACGTCGTCCGAGCTGCGCGGCCTGCTCACGCAGTTCTCGTCGGAGAGCCCGGAGCACGCGCGCATCGCGCGCAACTCGCTGTTCGGGATCGAGAACGGGCTCAAAGGCAACTGGGGACGCGAGCAGCAGCTGCTCGACCCGGTGTTCATGGCACGCAAAGCGGCGGCCGAGCGCGCCGAGCGCGCGGCGATCGCACGCAACCCGGCGCTGCGCGCAAAGTACGCGGGCGCGTGGGACGCGATCGCGCAAGCGGAACGCCACGGCCGCGACCTCGGCCTGCCGTACGCGTATCGCGAAACGGGCGGAGCGCCGGGCACGTATCTCGGCGCGGCTCGCACGCTGGTGCGCGCCGCCGCCGAACGCGCCAAGCCGAACGCGCAGCGCATGCGCGAGTTTCAAGACGCGGCGCTGCCGCTCGTGCAGGCGCGGCTCGCGGCGCCGGTCCCCGTCTATCCGGACCTCGAGCGCGTGACGCTCGCGCATGCGCTCACGAAGATGCGCGAATGGCTCGGCGCGGACGACCCGTACGTGCGCGCGCTGCTCGGCAACGACTCGCCGCAGGCGGTCGCCGACCGAATCGTGTCCGGGTCGAAGCTCGGCGATCCCACGGTGCGCAAAGCGCTCTACGACGGCGGCTCCGCGGCGGTGGCGGCGTCGACGGATCCGGCCATCGTGCTGATGCGCAGCGTCGACGACGCGGCGCGCGCGATCCGCAAGCAGTACGAGGACGAAGTCCAGGCGCCGTTACGGCTCAACGACGAGAAGGTCGCGCAGGCCGACTTCGCGCTGCACGGGCTTGCGACGTACCCCGACGCGACGTTCACGCTGCGCGTCAGCTACGCATCGGTGCGCGGCTACCAGGAGAACGGGCACACGGTCGCGCCGTACACGACGATCGCGGGCGCGTACCGCCACGCGACGGGCAGCGACCCGTACGCGCTGCCCAAGAGCTGGCTCGACGCGCGCAGCACCGTGAAGGCGGATACGCCGCTGGACTTCGTGATGACGGCCGACATCATCGGCGGCAACTCGGGCAGCCCGGTGATCGACGCGAAGGGCCGCGTCGTCGGGCTGATCTTCGACGGCAACATCGAGTCGCTCGGCGGCGATTTCGGATACGACATCCGCCAGAACCGCGGCGTGGCGGTCGATTCGCGAGGACTGCTCGAGACGCTGCGCGCGGTCTATCACGCCGACCGCGTCGCCGGCGAGCTCGTTACTCCGGGCGGTTGAGCAGGTCCGCCACTTCGCGCGCGACGAGCGGCAGCGGATCGGTCATGACGTGCGTTTGCCGCACGTCGGTCTCGTCGCCGTGGCCGCCGCTGACGAGCAATTGCATCGACGTCACGGCTTCGACGCGGGCCCAGCGGTCGCCGCGCCGCCACACGGGGTCCGCGCGGTCGCTCCATTCCAGCACGATGTCGCCCGGGCTCTCCACGAGCGACGGAACGAGCTCCCGCAGGGTGGCGTAGACATCGCGCGTCCTCATGCTCGTATGATCCGCTGAAACTCCCGGGACACCTGGCGAGCCGATATGTCCAGGGACACCGCGCAGCCCGGCGTACTCCCCGGGATGCCGACGCCACCGCTCACCGCCGACGAGCTCGAACGACTGCGCCGCTACGACGCGCCCACCGTCGCGAACGCGATCGAGACGTTCGACGTGCGGCCGCGCACGGCGGGGTACGCGTCGCCCGCGATTCGCTGCATCTTCCCGCAGCTCGACGTGATGGTGGGCTATGCCGTCACGGCGCGCGCGCGGGCGAACACGCCGGGCGAAGGAAGCTACTCGCGCCACGGCTGGTGGGACGCGGTCGCCGCCACGCCGGGGCCGCGTGTCGCCGTGATTCAGGATCTCGACGAGCCGCCCGTCGGCGCGTTCTGGGGCGAGGTGCAGGCGAACATCCACCGCGCACTAGGCTGCGTCGGCGCGGTGACGAACGGCGGCGTGCGCGATCTGCGCGAGGTCGAGCCGCTCGGGTTCCATTATTTCGCCGGCTCGGTGATGGTGTCGCACGCGTACGTGCACATGGTGGACTTCGGCACGGCGGTGACGATCGGCGGCCTCGACATCAATCCCGGCGATCTGATCCACGCCGACCGCCACGGCGTGCAGGTGATCCCGCCGGAGATCGCGCGCGACATCCCGGACGCATGCGAGAAGATCGCCGCGCACGAGCGGACGATCATCTCGCTGTGTCAGTCGCCCGGCTTCACGCTCGACGCGCTCAAGCGCATCCAGCCGTAGCGACCGCGCGCGCCGCGCGTTAGTGCGGCGTGGTGCTCTTCGTCGCGGGCGGATGCTCCGTGCGCGCGGGCGGCGGCGCGGAGCGGTGCTCGACTTGGGCGGGCTGCGCGGGCGGGGCCTGCTGCGCGGGCCGCGGCGCGCTGTACTCGCGCGTCTCGCGCGGCGCGCTGTACGTGCGCGGCGGCTCTTGCACGGACGTCGCGCGGCGCGTGTCGGCGGAGCGCGTGTCGGCCGAGCGCGTCACGGCGGGTTCGCGCACCGCGGTCGCGTCGCGCGCGCCGGCCGGACGCGTCTGGTCGAAGTGACGCCATACCCCGGCATCCGGCGCGTTGCGCGGCGAAGTCGTCGTCGTCGCCGACGTCACCGCGTTCGCCGATGTCGCGGTGTGGCTGACCGGCGTGCCGCGGCTCGCGCCGAAACGCGCCCAGGGATCGTTCGCCTCGCGCGTCGCCGTCACGGGCACCGATGTCGTCGTGGTGCCGTAGGTCACCGGGATGCGCTGCGCCGCCGCGGGCTGCTGCACCGCGGGCGGCTGCGGGGCCGCGACGGTGCGAACGTGCGCCGCGCTCGCCAGCGCCTCGCGCTGCTGCGTGAACGGCGTGCGCCGCACGGCGATCGTGTTGCCGGCGAACGTACCGCCGGTGAGCGCCGCGCTGACGGTCGCAAGCTGCGACGGGACGGGACGGTCGCTGAAGCGCAGGTTCGCGTCGGTCGGAACGGCGGGCACGATCCCGCGTACGGGATGGATCGAGCGCAGCTTCGACGGGTCGGCGCCGCGCAGATGCTCGAAGCGCCCGTCGACGAAGTTCTGGTGCGCGACGTAGGTCACGCCGTTGTAGCGCGCGTTGCCGAACGATCGCACGTGATCCCGGTCGCGGTCGTGATGGTGGTGGCGGTTGTCGTTGTTGATGACGTAGTAGTTGTTCGTCACGTACGTGACGTTGGTGAAGCCGTTGCCCCACCACGGCGTGAACGTCTCGAACGGCGCGAGCGGTACCCAGCCGATGTCGCCGAACCCGAATCCGAAGCCGCTGCCGAAGTTCACGAACGCGACGATCGCCGGCCGCCACACCACGAACGAGCGCTCGGGATACCAGCACCAGCCGTACAGCGAGCTGTGGTACCAGCGGCCGTAGTGATACGGCGCCCAGCCCCACGGCTCGTAGCCCAGCCACGTCCAGCCGTAGCCTTCTTCCCAAACCCAGCGGCCGTCGCGGTACGGCGCCCAGCTCGATGCGACGGCCGACGGCACCCACACGCGGCCGTAGCCGCCGTCGGTGACCCAGCGGCCGTACGCGTCGAGGTCGTCGATCCCCGCGACGCCGGGCGCGGTGTAGTCGGCGCGCGCGAGCGCGCGGTCCTCGCGGTCGTCGCGCTCGCGGTTGAAGCGGTCAAAGTCGTCGTACGCGATCGCCTCGGTGCTCGAGATCGACGGGTTCGCGGCGGAGCCTTGCGCGAGCAGCGTCGTGCCGGCGACCAGCGCTTGTGCGCCCTGCGGCGTCACGACGTCCGCGCTGCCGGAGCGAACCGTCACCTGGGTGCGGCCCGCGGCGTCGACGCTCACGCGATAGCTCCCGGTGGCTCGCGGCCGGATCGAGACGGACGGCGTGTCGATCTGCGAGCGGCCGTCCGTGCCGCGCAGCAGCCGCACGTCGATGGTGCCCGCCGCAAGCTGCAGCTCGCGGTCGGCCGCGTCGAGGTGGGTGAAGCGCATCTGGACGTCCGCGCCCAGCCGCACCGACGACGAGCCGTCGAACTGGATCTCGGCGCGCGCGCCGTCGCCGGTCGTCACGTAGTCGGCGCCCAGGACCGGCGCGTTGATCGCCGCCGCGACCGGCGTCGCCGAGTCGCCACGCTGCACCGCGACCGCGCCTTGGATCAGGCTGATCCGCGCCACACCCACGCCGGCGCTCGCGGCGTCGGCCGCGCCGTTCGCGCGGGCCGCGACGGGCGCCGCGACGGTGAGGAGCACGGCTGCGAGCAGCGCGACGGGTGTCCGGGAGCGGGATGAATGCATGAAGCGCCTCCGGTGCGAGAATATGGCGGTAGGCTTAGAACGCTGTGAGATTCTTGTGAGTTTCCCCGCGCGGCTCAACGTTCCAGGACGTAGGTCCCGGGCGCGTCCGCGAGCGGCTGATATGTCGCGCTGCCCGTCGCGCCCGGCGCGTCGACTTTGTCCGGCGAGCGCTGCGCGAGCCACGCGATCCAGTCGGGCCACCACGAGCCTTCGTGCTTGGGCGCAGCGGCGAACCACGCGTCGGGCTCGGGCGGGTTGGGCGTGCCCGGCGGCGGGCCCCACCACAACGCCTTTTTCTTGCCCGGCGGGCTGATGATGCCGGCGATGTGCCCGGACGCGCCCAGCCGGAACGTGGTCTCGCCCGCGAACAGCTGCGTCATCGCGTACACCGAGCGCCACGGCGCGATGTGATCGTCTTGCGTGGCGACGCAGTACGTGGTCGACCTTCACGCGGCGCAGGTCGATCGGCACGCCGTCCGCCTCGAGCGCGTCGGGCTTGGACAGGTTGTTCGCCACGTACATCTCGCGCAGGTAGTACGAGTGCGTCGCGCGCGGGATGCGCGTCGCGTCGCTGTTCCAGTAGAGGAGGTCGAACGCGGGCGCGTCCTTGCCGAGCAGATAGCGGTTCACCGCGACGCCCCAGATGAGGTCGTTCGCGCGCAGCATGTTGAACGTGTCGGCCATCGCGCGCCCGCTGAGCACACCCTGCTCGTTCATCTGCTCCTCGATGAACGCCAGCGCTTCGTTCGACAGGAACGACATGAGCTCGCCGGGATCGGTGAAGTCGACGAGCGCCGCGAAGAACGTCGCGCTGTTGACAAGCTTGTTCTTCTTGCGCGCGAGGTATGCGAGCGCGGTTGCGAGCAACGTGCCGCCGATGCAGTACCCGATCGCGTCGACGTTCTTGCTGCCGGCGATCTCCGCCGCCACGCGCATCGCAGTGAGCGGGCCGAGCCGCATGTAGTCGGCCCACGTGAGGTGCGCGAGCGCCGCGTCGGGGTTGCGCCACGAGACGACGAAGGTGTTGCGGCCCTCGTCGGTCGCGTACTTGACGAAGCTGTTCGCCGCTTGCAGATCGAGGATGTAGAACTTGTTGATCCAGGGCGGCACGATCACCAGCGGCCGCGCGTAGACCTGCGGCTGCGTCGGCGCGTACTGGATCAGCTCGATCAGCTCGTTGCGGAACACCACCTTGCCGGCCGTCGTCGCGACGTTCTTGCCGACGGAGAACGCCGCCTCGTCGACGAGCGCCGGGCGCCCGGCGTTCGCGCGCTGATCCGCGGCGATGTTCTCCAGGCCGCGTCGAAAGTTCGCACCGCCCGTGCGCATCGTCTCTTCGAGCACCTCGGGGTTGAACCACGGCACGTTGGTCGGGCTCATCGCGTCGCAGAACTGCTTGGCAAAGAACTTCACGCGGCGGCGCGTCGTGTCGTCGATGCCTTCGGCCTGGTCGATGGAGTCGAGCACGGCTTTGGTGGCGAGCAGATACCCTTGCTTGAGCGCGTCGAAGTACGGGTTGGCGGTCCACGCGGGGTTGGTGAAGCGGCGGTCGCCCGGTTCCGGTGCGATGACGGGCTCGCCGGCCGGCGCCTCGGCATTCGCTGCGGCGGCACCGTCGCGCGCGGCGACGCCGGCGAACGAGTTGGCGAGCTCGATCTGCGCTTCGAGCAGCTTGCCCGGCGTCGCCATCATCGCGCGCCAGACTTCCATCGACATGGCGCCGACGCCGAGCGGATCGAACGGGTTGTTGCTGCTCATAGGGGACTTCCGTAGTTCTACGGACGCGGTCATCGGCCCCCGGGCGCTACCGTCGAGCCATGGAGCGCATCAGCCACCTCCCCGCGGCCGGGCTCGACGATCCCGCGACGTACGAGCGCAACGTCGAGAACTTCATCGGCACGGTGCGCGTGCCGGTCGGCCTCGCCGGACCGCTGGAGATCGACGGCGTTGCCGCGCACGGCACGTACTACGTGCCGCTCGCCACCACCGAGGCGTGTCTGGTCGCGTCGTACAGCCGCGGCGCGCAGCTGATCACGCGGGCGGGCGGCTGCGCCGCGCGCGTCCTCGACGCGCGGATGCGGCGCACGCCGGTGTTCGCGTTCGCCGACCTGGCGGAAGCCGTCGTCACAGCGGAATGGGTGCGCGAGAACATCGCGCGTCTGCGCGCGGCGGCGAACGCGACCTCGCGCCACGCGCGTCTGCTCGCCGCGGAGCCGGCGCTCGAAGGCAACCATCTCTACCTCGACTGCGCGTACGCGACCGGCGAAGCGGCCGGGCAGAACATGGTGACGTTCGCGACCGAGGCGCTGTGCGCCGAATTGCTCGCGCACGCGCCGGTCCGGCCGCGCTCGTTCGCGGTGGAGTCGAACGCTTCCGGTGACAAGAAGGCCGCCGCGCACGCGCTGATGTCGACGCGCGGCCGCCGCGTGAGCGCCGACGTCACGATCCCCGCGGACCTGCTCGAAGAACGCCTGCGCGTCACGCCCGCGATGCTCGCGGCGTACTGGCGCACCGGTGCCGTCGCCGCGGCGCTCACCGGCACGATCGGGATGCAGGGGATGTACGCGAACGCGCTCGCCGCGTTCTATCTCGCGACCGGCCAAGACGTCGCGTGCGTGGCAGAGTCGGCGGTGGGGATCACGCGGCTGGACATCGCACCGACCGGCGCTCTGTACGCCTGCGTGACGATGCCGAATATCGTCGTCGCGACGGTCGGCGGCGGCACGGGCTTGCCCACGCAGCGCGCCGCGTCGCGGCTGCTCGCGCGCGGCGACGAGCCTCCCACGGCCGACGCGCTCGCCGAGATCGTCGCGTCGATCGCGCTCGCCGGCGAGATCTCGCTGACCGCGTCGCTGTGCGCGCACGAGTTCTCGGCCGCGCACCACCGCTTCGCGCGCGCCGTGCCGGCATGAACCGCTGGCTCGTGTACGCGCGCGAGCGCTTCCCGCTCGCGCAGAACGGCGTGCTGATCGCGGCCTTCAGCGCGTCGGCGATCGCGTTCTCCGCGCTCGTGCGCGGCGCCGGCCATTTCCCGGCGTGGTATTTGGTTGCAGCCGGATTCGCGTCGTCGTTCCTGATGTTCGCGCTGCTGCGCATCGCCGACGAGTTCAAGGACGCTGACGACGACGCGCGCTGGCGCCCGTACCGCCCGGTGCCGCGCGGGCTCGTGACGCTGCGCGGTCTCGCGGTCGCGGGCGCGATCTGCATGGGGCTGCAGCTCGCGATCGCGCTCGCCGTGAACGTGCGGCTCGTGCCGGGGCTGCTGCTCGTGTGGGGGTGGTTCGGGTTGATGAGCGCGGAGTTCTTCCGGCGCGATTGGCTGCGCGCGCATCCGATCGCGTACATCGCCTCGCACATGGCGATCGTGCCGCTGATCGACTGGTATGTGTCGTCGTTCGATTGGCTCGTCGCGGGCGTCCCCGCGCCGCACGCGATGGGCTGGTTCCTTGCAGTAACGTTTCTCAACGGCCTCGTCGTGGAGGTGGGCCGCAAGATGCGCGCGCCGCAAGACGAGGAGCCGGGCGTCGAGACGTACACCGCGATGTGGGGCCGCCGCGGCGCGACGGGCGTGTGGATCGGCGCGATCGCGTGCAACGTCGCGCTCGCGACGATCGCAGCCGCGCACGTCGGGTTCGCGCGCGTCGACCTCATGGTGTTCGGTACGCTGGCGCTCGCCGCCGCAGGGTGCGGAATCGCGTTCCTGCGCGCCGCGCGCACCGGCAGCGGCCGCCGTATCGAGGCCATGACCGGCGCCTGGACCGTCGGCTCCTATCTCTTCCTCGGCATCGTTCCGCTCGGAGTGCACGTACTGTCATGATCGCCTTCGCACCATCGGCCGACCGCGGCATCCTGTTCCCCGACGACGCGGGCGCGATCGACGTCGCGCGCGCGGGCGGCAAAGCGGCGGGCCTCGCCCGCCTGCGCGACGCCGGCTGCGACGTACCGCCGTGGTTCGTCGTCACCCCGGACTGCGCGCTCGACGACGCAGCGCTGGGCGAAGCGCTCGCTCGGCTCACGGCCGGCCAGTGTCACCCTGAGCTTGTCGAAGGGTGCGCCACGACGTTCGCGGTGCGCTCCTCGGCCGTCGTGGAAGACGGCGATGACAGCGTCGTATGCCGGACAATTCGAATCGCTGCTATTCGTGCCGCACGACGGCGTGCTCGACGCGATCCGGCGCGTACGCGCATCGTCGTCAAGCGATGCGGCGCGCGCGTACGCCGAGTCCCAGGTCACGACCGAAACATCAGCGCACGCCGCGATTCCTATGGCCGTCGTCGTCCAGCGCATGGTGGATGGCGACGCGAGCGGCGTCGCGTTCGGGATCGATCCGGTCGACGGCAGCGACGTCGTCGTCGTCACGGCGGCGTACGGGCTCGCATCCGGCGTCGTCGGCGGCGAGTGCACGACGGACGCCTGGCGCGTCGGGCGCGACGGCACGATCGCCGCCCGCACGATCGCCGAGAAAGACCGCATGCACGTGCGCGCGCCGGGTTCCGGTACGATCGCGGTGGCGGTCGACGCACCGCTGCGCGCGCGGCCGGCGCTCGCCGACGACGACGTGCGCGCGGTGGCGTCGCTCGCGCGGCGGATCGCCAACGCCGCGGGCGCGCCGCAGGACGTCGAGTTCACGTTCGCCGGCGGACGGCTGTGGGCGCTGCAAGCGCGGCCGGTCACCGCGGTCGCCGAGAGCCGCGGCGCCCGTCGCGATCTGGGACGACAGCAACATCGCCGAGAGCTACGGCGGCATCGTCGGCGCGCTGACGTACTCGTTCGCGCGCCAGGCGTATGCCGGCGCGTACCGCGCGTTCTTCCGCCTCGCCGGCGTCCCGCGCGCGACGATCGAGGCGAACGCGCGCACGTTCGAGGCGCTGGTCGGGCGGATCGACGGTCACATGATGTACGACCTCGTCGGCTGGTACCGCATGCTCGCGCTGCTGCCGGGCTATCGGCTCAACCGCCGCTTGATGGAAGAGATGATGGGCGTGCGCGAGGCGTTGCCGGCCGGTCTCGCGGACGACGATCGCGCGCAGCTGCCGCCGCGGACGCGTGCGCGACGCGCTGATGCTGGGGCGCACCGCGCTCGCGCTGACGGTGACCGCCGTGCGGCTGCCGCGCGAGATCGTGCGCTTTCACGCGCACGTTGACGCGACGCTCGGCGCAGGGGCGGAATTGGGGCGCCTTTCGCTCGTCGAGCTCGTGCGCGAGTACCGGCGGCTCGAGCGCGCGCTGCTCGACCGCTGGGACGTGCCGATCGCGAACGACTTCTTCGTGATGCTGTCGTTCGGCGTGCTCAAGCGCGCGGCGGCCGCGTGGTGCGGCGACGCATCGCTCGCACCCGCGCTCGTGTCGGCGGGCGGCGGGATGACGAGCGCCGAGCCTGCGCGCGCCGTGCGCGAGCTCGCCGAACTGGACGCCGCCGGCGACCGGCTCGACTTCGATCTGGAGTTCCGCGCGTACCTCGCGCGCTTCGGCGACCGCTGCGAGAGCGAGCTGAAGCTGGAAAGCCCGACGCTGCACGACGACGCGCGCCCGCTGCTGGCGGCGATCGCGCGGCTGCGCAATGCGCCGCCCGGCGATGCGCACGCCGCGACCGCGCTGCGCCGCGACGCGGAGCGCCGCGCGCACGATGCACTGCGCGGCCATCCGCTGCGCGCGTTCGCCTTCGCGCGGCTGACCGCGTGGGCGCGCGCGCGGCTCGTCGCGCGCGAGAACCTGCGCTTCGAGCGGACGCGCGTGTTCGGCCGCGTGCGCCGCATCGTCGTGGCGATGGGCGGAGCGCTCGCGAAGCGCGGCGCGCTCGACAACGCGCGCGACGTCTTCCACCTCACCATCGACGAGCTGCTCGGCTACGTCGAGGGCACGTCGGCGAGCCGCGACCTGCGCGGGCTCGCGGCGGTCCGCGCGCGCCGAGAGCGCGCGGTACGCCGCCGCACCAGCCGCCGCCCAACCGCTTCGCGACGCGCGGCTTGCCCGTCGCACCGCTCGCGGCATCGTCCGCGAGCGACTGCGACGACACCGTGCGCACCGGCACGCCGTGCTGCGCGGGCCTCGTGCGCGCTCGCGTGCGGGTCGTGCACGATCCGCGCGGCACGTTGCGCCGCGGCGAGATCCTCGTCGCCGAACGCACCGACCCGAGCTGGGTCGTGCTGTTCCCCGCGGCGGCGGCGATCCTCGTCGAGCGCGGAAGCCAGCTCTCGCACGCCGCGATCGTGTCGCGCGAGATGGGCATCCCGTCGGTCGTCGCGCTGCGCGGCCTGACGTCGTGGCTGCGCGACGGCGATCTGGTGGAGCTCGACGGCGCGACCGGCGTCGTGCGGCGCATCGAGGCGGCGTCATGACGAGCACGCTGCGGTACGCGCAGTGCTGGGAGGACGCCGACGTGCTCGTGTCCGCGCTCGCCGTGCGATCCGGCGGGACGTACGTCGCGATCGCGTCCGCGGGCGACAACGCGCTCGCCATGCTCGCCGCCGGTCCGGCGCGCGTGATCGCGCTCGACCGCGAGCCCGCGCAACTGGCCGCGCTCGCGCTGCGCGTCGCCGCGTACCGCGCGCTCGCGCACGAGGAGCTCCTCGCGCTGGTGGGCTCGCGCCCGCACGCCGACCGCCTCGCGCTCTACGCGCGCTGCCGCCCGCATCTGAACGACGGCGCGCGCACGTATTGGGACGCGCGCGGCGACGCGGTTCGAGCGGGGATCGGCGGCGCGGGCCGCTTCGAACGCTATCTCGCGCTGTTCCGCACCGTCGTGCTGCCGCTGATCCACTCCGGCCGCACCGTGCGCGAATTGCTCGCGTGCGACGATGGCGAGCGCGCGCGCTTCTACGACGAGCGCTGGGACAGCGTGCGCTGGCGGCTCGCGTTTCGCGCGTTCTTCGCGCGGCCCGCGATGAGCGCGCTCGGGCGCGAGCCGCAGTTCTTCGCGCACGCCGGACGGTGCCGGTGTCGCAGCGGCTCCTTATGCGGATCGCACGCTCGCTGCGCGACGACGACGCCGGCGCGAACCCGTACGTGCGCTGGATCCTCACCGGCGCGCACGGCGACGCGCTGCCGCTCGCGCTGCGGCCCGAATCGTTCGAGGCGATCCGCGCGAACCTCGACCGGCTCGAGATCCGCGCGAGCTCGCTGGAAGAGTTCGTCGACGCGTACGACGGCGAGCTGATCGACGGCTGGAATCTCTCCGACGTGTTCGAATACGTCGGCGAGGACGCGTACGCGTCGCTGCTCGCGCGAATCGCCGCCGTCTCTTCGCCGCGCGCGCGGCTGGCGTACTGGAACATGCTCGTGCCGCGCCGCCGGCCGGCTTCGCTCGCGCCGTTCCTCGCCGAGCGCGAGGACGTTGCCGCGCCGCTGCGCGCACGCGACCGCGTGCCGTTCTACGGCGACTTCGTGGTGGAGGAAGCCCGATGACCGCCGTACTCGCCGCCGTCGTCCTCGCGCTCTTGGTCGGCGGGATCGGCCTGCTCGCACGCCGCTTCGCGTGGGAGCCCGAAGCCGCGCGCAAAGCGTCGCACGTCGCGGTCGGCATCGGCGTGCCTCGCGCTGCCGTGGCTGTTCGCCGATGTCGCGCCGGTGCTCGCGCTCGCCGCGGTCGCGTGCGCCGGGCTGATCGCGCTGCGCACGCGTGCCGTGGCTGCGCGCGCGGTTCGGTCGCGCGCTGCACGGGATCGCGCGCGTGTCGTACGGCGAGTTCGCGTTCGTCGGCGGCGTGGCGCTCGCGTTCGTGCTCGCGCACGGCGACCGGCCCGCGTATGTCGCGGCGATCCTCGCGCTGTCGTTCGGCGATGCGGTCGCCGCGCTCGTCGGGCGGCGTTTCGGCCGGCATCCGTACGCGGTCGGGCGTGCGCGCAAGTCGCTCGAAGGCTCCGCCGCATTCTTCGTCGTCGCGCTGCTCGTCTGCGCGGTGTTCCCGCGCGCCGAAAGCGTCGCCGCGGTCGCGGCGTTCGCGCTCGCGACGACGCTCGCCGAAGCGTTCGCCGGTGACGGCTTCGACAACGCCGCGATCCCGCTCGCCGGGCTGCTCGCGCTTCGGCTGTTCGGAGGCTCGCATGACCGCCATGCACGCCGCGAATGCACGACCGCGCCGGACGCGACGCTGGAGCAGCACGGTGACGGCGGAATTCAGGCGCGCTGCTCGCTGTGGTGGCGCGCCACGCCGCTCGCATCGCGGCCGGCGCACCGGCTTCATCGGCGCGGTCGAATCGTCCGACGACGACGCGCTCGCGGCGCTGCTCGCGCGCGCCGCGTGCCGGCTGCGCGAAGCGGGCTGCGAGCTCGCCGCCGGGCCGGTCGACGGCGACACGTGGCATCGCTACCGGCTGGTGACGGCGAGCGACGGCACGCCGCCGTTCCCGCTCGAACCGTACTCGCCGCCCGAGGCCGTCGCGCCGTGGCGGCGTGCGGGCTTCGCGCCGCTCGAAACGTACGCGTCGTTTCGCGACGACGCGCTCGCCGAGCGCGACCCGCGCGTGCCCGCGCTGACCGCACGCTTGCGCGCGGCCGGCGTGACGCTGCGCGCGCTCGACCTCGCGCGCTTCGACGACGAACTCGCGCAGGTCCACGCACTGGCGCTGCGCGGCTTCGCGGACGCGCCGCTGTTCGCGCCGATCGGGCTCGACGCGTTCGCCGCGTTGTACCGCCCGCTCGCGCCGCTGCTCGATTCGCGGCTGTGCCCGGTCGCCGAATGCAACGGACGCATCGCGGGCGTGCTGTTCGCGCTGCGCGATCCGCGAGCGCCGCGCACCGTCGTACTCAAGACCGTCGTGCGCGACCTCGACCGCCGCTTCGCCGGCCTCGGCTTCGTCCTGACCGGCGCGGCGCGGGCCGCGGCGCACGCCCTCGGCGCCACGCGCGCGATCTCGGCGCTGCAGCACGACGGCAGCGTCGCGCGCTCGCTGGCGCCGCATGCGATCCCGTTCCGCCGCTACGCCGTCTTCGCCAAGGAGCTGTCATGAACGTCGTCGAGATCCTCCGCGCGCGCGCCGCCGCGCACCCGCACCACCTCGCGCTCGTCGATGCCGCGACGCAACGCACGCTGACGTACGCGGAGCTCGACGCAGCGAGCGCGCGCGCGGCAGCGTCGCTGCGCGCGCGCGGCTTCCATCCCGGCGAGACGGTGCTGCTGCTGCATCCCGCGGGGATCGAGCTCGTACGCGGCGCTGATCGGGTTGCTGCGCGCCGGCCTCGTCCCCGCGGTCCCGCCGCCCGGCGCCACGCGCGCGTCGCTGCGGCGCTGCGCGCGCACGCACCCGCCGCGCGCGGTGCTCGTCGGCGGCATCGGCTGGCTCGCGCTCGCCGCGGTGCCGTCGCTGCGCCACGCGGTGCGCCTGTCGACCACCGCGTCCCCGCTCGCCTACGACGTCTTGCACGATGACGCGAGTACGGCCGGCGGTGCGGTCGAGCGGCGCGACGACGGCGACCCCGCGATGCTCACGTTCACCAGCGGCAGCACCGGCGAGCCGAAGGCGCTCGTGCGCACGCACGGCGTCGCGCGCGCGCAAGTGGGCGCGCTCGCGCGCGCGCTCGAGCTCGACGGTGCGACGACGCTGTGCACGATGCCGATGGTGCTGCTCGCCGAGCTCGCCGCGGGCGCGACGTGCCTGCTGCCTGGGATCGACCTGCGCCATCCCGGACGCGTCGACGCGGACGCGCTCGCCGAGGTCATGCGCGAGCACGACGTTGCGCGCATCGTCGCGTCGCCGGCGCTGCTGGCGAACCTCGCTTCGGCGCTGCGGCGCGCGCACGCGACGCTGCCCGCGCTGCGGCTGATCGCGTCGGGCGGTGCGCCCGTGATGCCGCCGCTCGCAGACGCGCTGCGCGCCGTCGCCCCGAACGCGCGCGTGCTCGCGGTCTACGGCAGCACCGAGGCGGAGCCGATCGCGCTGCTCGACACGGCGGACATTGCGGCGCCGGATCACGCCGCGATGCGCGCGCGGCGCGGGCCTGCTCGCCGGGATGCCGTGCGCGACAAGCTCCGTGGCGGTCGTCGCGACGACGCGCGGCACCGTGTTCGGACCGTTCGCTCACGATGACGACGTCGAACGGCGCATGCTGCGGCCCGGCGAGGCCGGCGAGATCGTCGTCAGCGGACCGCACGTCGTGCCGGCCTACGCCGACCGCGCCGCCGACGCGACGACGAAGATCCGCGCGGGCGCGCGCACGTGGCACCGCACCGGCGATCTCGGCTACCGCGACGCGCGCGGCCGGCTCTGGCTCGCGGGGCGCGCGGCCGGCACGATCGACGACGCGCACGGCACGCTGGAACCGCTGCGCGTCGAGTGCGCGCTCGCGTATCTGCCCGGCATCGCGCGCAGCGCCGTCGCGGGCGTCGACGGGTTGCGCGTGCTGGTCGTGGAGCCGCTCGCCGGACACGCGCTCGACGAACGCGCGATCCGCGACGCCGTCGCGTTCGCCCGCATCGACCGCGTCGTCGCCGCACCGGTTCCGGTCGATCCGCGCCACGACGCGAAGGTCGACTACGCCGCGCTGGAGCGTCTGGTCCGCCGGTTCGCGCGTGCGGCCTGACTACGCCGAAGCGCTGAGAGCTTACGCCGCGCTCGCCGAGCGCGACGACGACACGATCCACGCCCGCGGCGGCACGATGCTCCTGGCGCACGGCCGCCCGACGGCGCGCGCGGTGCTGTTCCTGCACGGGCTCACCGCGAGCCCGATGCAGTGCGACGCGCTCGCGCGCCGGCTGCATGCGAACGGCGACTCGGTGATCGTGCCGCGGTTACCGGGGCACGGCGCGCGCGACCGCCTCACGACGCAGTTGCGCGACCTGCCCGCGCAGCACCTGATCGACGCCGCGTACGAAGCGCTTGCGATCGCGCGTGGCCTCGGCACCGCCGTCATCGTCGCCGGCTTTTCGCTGGGCGGTCTGCTCGCGGCATGGCTCGCGCAGCACGAGCGCGTCGACCACGTCGTTGCGATCGCGCCGTTCATGGGCGTTGTGGGGATTCCGGGCGCGGGGACTGCGGCGCTCGCCGCGTCATTGCGCACGCTGCCCAACGCGTTCTTGTGGTGGCATCCGATCAAGCGCGAGCGCCTGATGCCGGATCACGGCTACGCGCGCTTTCCGACGCGTGCGATCGCCGAAGCGCTCGGCATCGCGACCGAGCTGCGCGCGCTCGCGCAAACGACGCCGCCCGCGACGCGGCGCATCACGGTCGTGACGAACGAGAGCGAGACGGCGGTGAACAACGGCGCGGCGCGCGCGCTCGCGGCCGCCTGGCGCGCGCACGACGGGATCGCGGTCGACCTGCACCGCATCACCGGCCTCCCGCCGTCGCACGACATCCTCGAAGCGCTGCGCGCCGGCACGGTCGCTCGCCGCGCCTATCGCACGCTGCTGCCGATCCTGCACGACACCGCGGTGACTCAGCGCAATGCGAGCCGCATGCGGTGTTGACGGGCCGCCTCGCGCCAGCCCGCCGTGCGCGACGAACGCGTCGTGCAACGCGCCGCGAGCAGGCTCGTTCACAAGGGCCAGCGGGTGTGCCGGCAGCAGCGCGTCGAGCGCCGGCAGAAGCGCGGACGCGGACGCCGCGCCGTGCGCGCGCGCGTCGAGGAGGCTCGCGCGCTCGCCGCGCCGGACGAACCCGTACGCGTCGGGCGACTCGGGCGCGCCGACGAACACGGGCTCGAACGGCGCGGCTGCCGCGACGCTCGCGGCCTCGCGCTGCCAGCACGACGCGGGCGTGCGCGCGAGCGCGGCGATCTCCGCGGCGCTGAAGGCGCGCGTGACCGGCGGGGCGTCGTCCGCCGCCGGCGCGCAACGGCTCGCGCGTCCAGACCACGACCTCGTCGATCGTGCTCGAAGCCCGCCGCGCTCGTAGAGCCGGATCGCGGCGCGCGTTGTAGACGAGCACCTCGAGCTCGACGCTGGTCGCGCCAGACGCACGCGCGATCGCAAGCGTCTCGTCGAGATACCGCTGCGCGAGGCCGCGCCCGCGAAACTCCGGCACGACGCCGAAGCCGCCGATCCACGCGCGCTCGCCGCGAAACGCGAGCAGCACGACCCCCGACAGCACGCCGTCGACGGTCCAGCGCGGCGAGCGCGCGAGGTCGACGTCGTTGTGCTCGACGTGGCGGCGAAAACTCGCCGCGTCCATCGAGGGCCGTTCGCCGTACACGTCGCCGCGAAACGACGCGTTGAGGTCGTCGACGGTAACGTCCTGTGTTGTGCCGCCGTCTTGAATCATGCCGTGCCGATTTCGGCGACGAATGCCGCGATGCGTTCGACGACGATCTCGGGGGCGTCGCGATGCGGGCTGTGTCCGGCACGCGGCACCATCAGCGTCTCCGCGCCTGGGATGCGCGCGACGATCGCGTCGAGCTGCGCCGTCGTACCGTACTCGTCTTCTTCGCCTTGAATCAGCAGCACCGGCACGCGCACGCGGTCCGCGTACGACTTCGATGTTCCAATCGCGAAAGCGCGGGTCGAGCCAGATGTCGTTCCAGCCGGCGAACGTCGCGTCGGGGTCGGCGTGATGGCGGCCGAGCTTCGCGGGCAGTTCGCTCGTCGCGTACGCGGCCTTCGCCTGCCGCGATGCTGCGCACGCTGATCTCCTCGACGAACACGTGCGGCGCTTCGAGCACGAGCGCGCGCACGGCGCTCGGGATGCGCGCCCGCGTAAATCAGCGCGATCGACGCGCCGTCGCTGTGCCCGAAAAGAATCGGCCGCTCGATCTCGAGCTGCGCCAGCAGCGCCGGCAGCACCACCTCGCCCTCGCGGTGCATGTAGTCCGGCTCGCGCTTTTCGCGCAGCACGTCCGACCGGCCGTAGCCGTAGCGCGAGTACGCGACCACGGTGCAGCGCGTGCGCTCGCACAGCCGTTGCGGCAGATCGCGCCACAGCGAGATCGAGCCGAGCCCTTCGTGCAGCATCACGATCGCGGGCCGCGCGGGATCGCCGTCGTAGCGGACCGTCTCCAGCCGCTTGCCGTCGACGACGACGTCGCGCGCGACCGCCTCGCGCGTCAACGCGCCGCTCGCGCGCGCGCAGCACGTGCCGCCGGATCTTGCCCGTCGCCGTCTTCGGCAGCTCGTCGACGAACTCGATCCAGCGCGGATACTTGTACGGCGCGAAGCGGCTCTTCACGTGCGCCTTGAGCGCGTCGGCGAGCTCGGGCAGCGGCTGCACGCCGGGCTTGAGCACGACGAACGCTTTGGGCTTGATGAGGTCGCTGTCGTCGGCGACGCCGATCACCGCGGCTTCGAGCACGTGCTCGTGCGCGACGAGCGCCGACTCGACCTCGCTCGGCGACACCCAGATCCCGCCGACCTTGAGCATGTCGTCGACGCGGCCGCAGTAGACGAAATACCCGTCGCTCGTCCTGGAGATATTTGTCGCCGGTGCGCGTCCATTCGCCGGCGAACGTCGCGCGCGACTTCTCGCGGTTGTTCCAGTAATACGCCGCCGACGTCGGCCCGCTGACCTCGAGCTCGCCCAGCTCGCCCGGCGCGACCTCGCCCCCGTCCTCGCCGACGATGCGCGCGCGATAACCGGGCACGGGCAAGCCCGTCGTACCGTAGCGCACCGCGCCCGGCCGGTTCGAGACGAAGATGTGCAGCATCTCCGTCGAGCCGATGCCGTCGATGATCTCGACGCCGAAGCGCGCGGTCCAGTTCTTGCCGATCTCTTCGGGCAGCGGCTCGCCGGCCGACGTGCACAACCGCAGCGCGAGCTCGTCGCGCGCGGGGAAATCCGGATGCACGAGCAGCGCGCCGAACAGCGTCGGCACGCCGCAGAAGATCGTCGCGCGGTGCGTGCGCAAGATGGTGCCGACGGCGTCGGGCGTCGCGCGAGCAGCGTGCAGCACCGCGGTCGCACCGACGGACATCGGAAACGTCAGCGCGTTGCCGAGCCCGTACGCGAAGAACAACTTCGCCGCGGAGTACACGACGTCGTCCTCACGCATCCCGAGCACGTCCTGCGCGAACAACTCCGCGGTGCGGATCAAGCTGGTCTGCACGTGCACGGTGCCCTTCGGCTTCCCGGTCGAGCCCGACGAGTACAGCCAGAAGCATACGTCGTCGGCCGCGTCGGTGCGGCATCGGCCAGCGGCGTCGCACGCGCCGTCAACGCGGCGAG
>CAWBTJ010000080.1:0-9264 GCA_963791645.1 Vulcanimicrobiota bacterium | reverse complement strand
CGGCCGACGTGCTGCGCGCGATCGAAACGGTGCTGACCGGCGGTCCGCGCACGCGCGAGATCGGCGGGACCGCGGGTACCGAGGAAGTCGGCAAAGCGATCGCGGCCGCGGTCTGAGATGAACGTCGTCGTGCTGACGCGCGTCCCCGGCGTCGTGCTGGAACGCTTGCGCGAACATACCGCGGTGACGGACGTCTCCGGCCTGCCGCGCGCGGAATGGGGCGCGGCGCTCGCCGATGCGACCGCCGTGCTGAGCAGCTCCAACGTGCCGATCGACGCGGCGTTTCTCGCCGAAGCGCCCGCGCTGCGCATCGTCGCGATGCAATCGGTCGGCTACGACAACGTCGACGTGCCGCACCTGCGCGAGCGCGGTATCCTGCTGACGAACTCGCGCGGCTCGCTCGTCGAGGCCGTTGCGGATCTCGCGTACGGGCTCGTCATCGTCGCGGTCCGGCAGCTCGGTCCGGCGATCGCGTGGGCGCGTGACGGCCGCTGGCTCGCTCACGGCGATCCGCCGTACAGCCGCGATCTCGAAGGCGCGACGCTCGGCGTCGTGGGCTTCGGCGCGATCGGCGTCGCGCTCGCGCAGCGCGCGCAGGCGAGCAAGATGCACGTCGTCTACCACACCCGCACGCCCCGCGCCGACGACGCGCACACAGGCGGTTCGTACCGCACGTTCGACGCGCTGCTCGCGGAGGCCGACTGCGTCGTCGCGCTGCTGCCGCTGACGCCGCAGACGCGCGGCATGTTCGGCGACGCCGCGTTCGCACGGATGAAGCCGAGCGCGACGTTCGTGAACGCCGCGCGCGGCCCGATCTGCGATACCTCAGCGTTGCTGCGCGCGCTGGAGCAGAAGAAGATCGCCGGCGCGGTGCTCGACGTGACCGATCCCGAGCCGCTACCGCCGGAGCATCCGCTCTACGCGCGCGAAGACGTCGTGATCACGCCGCACGTCGGCAGCGCGACCGTCGAGACGCGCACCCGCATGGCGATGCTCGCGGCGGAGAACTTGCTCGCGTTCGCCGCCGGGGAGGCGCTGCTCACGCCCGTCGCTTGACGCCGTCAGCTGCGGCTGACGTGGGTCACCTGCGGGTCAGCGCGCGCGCGATCGTGACGGCCAGCCAGCCGCCGAACGCCCCGCACAGGACGTCGAAGGCGTTCGATGCGAGCCCCTCGTGGGCGTGGCGCAGCTTTTGAGCGATCTCGATCAGCGCGGACAACGCCGCGACGATGACCGCCGCGCGCAGCGCCGCGCGGCGCGCCGGCGGCAGCGCCTTGTGGACGACGAACCCGACCAGCGTGAACGCGACGATGCTGTAGAGCTTGCGCAGCACGACCAGGGCGGACCGCCATTCGCCGTCGTCCTCGCCGAACAGGTGCTCGAGCAGCCCCGCCGGCAGCGTGCGGCTGTAGACGCGGTGGCTGAGCGCCGCCCAGAAGGCGAGCGCGACGATGACGACGGCCGCGGCGGCCGCCCAGCCGCGCCGGCTCAGGCGGGACCCGGTGGCTGCGGCATCCGGTCCGACCAAAGTCGGGCGGCCCGCCCGTCCAGCTTTCGCCGACGTGTCATGATTGCGTTCGTACCCCTTTCATTAAAGGATGGGGAACGCAAACCGACAAACGCCCGTTCCATTCCTGGATACTTGTATCCAGCGTTGGCCGATCGCGTGCCGACCGCTGGCGGGCCGTTTTAGATCGCCGCTTCGAGACGCACCGGTTGCCCGACTTACCCCTTCGCGACAGAATTATCTTTCGCGAAGAATCACACGTGGAGGCACTCTTCAAATGGATGCATTGCATCCCTCGCGCCCATTGGGCCGCATCGTGACCGCGCTCGTCGCGGCCATCGTGCTGTTCGCCGGCTCGATCAACGCAGCCCGCGCGCAGACTGGCCCGGCCGCCGCAGCCGACGCGACCGCAGACGCGACAGCGCCCGTGATCGTCGCGCAAGCCTCGCCGTCCCCGAAGCCGGCGCCGCCGGCGGGTGGCACGGCCACGCCGCGCACCCCGAACAATCCGGCGCCCGCGAACCAGGGCGGCACGGCTCCGACCCCCGTGCGCCCGCTACCGCCGCTCAGCCATCTGCCGATCATCGATTTCGTCCTGACGTACACGCAACCCGCGTACTACGGCTCGAACGCGAACCTCAAGGGCTACGACCCGATCGATCTCGGCGGCACCGTTCGCATCCCGGTCACGCGCAAGCTCAACCTGTTCTTCGATCGGATCACGGAAGGCACGATCCACCAGCCGCTCGAGTGTGTGATCCAGCCCCCGGCGGGGCGAGTTTGCTCGAACAACTCCCGCGACATCATCTTGCAGTACCACGGCACCTACGCGTTCGACCGCTACGTGTCGGTGGACGTCGGCGATTCGTTCCGCCACCGCATTTGGAATAGCAACGGATCGGGCGTCAGCACCGTGCCGTTCCTGTGCAACAACAACGGACAGTCGACCGGGCCGAACTGCACCGTGAGCTCGACTGAGCACCACTTCGGCTATGTCGGCGTCAATTACACGACGAAGCCGTGGAAAGAGCTCTTGCGTAGCACCTTCGTGTTCAGCCTCACCGGCGATGCGCAGAACGTCGACCACCACGTCGCGATCGTCTGCAGCGCCGCGAGCCGCCTGCTGGGCGCAAACTGCACCAATTTGGTCAACGGCCAAGTTGGCTACATCGATCAGAACCCGCGCCAGTCGGTGTACTACGAAACGACGCAAGGCATCTCGATGATCGTGCCGGTCGATCCGAAGCACGGCACGTCCCTGTTGCTCAACGAGCGCTGGGGCGCGTTGAACTTCTACGAGAACGCCGGTTTCAGCGGCACCACCGCCGGTGCCATCAGCGCCCCGTACCGCTGGAACAGCTCCTTCACGTATCAGCTCAGCAAGCGCTTCAGCCCAGGCTTCACGCTCGCGATGCGGCACTCGGACCTGCATGCCATTCCGCAAGGTGCGCCGTTCCTGTTCCCCAACGCGATTCACGTCGGGTCGTGGGACATCATCAGCACGTTCCACGTCGACACGAACACGTTCTTCCACTGATCTGAGGCCCTGACCGGGTGATCCGATCGGCGCGGCGCCCGGGAGCTTCGGCTTCCGGGCGCTTTGCCGTCCGGAGGAGCCCGCACCGGCCGGCCGAAGGCCGGTCCTGGATACCTGGATACAAAAGGGGAGAGTCGCTCTGACCTCCGGGCTGACCACGATCCCGCGCTTCGTCTACGCGGCCGCCGAACGTTTCGGCGACGGCGCGTTTCTGGCGTCCGCGACCGAACGGCGCACGTTCGCCGAAGCGGCCGAAGCCGTCGCGCGCGGCGCGACGTGGCTGCGCGACCGCGGCGTCACGCGCGGTGACCGCGTGCTCATCAGCGGCGGCAACGCCGTCGCGACGATCGAAGCATGGCTCGCCGCGGTGCACGCCGGGGCGATCCCCGCCGCGGTGAATCCCGCGCTGACCGAGCCCGAGCTCCAGTACGTCCTCGACGATCTGCAGCCGCGCGTGACGCTGCTCGGCGACGAGCAGATCGGTGCGATGCACGCGGAAGCGCGCGACGCTCCGCCCGCGCCGGTTCCGGACGGCGAACCGGCGGACGCCGCGGCGATCGTGTACACGTCCGGCACGACGAGCCGGCCGAAAGGCGCGCTCGTGCGCCATCTCGCGTACGTCGGCGCGGGACAGTCGATGCGCGCGTGGCTAGGTCTGCGCGATGCCGAGCGGCTGTGGTGCGTGCTGCCGTTTTTTCACATCAACGCGCAGGCGTACTCGCTGATGTCGGCGCTCGCGAACGGATACCCGCTCGCCGTTTCGCCGAAATTTCGCGCGTCGACGTTCTGGCGCGACGCCGCCGAGCTCGGCGTGACTGAGGTCAACCTGATCGGCGCGATGGTCGCGATCCTCGCGCGCCAGCCCGCCGAGGCGTTCGTGCGCGGCGCGCTGCGCACGATCTACGCCGCGCCGGCGCTCGAGCCGCCGGAGAACCGCGCGCTCGAAACGCGCTTCGGCGTGCGCATCGTCACCGGCTTCGGGATGTCGGAGTGCACGTTCGGCTGCATCGAGACTCCGACGTCGCGCGCCAAGAGCGCGAGCATCGGTCAGCCGCGCAGCCATCCGAACGGCTTGGTCCCCAACGAGCTGCGCATCGTCGCACCCTCGGGCGAACTCGCGCCGCGCGGGACGGTCGGCGAGCTGCAGTTTCGCAACGTCGCGGTCACGCCGGGATATTGGAACGCGCCGGAGATCACGGAGCGCACGCTGCAGGACGGGTGGCTTCGCACCGGCGACGCGGGCTACGTCGACGGGGACGGCGACGTGGTGCTCGCCGGTCGCTACAAGGAGATGATCCGGCGCCGCGGTGAGAACGTCGCGCCGCGCGAGGTGGAGGACGCGCTCGCGCTCCATCCCGGCGTGCAGCAAGCCGCGGTCGTCGGCGTCGCGTCGTCGCTGTCGGAGGAAGACGTCGTCGCGTGCGTCGTGCGCGCACCCGGGGCGGCGGTCGAAGAAGCCGAGCTGCGCGAATTCTGCGCGACGCGGCTCGCGCCATATAAGATCCCCGCGCGCATCGTCTTTCTCGACGCGTTTCCGCTGACGCCCACGATGCGCGTCGCGAAGGAACGGCTCAAGGCCGAGATCGCGCCGCTGCTCGCCGAGGCGCCGCGATGAGGCGCGTGCGCGAAGCCCTCGCCGAGGTGATGCCGATCGCCGTCGTCCGCCATCCGCGGATGAAGGAGGGCATCGTCGACTCGGTACGGCGCGCGATCCTCGAAGGCAAGCTCGCGCCGGGAACCGTGCTGCGCCAAGAGCATCTCGCGCGCCAGCTCAACGTCAGCCGCACGCCGTTGCGCGAGGCGCTCATCGCGCTCGAACGCGAGGGCTTCGTCACGATCGCGCCGAGCGGCGCGGCGTCGGTGGTAGCGCTGGACGCGCGCGACGCGCTCGAGATCATGGACCTGCGCGAGATGGTGGACGGGCTCGCCGCACGGCTGCTCGCGCAGCGCGGGATCGGCGCGGAGCTGGACCGCGAGCTCGTCGCGCTCGCGAAGACGATGCGTTCGAACGCCGCGCGCGACCAGCACCGCTACCTCGTCGCCAATGCCGACTTCCACGTGAAGATCGTCGCGGCGACCGGCCACGCGCGGCTGCAGCAGTTCGTCCCGCTCGTGCGCATGTCGGCCCAAGTCGTGTACACCAGGCTGCAAAACCAAGGCCGCCGGCTGACGCACTCCGCCGACGAGCACACCCGCGTGCTCGACGCCATTCGGGCCGGCGATGCCGACGCCGCCGAGCGCCTCGCGCGCGAGCACGTGCGCAACGCGGCCGCGCACTGGCTGGAGCGGTAGCGCGCATGCCCTTCGTTCGCGCCGCCGATCTCGTGGTGCACTACGCCGTCGACGGCAAGGCGGAAGCGCCCGTCGTGATGCTCGCGAACTCGCTCGGCACGAGCTTTCAGATGTGGGACCAGCAGCTCCCCGCGCTGACGCGGTCGCATCGCGTGCTGCGCTACGACATGCGCGGCCACGGCCTCACCGACACGACGCCGTCGGGCGATGCGGCCGCGGCGACCGTCGAACGCCTCGCCGCCGACGCGGTCGCGCTGCTCGACGCGCTTGCGATCGCGCGCGTGCATTTCGTCGGGTTGTCGATCGGCGGCATGGTCGGCCAGCGCGTCGCCGCGGAGTTTCCCGATCGGGTCGACTCGCTCGCGATCTGCGCGACCGGGAGCCGCATCGGGACCGCGGCCACATGGAACGAGCGCATCGAAACGGTGCAGCGCGACGGGATCGCTGCCATCGCCGAGGCGGGGATGGCACGCTGGTTCACGGCCCGTGCGCGCGCGGAGCGGCCCGAGCTCGTCCGCGGCTTCGCCAACATGCTGACGCGTACGCCGGTGGACGGGTACGTGGACGGCTGCCGCGCGGTGCGCGACGCCGACCTGCGCGCCGACGACGCGCGCATCCGCTGCCGCACGCTGATCGTCGCGGGCGCCGAGGATCCGACCACGACGCCGGCGATGGGCGCCGAGATGCGCGCCGCGATCCCGAGCGCGGAACTGATCGTTTTCGAACACGCGTCGCATATGCTATGCGCGGAGCAGCCGGAAGCGACCAACGCCGCGCTGCTGCGTTTCCTGGAGGGCGGACGATGACCGACGAACGGTACGAGCGCGGGATGGTCGTGCGGCGCGCGGTGCTCGGCGAGGAGCACGTCGAGCGCGCGCAGGCCGGCACGACGGAGTTCACCCGCGACTTCCAAGAGCTCATCACGCGCTACGCGTGGGGCGAGATCTGGACGCGCCCGGGCCTCGACCGCAAGACGCGCAGCCTGCTGACGATCGCGATCCTCGCGTCGCTCGGGCGCGCCGAGGAATTGCGGCTGCACGTTCGCGCGACGCGCAATACCGGAGCGACGCGCGACGAGGTGCGCGAGGCGCTGCTGCAAGTTGCCGTGTACGCCGGCGTCCCGGCCGGCAACTCCGCGTTCGCGCACGCCGCGGCAGTGTACCGCGAGCTCGACGACGAGGGCGCGTCGTGATCGCGCCGCCACCCTACGCGCGCGAGCGCGTCGGGACGCAGCCGCCGTACGATTTTCCGGCGTACACGAGTACGATCAAACGCCATCCCACCCGCGCGTTGATCGAAGCGCCGCACACGCTGTCCGAAGTGACCGGGCCGGCGTTCGACGACTTGTGGTGCGGGCCGAACGCAGCGGACCTCACCCGCATCGGCGGCCGCACCGGCGAAGCGCAAGGCCAGCGCATCATCGTGAGCGGGCGCGTGCTCGACGAAAGCGGGCGGCCGGTGCGTGGGACGCTCGTCGAGGTGTGGCAGGCGAACGCGGCCGGACGTTATCACCACGACGGCGACCAGCACGACGCGCCGCTCGATCCGAACTTCACCGGCGCCGGGCAGGTGGTGACCGACGACGAGGGACGGTATCGCTTCCTCACGATCCGCCCCGGCGCGTACCCGTGGCTCAACACGTACAACGCGTGGCGCCCGGCGCACATCCACTTCTCGGTGTTCGGGCCGAGCTTCGCGACGCGCATGATCACGCAGATGTATTTTGCGGGGGATCCGCTGCTGGCGACCGATCCCGTGTTCCACAGTATCCCCGACGCCGCCGCGCGCGAGCGTTTGATCGCGGCGTACGACGCGGACCTCAGCGAAGCGGAGTACGCGCTGGGCTACACGTGGGACGTCGTGCTGCGCGGCCGCCTCGAAACGCCGCGCGAGGAAGTGCGATGACGCTGATCGCAACCAGCTCGCAGACGATCGGCCCATTCTTCCGCGAAGCGCTGGAGCGCCCGGCGTGGAGCGATCTCACGCGCGACGGCGTGTCCGGTCCGCCGATTCGCATCGAAGGCGTCGTGCGCGACGGCGATGGTGCGCCGGTGCCCGACGCGCTGCTGGAGCTGTGGCAAGCCGATGCGAACGGGCACTACGCGCATGCCGAAGACGTCGGTCCCGTGTCGAGCGACCGGCTCTTTCGCGGCTTCGGGCGCGCCTGCACGGACGCGGACGGGCGCTATTGGTTCACGACGATCGTGCCGGGTGCCGTCGCCGGCGCGGACGGCGCGGTGCAGGCACCGCACGCGAACCTGACGATCTTCGCGCGCGGGCTGCTCAAGCGGCTCGTGACGCGCATCTACTTCGCGGACCACGCGAACGAGAACGCGCGCGATCCGCTGCTGTCGTCGATCGCGGATGCGGACGTGCGCGCGACGCTGATCGCGCAGCGCACCGAGCGGCCGGACGGGCCGGCGGTGTACCGGTTCGACATCGTACTGCAGGGCGCGGGCGAAACCGCGTTCCTGGCGATCTGAGCGCGGCGCAAAGACCGTGATCGCGGGCGGCTGGGAAATCTACGGCGAGCTGTACGGCACCGCGGCGATGCGTGAGATCTTCTCGGTGCGCCGCCGGCTGCGCGCGATGCTGGACGTGGAGGTCGCGCTCGCGCGCGCGCAAGCGCGACTCGGCGTGATCCCGGCCGCCGCAGCCGATGCGATCGCGGCGGCGGCGGACGTCGACCGGCTCGACGTGCCGGCGATCGCGGCCCGTACGAACGTCGTCGGCTATCCCGTCGTGCCGCTGACCGCGCAGTTGACGCGGCTCGCGGGCGACGACGCCGGGCGCTACGTGCACTGGGGCGCCACGACGCAGGATGTTCTCGACACGGCGACCGTGCTGCAACTGACCGAAGCGCTCGCGCTGATCGAGGCCGATGTGCGCGGGATCGTCGACGCGCTCGCGCCGCGCGCCCGCGCGCACCGCGACGACGTCATGGCCGGCCGTACGCATCTCCAGCACGCCCTGCCGATCACGTTCGGCTACGCGTGCGCGCTGTGGCTGCACCCACTGCTCACGCACCTCGACCGCCTGCGCGACGCGCGCGAAGGCGTGCGCACGGTGCAGTTCGGCGGAGCGGTCGGGACGCTGGCATCGCTGGGCGCGCGCGGTCGCGACGTCACCGTCGCGCTCGCCGGGGAGCTCGGCCTGCGGGTACCGGACGCGCCGTGGCACGCCGACCGCAGCGCCTTTGCCGATGCGGCGTGCGCGCTGGCGCTGCTGTGCGGCAGCCTTGCGAAGTTCGCGACCGACGTCGCGTTGCTGACGCAAACCGAAGTCGCCGAGGTCTTCGAACCGCACGAGCCCGGCCGCGGCGGGTCGAGCGCGATGCCGCAAAAACGCAACCCGATCGCGAGCGAGTACGTGCTGGCTGCGACGCACGGCGTGCACGCGCTCGTGCCGGTGATGCTCGCGGCGATGGCCGGCGACCACCAGCGCTCGACGGGTCCGTGGCAGAGCGAGGAGATCGCGCTACCGCAGATCTGCGTGCTCTCCTCGGCCGCGTGCGCGCACGCGTTGCAAATCGCGCGCGGCATGACGGCCGACACCGCGCGGATGCGGCACAACGTCGACGCGAGCGGCGGCCTCATCGCCGCCGAAGCCGTCGCAACCGCGCTCGCCGAAGCGCTGGGCCAACAGCGCGCGCACGCCGTCGTCGAGCACGCCGCGTCGGCGGCGCTGGAGTCGCACCGCGCGTTCGCCGACGTGCTCGCCGAGACGCCGGAGATCGCGGAGCACTTCGACCGCGCGGCGCTCGCGGCGTTGCTCGATCCCACCCGTTCAACCGGCGAAGCGGGCGCGGTCGTCGACCGCGTCCTCGCTCGCATCCCCGCCCACTCCACACGAAACGAGGGAAGCCCATGAAGCGAACGACCTTCCTCAGCACTTCCGCCGCTGCCGCCGCAAGCGCGCTCGCCGCACC
>CAWBTJ010000079.1:0-38420 GCA_963791645.1 Vulcanimicrobiota bacterium | reverse complement strand
CGTGGGCACCCTCCGGCGTAGACTGGTCATCTTCCCACGTCGCAACGAGAGGGTGTTGTTTTGCGACTCGGCGTGTTCCACCGGCTCCTTTTAGAGTGGGCCGAGAAACCGTGCCTCCTGACGGTCCGCATCGCTTCGGTCGGCAGCGAGGTTCGCATCGCCGGCGTCTTGCGCTCGTACTTCAGCTTGTCGTCGCTCCAAGGCTGGGCGCTGGTCCCGCCGCAGCAGCATGGCGGCTTCGCGTCGGTGCAGCTCACGCAGCTGCACCTCGAAGAGGCGACCTTGCGTGACGTCGTGCTGGACGGCAGCGGGCATCGGTTGCGGTTTTCGGGCGGCGGCGAGACCGTCTTCGAGCTCGAGCGTGACGATGCGCTGTTTACCGGGCCGCCCCGCACGATCGGTAGCGGGCGGTACCTCTATGTCGGTGGGCGGCGGCGGCCTGGGCCTGAGGCTTGGATGCTGCGGTAGCGCCTTGGATTGGGGTTGGCCGGTTTGGGCGACCATCGCGATCGAGCGTGGTGGCGTGATCTCGGCGCGGAGTCGTCGAAGAGTCCATGATGGTCCTCGTGCTTGCGGCGGTGGTTCTCGAAGCAGTTGCGGGCATTCGAGCGGCGCTTCGCATGCTCGCGACCGCCGCCGGTGCACCGCTCGCGACAGCGCCCGCGCCTTCGCCCAGCAGCCTCTCGGTGATCGTTCCGGTGCTGAACGAAGAGGCGCGCGTTGCCGCTTCGCTGGCCGCGCTTGCGCGGTGCGGTGCAGAGGTCGCAGAGATCGTCGTCGTCGATGGAGGCTCGACCGACGCCACGCGCACGGTCGTCGAGGCCGCGGCCGCGGCGCGACGGGCGAGTGCGCTTCCTCGATGCGGGCCCGGCGCCGGCCGGTTGGAACGGCAAGGCCTGGAACCTCGAGACCGGGTTTGCGCGCGACGGCGGCGCCGTGGGTTGCGACGGTCGATGCGGACGTGCGCGTCGGGCCGACGCTGCTCGGCGACGCGGTCGCGCGAGCTCGGGCGGACGGGCTTGCGGCGCTCAGCGTCGCCACGCGTCAAGAGCTCGCGGATGTGGGGGCTGCGCTGCTGCATCCCGCGTTTCTCACGACGCTCGTCTATCGGGCCGGGCTGCCGAATGTCGTCATGCGCGATCCCGCGCGCGTGCAGGCCAACGGGCAGGTGTTCGTCGGGCGGCGCGACGTGCTGGTGCGGGACGATGTCTTTCGCGCTGCTCGGGCGTTCGCGGTGTGAGGACGTGACGATCGCGCGGGTCCTGGCGTCCAACGGTGAGCACGTGGGATTTTTCGAAGGCGACGCGGTGGTGCGCATGCACGACTCGTGGCGCGATTGCGCGGTCGAACTGGCCGCGTTCGCTGACCTTGCGCGATCGCTTCGTGGCGCCCGCGCGGCTTGCGCTCGCGCTCGCGGAGCTCGTCTTCGCGCAGGCGCTTCCGCTGCCGACGCTGGTCGCGCTGCTTGCGCTTGGCGATCGCGTGCCGTTTGCGCGGGTTGCGACGGCGATCGCGTTCGCGCTCGTTTTCATGCGGCTCGGGGTCTTGGTCGGGACGCGGCGGGCGTACGTGCGGCCGCCGATTGCTTATTGGTTGTCGCCGCTGGCTGATTTGCCGGCCGTTGCGCTGCTGGTCGCCAGCGCGCTGCGGCGCACGCATGTGTGGCGCGGGCGCGTGCTCGTTGCGGAGACGGGCGCGTGAAGCGGGTCGCGTGGGCGTTTACCGGGCTGCATGCGTTCGCACTGGTCGTCGGGTTGTTCGGGATTTTGATTGCGATCCCGCATCCTGAGTTGTGGGCCGGGAAGCCGAGCGCTGCGGCGTTCTTTGCGTTTGCCATCGACAAGACCGGTGGCACCGCGATGTTCCTCGGCGCGATCGCGATGCTTGCGTTCGGCGTGCACGCGCTCGGCGTGCGGCGCACGTTCATCTTCTTCTTTGCGGCGACGATCATCTCGGCGACGGCCGAGCTCACCGGGACGAAGACCGGCTGGCCCTTCGGCGGGTACGAGTACACCGATTTTCTTGGGCCCAAGTTGCTTGGGCGCGTGCCCGTTGCGGTGCCGCTGTCGTGGTTCTATATGGGCTTTGCTTCGTTCGTGCTTGCCGACGCGTTCGTCGCGCGGCGTGGTTGGCGCAATCGCACGCTGTGGTCGATCGTGCTCGGGACGTGGCTGCTGACCGCCTGGGATCTCGTGCTCGATCCGTCGATGGCCGCGCCGCAGATGCAATACATCCATTTCTGGATCTGGCACGAAAGCGGGCCGTACTTCGGGATGCCGCTGCGCAATCTCGCGGGGTGGTTCGGGACCGGCTTGCTGTTCGTTGCCGTCGGACGTCTGCTGTGGCGCGAGCGCGTCGCGCCGGTCGCCCCCGTGGCGCTGCCGTTCGTCGTGTACGCGGTCAACGTCGCATGGTCGATGGTGCTCAGCGTCTCCGCCGGGATGTGGCCGACCGCGCTGGCCGCGATCGTGCTGGCGCTGCTCCCCGCGGCGCTTGCGCTGGGCCGGTCGCGCGGGGCTGCCGCGTACGCGTGAGCGGCGGGTATCCGCCCGCGGGGATGCTCGGCCCGCGCGCGATCGCGTGGTGGTCGCTGCGCACGATGACTGACGGCGTTACCGTCGACGGTCTCGAGCACGTGCCGCGTACCGGGCCGGTGCTGCTCGCCGCACGGCACTACCACCATCTGCTCGACGGTGCCGTGCTCGTGCAGCATCTGGTGCGACCGGTGCACATCGTCGTCGGGCTCGACTGGGTCGCGAACGCACGCCGGCGGCGCTGGATGGAACGCGCGTGCGCGTGGGCGCACTATCCGGTGATCCTGCGGCCCGCGACGGCCGGCACGCGCGGCGGCTATGCCGCGAGCGAGGTGCGGCAGTACCTGCGCACCGGATTGCGTGATGCCGTCGCGCTGCTGCGCGCCGAGCGCGTGGTGCTCGTGTTTCCGGAAGGCTATCCGGTCGTCGATCCGACCGCGTCGGACGCCGACGCCGCGCGGGCGCGACGCCGACGGCATGCTGCCGTTCGCGGCCGGCTTTCGCACGATGGCCGCCGCGGCACGCCGCGCCGGCGCGCGCGACCTCGCGATCGTACCCGTCGGCTTCCGCTACGAGCCGCGCGGCGCGCGCTGGCGCATCGCCGCGCGCTTCGGCGCGCCGATCGCCGCCGACGCTGACGTTGCGACAGTCTCGCGCATGGTCCGCGAGCTTTCGCGATGACGGGGCGTTCGGACGCTGTGCGCGAGTCGTTGCGATGATGAAGGTACGTTCCGCCACGGCGGTCGTGCTTGCGGGGCTGATGCTCGCTATTTGCGTGCTGGGCCGTCGTTCCGGCGCCGACGTTTGCCACGCTGCCGCTTGCGGTTGCCGTGCCTGAGTGGGCGCCGCGAGTGCTCGTATTCGCGATGCTGCTTGCGGTACTCGCGTGGGTGCTAGCGCGCGGCCGGGCACGTATCATCGCAATGGTGCTCGTGATCATCGCGGCCGCGTGCGTCGCCTGGCCGACGATCGAGGCGCCGTTTGCGTGGCGCGCCGCCGAACGCGCGCTCGCCGACGCGCGCGTTCCGGTCGTGCAGGCGCGTGAACCGTCCGCGGTTGGCGTCCTTCGCGATCTTCCCGTTCGGTTGCGTGACGGGTCGTCGCTTGCGCTCGACCTCTATCGGCCCCGCGATGCCGGAACCGCTCCGAACGGCGGTGTGCCGCGCGTTGCTACCGCGTTGCCGCTCGTCGTGGTGATTTACGGTGGGGCCTGGAGCTTCGGGTCGCGGGCGGCGGTCGCGCCGCTTGCGCGGCGGTATGCGGCGCTCGGCTATGCCGTCGCGGTGATCGACTACCGGCACGCGCCGCGCTATCGTTTTCCCGTGCAGCGCGACGATGTCGAGGATGCATTGCGCGCGATCGCTGCTCGTGCTCGCGAATGGCAGCTCGATCCGCAGCGCGTCGTGCTGTTCGGGCGTAGCGCCGGCGCCGAGCTTGCCCTGATCGCCGCCGAGCGCGCTCAGCCGCTGCGAATCACCGGCGTCATCGCGTACTATGCGCCGATCGACCTCGTTGGCGGGTGGAACGAACCGCCGCGGCCCGATCCCGCGAACGTGCGGGGTATCCTCGAAGCGTATGTCGGCGGGCCGCCCGATGCTGCGCATAACGGTGCGTACCGCGCCGCTTCACCGCTCGACGGTGCGCACCACGGGATGCCGCCGGCCCTGCTCGTTTGCGGCGAGCGGGACGAGCTCGTCCTCATTTCATTCCAGCGCACGTTCGCTGCCCGGCTGCGCGCGCTCGGCGTGCCGGTCGTTGCGATCGAGCTCCCGTGGGCGAATCACGCGTTCGACGAGGTCGACGGTCTCGGCGCGGCGATCGCGTACGACGCGACGCTGCGCTTTCTCGCCGTTACGCCGGCTGTGGGACGCGGGCCCTAGGCACGCGCGCAACGACGGGCAGAACCGTGCCGTGCATCGACCGCGGCGCGTCGATGCCGAACATCGCGAGCACCGTCGGCGCGATGTCGAGGATCGACACGGTGCCGTCGTGCACCCGCCCGCGCCCGGTGCGAATCCACAGCGCCCCTTGCGGATGGTGGTGACCGCTGCGGTGCCCGTCCACCATGTAGAACAGGTCGGCGAACGCGCGGCGCGCGCCGGTGCGGGTGTCGACGACCTCGTGGTCCATCACGGCGGGATCGAGGTACACGCAGCCGGCGAAGACGCTCGCACCGTCGCGGCGTGCGGCGAAGACGCGTTCGCCGTCGGCTTCGACCGCGAGCAGCGCGCGCTCCGCGGCCGCGGCCGCGGTCTCGTCGGCGCAGTCCACATGGAACTCTTGCGACATCACGGGTGCCACCCGCGCGTTGTCGGATCCCCAGGAACTCGAGCAGCGCGTCGAACGAGACCGGCCGGTAGTTGCGGATCACCGGACCGGTGTACGGCTCCTGGCTCAACGCGGTCGCGAAGATCAGCGTCGCGCCGGGGAAATCGGCGATGAAGCGCCCGAGCAGGCCATCCATCGAGCGATAGCCGTCGCGGATCGCATCGCGCAGCGACGGATCGTCCGTTGCGCTGGGCGGGTCGGCGAAGCGCTGCGGCTCCATGTTGCGCCAGTACAGGTGCTGGTAGTGCGCGGTCGAGTTCGAGAAAAAGCTCGCGAACCGCACGGCGTGCTCGCGCGCGTACGTCCGGAACACGTCGTACTGAATGGCGTCGAACAGCGCGGCGCGGCGCCACTTCACGCCGCGGTTGACGCGCTCGTTCAGGAGCTGGCGCGCCACGGCGACCGCCGTCGCAGGCCGGAACGCACGCCGCGCGTAGAACGTGCCGAGCTTCACCGCGTCGCGCGCGGTCAGCCGGCCGTGATGCGACGACTCCTTCACCTGGTCCGCGGTGACGTCGTAGTACGGCTGCAGCGACGGCGGTTGCGTGCGCGGGCTCTTCTCCCACGGGTCCGGCAGGCGGAAGCCGCGGATGGGGTGCGGCGGGATGTTCATGCCGCCGAAGATCCCGACCGGGAGCCCCGCGTCGGAAAGCACGCTCTCGATGGTCGGCGCCGCGCACCGCTCGGCGTCGCCGAGGTGGTAGATCCGGTGCTCCGCGTACGGCAGCCCCGTGTGGATCGAAGGCCACTGGATCCACGGCACGAGCGCCGCCTCCGACTCGCCCGCGTCCGTGGTGAACACGTCGGACGCCGCCCGAAAGGCCGCGAAGTTGGGCAGGACACCTTCGGCGATGAAGCGGTCGAGCAACGCGGGAGCGAGCTCGTTGAACTCGATGAGAACGACGCGCGGATCATCCATGATGATTCGATCTTACCCAGCAGGCGTCGAAAGTGCCGTCCGCAGCGCGCTTGTGATCTCGCGGGCCCCCGAGCGCTTGGACAGCACGCAGTTCGCGCCGGCGAAGCGAAGCCGGTCGGCGCCTTCGGTGTCGGTATACGCGCAAATGAACGCGCGCGGCAGGGCTTCGCGCATGGCGCTCACGGCGTCGGCCGGGTCGACGTCCAGAAAGTCGGTGTCGACGAAGAGCGCCTCGGGATGGCTGGCTCGCATGTCCTCGACGTCGAGCGTCGGGGCGACGCGCACGACCCGCAGCTCCGCCCCCGCGAGCACGTCGCTCAAGTACGGGACGAAAAGAGACTGGGGCTCCACGACATACGAGTCCACCTATCCCCGGTACCGCCGAGCATGGTCCCCTCTACACGAGGGCTTTGCTCCTATGCCAAACCGGTCTTGATGGCATGCACGGCGGCCTGCGTTCGCGCCGTGATGTTCAACTTCGCGAAGATGCGGCTGATGTGGTTCTTCACGGTCTTCTCGGAGAGGTGCAGCTTCGCGCTGATCTCCTTGTTCGACATGCCGCGCGCGATGAGCCGGATGATCTCCGTCTCGCGAACCGAAAGCTCGTTCTGGGCGGTGCGGCCGAAGCCGTTCGACCGGCGCTTGAGCACGCCGCCGGCGACCCGCGGGTCGACGTAGGCGTGGCCGCCCGCGACGCTCTTCACCGCGCGGATCAGCTCGGCAGGCAGGATGTCCTTGACCACGTAGCCGTCCGCGCCCGCGCTCAGGCACCGCTGCATGACCTCCGGCTGGATGTGGGTCGAGAGGACGCACACCTTCGCCTGAGGCGCCAGCTCGCGGATCGTGCGCATGGCCTCGGAAAACTCGACATGGTGGCCGTCGAGGTCGAGCACGATCAGGTCGGGACGGAGGCGGCGCAGCTGCGCGTTGCCGACTGAGTCGGCGTCGCCGACGACTTCGATCTCGACGTCCGCCGCGAGCACCTGGCACAGCGCCTTGCCGAACAGCGCCTGGCCCTCGATCACGAGAACGCGGACGGGCTTCGTGGACGACGGGGCGGGGGTGATCGTCGTAGCGAGCATTTGCGGTGTCCTCAGTCCTTTGGGGTGGGCCATTGAGCCTAGCCGGGTCACCTATAGTATGAACGAAGAGGGTGTCCAATAGACTCCCCCAATTTGGGGGTTCTAACGGCCAGGACCTTTGCGTACGTAAGCGAGACGACTGAGGCTCGGCGAGCGCGGTATAAAAGGACGTGCGCACCCGACGAACCTCGCCCGCCGCGGCCGTCATCACCGCCGTCCCCGAAGCCGACCGGACCCGCGCCTTCGTCGGTGAGCTGCGGACGCTGGTCAAGGCGTCGTACGTCATCTTCTCGCGCTACGACCAGAACGGGATGCAGAGCGAGATGGTGGTCGCCGAGGACAGCGGCAACCCGGCCCGGCAGACCGAGTGGCTTCAGGCCGAGCGGCTGCTGCAGTCGCGCTCGGAGGCGCCGATCCCGCGCGTCACCGACGCGATGATCGCGCTCGACGGGATGCGCGGGCTGGTCGCGGTCTACGGGGTCGACCGCACGATCTTCGGGCTGGCGATCGTCGCGCGCCCGCGCGCCTTTCTCCCCGACGAGCGCCGGGAGCTCGAGGGCACGCTGCGGTCCGGGCTCCGAGCTGATGCGCCGGCTCTCGACGTTCGAGGGCGAGCAGAGCGCGCAGGAGCGAACCGCCGAGCGCGCGTCGCCGGCGCAGTTCGTGCTGACGCGCGACTACGCCGTGGAGTCGAGGTGGATCCCCAGCGACGACCCCAACGACGTGCTGCAGAGCATCCTCGAGCTCGCCGACGAAGGGCTGCCGCCGGTCGTCGAGCAGGCGGTGCGGGCCGTCACCGCGGCGTGGACCGACGACCCGGCGACGTGGGAGCCGGCGACCGTGGTGCCGCTGCCGTTCATGGTCGTGAGCGTCGCGCCGCTCACCGGCCCGGCCGGCCCGAAGATCGGCGTGCTGGTCGAACGGTTCCGCTCGCGCAACCCGCTGCGCCTCGCCGCGGACAAGTTCGGCATGAGCTCGCGCGAGCTCGAAGTGCTCTCGCTGGTCCTCAAAGGCTTCGGCACGCCGCAGATCGCGACCGCGCTGGACATCGCGGAATCGACGGCCCACGACCACATCAAGCGCATGATGCTCAAGACCCGCGCCCGCAACCGCGTGGAGCTCGCCGCGAAAGCTCTAGGCTGGCGCGGCGCTTGATTCGGCGCGGGTCAGCCTTCCGGTTCTCGTCAGTCAGGTCGAGCTCGAGCCAGTCGCGGTGCCAGAGCAGGCCGCAGCCGCGGTGGCACGGGGCCGTCGCCGTTGAGCACCTCGCCCGAGCAGCGCGCGCCCGCGAGCACGTACCATTCGCCGCCGGAGCGGCGCCAGAAGCGTCGCGGCGACCGGCTCGACGCGCTTGTGGACCGGTAGCCGCGCGCCGGCGTAGCGCCCCATGCCGGCGGAGAACACCACGCCGTCGCGGCGGCCGTCGCGATCGAGCGTCGCGAGGATCGCGGCCAGCGGCTTCACGCGCGCGTAGCGGTCGTAGCGCGCGCGGCTCGGCGCGCTCCGGCGACGACGGCTCGAGCCATTCGTCGCGAAACAGCAGCGGGCACGCGCGCCCGCAGCCGCCGTCGGCGCGCGGGCCGTCGCACGTCACGCCGGCGAGCGCGACGGTGCGCCCGACCGCGCGCATGCGGCCGGAGTCGTTCATGATCCGCCGCACGACCGTTTCGACTTGGAACGTGCGGCCGCAGTACGCCCACTGCACGTCCGTGAACGCCAGCGCGCGCAGCGCGCCGCGCTTGTCGAGCGTCGCGCGGACCGCGTCGGCGTCCTTGACGCGCACCCAGTCGCCCGGCGCGTAGCACGACGGTTTCCCCTCGGCCAGCGCGCTTGGAGAAACGGTCGGGAAAACGGCGCACCGCGCGCTTGAGCGCGCGCAGCTGGCCCAGCGGCGGCGCGTAGCGGTAGATCGTGTTCTCGAACTGACATCGTTCGCGAAAGAGCGCCGCCATCACATCCTGCTCGCGCCTACGCCGTGTTCGGCAGCTCCTTGAGCTCGCGCGACGTCACCGCGAAGTAATCGCTGTAATCATCGACCTTGGTCGTCGAGCGGTTCACGACCGTGCCGACCAGGTCGTTCACGCCGACGCTCTCGAGCCGCGAGAGCGCCTTGCGCGTCGAGCGCACGTCGGTGTGCGCCGCCGCCACGATCATCACCGTGCCGTCGGTCTTCGCCGCGACGATCGCCGCGTCGAACACCGGCACGAGCGCCGGCGCGTCGACGATGACGGTCACGTAGCGCTCGCGCGCTTCGCGCAGCAGCGCGTCGAACCGGTTCGACTGCAGCAGCTTGATGGGATTGGGCGACGGCGTGCCGCTGGTGAGCACGTCGACGCCGGGCCGGTCGGTGCGCTGCACCGCCTGCGCCAGCGACGCGCGCCCGATGAGGATGTCGCTGAGGCCGATCTCGTTGGAGACCTCGAACTTCTTGTGCAGCGACGGGCGGCGCATGTCGGCGTCGATGACCAGCACGCGCGCTTCGCGCTCGATGCTCGACACCGCGATCTCGCCGAACGCACCGGCGACGTTCATCGCCACCGTCGACTTGCCGTCGCCCTTGAGCGGGCTCGTGATGGTCACGCTGCGCAGCGGGCGATCGGAGCTGTAGCGCATCGCGAGCACGAGTTGGAAGTACGATTCCATCGTCGCGTTGCGCACGCTGGCCGGGATCGCCGCGGCGCCGTCGCCCGACGGCAGCTCCGGGATCGACGCGAGCACCGGCAGCTGGAGCTCGTTCTCGACATCGCGCTCGTCGCGGATCCGCCCGTCGAACCAGTCGACCAGGAACACGATGCCGAGGCCCAGCAGGATGCCGACGATCGTCGCGATGATCAAGTTGAGCGCGAGGTGCGGCGTCTTGGCGGCGAGCTCTGTCGGAGGCGGGCTGCGTGATCGTCACGTCGGCTGATCCCGGTCGTGCGCGAGATCGACGCGTCGGTGTACTTCTGCTGCAGCGTGTTGTACGTGCTCTCCGCGCTGAGCTGCTGGCGCTTGAGCTCGGCGAGGCGCTGCGCCTGGCCGGGTAGCGCCGCGAGCTGCGGATTGATCGCGCGCGCGCTGCTGCGCGAGCTGCGCGAGCTGCGCCGAGTCCGCTTGGCTCATCGCCTTGGCGGCCGACAGCTGCTGCGAGAGCTGCTGGTAGACCGGGTTCGCGATCGTGCTCGACGACGCGAGGATCGTCGGCGGCGTGCGCGCGATCTGGCGGTTGACGTCGGCGATCTGCTGCTTGAGGTTGATGACTTGCGGGTGCGACTCGGTGTAGTGCTGCTGCGCGCTGCCGAGCGCGACCGTGAGGTCGGCGAGCTTCTGGCGCAGCGTGGGAAGCACGGGATTTTGCGCCGTGCTCTGACCGCCGCCGGTCGTCGCGCGTCATCCCCGCCAGCGACGACGTCAGCGAGCCGATCTGCGCGTCGGCTTGGCGCTTGTCGAGCTCGACCTGGTTGATCTTCTGGTCGGTGTTGATCGCGGCGGTGACCGATCTGCGTCGTCTGCGTCGTCAGGTCGGCGATGTTGTGCGTGATCTCGTATTGGCTGAGGTTCTGCTCCGCGATCCGCAGCCGCTGCCTGCGCCCGCGGCAGCTGTTTGCCGAGCATCTCGAGCGCGCCGTTGGCCTGGCTCGACATCAGCTCCGCCTGGCGAACCAGGAACACGGTCGCGAACTCGTTGGCGATCTTCGCCGACATCACGGGATCGCTCCACGTGATTTGCAGCGACAAGATGTTGGTGTTGGTGACGGGCTTGACTTTGAGCGCGGCTCTTGAGCGTCGCGACGTCGGTCTTGAGGTGCAGGTTGTCGATGACTTTCTGCACCACCGGCGTCTCGCTCATCAGCTCGGCGTATGTCTCGGCGGACTGCGCCGCGTTGGGCGAGCAGCAACGCGTTGAGCACCGGCAGCCCGGTCTCGCCTGCCGGGTTCTGCGCGACCGAGTTGGGGTTGCCGGCGATCATCTTCGCATCGGTCGTGTAGCGCTTGGGCGTCATGCAGCGTGACGAGCGCGACCGCGGCGATGACGCCGAACACGACGAGCGCGAACAGCTTGGCGCGCCGCGTCAGCGTACCGACGAACGAGTTCCACATCCCGATCGGGTCGACGTCCACGCTGCGCTGCTGCGTGACCGGCGTGGCGAGCGGGATCGACGTTCCCGGAAGCCGCTGAGGTTCGTACATCGGAATCCTTTCCTAGAGACGCAGCAGGCGGCCGAGCAGCCCGAGCAGCCCGATGGAACCCGCGCTGATCGAGCGGGCCTCGGGGACGTAGATCGTGTCGTCTTTTTGCAGCAGCGGGTCGTAACGGCGGTCGCCGTGCTGGAGCCACTGGTATACGTCGATTTGGAACGACGTGTTCTTGCCCGTGGTCGGATCGAGCCGAGTTAGGACGACGCGGTTCAGATCGGGCCGCACCGCCGCCTCGGCGCCGGCGCGCGCGAGCGCCATGGTGAGCCGGTCGCCGACGTTCACTTCCACGTTACCCGGCCGCGAGACCGCACCGATCACCTGCACGCGAACGGTCTCGGCGCCGGTCACGTACACCATCGAGTTGTCCTCGAGCGGCAGGTTCTGCGTCGCGTCGGAGCCGCGAATGAGCTTTTCGAGGCTTGCGGTCGTGAACGTTCCGTCGGCTTCCGAGATCTTGACCATCGGAAACTCGCCGTACGCCGTCGCGACGCCGCCGGCGGCCGACACCGCGTCGATGAGGTGCGCACCGCTGCGCATCTGGTACTTGCCGCTGACCTTCACGTTGCCCAGCACCAGCACGCTGATCTGCCCCTGCTGCTGCACGGCGAGCGTGACCCGCGGATGCTTGATGAATTTTTTGCAGCGCTCGCGTCAGCACGTCGCTCGCCTCGGCCGCGCTCATCCCGGACACGAGGACGCGGCCGGCGAGCGGGTACTGGATCGTGCCGTCGGACTGGACGACCGCGGTCTGCGGGAGCGCCGGCTCGTCGAAGACGGTAATGGAGAGCACGTCGCCCGGATGGATCACGGGGCTGACGGTGGCGCCGGGACCGGCGGAGTCGGGCATCGCCGGCGCCGGCGTCGCGGCAGGCGTCGAAGCCGGGGTGCCGGCCGGCGTCTGGGCGCCGGCGGCGAACGGCCCGGCGGCGAGCAGGAACGCGGTGGCCGCGGCGAGAGCACGGAGCGGATGCGTCGAGCGAGTGATCATGACGACTCCCGGTCGGACGGAGCGAGGTGGTTCTGGATCGCGGTCGCCGTGGCGGTCGCCGCGGCGATGTTCTGGGCCGCGACGAGCAACGAAGTATACGACGTCACGTCGCCGCCCCGGCTCACGTTCCACATCGTGCTGCGCAAGACATACAGCATCGTCGCTTTCGCACTCGTCGGGTTCACCGCCGACAAGGCGTTCGGGCCCAGCACGCGGGCCGCGCTGCGCGGTGCGCTCGTCGTCGCGGTGTATTCCGCCGCGATCGAGGTGGTCCAGGCCGCACGCGGATCGCACGAGGGCGTCCGTATGGAGCGCCTTCGATGTCCTGTGCGGCGCCGCCGGCGGATGGCTCGGCGTCGTCGCCCGCACCATCAGGCGCCCGCGCCGGAGCGCGTGACGTGCGCCAGCCGCGGCGTCGAACCGGCCGCCGCGGTGGTCGCGGCGGCCGGGCTCAGGAGAATCCTTGGGATCATGCTCACCTCACGAATCCTTTCGTGGTGTCGTTTCAGTGCCGGTCCGTCGGCATCAGGGGCAGGGCGGCGGCCCTACTACCGTTCCCCCGCTGGGCGGCGGAATCACGTTGCTGCCGCCGTGGAACAGGAAGGGCACGAGCGCGGCGAGCGGGAGCAGGTTGAGATGGTGGACCGGCGGGATCGGAACCGGCGGGATCGGCGAGACCGCGGGGGTGGTTCCGGACACGCCCGTGGCGGCGACCAGCGGCGGCTGCGGTGCCGGGAACGTCTGGGCCGCGGCGACCAGCGGGTGCGGCACCGGGAAGTTCGGCTTCTCGGCGACGCGGGTCTCGCGCTCGAACACGTAGGACAAGTTGCCGCATTTCGCAGGCAGGTAGACGATGTACGCGCCGTTGCCGTTGCTCCTCGGCACGCGCACGCGGTAACCCATCTGCCCGGCCGGGATGCGGACGCCCGCGATGGTGTGCACGACGCCGTCGGCCGCCCACGTCATCTTGTCGAGGTGGCGCGGAATCGCCGTCCAGCTGGCGTTGCCGATGATGACCTGTTCCTTGAACTTGTTGTACTCGTCGGCGGTGAACCCGAGCTTACGCCCGGCCTGCGCGAGCATGCGCTGGTTCGCTGGATTGTCGAAGTTTCGCTTGAGCTCAGCGGAGTCACGCGAGCTGCCCATGACGGGTGCTCGGCCGAGCGTCGCGATCTCGATGTCATTGGCCATGGCGGGCAGTCCGGTCATCATGACCAGGAGCGCCGCGGCAGCCGGGCGTGTGATCCACATCGTACTACTCATCTCCTTACGAGGTTACGTAGATCATGCCCGATGCGAGTCGATTGCCCTCGTGCCCACCGTCCCGATTGCTCGGGGACGTTGGTCCCTACCAAATTGCGCAGTACGCCCCGGGTTAGTACATTGCCAAGGTGCCGTCGACGCGCGCTTTGTTGACGGCGCGGACGAAGAGCCAGAGCGAGAGCGGCATCAGCAGGATCGACGCCCCGAGCAGCCAGAGCGCATCGGGCATCACGACGCTCAGCGGCACGCCGGCCGCGGCGGCGCGAAAGCCGTTCAGCGAATGCGTGATCGGCAGGCACCACCCGATGACCTGGAGCGCCACCGGCATCGAAGCCAGCGGGACGTAGACGCCGCCGAAAAGGTTCGCACTCGAAAACGACAGCCACTCCACGGGACCCGTCTTTTTGATCACCATCGCGAGGGCGGCCGCGAGCACGCCGAGGGGCGAAACGGCCGCGACGGTGAGCGCGAGGAACGCCAGCGCCGTCACGGGGTTGATGTGGCTGAGGTTGAGGCCCAGGAGCGTCGCTACGAAAAGGTAGACTCCGGTCTGCATCGACGTGAGCGTGAACGACCAGAACCCCGAGGAAAGCACCAAGACCGGGAGGGTCGTCGGCGTCGCCAGCACGACCTCGAGCGTGCCCGTGAGCTGACCGTCGCGGATCGCTTCGGCGAAGCTGCTCAGAGCGGCCGTCTGGAAGCGCACGAACGCGAAATTTATCGCGACGAACTGGAAATACGCCGTGACCTCGCCGGCGGCGCCGAACTTCGACGACGGGTGGATGAGCGTCGAGATGTACCAGGCGATGATGACCTCGACGCCGATCGAGAGCCACGACAGCGCGAAGTTGCCGGGATACGACAGCGCGACGATCGAGTCGCGCCGGAAGATGGCGGCGACTTTTGCGAACGGCGCCGACGGCGCGCGGTTAACCGCGGCCGCCATCGTTCATCACCTTCTTGAAGATCTCGATCGCCTCGGGATCGATCGGCCGGAAGTCTCGCAGCGCCGCCCCGTCCCACGAGACGGCTCGCATCAGCGCGCCCAGCGTTCCTTCGCGCGGGTCCATGTCGACGTGCAGATCCACGCCGCGCTCGCTCCGCACGATGCGCAGATCGCGGAAGCCCGGGATCGTCCGGGTGCGCGCCACCAGGTCGTCGTCGACCTCGGCGAGCGTCACCCGGTAGCGGGCCACCGCGCCCAGCTCGTCGTCGAGCTCCCGCGGCGGTCCGATCGCGACGATGCGGCCGTGGTTGACGACGGCGACGCGATCGCACACCTCCCACGCCTCCTCGAGCAGGTTGGTGGCGAGGATGACGGTCTTGCCGCCCTTCTCGACCAGCTCGCGGCGGATCAGCCGGCGCAGGTCCTCGGCGTGCACCGGGTCGACCGCGCGCGTCGGCTCGTCGAAGAACAGGACCGACGGGTTACCCAGCAGCGCTCGCGCCACGGTGAGCCGGACGCGCATGCCCGACGAAAACCCGCCGACCCGGCGATCGAGGTGCGACGTGAGGTCGACCCGCTCGATGCACTCGTCGATGCGCTTGCGAAGCCCTTTGCCCGAAAGACCTACCAGCGCGCCGAAGAACTCGAGATTCTGGCGGGCGGTGAGGCGAAAGTAGAATGACCGCTCGTCGCTGGCGCACAAGGCGATCCGGCGCTTCGCCTCGAGCGGCTCCGCGGCGACGTCGATGCCGTCGATCGTCATCCGCCCACGGTCCGGGACGGTGAGCGTGGCGAGGAGCTTGAGCAACGTGGATTTGCCGGCGCCGTTGGGTCCCAGCAGGCCGAAGAGCTCGCCCCGCTCGACGCGCAGGCTCAAGTCGAACAGCACTTGGCGGCGCGGAATATGCTGGCCCGTCATCGTCCGAAGCATCGCGCCGAAACCGTGCATACTGGGAAATGACTTGTCGACGTGCTCTACCGTGAGCATGGCGTCCCTCATGGCGATGATCCTTGTCCCCGGAAAAGCGACCAAGCTAACGCCGGACCTCGCCCGAGGCTCCGGCCGTCGCCTGAAAGCGAGTTGGCGAGCTCATCAGGCGGGTAGTGAGAAGGCAACACATGCGTATCGTCCACATCTGCGGCGATCTGGGGCTGTACGGTGCGGAGAACGTGGTCGCCCTGCTTCTGCGCCACACCACCGAGCCGGACGTCGAACTCATCGGGCTCACGGTGAACCGGTCGGAACATCCCGAGGCTCGCGAACGCGTCGGCGTCCCCGTCGTGGCGATCGACCGCGCCGGCCGCAAAGACGCCGGCTTCTTCTTTCGCATGGTCCGGGAGCTGCGGCGGCTGCGGCCGGACGTGGTGCACACGCACGGTCACCACGGCCGCTACTGGGGACGGCTCGCCGCCGTGTTCGCCGGGATCCGGGTGATCGTTCACACCGAGCACAACTCGGAGCTCACGCCGCCGCCGCCGCGGCGCGTGTACGATATCCTCAACCGGTTGCTGAACCCGCGCACGAGCGCGTTCATCGGCTTCACCGCGATCCAGCGCGAACAGATCGCCGCCGCTGAAGCGATGCCGGCCGACCGGATCGTCGTGATCCCGAACGGCGTTCCGCCGCTCGACGCCGATGCCGGCCGGCGCGAGCGCGTGCGCAGCTCCCTCGGGCTCCCTCCGAACTGCATCGCCGTCGTCTCGGTCGCGCGGCTGTTTCCGCTCAAGCGGCTCGACCTCGCGATCGATGCGGTCGCCGCGCTGCCCGATGCGCTGCGCGCGCGCGTTCGCTTGATCCTCGCCGGCGACGGCCCGTCGCGCGCCGAGCTCGTGGCCCAGGCGGGGAGGCGCGGTTTGGGCGACGCGGTGACGTTTCTCGGCTTCCGCACGGATGCGCGCGACGTGCTCGCGGCGGCGGACATCGCGCTGCTGACATCGGCGCGCGAGGCGATGCCGCTCGCGATCATCGAGGCGATGCTGGAGAACGTCCCGATCGTCTCGACGCCGTGGGCGGGCGCCGACGCGATGCTGGGGGGCGGGCGCTACGGCTCGATCGCGAGCGCGTACACGCCCGGCGCGGTGGCCGCGGCACTGCGCGGCGTCATCGACGACCCGGCCGCCGCGGCGGAGCGTTCGGCGGCGGCGCTCGCGCATGCGGTCACCGATTACGACGTTCGCACGCAAGCGGGCCGCTACGCCGCGCTCTACCGCAATCTCTTGGCCGGATCGCGTTCGCCCGCGCGCGTCATCACCGAGGCACGGTCGTAACGCCGGCTCAGCGCCGAATGGCGTGCACCCGCGCGACGAAATCTCGCATCACCGCCGCGCGGTCGTAGTTCGCGCGAACGAACGGCGGCCCGTTCGCGCGGAAGCGCGCTTGCAGCGCGGGATCGGCGAGGACCGTGCGAACGCCGGCCGCGAGCGCGGCGGGATCTTCGGGCATGACCACGAGCCCGGCATCCGCGAGCTCGACGACGCGTTTGGCTTCGCCCGATGCGCTCAGCACGATCGGCGTACCGGCGATCATCGCATCGAAAAGTTTGGTCGGCAGCGTGTCGGTGATCGTCGCGACCAGCGGAACGACCGTCGCCGCCGCATCGTCGAGCGCGCGCGCGGCGTCGGCGCGCGGCAACGGCCCCGTGAACAGGACGTTCGTGAGCCGCTGCTCCGCGGCGCGCGCGCGCAAGCTCGCCGCCGCCGAGCCGCCGCCGATCATCACGAAGCGAATCGTCGGGTCGTCTTGCAGCAGCGCGGCCGCATCGATCACGACCTCGAGCGCCATCGATAATCCCATGTTGCCGACGTAGACGACGTCGCGCACGCCGGGCAGCGCGGCGAACGGCGCGGCGCCCGACGCCACGACCGGATCGAACCCGTTCGAGGCGAGCACGACTTTCGACGCCGGTACGCCGCGCGCGACGATCTCGTCGCACTGCGGCTGCGTCACCGACGTGACGAACGACGCGCGAGCGTACAGCGTGTCGGCGATGCGGCCGACGATTCGAGCGACGCGTGAGTCCGGTTTCCACGCGCCGATCTTGACGGCGACGTCCGGAAAAACGTCGCGGATGTCGACGACCAGCGGCGCAACGTGGGCCGTCGCCGCCGCGAACGCGGGCAGCGCGAGCGTGATCGGCGGCGACGACACGACGATCGCGTCGAACCGCTCGCGCACCGCGACGATCCGGCGCGTGACGCCGGCCGCAACCGAGAGCCAGTTGAGGATCCGGTTCACCGGCGACGCCGCCGACGCGTACGTCCACACGCGCTCCACGACCACGGTGCCGTCGGACTCGACGAGGTGGCGCCGCCCGCGATACGCCGCCGGGATCACGCCGTCCGGAAACGACGGCATGCCGGTGTACACCCGAACCTCGTCGCCCGCCTCGGCGAACGCTTTCGCCATCGCGGAGATCCGGTTGGCGGCCGCCAGCGGCTCGGGGGGATAGAATTGCGAGATCAACGCGACGCGCACCGGGTGCCTCCTTGCTCGTGGATGGTCATTCCCCGTTTTGCGGCCTCCGGCGGCGGGCAAGCGGTTTGCAGCATGCGCATCGTTTGGGCGGCCGCCTACGGGGGCGTTCAGCGCGGCGGGTTCATCCCCGCGCTCGAAGCCGTCGCCACCCGCGCGATCGCGCGCGGCGATGCCTTCGAGGTCGTGGTTCCGGACGTCGGGGCCGCGGCATGGCACGATGACGTGCGCGCGCTCGGCGCCGGGCTGCACGTGGTGCCGAACCGGCCGTGGGACGCCGCGCGGTACGCCGCGTCCCTGCGAGGCGACGTCGTTCACGCGCATTTCCACGACTGGCTCGTCGCGGTGACGCTCGCGACCTGGCCGTCACGGGCGCGGCTGATCTGGCATCTGCACTCGGCGTTCGAGACGGACGCCGGCCCCGTTCGCGTCACGCCGCGCCGGCGGCTCAAATACGGCCTGCTCGGCGCTCGCGCGTCGACCATCGTCTGCGTCTCTCGAACGATCGCGGACGAAGCGCGCGCGCTGGGCGCCTCGGGCCGCAAGCTGATCGTCGTTCCGAACGCGGTCGACAGCGCGCGTTTCCGCTGCCCGGCGGCGCCGGAGCGCGAAGCGGCCCGGGCGAAGCTCGGCCTGAACGGGCGTCCGGCGATCGCGTTTTTCGGGCGCGACCCGGCGATCAAGGGCGCCGACGTGCTGGCCGGCGCGATGGCGCGGCTCCCCGGCGTGACCGTCGTCGCCGTCGCGACACCGGACGCGACGGTCGCGGAGTTGGCCCGCCAGGGACGGGTCGTAAGCGTTCCGTTCACCGACGACGTGCGCGAGATTCTGTGGGCGGTCGACGCCGTCGCGCTGCCGTCCCGCGGCGAAGGGATGCCGTTCGTCGCGCTCGAGGCGATCGCGTGCGGGATCCCGGTCGTCGCGAGCGACCTCCCGTGGGCGGTCGAGCTCGCGCAGGGCAACGCGGGCGTCCGCCTCGCGCGAAGCGAGGACGCCGCGGCCCTCGCGGACGCACTCCGCGACGCCCTGGCGGCGCCGCCTCAGCCGGCGCCGCCCCACGGCGGAGAGCTCGACCTGTGGGCCGAACGGATAGTGAGACTGTACGCCGAGTCACGTGACAACGGGCAAAACACCGTTACAGCGCTCTCCTAGACGGGAATCATGGATACGACCGTTCGCTTGGATTCGAACGAGCCAGCACTCGCGACGGAACGCGGAGGAGACGAGCGCATGGAGGTCGGTAGGATCTCGACGCTGGAGGCATTTGAAGCCGAGCGCCCGCGGTGGGAAGCGCTCGAGAAGCGCGACCCGAGCCTCAGCGTCTTTCTCACCTGGCGGTGGCTGCGCGCCTACCTCCCCACCTCGCGCCTGCGGTGGAGCATCCTCGTCGCGCGCGACGGTGACGAGCCCGTAGCATACCTGCCCATCGCCCGAAACTCGTCGTTCATCGACCGCGAGTTGTATCTGGGCGGAAATCCCGCCGCCGACTACACCGGGATGCTCGCCGCTCCCGAGCGCGCCGAAGCCGCCGTCGGAGCGTTTGCCGACACCCTGCTCGCCGAACCGTGGGACGCGTTCAACGTCTGCGACGTCTCGGACCCGCACATCGATACGCTGGTCCGCCGGCTCGTCGCGCGCGGCGCCATCATCGCGTCGACCGCCGAGACGAAGTGCCTTTCGTGCGCGCTGCCGGACACGTGGGAGGCGTACATCACGAACTGCATCACGCCGAAGACGCGCGTCAACACCGTGCGCGTCGAACGCCGGCTGGCCGAGGCGTTGCCGCAGTTTCGTGTGTCCGAGCCGTGCGATGCGGACATCGACGCGCACGTCGACGCGATGATCACGGTCAACCACAATCGCTGGGGCGGGAACTTGCGCAACTCACGCGCCCGTTACGGCCGGCTGTTCCGGAACGCGTACGACCAAGGCGTCCTGCGCATGGTCATCTACTGGGACGGCACGCGGCCGATCGCCGGCGCGGCGGCGTTCACGGACAAGGAGCGGGGCTGGTTCGGCCTCTACATGATCGGGTTCGATACGGCGTACGAGAAGCTCTCGCCCGGCAAGGGTATCGTCGGCCGCGCGATTCGCATCGCGATCGAATCCGGCTTCTCGCGCTTCGACTTCATGCGCGGACCCGAGCCGTACAAGTTTCGCTACGCCGGCGACGTGTTCGTGACGCGGCACTACCGGATGATTCGACCCGGTTTGCGCGCGATCGCGATTCAGTTCGCGCGGCCGAAGCTGCTCGATCTGAAACTCGTGGTCGCGGGCGTGATCTACGGCCGTAAGCGCCAGCCGTAACGCGATGCGCCGCGCGTTCCTGGCGTTGCTCATCGCGGCCGCTGCGACGTGCGCCGCCCCGGCGGCTCAACCCGCGACGACGGTTCCCGACCACGTTCTCACCTGGTACTACTTCGGCCTCAACGACGTCAACGCTCGCGTCCCTGCCGCGATGATGGCGCGCTACGCGGATTTCATCGAGGACGACGCGATCAACGACACCGCGCACATCGACGCGTTCAAGCACGCCGGCGGACGGTTCGCCGTGTCGTACATCAACCCGGCGTATGCGATCTACTGCTATCCGCCGTTCACCCCGCCTGCGGGGCGCTGCGAAAGCCCCGTCGGACGCCTCCTCGGCGGCGAGGAGAGCGCGTTTTTCCACGGCCGCGACGGAACGCGCGTGCGCCGCTTCGTCGACGACCACTTTCAATACCAAGAGGCGATCAATCCGAAATCCGCGGCCGCGCGCCGCGCCTGGCGAATGACGGGCGAGCGGATCGTGCAGCGCGCGCCGGCGCTCGACTTCTTCATGGCCGACGACTCGGGCGGGCCGTTACATGCGCACGACATGAGCCCGCGCAGCTCGCTGTTCTACAATTTCAACGACGCCGGCACGGAGATCCGGTCGGACGACGAGTTCCGCGACGCATGGAGCGCGTACCTCGAGTACGCGCCGCGGCCGGTGTTCGTCAACGGCTACGATCCGGGGACGGGTCTGCCTTCCTACGGCGGCGCGTATCTGCGCGCGCGCGGTGTCGTCGGCGAGCTGCACGAGAGCTGCTTTCGCGCGCCGGAAGGCGTTGCCACCGATGCGCGCGACCGCTGGCGTTTCGTCGCGGAGTCGCTGCTCGCGAACACGGCGCTGCAGCGGTACGCGGTGTGCTTCATGATGGGGACGCCGACGCCGGCGACGCGAACGTACGCGCTCGCGTCGTGGTGGATCACCTACGACCCGCGGTGGTCGATCGCCGCCCCGATCGACGTACGGCCGGGGCAGTCGGCCGTGTTCGCCGAGTTCGGCATCGTCCCGCGCGCGCCGCTGCGCAGCGCGAACGGCCGCGTCGCGGCGCTGCGCAACGGCGGTGCGTACGTTCGCGAGTTCGTGGCCTGCTACGAGCGGCGCACGCCCGTCGGCCCTTGCGCGGCGATCGTGAATCCGAGCGGGCAATCCGTGCCGCTGCCGCATCTCGGCCTGCGCTACGGGCACGCGCTCGTCCTCGACGACGCGGACGTGTTCTCAGGCGGTCGCGCGGCGTTCACCGGAGCCGTTCCGGCGACGCTCGCTCCGGAGAGTGCGGTCGTTCTCGGCCGCTAGCGACTACTTCGGCGGCTTGGCGCTGCGCGGCAGCCCGAGGCCGAAGCGCAGCCACTGCAGCGTTTCGCCGAGCGCCCACCACAGGTGCCAGAAGCGATCCGCTCGCGCGATGTGCGGGCGGTGCTTGGCGTAGAGATAGTTCAAGTTCTTCCAGCGCGTCTGAAACGAGCGCAGCCGGTTGAAGCGGTTTTGCGCGGAAGCGGCGTGCTCGATGACCGCGTCTTCGGCGAGCACGAGCTTGCCCGAGCGCCGCGCGCGGAGCGCGAAGTCGTAATCCTCGCCGTACGAATATCCTGCGAGCGACTCGTCGAACTGCTCGCGCGCGAACAGCGAGGCGCGGTAGGCGCAGCCGGCCCCGGCCATGCGCCGCATGTCGTGCGGCGCCCCATAGGTGTTGGTGTCGAAGAAGCCGTGCTCGAAGATGCGCGCCGACAGCGGTGTCGGCACGTAGGCTTTGTCGACGATCGCCGCCTGCACGCCGACGGCCTGCGGGTTCGCGTCGAACGCGGCGACGATCGCGGTCACCACGTCGTTTCGGAACAAACAGTCGTCGTCGATGAAGAGCAGCAGCTCACCCTTCGCGGCGGCGGCGCCCGCGTTGCGCGCCGCGCTCGCGCCGGACAAACCGGTATCGTACAGGTGCACGGTTCTCGGATGCGCAGGCAGCTCGTACCGCGGCGACGACTGATCGACGACGATCAGCTCCTCGACGTGCGGGCTGTGCTCGTAAACGCTCGCGATGCAGCGCAGGATATCGTCGGGACGGTTCTTGCTCGGTACGATCACGGACAGGCGCATGCTGAGATCGTCTCTTCCCTGCCCGCCCGAAGATTCACCGCAAGACGACCGCGCTTCGCGCCGCGATCTGGGCCGGGACCGAGCCGGTCCACGACGCCTTCCCGCCGGTGTACGCGCTGCGGTCGTCGACCGCCAGCGAGCTCGTGTAGCGCCCGGTCACGGCCGGCATCGCGACGGATCGCAGCCGCCGGGTTCACCACCGCGGCGCAGGGACCGATCGCGCTCCCGGCCTGGTAGCACGCGCCGAACTCGCGGACGTACGCTCCGCCGGCGGCCCGCAGCGCCGCCACGCTGCTCGTCGCCGTCGCGCGCGGCTGGCGCGGGACGATGTCGAACTCCGGCAGCACGCTGAACCCGTCGGGCGTCTGCGCGTGCGCGGAGATGACCGAGCGCACCTCGTCGTAGGTCAGCCACCACGACGCCAGCATGTAGATTCGGTTGGACGGCGTCGCGTCGGCCAAATTCATGCACACGGCACGGCTGCCGTAGCCGTACGCGGCGATGAGCGCGTTCGACACGTTGCTCCAACGCGGCCCACCACTGGAGTCGTCGCCGACCAACCCGTTGCTGTCGCCGTAGCAGCCTTCGAAGTTCTGGCCCGCGACGTTCGCCGACTTGAGAAACGTGCCGCCGTACGACGGCATCAGCGTATACGGCGTCGCGCCGTTGATGAACACGGGTTTTGCCGCCGCCGCGACCATCTGCTGCTGCGCCGCGATGAACGCCGCGTCGCCGCCAAGCTCCGTCGCCGCCGCATTGAAGCCGTAGAGCAGCCCGCTGAGCGGCGTGCCGTCGGAACCGTTGTAGACGCCGCCCGAATCGTCGGCGAAGATATAGTCCAGTGCCGGTGCTGCGGCAACTGCCGCTCCGGTGCTGCTGCGATATGCGTCGCGCGCCGACTGCGAAGCCGGATTGAGCGCTTCCTGATACTGAAAATGATCGCTCATGAACCGGTGCACGCGCGCACCGTCCGAACCGTGCAGCCACGCGCTCTCGTCGCCGCTCACGAGGCCGCCGATCGGCCCTTGGCAGCGGCCCGCCGGCGGGGCGAACGGCGCGGCGCAGTATGCGGAGAACGCCGGATCGCTGTACGAAACCGCAAACTTTCCGCCGGCGCTCTTGAAGGCTTGCAAGAGCGTGCCGCTGTTCGACGCATCGCCTTCCACGTAGTCGGCGTGCGCGGCCATCCAGGCCGCGGGGATCGCGGAGTTCAGGTCGTTGAGCCCGTAGTAGTACCACGTCGTGACATGCGCCGGAACGGTTCCCGGCGGCGGATTGTTCGGCGGATGTTCGGCGGGATGTTCGACGGCGCGGCGTTCACGCTCAGCGTCACGGGCGTTGCGTTGATCGTCGTGCCCGCGACGGCGGCCGCGATGTGCGCGGCGGCGAGCGCGGCGCTGCCGTTGTAGGTCAGGTTCACGGCGGCTCCCGGCGCCGTCACGGTGCTCGTCGACAAGGCGGTCGCGCCCGACGCGTCGTCGTCGCTCAGCGCGATCGGCGTTTGAAACGGATCGCTGCCGACGATCGTGTAGCCCGCGGCGTCTTTGGCGGTCACCGTCACGGGGACCGTTGCCGGCATACCGGCCGTGACCGACGCCGCGCCGAGCGCGATCGTGACCGACGCGACCGACGCGACGAACGTCACGTTCACGGTGTTGTTCTGGCCGGCGGCGATCGTCGTGGTCGTCTGCCCCGTCGACAAGAGATGGCCGGTTCCGTTCACGTCGTCGTAGAGCCGGATCGCGAACGTGACCGAGCCGGGCATCACGTTGAACACGAGCGAACACGCCGCGGTGCAATTGGTCATCTGCTGGTTGCCGCCGTAGCTCACCGTCGCCGACTTCGTGCCGGCCGAGACGTAGCGGGTGCGCCGCCGCGACGACGACGCCGAAGCGGACGGGATCGCGATCGAGATGGCGACGGATGCCGGCCCCGCGGCGTTCGTGCCGCCGGGCGACGCCGGTGCGTTCATCGGGGGCAGCGCCGAGCCGCCTCCTCCTCCGCCGCCGCCGCAGGCGGCCAAGAGACCCGCCGCGAGACAAACGGCAATCCGGAACGCATAAAGTCGCGCATCCATGTGCAACTCCCAATTGAGGTGAGTGCGCTCGACGCGTGACTTGCGTTGTAGTCCATGAAGCCGGTACGCCGAGGCAGTCGGCCGGGCGTTGACGCGACGTCGACGCCTGAACCGCTACTTTATTATCGGACGCTACGGCGCAGGCTTAAGCGAAGGTGGCTTCTTTCGCGGGGCGGCGGCCCCGGAGCAGCCGGCCGGCCCGAGCGGCCACCTTGCGGGCGACGCCCGGCAGGTTGCGCAGGTCGCGGTACACGTGCTTGCCGTCGACGACGATCCGGCCGCGCGTGAAGCTCACCGTATGGATGCCCGCGTTCCAGCGGTGGAAGCCGCGCGCGCTGTGGCGCTGCACGATCGCTTCACGATACGCCGTCGGCGTCAGCTCGTCGATTCGCGCGATGCCGAGCCCGCCGCCGTACGACTCGCTGCAGTCCTGGCCGGGGCGGTACAGCACGCCGTCGACCGTGAACGGTTGTCCGGCCGGTCGCGCGCTCGAGACGTCGACGACGATCGGGTTGAGCGCGTGCGGCGACCAGGGGCCGCGCGGCGAATCGGCATGAAACGCGTTGAGCGCGAGCGTCGAGCCGCGCGAGTAGCGCGTGCAGAACGCCCACCAGCGCCCCTCGTGCGCGAAGAGCGTCGTATCGACGCCGTCGAACGCGGGAAACAACGCCGCTTCTCGCTCCCAGCGATCCGGAAACGCGACGCAGCGGTAGAGCGCGACCTCGTTCGCCTCGTAGTTCTCGGGGACCAGATACATCTCGCCGTCGATCTCGACGGGATACGGATAGCTGAGATGGGTCGCGAGGTCGATGATGCGTTGGCGCCGCACGACGCGATCGTCGTCGTCGAGCACGAGCGCGTCGATCGTGCCGCGCCCGTGATGGTAGTCGAACGTCTCGACGAACAACGCTCGTACGCCGTCGCGCTCGGCGACGAACGGGTCCGCGATGAACGTCAACGGATCGGGACGCGGCAACCAGCGCACGTCCAGCGGCTCGGCGGACAGCAAGCGCGCCGCGCCGCCGTCGACGAAGCCGACGTTCCACTCCACGACGTCCAGCAGCGCGGTGGCCGCGGCGCCGAGCCGAAAACCCAGCGACGAAGCGAAGCGCACGCGTTCGAGCATCGTCAGCGGCGCGCCCGCAGCGCCGTTCGACGCTGCCTCGGGGAGTTCGGCGCCCGCCGCGAGCGCGGCCGCGAGCGTCGCGGGCCACCGCGCGGTTTCAGCGAGCGCGAGGCGCAGCGTCGTCGGATACCACCGGGTGATCGCGAACTTTCCCGTCCGCAGCGCGCCGCGGCGGTCGCCGAGCCGGCGCACGAGCTCCGTTTCGACCGTGCGCCGCCCGGCTGCGATCTCGCGCGCGAACGGCAGCGCGGCGTCGTCGTCTTCACCCAGCCGGAACGACCACACGCCGTTGCGCGCCGGAAGTGACAACGCCAGGTCCGTGAGGTCCACGACGATGTCGGCGTCGCTACAGTCGCCCGAGTCGAGCGTGACGTCGACCGGAGCGAGAGCCTTTCCCGCCAGACGCGCCGCGGTTCCGCCGGCAACGTGGTCGGCTCGGCCCGCAACCGCGACGACGCGCACGCTGAGGCCCGGCTCCCGTCTCAACGCCTCGATGCACCATCCGTGCCAGGCGGGGATCCGTCCGGACGGGACGGCGACGACGACGTTCACCGCCCGGCGTGTACCGGATGCCGGATGCGCTCGGCCCGCCGCAAACGCGGCGGCGGCGGTTCGTAGACGAGCGGCGGCGGCGCGACGCCGATGCGCGAGCGCGCGACCGTGCGCAGCTGCGCGATCGACGCGAGCAGCACCCAAAAATACTTGTAGCTCGCAAGATCGATGAACATCGAGCAGATGCCCAGGCCGATCAGCGCGGCCGTGAACGCGATGCGCAGATCGAACAGCGCGTCGCCCCGCTTGATCCCCGCGAACTGGCGGAACGTCGTGAAATACGCGATCAAGATCAACACGAGCCCGATGACGCCGAGCTCGATGGCCGTCTGGAGCAGCGTGTTGTGCGTCGCCCGGCCCCAGCCGCCCGGATAGAACGAGTAGACTTTGAGAAAATTGCTGTCGTAGGCTTCGATGCCGCCGCCTGCGCCCCAGCCGATGAACGGGTGCTGCTGGAAGGCGTGGAGGGCGACGCCCCAGATCGACGTGCGGCCCGCGCCGCCGGTCTGAACCGCATCGACGAGCCGCGTACCGATCGTCGGCACGATGATCGGGACCAGCACGAGCGTGACGCCCACGATCGCCAGCCCGAGGATGCGTCGTTTCGAGAAGGCGACGGTGACGGCGAAGATCAGGAGACATGCGAGCATCGCTTCGCGCGACAGGCTCATCAGCTCGCCCGAGAAAAGCACGACGAGCGCGACCAGCGCGCCCAGGATCGTGCGCACCCGGCGCGAGTTGAGCAGCGCCACCATGCACAGCGCGATCGGCGTGAGCATCGCGTTGGCGAAGTGGTTCGCGTCGATGGTGCGGTTGTCGACGTTGATCATCAACCGCCCGGCATTTTCGGCGGCGCCCGCGAGCGACGGCTGGTCGTGGAGGAGGTACATCCCGTAGAAGCTCGACGCCATGCCCCCGAGCACGATGCAGATGCAGATCGCGCGCAGATCCCGGTATTCGAGCGGCGCGACGGAGAGCACCGCGTACATCAGGATGAGCGACACCATGGACTGCGACTCGAACATGCCGTTCGACACGTCCGCCGTCCAGAACATGGTGACGAGCAGCCAGATGAGATATGCCAGCCACACGTAGAGCGTCAGCGGCGGCGCGTTGAGACCCTTGCGGCGCACGGCGTAGACGCTGATGAACACCATCGAGACGATGCCGAGCATCTTGGTCAGCGTGCCCGAGCCCGACACTTTGAGCATGTTGTCGAACGGGATCAGCACGACGTAGATGCCGTACGGAAACAGATACGATCGTTTGAGCGCCAGGACCAGCAGCGCCGGCGCGACGCCGAGGCCGGCGACGAGGACCGTCAGGCGAACGTCGCCCGTCCCGATCGAGTAGACCAATGCGGCCGTCAGCGCGCCCATGGCCGCGAGGCCGAGCGCGAGGCGGGTGCGGCGATCGCCGAAATCGGGACGCAGAACCGAACCGGACGAGAGCATCGTGCTATCCCAGCTGTCCAAGGCAGCGCGTCGTCCGTGAACGCGGCGTCAAACGGGCCCCCTCACAAGCAAGTGATCGATTCGTCGTTCCTGATGTACCCAGCGACACAAAGGTCACACCGTCAAAAGGCTGCGCAACCGCTCCGTGGTCCGCGCCCCGTCGAATTCCTGCTCGACGCGGGCCCGGCCGGCCTCACGCAGCCGCGCGCGCAGCGGCGCGTCGGCCGCCACGCGCTCCAGCGCCGCGGCGAGCGCGCCGGGGTCGGACTCCGGGACGAGAAGCCCCGTCGCGCCGTCGACGAGCTCGCGGACGCTCCCCGAGTCGGTGGCGACGACAACGACGCCGGCGGCCATCGCCTCGATCAGCGCCACGGGGACGCCTTCCATCAAACCGCCGGGGCGCTCGATGCTCGCCATGACCGAGACGTCGAAATCGCCATGGTTCAATCGCGCGAGCAGGTCGTCGTGCGGAACCACCCCGGCCAACACCACCGCGTCCTGCAAACCGGTTTCGGCGATCTGCTGCGCGATCGCGTCGCGCAGCTCGCCGTCGCCCGCCAGCGTGCACGTGAACGCGATGCCGTGGTCGCGCAGCCGGCCCAGCGCTTCGATCAAAACGGCGTGCCCCTTCACCGGCGTGAGCCGCGCGGCGCACACGATGCGCAGCGGACCGCTCGCAGCGGTACGGGCTGGGCCGGCCGCCGGCAGCGCGATGCCGAGCCGAACGAGGACCACCTTGGCGGGATCGCCGCCGGTCATCCGCAGCAGGTCGTCACGCCCGCGGCGCGAGACCGTCCGCACGAACACCGCGTCGCGCAGCTTGCGCGCCGCCATGTTGTTTTCGTACAGGTCCCAGCGGTGCGTCGTCGCGCTGAACGGGATGCCCGCGACGCGCGCGCCGAGCCACGCCACGGTCGCCGGCGTCGACAGCCAGTACGCGTGCAGGTGGCCGAAGCCGCGCGCCCGCGCGAGCTCTGCCAACGCCAGCCCTTTCGGAATCACGGCGAGGTTCTTCACCTTCGCGCGCAGCGGATAACGCTCGCGCAGCAGCGTCGCGATCGCACCGAGCGCGCGGCGCGGATTGCGTACCGCCGCGCGCACGGCCAGCCACAACGTCGTCACGCCGGCGAGCGGGATTCGCTCGACGTCGGCCGGGACGCCGTCATATCCCAGCGTCGAGGTCGACGGTGAGGTGGGGAACACGGCGATCTTCGCAAAGCCCGGCGCCAGCGCCCGCAGCTCGGTGTCGAGGAACGCCTCGCCCAATCCGAACGGATACTTCCCCGAGACGATGCAGGGCGTCACGCTCTTCTCTCGCGGGTCGATCGCCGTCTCGCTAGACGGCGATGTTCGCGGCGACTGGACGAGCGGCGGCGTCGCTCGCACCGATGTCGGCGTCGATGGCCCTGCGCAGCGACGAGCTGATGAACGGCCGTTCGAACATGCGGTAGAACGCGTACGCGATCGCGATGACGGCGATGACGACGGCCGTCCAAACGGCGACGCTGAGCTGCGCTCCGGCGTGCGCTCGCACGAGCAGAGCGCCCACCAAGTCGACGAGCGGCGCGTGAATCAAGTACAAGCTGTACGAGAAGGTCCCGAGAAACACGACCGGTCGCAGCGCGAGCAACCGCGCGGGCAGGATGCGTTCGTTGCGGTACGCGGCGACGAAGAACAGCGCGACCGCGGCGCCCACGGTGAGATCCGGCAGCCACAGGCCGAAGCTCGTGCCGAAGCCGTCGCGGAACGGGATCAAGCTGATCACCGCGATGACGGCTGCCGCGATCGCGAGCGCGTTCCACGGGAGCCGCGGCAGCCGTTCGCGCGAACACAGGTCGGCCGCCACCAGGCCCATCGCGAACAGGCCGGTGAGCCACGGAACGGTCCAATCCAGCGTGTGGAACTCGTCCATCGAGTGAAGCGCGAAGTGCGGCAAGAAACCGACGGCGAGCGCGACGGCGAGCTGCGCCGCGGCACCGAAGCGGCGCCAGACCGGCACGAGCAGCAGCGCGAACACCGCGTAGATCTGGCACTCGAGCGCGATGCTCCAGAGCGGCCCGTTGAGATATTCGGTCGTGGAGTAGAACAGGTTATGGACCAGCGCGAGATGCAAGCCGATCGCGATGGCGATGTGCGGCAGGTTGACGTGTCCGTTCATCAGCAGTGCGGTCGCCGCGAACGGGATGCTCGAGAGCAGCACGACCGGCACGTACGCGGGCATGAGCCGCCTCGCGCGCCGCACGAAAAACTGCTTGACGTCGAACGCTTTGCCGGCACGCCGCGCGACCGGCAAGCCCAGACAAAATCCGGAGATCACGATGAACGCGGCGACCGAGAAGTGGCCGTACTGGAGAAAGAGCGTCGCCGGATACCAGTTCCCCAGCGTCGCCGTCGCCGGGTGCTGGATCGCCGTCTGCCAGATGTGGAAGACGAACACGTAGAGTGCGGCGACGCCGCGCAGGCCCTCGACGTGAGGGACGTAGCGAAGTTCGGTCGCGCTGCCGCTTGCTGAAGCGCTCACGGCGCGCGGTTCAGGCGGCTTTGTGGAAGAAGACTTCGGTCGCCGTCTTCAGGCACACCGCGACGTCCATGAACAGCGACCAGTTCTCCACGTAGAAGAGATCGCCGCGCAGTTTGTCCGGGACGTCGTCGAAGCCCAGGACGCGCTTGCCGTAGACTTGCGACCAGCCGGTGATGCCCGGTGCGACGAGATGGCGCTCGGCGTAGCGCGGGTGCTGCTTCTCGAACTGCTCCACGAAGACCGGGCGCTCCGGGCGCGGGCCGACGATCGACATGTCGCCGCGCAGCACGTTGAACAGCTGCGGCAGCTCGTCGAGCGAGGTGCGGCGGATGAGCTTTCCGACGACGGTGACGCGCGCGTCGCCGACGGTCGCGAGGCGCGCGCCGTCCTTCTCCGCGTCCAAGCGCATCGAGCGGAACTTGAGCATGTGGAACGTCTTGCCGTTGCGGCCGACGCGCTCTTGGCGGTAGACCACCGGCTCGCCGTCCTCGAGCGAGATCGCCGCAGCGACGAGCGCCATGACCGGCGCGAACAGGACCAGCGCCGCGACCGACACGACGAGGTCGAACACGCGCTTGCCGAGCCGCGCTCCGGGCTGCGTCGCGCGCAACGGCCGGGCGACGATCAGCGCCTGCTTTCCGATCGACTCCATGTGGAGCTCGTAGGCGTGCACGCGGAACCGCGGCGGCGCGAAGGCGATCGTCATGCCGACGCGCTCGGCGGCCGACAAGACTTGCGGCATCAGCGACGGCGCCAGGACCTCGGTGAACACGAGCGTGTCGCAGCCCCACGCCGCGGCGTGCTGGAACCACGGCTGCGCGGCGACGGCGTCGGGGGTCAGCGCGCCGACGGCGTCGATGTTGGGCACGGACAGCCGGAACACGCGCGCGTTGGGGAGCGAGCGCATCGCGTCTTCGGCGAACTCCAGGCGCGACGGGTGGCCGACGACCGCGATGCGGCGCGGCCGCGCGAGCATGACCGCGTCGCGAACGTGGTGCGCGATCGCGCGCACCGTGCCGATGAACGTGATCGCGAAGATGAGCGCGACGATCGCCACGACGCGCGACGTCGAGATCATCGGAAACAGCGAGAAGAACACGAGCACCGGCGCGGATGCGAGGGCCAGGGCTGCGACCGCATGATAGAACTCGTCGCGGACCGACATCGCGAACGACTGGCGGTACAAGCCCAGCTGCCACAGCGTCACCACGGAGAGCACCGCCGTGAGCATCGCGGGGAATGCGATGTGCCGGATCGGCAGATTCGACAACCAGAAGCTCTTCACGAACAGGCCGGCGAGGTACGTCGCGGCCAAGAACAGCACGACATCGGAAACGACGAGCGCGAGCACCCAGGTACGTGAAAAAGAATGCACCCCGGGACGAGCGTCGGCGTGCGGAAGAGCGGCGAATTCGTTGTCGAGAGCTACGGCCATGTCGGTGCGATCCTCGCGTGTGGCGTTGCGCATCGGTGCGCTTAGACACACTTCGCCGCCGGAGGCTCGTACCAAGTGAGGAGCACGTCCCGATATGGGTCATGCTTTCGGCCTACTATTTCAGCGATTATTGAGCTTTCAGTCCCGAGACGAAAGCCTCACGAAGTCCCCCCAATTTTGGGGGGACAAAGGATTCTTTCGGGCTAGCTCCCGAGGCCGTGGACGACCAGCCAGCCGATCACAGCGCAGTCGACGAGCGCCAGCAGGCTCAGCGCGACGACCAGGACTTCGACCGCATTGAGACGGTCGTGGTGCGGCTTCGACTTGAGGCGCGCCCGGAAGTGGCGCGCAGGAAGACCCGAATCCATAGGGGCTCCTTCTCGCGGATGCTTGGCGCCGGCGGCAGCCGGTACTCCCAGTTATCGGCTCGCACGGCGGCAATGTTTACGCGAGTGGCCTCACGTCGTTGCATCGTGGACGTGGAGGTCATACCGCTCCATCTGCGGGTCGGCGGTGACCAGGACGAGGTTCTCTGCGCGGGCTTGCGCGATCAGCAGCCGGTCGAACGGATCGCGATGGTGCTCGGGCAGATGCGCGACCGCAAGGACGTGATCCAGCCTGATATCGAGCTGGCGAATGCGTCCCAGCCGCAATCGCGAGCGCACGTATTCATCGACCGCGACCCCGAGCTCGAGGCCCCGCCGCGCCTTGATAGCGAGTTCCCACGCACTGGCAACCGAGAGCCACAGATCGTTCGCCGGATCTTCGATCAGACTCCGAGTGCGCGAACCGAGCCGGTTCGACGCGCCGGTTGACCACAGCCACACGTGCGTGTCCAGCAATGCGCGGGTCACAAGTAGGGCTCGAACTCTTCGGGGATCCACCGGTCGAAGTCGTCCGGGATCGTGATCTTTCCGTCGTCCATTCCGATCGGCCGCTTGTCGGTGAGGAACCGGCTCAGGAGCGCGACCGGCCGGCCTGCGCGTGCAATCACCACGTCCTCGCCCGCCTCGACTGCCGCAAGGAGCGTGGAAAGATGGGTCTTCGCTTCATGGACGTTCACCGTTCGCACCGAGGCATCATGACTTAGCTAATATGACTTAGTCAAGTGTTTTGTGCGCCTTTCACCGTTCCTATCCCGCACGAAGCGCGCACGGCAAGCTCAAGGGACACGCGGCGGGGCGGCGGTATCGACGGCGTATGACGATCCGTCGGTTTCTTTGCGTTGCGGTCGTGCTCGGCGCGGTGATCGCTGGCGTCGGGCCCGCGGGGGCGCAGGCCGTGCCGTTCGATCAGATCGCGTCTGCGCTCGGAGGCGTGCACCAGTTTTCGCAGGTCGCGCTCTCGCCCGACGGGCGGCGCTTCGCGTATGTCGAGAGCGTCGGGGACCGCAATGCGATCCGGCTCGCGGACGTCGCGCGGCCGGCGGTGGCGCACACGATCACGGCGTGTCCGGCGCGGCGCTGCGACGAGGGCGACGTCGCGTGGTCGCCCGACGGGCGGCGGCTCGCCTTCGTGACGACCGACGCCCGCGGCCAAGGCCAGATCGCGGTCGAGGACTTCGCCGCGGCCGGCGGCGCCCGGGTGCTCACCGCGGCGAAGGGGCCGCTGTCCACGCCGCGCTGGTCGCCCGACGGGACCCGGATCGCGCTGCTCTACTCGGCCGGCGCGCCGCGGCCGCCCAGCCCGCTCGGCCCGTCCTCGCCCGCGAGCGGGGTCATCGGCGGCAAGTTCTACGAGCAGCGGCTCGCGGTGATCCCGGCGCGCCCTTCGCCAAGCTCAGGGCCGGCTCCGATCCGGCTGCTCGGGCCTGACGACCTGAACGTCTACGAGTACGATTGGTCGCCGGACGGGACGCGATTCGCCGCAACGGCCGCGCACGGCAACGGCGACGCGAACTGGTGGATCGCCGAGCTGTACACGGTCGACGAGAAGACGGGCGCCGCGGCGCAAATCCATCATCCCGACTTGCAGATCGCGTCGCCGCGCTGGTCGGGCGACGGCAAGCGGATCGCGTACATCGGCGGCATCATGAGCGACGAGGCGATCACGGGCGGCGACGTCTACGTCGTGCCCGCGACCGGCGGCACGGCGACCGACGTGACGACGAACCTCAAAGCGTCGGTCGTGACGATCGCGTGGAACGGCTCGCGCAACCGCATCCTCGCGACGGAACTCGCCGGGGATCGCATGGTGATCGCGTCGATCGATCCCGACGCGAAACGGCAGCAGCAGATCTGGAGCGGTCAGGAGACGATCTATGCGAGCGGCTTTGCCGGCTTGGCGCCCGGCGACGCCGGCGTGTCGCTGTCGCGCGACGGCAAGACCGCCGCGACGATCCTGCAGTCGATCACGGCGCCGCCGGAGATCGCGATCGGGTCGCTGGGCGCGATGCACGCCGTGACGTCGGCGAACGCGCGCGTGCGCCGCTTGACCGGACCCGCGCGCAGCATCACCTGGACCGGCGACGGCAACAGCGTGCAAGGCTGGCTGATCTTTCCGCCCGACGCGAAGCCGGGCGTGCGCTATCCGATCGTCACCTACATCCACGGCGGGCCGGCGTTCGCGCACTACCCGCTGTTTCCGAGCGGTCCGCTCGCGTTCCAGGCGGTGCTCGCCGCACGCGGCTACATCGTGTTCGAACCGAACCCGCGCGGCAGCTACGGTCAAGGCGAAGCGTTCACGCGCGCGAACGTCAAGGACTTCGGCTACGGCGATCTGCGCGACATCCTCGGCGGGCTCGACGCCGTCGGACAAACGATCCCGGTGGATTCCAAGCGCATCGGCATCTTCGGCTGGAGCTACGGCGGATACATGACGATGTGGTCGCTCACGCAGACGAACCGCTTCAAAGCGGCGGTGAGCGGCGCCGGGTTGTCGGACTGGCTCAGCTATTACGGCACCAACGAGATCGACACGTGGATGATCCCGTACTTCGGCGCGACGGTGTACGACGATCCCAGCGTGTACGCGAAGAGCTCGCCGATCAACTACATCAAAGGCGGTGAAGACGCCGACGCTGATGGTCGCGGGCGACCGCGACGCCGAGGTGCCGGTGACGCAGTCGTACGAGTACTGGCACGCACTACGCGATCTCGGCGTCCCCACCGAGCTGGTGATCTATCCGGGCGAAGGGCACCTGTTCGCGAAGCCCGCGAACCAGCGCGACGTCGCGCAACGCGTCGCCGGATGGTTCGACCGCTACTTGCGCTGAGCTTACGACGGTAGTGCGGCGCGGATGCTCAGCGCGGTGAGCGCGTTGGCGGCGATCGCGCGGGTTTCTTCGTCGTCGGCGCGCAGCGCGAGCTCGAACGTCGGTTGCGTGTCCGGGTGGCGGTATGCGGCGAGCGCGCGGAGTGCGGCGCGGCGGTGTTCGACGGCGGGTTCTTCTTCGTAGGCTTGCGTCAGGAGCGGGACGCCCCATGGTGCGCGCACGATGCCGAGGTCGCGGATGAGGTTCAAGCGCGTCGTGTCGTCGAAGGCGCCGTCGCGCGGTTCGAAGCGTTTGCTCCAGCGGATGTCGGCGCGCCGGGTGGCGGAGTCTTCGACAAGCTCAGACCGACTTGGGGGGCCGTCGGACTGACTCGAGCGCTCGGGCTGACGCGGCGTTGTTTCCGGCTTGCGGGGGGCTTCGTAGACTTGCGCTGGACGTGGTTTGGCGCTCGTTCGTTCCCACAGTGATTCGGGTGGGGGTTCGGCGGTGCCCGGTGGGACGGACGGTTCGTTCGAGTCGATCGGCATCACGTCGCCGATGATCATCGCTTCGCCCGATGCGGAGAGCGCCGGGTCGTCGTTCGCGTCGCCCGTTGTGACGGCGACGGCGTCCGGCGCGGCCGCGCAGCGCGAAGAACGCGATCGCCGCGACGATTGCGATCGCGGCGATGATGAGGAGGACGGTCGTCGTCGGCACTACGCGGGCGCGTGCTGCTGTTCGGCGAGCGTGTCGACGAGCTGGCTGCGTTCTTCGTCGAGCCGCGGGTCGACCGGGCGCGTCAGCGCCGCTTCGAACTCCTCGGCGGAGAGCCGGCCCATTTCCGCCAGCGCGTGCTGCAGCGCTTCGCGGTACGGCGTGAAGTCGGCGACGACGTCGCCGTCGCGTTCGAGCTTGGTGCCCATCAGCAGCGAGAGCGCGAGCCACGGCGTCGCGGTCTGCAGCGGTTCGCGTTCGAGCGCGTCGATCGCGGCGCCGAGCTCGTGCGCGCCGACGCTGCCGACGAGCCGCACGTCGCCGTGCTCGTCGTCGACGGGCGCGCGCTCGCGGCGCAGCGCTTCGAGCACGCCGCGCAGCGACGAGCGCAGCTCGCGCGACTCGAAGTCTTGCGGCGCCGTGTGCGCGCCGGGCAGGCGCAGCTTCACGAACAGCGTGTCGATCACGTCGCTGAGCAGCTCGCCGTGACGGCGCAGCCGCGCGCGCAGCACCGCGTCGGCGTCTTGCGCGCCGTCGGGGAAGAGCGCGCGCAGCAGCAGCAGGTGCGGCAGCAAGCCCGGGAACGTCGCTTCGCGCAGGTACGGCACGAGCCAGTCGAGCTTGTCTTCGGTGAGCTCGAGCGTGAGCGTCGCGCCGGAGCGCGGTTCGTCGTGCGACTGCTCGCCGTTGCCGCTCAGCGCGTTGCCGTGGCGTCCGCCGCCGCGCACCGGGACGGCCGGCGGCAGTTGCAGCGTGCGCGCCGGAGCGCGGCAGCTGGTGCTGCGCGGGCGGCGGTTCCAGCGCTGCCGCGGCGTCGAGCACGGAGAACGGCAGCCCCGGTTCGCTGACCGCGAACGCCGCGACCGCGCGCACGCGCACCGGCTCCGCGTTGACGGACAATTCCGGCGCGTCGTCCCAGCTCACCAGCGCGCGCGCTTCGATCGTGGTGCCGGCGGGCAGCGGCGTGTTGACGATCACGCGCAGCCGCGCGATCACTTCGACGCCGGGTCCGACGTCGGCCAGCGTCAAGCCGCTGGGCGTCAGCAGCGGCGACGTGCCCGCGAAATCCAGCAGCGACACGTCGTTGACCGTCGTGGTGCCGTGCGCGTACACCGTTTTCGCCGGTGCTTCGAGCCGCGCGGTGAGGCGCTTCGCCGCGCCGTCGCCGGAGTTGCGCAGCGACAGCGTGTACGTCAGCTCGCCGCCGGCGTCGATCGCGTCGTCGGGCGTCGAGACGAGGGTCGCGTTGTCGGCAAACGCCGGCTCCGCGTGCGTTGCGACGCGCATCGTCTCCAGCGAGAAGGGCACGACGTTGAGCCCGCTCACGCGCGCGCCGACTTCGAGCACGTCGCCGTGCGAGATCGTCGCGACGAGCCGCAGGTGCACGGTGGCGTCGCGCGTCTCGCCCGCCGGCACCGCGCCGAACACGACGCTCTGGCCGTCGCGCGACGCGCCCTCCACGCCTTCGAGCCGCAATTCTTCGGGTAGCTGCAAGCGCACGCGCACGTCGCGGCCCGCATCGGTGCCTTCGTTGGCGAGCGAGAGCCGGCACAGCGTCGTGCGGTTCGGGCGCAGCACTTCGTTGCCGGCGAGCGCGAGCTTCGAGCTGGCGGCGGAGAACTTCGGGCGCGACGCGACGACGTGCGTCGCGGCGCCGAGCTCGAGCGGATCGAGCTGCGCCGTGCGCAGCGTCGCGCGCAAGCGCAGTTGCGTCTCGTCTTCGATCACGGCGGCGACGCGCGCTTCGACGCGCACCGTGCGCGGTTTGCCGGGCTCGAGCGTGTCGAGCTGCACCGCGCCGTCGTCGCGCACCGGCAACTCGTTCTTGCCTTCGAGCGCGCGCAGGCCTTCGAGCCCTTCGTCGCCTTCGAGCAGCAGCCGCACGTCGGTCGCGACGTCGGCGCCGAGGTTCGCGAGATGCACGGTCGCGACGATCGCATCGCCCGGGCCCAGGCGGCGCGGGCTCTCGCGCACGACGTCGTTGAACGCGGCGGGGAACTGCGGCGCGGAATGCACCGTGACGGTGCGGTCGAAGCGGCGCTGGCCCTTCTTCCACTCCACCGCCGCGCCGAGCTGGATCTCGCGGCCGTTGGCTTGCGGCGCGACGACGACCACGTCGAGCGCGACCTCGACCGACCGCCCCGGCACGAGATCGCCGATGTCGAACGAACCGCCGTCGCCGGCTTGATCGACCACGGGGACGCCGTCGATCGCGCGCGAGCCCGGCGTGTACGCGAGCCCGTCGGGCAGATCCAGCTTCAAGCCGCACCGCGCGCGCGATCGCCGTGCCGGTGTTGCGCGCGCGCAGCGCGAGCGCGACGCGCTGCCCTGGTTCGACGTCGTCTTCGCAGTCCGCGCGAAACTCCGTTTCGACGCCGGCGAACGACGGCGCCGACGCGACCTTCAGCGTCACGGGCGCGAGCGCGAACTCCGCGACTTCTTGCGAGCACACCGCGCCCGACACCGCGATCGCGGTCGCATCCTCGACGACGGGATCGATCAGCACGCGGTAGCCGACGTCGACGGTGGTGCCCGGGCCGAGCGTCTTCACCGTGATCGACGGCCGGCCGAAGCCGAACGGATCGCGTTCGGAGCCGCCCGCGCCGTGGCCGCTGACGCGCGCGCTGTCGGCGACGTACGTGGTGTTCGCGGGCACCGGCAGCAGCACGATGAGATCGTGCGCGCTGCTCTGGCCCGAGTTGTGGACTTGCGCCTTGACCTGCAGCTCCTGGCCGGGCGCGGTCTCGCGCACCGCGGCGACGGTGAGCTTCGTGAGCGGGTTCTGCAGCTGCGGCTTGCTGCGCACGACGAGCCGCACGACGTTGGAGCCGATGAGCGGCACTTCGAACGACGAGATGGCGGCCTGCAGCGTGATCGGCGTGCCGTTCTCGATCGTCGGCGCGACGGTGTACGCCAGCGAGATGCGGCGTTCGCTGCCGGCGGGGATGTCGCCGATGTCGGCGCCCGAGCTCTGCAGCAGCGTCGTGAGGCCGCCTTGCTCGTCGAGCGGCGTGTTGTCGATGCTCGCGGTGCCGACCAGGTACGTCAGCCCTTCAGGTAGGCGGAAGCGCGCGCGAAAGCCCGTCGCCGTGCCGCCGCCGAGGTTGCGGAAGGTGAACGTGGCATGGACCGTCTGGCCGGGCTCCACGACGCGGCCGGGTGAGACCACGAGGGTGCGGAGGCCTTCCGGGAGCAGGGGCGTTTCGGGAGCGAAGACATCCGTGAGCGTGCGCAT
>CAWBTJ010000078.1:0-39984 GCA_963791645.1 Vulcanimicrobiota bacterium | reverse complement strand
AAATGCGCTCAGGCGCGCCGAATAGCGTGCGTTCACGCGGTGTCCTCCGGCGTTCGGCGCCGGTTCACCTACGCGAGCGGCGGCTCCGGCCGGCGTACGAATCGGCGAGCCGCTTCAAGTACGCCGCATCGTCTTCGAAGATGCGCTGGGGCGTGACGCGGTGCAGCTGCAGGGCCAGTCCCAGCCGCCGCGCGGCGCGCCATTCGCCGCGGTCCACGCGGTCGCGGAACAGTTCCAGCGCTTCCGGGTCGCGCGCGAGGGGGTTCAGCGCCGCTTCCATCGCTCGTCATATACCCACGTGAGCGCTTGCTCGTGTCCCCCCGATTTCGGGGTTTCGACGCTTCCTCGCTCTCGAATCGCGACGCCGACGTGCCGATGAACGTTAGGCGGGTGAATTTGAAGGGGGATCGATGGCGTCATTAGTCTCGTGCCCTTGCGGGCACGGGGTCGAGGAGCACAACCGCGGCGGCTGTCCGGGAACCGCGCGCGAGACGTGCACGTGCAAACGCAGCCCTCAGGCGGCGCTCGACGCTGCTGTCGCAGCGGTCCGCAGCACGTTCAACGCCGACCGCGAAGCACGCGTCCGCGGCTCCTAACCCCGCCCCGCGCGTTCAATCGCGTCTTCATCCCATTCCAGCCCGCTGCCGGGGCGGTCCGGCATCAGCACGGAGCCGTTCTCCACGCGTACCGGTTCGGTGAGGATCGGTCCCGCGTGATCGAGATATTCGAGGTACCGGCACGTCGGCGTCACGCCGAGCAGATGCGCGCTGAGCTCCGGGAACGTGTGGCTCGACGCCGGCAATCCCGCCGCGTCGGCGAGGGCGGCGGCGCGTAGCCAGCCGGTGACGCCGCCGAGCTTCATGACGTCGAGCATCGCGTGATCCGATGCGCGCGCCGCGATGCTTTTCGCCATGTCGTTCGGTCCCCACCAGTTCTCGCCGAGCTGGATCGCGGTGTTCGCTGAAGCCGCGATGCGCGCGTGCCCTTCGAAGTCGTCCGCGCGCGTCGGCTCCTCGATCCAGTACAGACCTTCGTGGTCGAGCACGCGCGCGCGTTCGATCGCATCGGGCACCGACAGGCTTTGATTGTAGTCGACCATCAGCTTCGCATCGGCGCCGATCGCGCGGCGAACTTCGCGAATCGTCTCGAGATCGGCGGCGAGATCGGCGCGCCCGATCTTCACCTTGATCGCGTCGAAGCCGAGCGCGATCAGCTGCGCCGCTTCGGCCGCGGCGCCGGCGGGGCTCATGGTGCGCAGGCTCGCGTATGCCGGGATCGGCTTCGGTTCGCCGCCGAGCAGCGTCACGAGCGGCACGCCGCACGCTTTCGCGCGCGCGTCCCACAGCGCCATGTCGATGCCGGCCATCGCGATGCCGGTGAGACCTTGCGGGCCGAGCAGACGAAAGAGTCGCTGGAGCTTGCGCTCGACCGCCGCCGGCGCCGCGCCGCCACCGCGCAGCAGCGGTTCGAGGTTCGCGATCAGCCGCGCGAGCGGATCGAGCGCGACGGGCGTATAGCAGCGCACGTAGCTGCACCCGACGACGCCCTCTTCCGTCAGCACGTCGACGAGCACGAGCGGCGCGGTGCGCATGACGCCGCTCGCGGTCTCGACGGGACGCTGCAAGGCGAGGTCGACGGGACGCGCGCGAACGGAGCGAATCGTGAGCGCGGCGGTCATCTCACGCCGTTTCGTAAGCGTTGCTGCAATCTCATGGCGAGCGGCGCGCGCGCGTTCATGCGGAGCGCGCGGACGGCGAGGTGCTCCGCTTCGGCGCGGTCGCCCGCGTCGAGCGCGGCGAGCCCCATGCCGGCGACGGCTTCCGCGCTGCCCGGATCGATCTCCGCCGCGCGTGCGAACAGCGCACGGGCCGCGTCGGCGTGGCGGCGCTGCAGCGCGAGCGTCCCGGATTCGATGAGGTATTTCGTGTTGAACGGCGCGAGCGTGCGGGCGCGGGCGTAGTCGCGGTCCGCTTCGCCAACGTCGTGCATGCGCACGGCGATGCGGCCGAGCCGCCACCAGCTGTCGGCGACGGCGTTCGGGCGCGTCTTGGAAGCGACGAGGCGCTGCCGGACGCGGTCTTCGAGCGCGTACGCCTCGCGCGCGCGACCGGTCTGGATCAGATGCAGCACGTCGGCTTGCAGCGCCGCGTCGTCGCCGGCTTCGAGAAAACGGCGGATCGCTTCGTCGTGGCGTCCGCGCGCCAGCGCGATGCGCGCTTCGTCCTCGTTGCGCAGCGTGCCGACGGGCATGCGCGCCGCGTGAAACGATGCCGCGGCGAGGTCCCCGCGCTGCAGCGCATCGTCGGTGAGCATCGCTTCGACGAACGGCAGCGGAGCGACGCGCTCCAGCGTTTCGTAGACGCGGGTGCCGAGGCCGGCCGGAAGGTGCGCGGCGAGCGAGACCGGCGCGGCGGCCCGCGCGAACACGGCGTCGGAACCGAGCTGAACGAACGCGCACACGGCGACGACGATCGCGAGGGCGACGCCGGCCGCGGCGCGCGACAACGTCGCGTAGGGATGCGGGGGGCGCGCTCGCCCTGCGGCGGTCGGCGTCTCGATCTTTTCGTGCTCGGCGGTCGCCAGCGCCAGCGCCATGAACGGCAGCCACAGCGCGAAGAGCACGACGCTCACCATGTCGATGAGACCCTGCACCCACGTCCCCACCAGCCCCGCCGCGATCGCGATCGCGAGCGCGGGCGTGGGTCGTCGCGGCGTTTGCCGCGACCGCTCGCCGAACACCACGACGAAGCGCCACCAGCCGAACAGCACGGCGGCGACGCCGGCGAGCCCGGCTTCGGCCGCGACCGTCAGCAGAAAACTATGCGCGTGATACGCGCCCGGCTCCGCGTCCGGAAATCGAACGAGGGCGTACACGGTCGAGAACTCGAACGGCCCGACGCCCGTGAGCGGGAAGCGCGCGATCATGGCGACCGCCGCCTGCCAGATCGAAAGGCGCGTGAAGTTCTCGGACGGGTCGTGATGCGAGTTGAACACGAAGCCGAGCGCGACGATCGCGACGCCGACGATCGCGATCGCGTACCGCGCGCCGCGCCGCCCTTGCCGCATGAAGACGAAGAACGCGATCGCCGCGGCCATCCCCACCCAGCCGGCGCGCGAGAACGTGAGCACGAACGCGGCGGAGCCCACGACGGCGCCGACGCTTGCGACAACGCGCAGCGCGCGCGAGGTGTCCGGCGCGGTCGCGATCGCGAACGCGAACGGCACGTACACGATCAAGTAACCGGCGAGCTCGCCGGGCACGATGAACGAGCCGATCGCCCGCCCGTGCCCGACCGTGTACAGGCCCGCGGGTGTTTTCGTCAGCACCATCACGATCGCGACGGTCGCTGCGAGCGCGCCGGATGAGAGGAACGATCCGTAGATCGCCGCCGCGACGTGCGGCGTGCGGAAGAAACGCAGGACCGTCACGTGCCACATCAACCCGCAGGCGAGGATCGCGATGAAGAGCGCGCCGGCGCGCATATCGAAGCCGAGCAGCGCCGCAGCGGCGGCCGCGAGCGGAAACATCGCCAGCGGGATCACCAGCGGACCCGACTCGCCGCGCGCCGTCGCCAGCAGCAGCGCGAAGCACGCGGCGATGGCGCAGGCGAGCGCGAGCAGCGCGAGCGCGAGCGCCTTGGGCAGCAGGGAAACGCCGGGAACCCCGGCGCCGGTGAGCGTGATGAACGCGGGGAACAGCGGGATCAGGAAGAACGCGGTCCCGAGGACGATCGGCGCGAGCCGCTGCGTGCCGTTCACTGCGGACGTTTTTTGGAGCGGACGCGCGTGCGCCCTCCAATCCGTCCCGGCACTCCCGAAAATCGAGGTATCGACGTTGATTCGCGCCCTTGGACTCATCGCTCTGCTGACTCTTTCGTTCACCGCGCCGAGCGCCGTTGCGCAGACGCCGCCGCAACCACCGGCGGCTTCGGCGACGCCCGCGGCCGGCGGAGATTCCCCGGACCCGTTTCTGTGGCTGGAAGACGTCAACGGCGCGCGCGCGGTCGACTGGGTCAAAGCGGAGAACGCGAAGACGTTGAGCGTGCTGCAGAACGACCCGCGGTTCGCCGGCTTTTACGCGACCGCGCGCAGGATCGGCGAGGCCAAGGACCGGCTTCCGTACCCGGTGTTCGTCAACGGCCGCATGTATAATTTCTGGCAGGACGCGCACCATGTGCGCGGCATCTGGCGCACCACCTCGCTCGCGAGCTATGCGAGCGCCGCACCGGCGTGGACGACGGTGCTCGATCTCGACGCGGTCGCGAAGGCGGAGAAGAGAAACTGGGTGTGGGAGGCGAGCAACTGCGAATCGCCGAGCCGGACGCGCTGCCTGATCAGTTTGTCGGACGGCGGCGAAGACGCCGTCACGCTGCGCGAGTTCGATCTGGCGCGACGCTCGTTCGTGCCGGGCGGCTTCGTCCTTCCGCGCGGCAAACAATCGGTCGCGTGGGCGACGCAAGACGCGCTGTTCGTCGCTCGCGAATGGGAGCCGGGCACGCTGACCGCATCGGGGTATCCGTTCGTGGTCAAGCGGCTGGAGCGCGGCAAACCGTTGTCGAGCGCGGTGGAGATCGCGCGGGGTGCGAAAACCGACGTCGACGTGGATCCTACCGGGCGGTCCGACGGGGACGGCCGCCGCGTCCAGTTCATTCGGCGGGCGGTAACGTTCTTTCAAACCGAGACGCAAATCATCACGCCCAGCGGGCCGCGCAAGCTGAACATCCCGCTCAAGTCGTCGATACGGCAACTGCTCGCGGGCCGGTTGCTGATCGAGATCAAGGAGCCGTGGACGGTCGACGGCGCGGTGTTTCCGGCGGGCGCCCTCGTATCGCTCGATCTCTCCGCGACGCTACGCGATCCGGAACACCTGCGCCCGGCGCTCGTTTTTGCTCCGGGCCCGCGCCAAACGCTCGCCGGCACGAGCACGACGCGCGACCAGCTCGTCGTCGCGATCTACGACAACGTGCGAGGTCGCGCGTTCGTCTACACGCCGGCAGCTCACGACGGCTGGTCGGTGCGCGCGCTGAACGTGCCCGACAATTCGTCGGTCGGTCTGCAGACGGCCGACAGATACGGAACGAGCGCGTTCGTGGCGGTGACCGGTTTCTTGACGCCGCCGACGTTGTTGCTCGCCGACATCAGCACGGGTGCGCTGACGCGCGCGAAGGCGGAGGCGGCGAAGTTCGACGCGTCGGGAGACGCCGTCGATCAGCGCTTCGCCACATCGAAGGACGGCACGAAGATCCCGTACTTCATCGTTCATCCGAAGAACATGAAGCTCGACGGCAGCAATCCGACGATCCTGACCGGGTACGGCGGGTTCGGCGTCTCGGAAACGCCGGAGTACGACGGCGGCTTGGGCAAGCTGTGGCTGGAGCGCGGCGGCGTGTACGTGCTGGCGAACATTCGCGGCGGCGGCGAGTTCGGGCCCGCGTGGCATGAAGCCGGGCTCAAGACGCACCGGCAACTGGTCTACGACGACTTCACGGCGGTTGCCCAAGATCTCATCGCAACGAAGGTCACGACGCCGCGGCATCTCGGCATCAAGGGCGGCTCGAACGGCGGGCTGCTGATGGGCGTCGAGTTCACGCAGCACCCGGAGCTTTGGAATGCGCTCGAGATCGAGGTGCCGCTGCTCGACATGCTGCGCTTCGAGAAGATCCAAGCCGGCGCGTCATGGGTCGGCGAATACGGCAGCGTGTCGAATCCGGACGAGCGAGCGTTCCTGGCGTCGATCTCGCCGTACAACAACCTCAAGCCCGGCGTGGCATATCCGAAGCCGTTCATCTGGACGACGACCAAGGACGACCGCGTCGGCCCGCAGCACGCGCGCAAGTTCGCCGCGAAGCTGGCGTCGATGGGCATTCCGTACCTCTTCTACGAGGTGATCGAAGGCGGGCACGGCCCGGGGGCCAACATCGCAGAGCAGTCATTCACGACGGCCCTCGCGATGACGTACTTCACGGAGCAGCTAATGAAGTAGCGCCGCGCTCGCGTTAAGGTAACGCACAACTATTCGCGCCGACCGATTTGTTCGCTAAACGAAAATTTGTTCGACACAAAAAGGTTCGCCCGCTCTGCACGCACGAACAAAACGCCGCTGGGTGAAATCTACCGGGCGTTTCTCGCAAGCGACTTTTGTCGATTGCTTCGCCGCTTGTCAGATCGTTGGTTGTCATCCAAGTAAAGGACGTTTCCGCAGCACTCGGGGCATTGCTGTGCAACCGCGGTTGCGCTGGTAGGCTGCCAGGGCGGGCCAGGTTCGTCGTCCGCTGCGCCGATAGCGAGCGCGCCGACGACGACGCCGTCGGGCCTCACCGGTACGCTATCGTTGACGATTCCCCGCAACGCGTCTTCCGCGCAGCGGTCGCCGCACGGCAAATAGCCCCATGACGCAGACGGACGCGTCGGGCAGCCGAAGATCCTTTGGATCTCCGTGAGCACGTCGAACTTCAACGTCACCTGATCACGCCGCCCTGGAGATAGGTATGTCACCGCTTCGTCGTTTGTGTTTCGTCGTTCTGGCGCTTGCGCTCGCCCCGTCCTTGGCTTCGTGCGGTGGTCGCGCGCAGTCCGCTGTGACACCGCCGGCGGCGTCGGCCCCGATCAACGGAACGAACAACGTCGCCACGGCGCTTGCGACATTCCAGTTCACGGTCCCCCAGGTCTCGACATCGGCGAAGGCGCGAAGCATCTCGGGCTCGCGCACGGCGAAGTACGTCTCCTCGGCGACGAAGTCGATCCAGCTCACCCTGAATTCGGCGTCCGCCACATCGCCCGCTCCCGCTCCGATCACCACGCAAGTCCTCAACGTCCCCAACGGCACCGGCATCGCGCCGGGCGCGCCGTGCACGCCGTCCGGCGCGAATTACATTTGCACCATGGTGGTGAAGCTGCCCATCGGCAGCGATGCGGTCACGTTCACCACCTACGACGCAAACAACGGCGCCGCGGGCGGCGGCAACGTGCTCTCCGAGCAGAAATCGACCGTGACGATCGTGCAAGGCGTTGCCAACGGCCCCGGCGGCGCATTTAGCGTCGTGCTCGACGCCAACGCTGCGACGATGACGGTGAGCGGGAGCGGAAGCTGTCAGAACGGTCCGGTCGGCAGTTCGTTCGGCTCCGTCGGCACAACCCCGGTTTCGTTCAGCGTATCCTACACCGATCCGGCGACCAAGACCATCGTGTCTCCCGGGTTACCGAAGCTCAGCGTGAGCGCGACCGGCGTCACCGGCGGCACGATCGGCGTGAGCGTCAACCAGGCCGCCCAAACGTATGTCTTGACTCCGAGCGCCTCCGGCGTGAGCGGCACGATCAATGTGCAGGCCGTGCAAGCCGACTCCACCGGCAGTTCCGACGGCCTGAGCTTCACCAAGACGAAATCCTACACGTTCGCCACCGGAAATCCACCGCCGAGCAATTTCCTGGCTGTCGTGGAACAGTTTGGCGTGGGTAGCGGCGCAGTTGACCTGTTCACCGTCGCATTGGGCGGCAGCGGCGGCGCGGATACCATCAGCCCCTACACGCCGGCGACGCTCGCGGTCACAAACTCCAACGGCGGGTCCGGGCCGCCGGACGTCGACAACCCGCTGAACCTCGTGTTCGACAGCACGGGCGACCTGCTGATCGGCAACGGCGGCACGACCACCGGCACCCCGCAGGATAACGGCAACCTGGCATGCGTCCCCGTCGGCGCGATCGCGACCGGCCAGAACGCCTCGACCACCGTGACGACGAACGTCGACGACCCGGTCGGCATCGCATACGACAGCCGCGACGGCAGCGTGGCGCTCGCCAACAACCCCATCACCGCGCCCGTCCAGCTCGCCGAGTTCCTGCTCACCGGCAACTACACCGCGGCCGCCATTGGGCGCGACCTGACCGCGAGCGGATACGGCAGCTTCGGCCTCACGAATCTTCCGACGCTGGCCGCCGGCTCGTACGCGATCTCCCTCACTACGGGCCCCGAGAACGATCCCGCGCACAACACCGGCAGCGCGAAGATCGCAATCGTAACGCCCACCAGCGCGACGACCAGCAGCGAGACGGACATCCTGCCGTCCGGCGCGGGCACGAACTGCACCGCGAACCCCTGCGCCATCCCCGCCACGTACGGCATCGACATTCCGCACCAGATCGCTTGGGATACCGCGAACAGCCAGCTCGTCATCGCGAACAACTCGGCATTCCACAAGCTGCTGACGTTCTACAATCTCGCTGGGACCCAGCAGTTCGCGATCAACACCGGGTTGCGCAACGACAAGGTGGCGGTTGCACCGAATGGCTACGTGGCGGTGTCGGGCGCAGGCGGCCTCTTGGGGTACCCGTTGGTGAACGTGTACGACAATACTCCAGCCCGGAACGCCGTCAACGGCCCGATCCCCTTTAACGGCACGACCACCTCGTGCGGCACCACATACATCTACGGCGGCGGTGCCGTCGTAAACTCGCTGACCTGGTTGTCGAACACCAAACTGCTCATCGCCCTGCAGTCCTACAACGGCTCGACGGCGACGGCGCAGAACGGTCTGTACATTTTCGACATCAGCGCAACCGCCGTACCGACCGGCTTCGACGACAAGTCCTGCAGCGCGTTCGCCGCAGCGCCCAAACAAACCGGATTCGTCCATATCAACAACAAGCCGCTGGGGGCTGCCTACAAACCCTAATTACGCGGCGCGCACACGAACCAAGATGAGGAAACCGCATTTTGCACGCTGAGATCCGGGGCGCGGCGCACATCCAGCTTCATCTGGACACTGCTCAGGCTGCCACTTCCGACGCTACTCGCTTGAAGACCAGCGACGGCCCCGTACGGATCGGGGACGGCAACGGGCTTTATCTTTGCGGAGCGTGCGATACGGCCCTAATCAGTGGTGTTGGCCCCGGCCGCCACATTACGGCGCGGGCCGCTGAAGTAGTTGCCCGCTGCTTCGAATGCGAGGCAGACAACATCGTCCCGTTCGTATTTGGCTGAAAAGTGCTTTTCTAAAGCCATCTTTAAGGCGGCTATAGTCGACCAAATCGCAAAAATGGCCGAGCGCAAAACGGTCGGGAGTACTCAGATACCCCCTGACCCTCTAGCGCTCACCATCGATCCCGCTAGGCCCCGTTATATGAAATTTGGAGGGCTCCTCAGGCGGCATTTATCGGCCCCGTCATACCGCATCAGTGTCGATGCAGCGCCGGATCGAAAACGGGAGCAATGCTATGCACCAGCCGTCAATATATTGGGCTACCGCGCGTAGGAGATGATTGCTGTCTGTGCCGTTGGGTGTAGTTGCGTCATTTCAGTGCGGCCAAATCCGGCAAGGGCAAACATGCGCTCGAAGGCAGTTGCAGGATATGCATCGCCGTGCGCGGTTGTCGTCAACATCGTGTACGCGAAGCGTGCGGGCATCGGCGGCGTAACGCGGTCCTCTGCCGGCACGAACTCAACCGCGATCACGCAACCGCCCGGTTTGAGTGCCGAGCGGACTTTGGTTAGCAGCTCAACATTGCGCTTCTCGTCGAAGTGGTGCATAAAATTCGGAATGAGCACCAGGTCGTAATCGTCTCCATAAGACACATCGAACGCGTCGCCGGCAAGCTCGTCGAAACGGTTCGCCACACCGGCGTCCGCCGCACGCGATCGTGCCACATCAAGCACTGACGGCCAATCCAGCGCGACGATGCGTGCTTGCGGGAAGCTGCGCGCGATGGCGATGCCGAACTCGCCGTGACCGGCTGCAATATCGAGTACCTTGCTCTCGCGGTCGGTCGGAAGCGGTGCAAGGTTGGCCGTCAACATCGCAGGAAGCCCCATGAACCCTGCCATGCTCTCGGCGAACGACACCCACATCGGGTGCTCTGGTTCCAAGGCGCCCTCGCCGGTCGGCAACGTCCCCGCGCGCACGATCTCGACCGTGGCAGCTGCCCCCTGCATTACTTCGGGTTGGGTCAGAAACTGAAGCGCCGTTCCGAAAAAACCGGGAGAACGGCGGTCGAGAAAGGCAGCGGACGTTGGGGTGAGCGAATACCGGTCAGCGTGCTTGGACAACAAGGTGCATGTCACGAGAAAATCGCACAGGATGCGCGCGCCGCGGTCTGAAACTCCACGGGCCTTGGCTAGGGCGGAAACGGTATCGGACCCCTCGCCGATTGCCGTGAAGAGGTCGAGTTCGACTGCGGCGCGCAGCGCGTAGGTTTTTTGAAAAGCAAACGCCAGATCCATAATCAGATCTGCGGAGGGCGCCATGTGTTCCTCAACTTCGGCATTGGTAGGCGCGGCCATGGAGAGTCTCCTCGTTGAACTTGGGTCGAATTGAGGACCAGTACCACCACGAGTCGACTTGCCCCCGCCACCGGTTCCGCTTCCCGCAACGCGGCGCGCAAGAGCCGCTGCCCCCGGCCCAGCAGGCGCAATAGCTGCGATCGATAATTTGGACTCAAGAGCGCGCGTGTGTTCCTCATCACATAAACGCCCGTTGTTTTCCAGCGTGGCATTTTTCGGCTTCGAGTATCCTAACGCGTCGAGTGATATCGACACATCCCGTTGAAAATCGTGGAAGCGATGGTGGCAGCGCCTCGCTGCCGGATCGAAACCAAGGAGCAATGCTATGCGACCAGCCGGGCGAAGGATCGTCGTCAACGCAAAGCCGGAAGCCTTAACCCTCGACGTAGCGCGGAGTGCCGTCATCGTCGTCGATATGCAGAATGACTTCGGGTCTGAGGGCGGGATGTTCGCTTTGTCGGGGATCGATATTTCCGGCATCCGAGAGGCCATTGAGCCCACCGGTCGAGTTCTGGCCGCTGCGCGGCAGGCCGGGGTCGCCATCGTCTACTTGAAAATGGGCTTTCGGCCCGATCTCTCCGACGCCGGCGGCCCCGATGACCCGAACTGGCGGAAGCACCGCATATTGGGCGCGGGCGCGGCGGTGATTGCTCCGGACGGTACGGCGAGCCGGATCTTGATCCGAGATACGTGGAACACTGCGATCGTGTCGGAACTTACTCCCGAAGCCGGCGACGTCGTTCTCTACAAGAACCGATACAGCGGCTTCTACGGCACCGGTCTGGATGAGATTCTCAGAACTCGTTCGATCAACAACCTGATTTTCACCGGGTGCACGACGAGCGTCTGTGTCGAGTCCACCATTCGTGACGCGATGTTCCGCGATTACACGTGCCTTCTCTTGGCAGATTGCACGGCTGAACCCATTGGAGCTGGCCTAGCTCGCAGCAATCACGAAGCCTCTCTGCTTGTTATCGAAGTGCTCCTGGGCTGGGTTTCTGACTCTTCTACATATATCGCCGCCCTCGCCGAGCACGATGAGCCGTCGGCGGATCGACTCGCAGCGGTCGTTAGCAAATCGTCGGCAAACGGGCCGGCGAATGGTGGCGACGGCTCTGAACCACCGTAGAAAGCCATAGCCCCGATCGGCGAATAACCTTACAGGACAACACTTCTCCCAATCGTGGGAGCGTACGGGTCTGGTGGCCCGCCCGGTCTTCCAATGCGTTCGGATACTTCCCGAAGCATCCCGGCGCGCTCGGAAGTCGTCCTGTGAGGCTCGAGTCGTCAATGAGCTGCTCGAGCAATCTGAAATGCGTACCTTGCAAAAAATGGCAACTTTGCATGGCGATAGTGGTCGTCATCGACACTGCCGGCCGAAAAGCCCGCAGGTGTCGCGTTCCCTGCTCTAATCGTCCGGATAGTTTGAAAGTGGCGCGTCCAATCGCAGAAGCATTCGGCATGTGCCGTTGTCGAGTCGCACAGTCCGCCTCGCGAAAAAAGACGGCATTGCTATTGTTCGGTATTGCACATTGAAAAGTCGTCTTGACCGAGAAGACCCAGGTCCCGTATCGACGTCACGATGAACGCTGCATCGTCTGCACAGAGCATCGCTGCCCTCAGAGCCCTATCGTCACGTAGGGCAATGTGCCCCTGATGCGACTGCAACCGTCTGCTACAGTCCAGAACCAGTAGCTCCCCGTTTTGTGAGGTCTTGCAGCGTGATGCTACCCCTGAACCGCCTGCGTTCCATAGCGCGCCGAGTTTGTCTGTGCGCCTGCGCGTCTTTGACCGTGGCGACGGCATACGTGCGGGTCGACGCGGCGCCGGTCTTCGTGAGCGATCGCGCTGCCGGCGCGACCCAAATTGCTCAGACGGTGCCGTACAAAGTAGGCGATCGTGTCGAGGTCATGCTGAGCGGTACTCGTTGGGACCCTGCGACCATCGTCAAGGTGACACCGGGCGCGCCGTATCCCTACGAGGTCCGAATTGACGGCGAGGCGTGGACCCGCGTTGCCTGGAACGAGGTTATCCGGGCACCAGCTGGCGGTCAGCAGCAGGCGCAGCATCAAACGCCCCCGCAACGCGGAACTGGTCCTGCGGCTCCCACGGCCAATCATGCGATGCCTCCGCCGGCCGCAGCACGGCACCCGGCGGGCGGAGACGGCCTGTGCCGAGTTGGCCAGCGGGTCGAGGCAGCAGACGGCGGGCGGTGGTATCAATCCGTCGTGATCGACGTCCGCCCAGCGACGACGCCGTTCAATGGCACGATGATCGAGCAACGGTACCGCTGCCGGACCCACCCGCTTGGCTACGAAAGCACGATGGATTCGTGGAAGCCCGTGAGCTTTCTACGACCGGTCGGTACCGGGCCGGCGGAGCCGATCCCCGGTGGGGCAAAGGCGTCAGACGCGACCCTCGACTCGATCCGCCGGGGAGGCGCGGCGGCCCCTCCGCCCGCCGGGGTCGCGACGGGACATTACGCCTGCGTAACGTTCCTCAACGGCATGCTGGTCAGCAACGGCGACCTCACCATCACCGGCCCGAGCACGTATACCGCCTCGGGCGGCGCAGGGACGTATTCCTACAATCCGCAGACGGCTTTGCTGCAATTTCGCGGGAGCGGTTTCGGCGGACAGACGGCGGACTATGAGAATCTTGTGCGGCCGAAGATCCACATCCATGGCCGAACCGGGAACCGGATCATGGACTGCGAGCGGGGCTCGTCGCCGTAGCGCGACGACAAGCTAAAAGCGCCGAGACTGCACCTTCGCGACGTCACTCTCCATTCGGCGAGCCACGCAAAAAAAATGTTGCACAGCCGAAGTGACGGCGCTCGCGCCAAGGGGTCGTCGCCGTCTCGCGTCCGCGCCTGGTGAATAGCGCGGCTGACCGGGACGTGATATGGACAAATGGTGGCAATGGCTCCGAACTACCGTAGAAGGCCATAGCTTCGATCAGCGAAAAAAGCCTTACAGGACAACACTTCTCCCAGCGTGGGAGCGTACGGGTCTGGTGGCCCGCCCGGTCTTCAAAACCGTGGAGGTCGTCGCAAGGCGACTGGTCGGTTCGATTCCGACACGTTCCCGCCATCGCGCATTCTACGCGCTATAGCGGCGCCGTTCACCAGCCCGCTCGGTGTAAGGCCCAGATCACGACGAGCATGGAGGCTGAATTGGCGGCGACGTGTGATGCGATCGGTGCAGTGAGCGAGCGATACCGAACAAAGAGCGCACCCTGAAGCACGCCGAACACAAACGTGTCGGCCACGGAGAGCGCGCCAGCGCCTGCGTGAGCGAACGCAAAGATCGCGGAACTCATGCCGAGCGCGAGCGCCACGTGCATTCGCTGCATCAGGCCCTGCAGTAACAACCCGCGAAACACGACTTCTTGAACGATCGGCGAGTACAGGCCGATGACGGCGAACAAGACCAGGCGCCAGGGTGGTGTTCCGTACGCCGCGGCTCGAACGATCGTGTCGACAGCCGTATCGCTCCGCGATCCGATTGCGGCCAGCAACCCGGTGGTTAGCGCGGTGAGCATCAGCCCGAGGACGCCTCCGATCAAAATCTGTCGCCCGCTCGGGCGTCGTAAACCGAGATCGCTCCACGATGCTCCGAGACAAAGCTTCGCGAGACCGCCTGCAGCGACGAGCGCAACCGTTTCGCGGGCGCCGAGAATGAGCGCCAGCTGCGACGCGTCGTACCGCTGCCGCACGACGTGCAGCAACGCCAGGCCGACGTATTGGATGAGGACTGCCAGGATGAGCGTCGTCAGTACCACCGCGACGAATGCGGGAAGCTTCCAAACGCGCCGGCGGTGGTTCACCGTGCTCTCTTCTAGCAAAGAACCCCGGCGATCATCTCGCCGGGGTCTTCCGTTCGATTCGTCGAGTCAGCGCTACGCGCGTTCGCGCTGTGGTTGCTGCGGCTGGAGCTGCATGCGCTTCATCATCTGCGGCGTCGGCAGCTTGATGTCGCGGGCGAGCTTCATCCACGCGAGGAATTTGATCGTCCACCAGGTGAAATCGATCTCGAACCAGCGCAGGCCGTGGCGCGCGCTGAACGGGAACGCGTGGTGGTTGTTGTGCCAGCCTTCGCCCCACGCGAGGAACGCGACCCACCAGTTGTTGGTCGACTTGTCGCCGGTGCGGAACGTTTGGTAGCCGCTGTGGTGCGCCGCGCTGTTGACCAGCCACGTGATGTGATACGTGATCACGATGCGCACGAACACGCCCCAGATCAGCCACGATACGCCGCCGACCGCGAGCAACACGGCGCCGAGCGCGATCGTCCACCACAGGTACGAGTTCTCGAGGAACTGATAGAACTTGTCGTTCGCCAAATCTGGCGCGAGGCGCACTTGTTCCGCAGGCGAAAGCATCGCGTCGTTGGGTTTGTAGAGCCATTCGAAGTGGCTCCACATCAAGCCGCGGTGGATGTCGTGCGGGTCGCCTTCCTTGTCGGTGTGCGCGTGGTGCGCACGGTGCGTCGAGATCCAGTCGATCGGACCGCCTTGCAGCGCCAACGTGCCGAGAATCGCCGCCGCGTACTCGAGCGGCTTCGCAAGCTTCAAGCTGCGATGCGTGAGGAGGCGGTGATAGCCGAGGCAGATGCCCCATGCGCCCGTCGTGTAGTACAGAACGAGGAGCACGATGAGTGCGCTCCAGTGGAACGTGCCGGGGATGAATGCGCACAGGGCGCCGAGGTGCACGACGGCGAGGCCTGCGAACGTGGCCCAACGAGGAACCCGCTGCTTGGCGGAGGCGATTTGCATGACCGTGGGAGGTGCGCCCTTCCCCGGCGTTGTCCTGGCGGTCCGACCGTACCGAAGGTTAAGGATTGAGTCGAGCAACCAGCTCGATCTCGACCGCGTGCAGCGCGCGGCTCACCGGGCAATTTTCCTTCGCGCCCTTCGCGAGGCGCTGGAACTCGTCTGCATCGACACCTGGTGCCGTGACCGTCGTCGTGAGGTCGATCCGCGGGATCGTGACGCCGTGCTCGTCGCGGTGGAGGTGCACGGCGGCCTTCGTGTCGATCGCCGTCGGCGGGTGGCCCTCGCGCGTGAGCGCGAGGCTCATCGCCATCGTGAAGCACGACGCGTGCGCCGCGGCGAGCAGCTCCTCGGGATTGGTCCCCGGGTCGCCGCTGAAGCGCGTGCCGAACGAATAGTCCGCGGTGACGAAGCCGCTCTCGGCCGTGATCGTGCCCTTGCCGCGCGACACGTCGCCCTCCCAGTGGACCGCTGCGGTGCGCGTGACGTCGGTTGGAGTTTGCATGATGCCCGATGATCCGCACGGCGTTCGAACGGTTGCGCTGCAACCCGGCGCCACGCGCATCGGCTTGTGGCGGGCGATGATCGACGTCCACACGCACCTGCATCCGCCGCGCCTGTTCGCGGCGATCCGGCGCTGGTTCGCCGCGAACTCGCCGTGGGTGCTGGAGCACCCGACCGAACCGCACGCAGTTGCTCGCGTCTTGCGCGAGCACGGCGTCGAGCGCTTCGCGTTCTTTTCCTACGCGCACAAGCCGGGGATCGCGCGCGACCTCAACACCTGGCTCACCGATACCGCGCGCGAGCTCGGCGCCGGCGCTATCCCGCTCGGCACGGTGCACGTGGACGATCCCGATCCGGCGGGCGATATACGCGCCGCGCTGCGTGCCGGCTGCGCCGGCGTGAAAGTGCACGAGGACGTGCAGGGGTTCGAGCTCGACGATCCGCGGCTCGCAGGCGCGCTCGATGCCGTCGCCGAGCACGAGGGCTTCGTGCTGGTGCACGCGGGGAAGATCCCGTGGTCGGAGGACACCAACGACGCACCGGGGCGCATCGCGCGCGTGCTCGAAGCGCACGCGACGCTGCGCATCGTCGTCGCGCACTTCGGGAAACCGGACCAGCAGCGGTACATCGAGATGATGCAGCACGAGCCGCGGCTGTTTCTCGACACCACGATGGCGCTCGCGCCCGTGTCGCCGATGCGCCCGCCCATCACGCGCGAGGACGTCGAGCGCGCCGCGCACCAGATCGTCTACGGCACCGACTTCCCGAACATCCCGTACGCATACGACGGCGAGCTGCAAGGCCTGCGCGCGCTCGGCCTCGACGAAGCAACGCTGCGCGCGATCACGACGGAGAACGCCCGCCGGCTGACGCCCGCATTCGCGTGATCGGCAGGCCCTGATCGTCCAGCTGCGTGCCCACCAGCAGCTTCAAGAAATCGCCGTACGACGCGACGCCGCCCGCGACGCCGCTGCTGCGCAGGTAGCGGTCGTAGAACCGCCACTGCAAGGCGAAGATCTGCGGCTTGTAGTGGCGCAAGAAACGCTCGCGGCCGGCGCGGAAGTCCGCGATCACACGCGGGTCGAGCCGCAGGCGTTTGCGCTGCGACTCGGGCAGCTCGCCGTACGTCCAGTACGCGCCCGAGTAGCGGATGAGCGGATCGTTCGAGCGCAGGCACGCGAGCGTGCCGATGTAGTTCGCGTCGCCTTCGTTGGTGAAGCCGCCGACGTGCGCCCACTCGTGCGCGAGCGCGCGCGGGACTTCCACCGGCAAGAACGACGCGTTGAGCAGCGTCTCGAACGCGAACGGCGAGTACTGGCCGCCGATGCCGGCCGCGTCGTAGTACGGCTGCAGCACCGTCGTCTTCGGAATGCCCACGGCGACGTCCCAGCCGTCGCCGAGCCGGCGCACGAGCGGCTCGAACGCCGCGCGCAGCTTGTCCCGGTCGAGCGTCTCTTCGTGCGCGGCGCCGACGTCCGCATTGAGCGTGTCGACGATGCGCTCGCTGAAGCGTGCGACGGCGGCGTCCGTCACGCGCGCCGCGCTGTACTGCACGCGCGCGGCGACCGTCGCGCGGCGGTAGTTGATCCCCCACATCAGCTCGAACACGACGATCGCCAGCGCGACGAAGCCCGCCGTGTGGGCGATGAGCGCGAGCACGGTGAATCGTTTGCGGCCGCGCGGTGCGCCCCGGATCGTGCGCACCCACCACACGGCGCCCGCGATCAGCACCGCGGCGCCTTCCACGTCGCTGAACGCGAACGGCACGCGATCGGCGAGCGGCACGAGCGCGCGGTTGAGCGCCGCGAAGAACCCGTTCGCGTAGCCGTGCTCCACCCAGCCGGCCGGCAACGGCGCCAGCGACGCGACGCACGCCATCACGATCGCCAGCACATCCAGCACGAAGACGAGGCGCGCTTTGCGCGCAGGCCGGCGCCTCACGGAAACAAGTACGTCGCGAACGTGCCCGCGCGGTGGAAACCGAGCCGTTCGTACAGCGCGATCGCCGGTGCGTTGAAATCGTTGACGTAGAGCGAGAGCGTCGCCTCCGTGGTGAACAGGTGGTGCGCGATCGCGCCCAGCGCGCGTTCGGCGTACCCCTTGCCGCGTTGGTCGGGCGGCGTCCACACGCCTTGCAACTGCGCCGTCGCCGCGCTGCGCGGGCCGACGTTGAGCTGAAAGCGCAGCACGCCGTCGACGATGTACACCCACCACAAACCCTGCCCGATCGCGCGCCGGACCGCGGCGATGAATCCCGCGCGATTCGTGCGCGGGTCGTAGCCGAGCTCGCCCAGGATCATCCGCGCGCTGTTGTCGGCGACGATCTCCGCGTCGCCGGGACGCGCCCGGCGCACGTTGGGGTCGGGCTCGGCTGCGCGCAAGCCCGCGGGCACGACGGCGTAGAGCGGCTGGACGTCGCGCACGATGACCGGCTGCGGGTGCCAGCCTTCGACCCGCGACCACAAACCGTCGACGGCGTCCTTGGGCCCGACGAAGCTGCGCAGACCGTGGTGCTTGCGCGTCTCGATCGCGATCGCGTCGAGCGCGCGGTCGTCGTCGGCGGCGACGACGAGCTGCGTGCCGTAGTACACGAGCCCGTTCACGCGACCGCGCCGGTCGCGGCTGAGCACGAGCTCGTCGGACGCGCCGGGGCCGTGGCCGCCCTCGAGCACCCATTGGAGGAAGACGTTGTCATACGGGCGGCGCGCGGCGTAGCTGATCGCGTCGCGGCGCGAGGCGCGGGAGACGGGTTCGAGCAGAATCTCTCGTTCGGGCGGGGCGTCAGGTCAGCGGGCGGACGAAGGTCGGCGTCGACGTGGGCGCCTTGCTTCCGCCCTCGGGTTCGACGCTGACGGCCACGACCCCGACTCGCGTGCCGTCGACCGGCAGCGGGACCACCGTGACGCCGCCCGGGTTGGGCACGAACGTCGGGCCCGGGACCATCGTGGTCGTGCCTTTGACCGCCGTCCACGCTTGGTAGACGTGGCCCTTGGGCGGCGGCGCGAGCTTGGACAGCGCGAAGTACAGCCGGTCGCGGCGCAGGATCACCGAGCCGTCCGCCACCTGATAGCGCCGCGCGTCGGGCGCGAGCAGGTCCGCAAGTGTCTGCCGTTCGTGCGCCGTCGCGCGCTCGTTCTGCGCGAGCTGCGTCTGCAGCGTCGTGGCCCGGCGCTGTGCCGCGGCGAGGTCGCCGCGCACGTTGATGTCGGCCACGACGGTGACCAGCGAGAACACGATGGCCGCGGCGGCGGCGAGGCCGGTGCCCCACAGCCACGCCGGATAGGCGGCGGCGATGCGACGCGGCACGACGGTGCCGGCGCCGGCGTCCGAGCGGACCCGGGCCAGCAGCCGTTCCTTCATGCGCGCCGAGGTGGCGGAGTCGACCGGCTCCTGCGCCGTGTGCGCGATCGCGTCGGCGGCGGCGCGCAGGTCTTCGTACTCGCGGCGCGCCTCGTCGTCGTTGGCGATGAACGACACGACGAACGCGGCCTCGGAGCGCGGCAGCACGCCCAGCGCGTAGAGCGCGACGGACTCGAGCATCGCTTCGCGGTTGCGGTCGTCCATCACGACACCCGCTCCCCGAGCGATTCGCGCATGCGCCGCAAGCCGTTGCGGATGCGGGTTTTCACTGTCCCCAGCGGCGTGTCGGTGCGGCGCGCGAGCTCCTGGTGGGTGACGCCGCCGAAGAAGCCTTGCTCGATGAGCCCGCGCTGCTCGGGCGGCAGCTTCGCCAGCGCGTCGCGCACGCGCTGCGCGTCGAGGCGCGCGAACACGTCGTCGTCGAGCGCGCCTTCGAGCGGCAGGTCGGCGGGGATCTCGGTCTCCGGCCGCACGGCCTTCGAGCGCAGCACGTCGAGCGCGCGGTTCCGCGTCACGCGCGAAACCCATGCGACGAACGAGCCCCCGCGAAACGCATCGGGCGCGGTCCAAATCTTCAAGAACACCGTCTGCGTCAAGTCTTCGGCCATGGTTGGATCGCCCAGCATCCGAAGGCCGATCCCGAAGACGAGCCGGTGGTAGCCGTCGTAGAGCGATTCGAACGCGGATACGTCACGCGCGCTGACTCGTTCCATCAGGCGGACCCCGGGATCCATCGGGCGGGCCTTCGCGTCGTCGGTGCAGTCACCTCGCCGGGATAACGTCCTCGCACGCCGGACGGATGGTGCGCGCGGTCGAAGCGGACGAGCGTCACATGAGAGGCACATGAGAGAGACGGAGCCTGAGTTCGATGTCGGCGATCTGCGCGAGCGGCTCGCCGCCGCCCGGTCGGTGTGCGTGCTCACCGGCTCCGGCATCTCCGCGGAGAGCGGGCTGCCGACGTTTCGCGGGATCGGCGGCTTGTGGCGCACGCACCGCGTCGAGCAGCTTGCCTCGCCGCAAGGGTTCGCGCGCGATCCGCGCCTGGTGTGGACGTGGTACAACGAGCGCCGCACCGCGCACAAGAGCGTCGAACCGTCGCCCGCGCACGTCGCGCTCGCCCAAATCGAGCGGCGCGTCCCCGATTTCACCTTGGTCACGCAGAATGTCGACTCGCTGCACCTGCGGGCCGGCTCGCGCAACGTGCTGGAGCTGCATGGCAAGCTGCGCGAGGCGAAGTGCACGCGCTGCGACGCGCGCCGGCCGTTCGACGACGCGTTCGACCTCGACACGCTCGAGCACGACTGCGGCGGCATGTGGCGGCCCGACATCGTGTGGTTCGGCGAGTCGCTGCCGCCCGCGGTGCTCGAAGCGGCGTTCGACGCGGCCCGCCGCGCGGAGCTGATGCTGGTGGTGGGAACGTCCGGGATCGTGCAGCCGGCCGCGTCGCTGGCGACGAAGCGCTGCACGCGCGCATACGTCGTCGAGATCAACCCGGAAGAAACCGCGCTCACGTCGCACGCGGACCGCTCGATCCGCGCGCGCGCGTCCGACGTGCTGCCGGAACTCGCAAACGACGGAACCGCGAACGCCGGCGCGAAGACGTGACGATGGATCGCGAGTACATCGAGCTGCCCGGCAAGACGCTGCGCCCCGGTATGTCGCGCTGGCCGTTCAGCGACGCGGTGCGCGTGGGCGACACGCTCTATCTGGCCGGACGCATCGGGATCGACCCTGCGACCGGGAAGCCGCCGAGCGACATCGCGGACGAAGCGCGCGTGCTGATGGACGACGTGCGGCGCGTGCTCGCGGCCGCGCGCATGACGACGGACGATCTCGTCATGGTGACGATCTTCGCGCCCGACGTCGGCGACTTCGCCGCGTTCAACGCAGTCTATCTCACGTACTTCGGCGACGCGCTGCCGGCGCGGGCATTCATCGGCTCGGGCCCGCTGCTGTTCGGCGCGCGCTTCGAGCTCGTGGCTACCGCCGTGAAACGGCCGTAGCGAGATCGCGCGCTCAATAGTCGAGCGGCGTCCCGCCGTCTTCGTAGCGCATGCGGCGCGCCGGCGGGTCCGGCATGATCGGGTTCACGTCGTCGTCCAGCGGGAACAGCCAGCCGCGCTTGAGCTCCGGCAGGCCCAGGTCGGACACCGGCGCCTGCAACGCGGTCGCGCTGCGCGGGCGCGGCCGCGCGACCGGAAGCTCGATCTCGGCCGCGGCGGGTTTCGCCGTCGCTGCCGGCGCTGATGCGGCTACCGGCGCGCCGTTCGGCGGCGGCGACTCGATCGTCGTCTCGACCAGCGCATCCACCGGCACGGTGAATTTTTCAATGCCGCGGTTGCGGCCGCGCACGACGAACGCGTCGAGCAGCCGCCGCACGCCCGCGAGCGGCACGCCGGTGACCGGCACGAGCTGATATTCGTCGAGGTGCGATGCGCACGTCGAGCGCGCGGCGACGATGTACGCGTTGAGCTCGAACGCCGCTTCTTGCAGGCGGTGCGCCATCATCGCCTCGTTGCCGACGACGGTGAACTCGCGGCGCTCGCGGAAGCCCGCGTCGCCCGCGATCACGTCGCCCGTGTTGATCCCGATCCCGATGGTGAACGGCTTGCGATGCTGCTTCGCCCAGCGCTCGCGCATCGCGACGACGTGCCGTACCACGTCGAGCGCGGCTTGCAGCGCGTCGTCTTCCTGCGTCGGGTTGTCGAGCGGCACGCCGAACACCGCGACGATCCCGTCGCCCAAGAACGTGTCGATGATGCCGCGATGGCGCTGGATCGCCGTGCCGGCGAGGCCGTAGAACTCGTTGAGGTAGCGCAGCGTCTGCTCGGGCGTGAGCGGCTCGATGAAGTGCGCGAAGTTGCGGATGCGGCAGACCAGGATGGTCGCGCGGATCGCGCGGCCGGTGAAGAGGCGCTCGTCCTTGCGCGCGAGCAGCACGTCGACGACCGACGGCGCGACGTAGCGCGAGAAGGTCGCCCGGACGCGCGCGAGCTCGCGCCGCGTGACACGCCAGCGGCGCCACGCGGCAAAGCACCCGGCGATTCCGCCGAGCGCGATGAGCCCCACGAGGACGGACATACCGGGGTGATCGGCCGAAAAGCGCCGTACCCGGAGGCATGACCGACCTCGAAGCCCTCCAGGCCCGGATCCCGGGCTACGCGGACTACACCGACACGGACGCGCGCCACCAGGTCGACAAGCAGATCCGGGCCTGGCTCGGCGAGGCGCTGACCGAAGCCCGCGACCGCCTCAAGCCGGCCGACGGCCTCGCAGAGCGGCTCGACGGCCTGCTCCTGCGCTGCGAGTTCTCGGACCAGCGGGTGATCCGCGCCGCCGACCACGCCCGCTTCGACCCCGAGCTGGTGGACCACGTCCACGCGCTGGACCGCCGGGTCGTCGAAACCGGGGACGCCATCCGCGCGGCCGGCTCCCTCGACGAGCTCGCGACGGCGCTGGACGACGCGGCGCGCGTGCTGGACGAGCGCTTCGGCGCGATCGCGGACGCGCCGTCGTCGTAACCCCGCCGCGGCGAGCATTCGCCGAGGTGAGAATGGGGTGAAGCGCTGCTGAGAGTTTGCTGAATTCAGCTATGCGCCAGGCGAGAGCGGGCGTTACGCTGACGTCACGCGGCGCGATCGCGTCGTGGAGATCATCGCACTCATCGCATTCATCCCGAGGTAAGCATGAACGTTCGTCTCATCGCCCTCAGTGCCGCAGTCGCCGGCACCGCACTCACCACCGTCGCCTCCGCCCAGCTCCAACAGCCGCAGCAGCCCTACGCCATGAGCGCGCAGCACCTGCGCGGCAACCGCGGCAGCGACCAGAACCTGCGCCGCGAGTACCGCAAGCTCGAACAGGTCATCGACGGCCTGCAGCGCGACCAGCGCGACTACGGCGGGCACCGCGTGCAGGCGATCCAGAATCTCCAGCAGGCGCGCCAGCAGCTCGACGAAGCGCTCGAGTACGACCGCACCCACGGCCCCGGCCGCTGACGGCAACGCACCGCCGGCGACCTGGGCGGTCGCCGGCGATGCGCGTCAGCTTCTCTTGCGCGCCGGCATGCGCAGCGTCCGCGCGATGACCGCGCCGCACACGAGCGCGAGCACGCACCACGCGATCCCTTGCGCGACGTCGCCCAGCACGAGCCGCCCGATGCCGAACAGCGTGCCGTAGACGAGACCGAGCCCCGCGATCCAGTCGATCAGCGCGATCCCGAGGTTGTCTTCCGAGCCGCCCCCGACGCGCTTCGCGATCGCTGCCCAGCCGCCGCCGCTGGGTCGAACGCGCTCGTAGAAACGCTCCAGCGTCGCGTCGCTCTCCGGTTTGGTGAGGAAGGTGACGACGACCCACACGATCGTCGTCGCGACGACGGTGATCAAGAGGCGCTTCGCCGTCGCGTTGGGATCGTCGCCCGCGATGAACGGGAGCTTGTAGCACAGCGTGCCGACGATCGCCGACGCGGCGAGCGCCGAGATCTCGCTCCAGGCGTTGATCCGCCACCAGTACCAGCGCAGGATCATCACCAGACCCACGCCCGCGGTGAGCGTCAACATGTACTTCCACGCTTCGCCGACGGACGTCATGAACAGCGTGACGATCGCCGCGAGGACCATCGCGACGACGGTTGCCCAGCGCGACGCGACCACGTAGTGGTGCTCGGACGCATTCGTCTTGATGAACCGCCGGTAGAGGTCGTTGGTGAGATACGACGCGCCCAGGTTGAGCTGCGTGCCGATCGTCGACATGTACGCCGCGAGGAAGCCCGCCATCATCAGGCCGCGCAGCGCGACGGGGAGGTGGTCGACGAGCGTTTGCACGTAGCCGAGCTCCGGATCGGGCACGCCGTTGGCGCCGATGACGCCGTGCGGGTAGAGCACGAGCGCCGCGAGCGCGACGAGGATCCACGGCCACGGCCGCAGCGCGTAGTGCGCGACGTTGAAGAAGAGCGTCGCGATGACGGCGTCCTTCTCCGTGCGCGACGCGAAGATGCGCTGCGCGATGTACGAGCCGCCGCCGGGCTCCGCGCCCGGATACGACGACGCCCACCAGCTCACGCCGATGAACACGAGGAACGTCGTGATCGGCATCCAGCTTCCGTCGCCGCCTTGCGGCGTGAAGGCGAGGATCGAGCCGTTGCCGCGGTGCGCGTCGATCGCGGCGAGCCCGGATTTCAATGCGCCCATGCCGCCGACGGCCGCGACCGCGACGACGGCGAGCACCACCGCCATCGTCATCTTCACGATGAACTGCAGAAAGTCGGTGACGAGCACCGACCAGAAGCCGCCGATCGTGACGTACAGCGCGGTGAGCGCAAGGCACACGTAGAGCGCGGGCATCGTCGGCACGTGGAGCGTCAGGGTGAGAATCTTCACCATCGCGAGATTCACCCAGCCCATGATGATCGTGTTGACGAGCACGCCTTGGTACACGGCGCGCACACCGCGCAGCGCGGACGCGGGCTTGCCGCCGTAGCGCAGCTCGATGAACTCGACGTCGGTGAGCACGCCCGACCGCCGCCACAGCGCGGCGAAGAAGAACACGGTGAGGATGCCGCTGGCGGCCATGTTCCACCACAGCCAGTTTCCGGCGATCCCGTTCTGCGCGACGAAGCCGGTCACGGCGAGCGGCGTGTCCACGGCGAACGTCGTCGCGACCATCGACACGCCGGTCAGCCACCACGGCGCGCTGCGGCCGGAGAGGAAGTACTCGCCGACGCTCTTGCCGCTGCCGCGCGCGAAGTAGAGCCCGATCCCGAGGTTGATCGCGAAGAACGCGACGATGACGGCGATGTCGAGGCCGCTCAGTTGCATGGCGGTCGGTTCGGCCGGGCGGAAAGGCTCCCTGCGACGCCGTCGTTCCGCGCTAACCGCAGAGCAGCACCGTGTCCGGACCGGCGAGGTCCCCGGGGGCGAGGTGCTGTTTGCGGCCGTGGTCCGTCAGCGTGTCGTACTCTTGCTCCTCGCGCGTGAAGCGTGCGAACCCGTCACGGCCGCGTGCGCGCGCGGCGGCGCCGAACGCGAAGACGTCCGGCTCCACGCCGGGCTCCTCGCGCGTTGAGCGCGTCGCGCACCGCTTCGGCGACGCGAACGTGGCCGATCTCGTGATGCTCGATTGCGCGGCGCAGTCTCGCCACGCGGTCGCGGTCGGCAGCGCTCATATCTGGACCATGCGATGGTGCGCGGCAGGTGGATCACGATCTCGCCGAGCGAGAACGTGAGCTTCCCGCCGTACCGGTGCGGCGCGAGAAAACGGGCGCCCTCGACCTCGTAGCGGAACTGGAACGTCGCGGAGCCCATCTCAGGATCGCGCGCGACGGCGTCACGGCAGGACGTTGCGATCCGTTCGTACGTCTCGTAACGCACGTGCAGGCGCTGCACGACCTCGTCGTCGCTTCCGGCGGCCAGCGCCGTCGCGACGAGCGCGGCGGCGAGCATGACGTTCGTCAGCGGTATCACGGCGATGCCGACGGCATTGGGACTGTCGGCGGGGAGAGCGTAGGCAACGGGCGCGGCGTCGGGGCGGGGCCGCGCATCGCGGGGAAACCGAGGGCGCTGCGCGCCGCTTGCGCGGAGAACTCGGCGTCCTGCACGCGCGCGGCCGCGACCGGATCGGCGCCGCGTGGGTCGTACCGCACCCGCGCGGCGACGACGCTCGCGAGCGCGGACTCGAGCGGCACGGTGCCGGCGCCTTTGTCGTCCGGATAGTGCGCGTTGGACGCGAACACGATTGCGAGATCGGTCGCGGGATCGATCCACACGCTCGTTCCCGACGAGCCGGTGTGGCCGAAACCGCCGCGCGGCAGCACCTCGCCGCGGTTGCGCGAGAAGAAGCTGTCGAGATCCCAGCCGAGCGCGCGCAGCTCGCCGTCGCCGGCATAGCGCGGCGCCGTCATCGCGCGTACGGTCTGCGGCGCGAGCGGGAAGCCCGGCGCGGGCAGATCGCGCGCCGCGCGCAAGTACGCGACCGCGAGCTTCGCGACGTCGCCGGCGGTGGCGAGCAGGCCGGCGTGCCCGTTCACGCCCGGGACGGTACCGAACTGCTTGCGCAGCAGCGCTTCGTTCTCGCCGCGCAGTTGCGGCGCGAGCCGCGCGCGGTGCGCGGCGTCGATCGTGACGTCGAACGACGCATCGTTCATGCCGAGCGGCGCGAACAGCTCGTCGTGCGCGAAGCGTTCGTACGGCTTGCCGCTCGCGCGCGCGATCACTTCGGTCAGCACGATGAAGGCGAGGTTGCTGTACTCGTTGCCGGAGCCGGGTGCGAAGCGCAGCGGTGCCTCGTACGCGTGGCGCAGGATCGTCGCGCGGTCGGCGCCGTAGTCGGACTCCTTGAACGACGGCGGCATCCCCGCGGTGTGCGTGAGCAGTTGCGCGAGCGTGACGTTGTGCTTGCCGTTCGCGGCGAACTCCGGGATCCAGCGCGCGACGCGGTCGGACGTGCGCAGCACGCCGCGCTGGACAAGCGTCATGATCGCCGTCGCGGTGATCGCGGCTTTCGTCACCGACGCGAACTCGTAGATCGTCGACGCGTCGTTCGCCACGGCGCGCGGCTCGTACGTGCGAGCGCCGTACGCCTTGCGATAGAGCACCCGCTCCGACGACGCGATCACCACGACGGCGCCCGGGAAGTCGCCGGCCCGGATGCCGTCTTCGACGAGGCGGTCGATCGTCGCGCTCGCGTCGGCCGGTAGAGCCGTCGCGATCGCAAGGCGCGGCGCGCCGGCGCGATCCGCCGCGGCGGCGGGAACGACAGACGCGAAAACGGCGGCGGAGCAAACGGCGGCGAGGAGACGGCGCACGTCCTGGTGTAGCGCGGGACGTGCGTTCGTTCCTCGTCGCGATCTTGCTCGCCGGCGCGACGACCGCCGCCGCGCCGGTTGCCGCCGCCCCGGCGGCTGTGCCGCTGCCCGCTTTGGTTCCGCAACCGTCGGTGGTAAAGCCGACCGCATGCGGGGCACCCGTGGCGCTCGACCGGCCGCTGCGCTTTCCGGCGGCTACCGATCCCGGCGGGTTCGAGCTCGTGCGCGAACGGTGGGCGGCGCTCGGCATCCCCGAACCGCAGATCGTCCCGAGCGGCACCGCGGACGTGTTGCTGCGAAACTGGACCAACATCTCGCGCCAGCCGGACTTCGAGCAGTATTCGTTGATCGTGGACGGCACGGTGCGCATCGTGCCGCCGGCCGGCGACGGGACGTTCGCCGCGCTCGCGACGCTGGCCCAGCTTCCGGTGCGTGACCACGGCCGCTGGGTGCTGCCGTGCGTCGACATCGGCGACTTGCAGACGATGCGCTGGCGCATCGTCTCCGACGACGTGTCGCGCGGACCGTTTCCCACGATGCGGTATGCGAAGGAACGCATCCGGACGCTCGCGTCCTTGAAGATCAACGGCTGGTCGCCGTACATGGAGCACGTCGCCGCCGACCCGCGGTATCCGTTCGTCGCTTGGCCCAACGGTTTCACCGCCGCGCAGCTTCGCGAGCTCAGCACCTATGCGCGCCGTTTTCACGTCACGTTCATACCGGAGCAGCAGACGTTCGCGCACATGCACGAGACGCTCAAGTGGGAGCAGCTGGCGCCGCTGGCGGAGCTGCCGCACGGATACTTGATGAGCGAGAGCGACGCAAGAACGTACGCCTATCTCGGCCCGCTCGTTCGCGAAGTGCTCGACGCCACGAAGCCGGCGCCGTTTTTCCATCTCGGTTCCGACGAGCCGATCGATCTGGGTCGCGGGCGCACGCCGCGCACGCCCCAAGCGTACGCGGACCACGTGAAGCGCGTCGCCGCGTTCCTCGCCGGCAGCGGCGCGCGGCCGATGATCTGGGACGACGCGATCCAGCAGGACCCGTCGATCCTCCAGCTGCTGCCGCGCGACACCGTCATCGTGACGTGGCATTACGGCGCCGAGAAGTCGTTCTTACCGTACATGGAGCGGATTCGGTTGGCCGGGTTCCAGCAATTCGCGGCCCCCGGCGCCTCGAATTGGACCGAGATCTATCCCGACCTGACGAACGCCTACGCCAACGTCGGCCGGATGATCGCCGACGGCAAGGAGGAAGGCGGAAACTACGCGCTCGGCATGTTCATGACGGTGTGGCACGATGACGGCGAGACGCTCTACGAAGCGACGTGGCCGGCGCTGGCGTACGCCGCGGCGAGCGCGTGGCAGCACGACCCCGTCGACGACGCGACGTGGCACGCGACGTTCGCGCGCGAGTTCTTCGGCAGCGACGATCCGCGCTACGCGCGCGATCTCGACGCGCTGCAGCAGATTCGCGACGCACTTCGTACCACGCCGTCCGATCCGGTCGACTACCTCTTCTGGGCCGATCCGTTCGCCGCGCGGCTGCAGGCGCGCGCGCGAGCGCTCGATCTCGCCGGTATCCGCAACCGCGCGGAGCGCGTGATGACGGACCTCTGGGACGCGCAGCCGCCCTTGCACCGCGATGCCGTCGCCGTGATGAAGCTGGCCGCCATGCGGTACGACCAGCTCGCGCGCCGCATGCAGATCGGGCGCGAGGCGCACGAGTACTACGACGACGCGCGCGCGCACGCCGGAAAGCCGGGTCAGAACCAAGTCTACCGCAGCCTCGGCGTCGCGAAGTATTTGTGTTGGGAGATGCGTGACGCGCTGACAAATCTCGAGCCGCTCTACGAGCGCGCCTGGCGTTACGAGAACACAGAGCCCGGGCTCGCGCACGTGCTCGTGCGCTATCACCAGGCGGAGAACGACGCGCAACGCTGCGCCGACCGCATCGACGGCGTGATGCGCGAGGACTACCTGCGCCACGACACGGTGCCGCCGTGGGACGAGGTGATGCCATCGGCTCGCGCGCAGGTGACGCCATCGGCGCGCTGAGCGGCGTCGCGATCGTCGTCATCTTCCTGCTGCTCGCGGGGCTGATGATCGCGCGCAAGCTGCCGGCTTTGCTCGCCGTCCCGCTCATGGCGCTCGCGACGGCCGCGCTCGCCGGCCTGCCGCTTCAGCATTTCCCGCTGCCGTCCGACGATCCGAAGGTCGCGCACGACTTGGCCTCGGTCGTGACGCTCGGCGCGGTGAAGCTCGCGGCGGTCTACGCGACGCTGTTCTTCGGCGCGCTGCTCAGCCGCGTCGTGCTGTCGACGGGGATCGCGGAGACGCTCGTCACGTACGCGGCGGAGTTCGGTGGTGATAAGCCGCTGGTGCTTTCGCTGCTGCTGTGCGCCGTCGTCGCGATCCTGTTCACGACGGTGACGGGGCTGGGCGCGATCATCATGATCGGCACGATCGTGCTGCCGGTGATGATGACCGTCGGCGTGCCGCGCGCGATGTCGGCAACGCTGTTCCTGCTGGCGTTCGGATTGGGCTACATCCTCAACATCGCGCAGTGGAAGTTCTACAGCACGATCTTCGGCGTCGACCGCACGACGTTCCAGAGCTACGCGTTCGTGATCTTCGCGGTGCAGGCCGTCGTGCTCGTGGCGTACGCGGTCGTGCGCGCTCGCGCGACGCGCGACTACGCCACCAAGGTGATCCCCGCGGCTGCCGAGGATGCGCCGCGCAAGCGCGTCGGGCCGCTCGCGCTGATCACGCCGCTGCTGCCGCTGGTGCTGCTGCGCGGGTTCGGCGTCGATGCGATCGTCGGGTTCGCGCTCGCCGCGCTGTACGGCGTGCTGGTGACGCGCCCGCGGGACGCGGTGAAGACGCTGATCGCGGCGTGGATTCGCGGGATCGAGGACGTCGCGCCGGCGACCATCCTCATGATCGGGATCGGCATGCTGCTCGTCGCGGCGAACACGCCGCAAGTGCAGGCTGCGGTGACGCCGCTGGTCGCCGCGGTCGCGCCGCGCTCACCGCTGGCGTACGTCGTGCTGTTCGGGCTACTGTCGCCGCTCGCGCTGTACCGTGGGCCGCTGAACCCGTACGGCGTGGGGATCGGCGTGTACACCGTGCTGGCGACGCTGCACGTGCTGCCGGCGGTCGCGCTGGTCGCTGCGGTGATGGCGGTGGTGCAAGTGCAGAACGTATGCGATCCCACCAACACGCAGAACGTCTGGGTGGCAAACTTTACCGGCACCGGTGTCGAGCGGATCACGCGGCTCCTGCTGCCGTGGCAGGTCGGCGTCGCGACGCTCGCGGCGATCGTCGTCGTACTTTTCGGGGGCGCGCTGTTCGGCACCGCGCCGTTCCCGCCGCGCGCCGCCGCCGCCGCGACGTTGAGCACCGGCTTATTCGCGCCGCCGTCCGCAGCGCACGCGATCGCGGTGCTCGATGACGGGACCTCGGACGGCGCGCTCGCCGCGCACGAAGTCGCCGCCGCGGTCGCGCGCGGCTGGCCGGGCTACCGCGTCGTCGACGCGCACGGCGATCCGGCGGCGTCCGACTGCCGCGCGAAGCCGTACGCCGCCGCGATGCGGCTGACGGTCGCGCCGTTAGGGCGCGACGGCCGCGACGTCGGGCTCGAGCTGTTCGACTGCGCGGGCTGGAGCGTCGACCAGTGGCACGCGCAGGGCGCGGTCCGCGGCGCGGCGCTCGACGCGCTGTTCCGCGTGCGCGCGTGGTCGCACGAGCATCCCGCGCTCGCGGCAGAAGTGTTCGAGCGCGGGCTCGCGTTCGATCCCGCCGACCCGCGCCCGACGTACTTCTACGTCTTGTTCAAGCCGGTCGACGGCTACATGCGCGCGCTCGTGCGCCCCGGTGGTCCGGCGTACGCGGCAGGGCTGCGCACGGGCGACGTGATCGACAAGCTCGACGGCCGTTTCTGGTGGGAGTACGGCACGTACCAAACGCAACTGCGCGCATACGACGGCAAACCGCACGACTTCGACGTGCAGCGCGGCACGGTCGGCGGCCCGCCGGCGCACGTCCGGCTCGGCGAAGCGTTCACCGGCTATGAGGGGACCCTATGAAGCGCACGTCCTTTGTGGTTTCCGGAGTCGCTGCGGCACTCGGCGCGGGCATGCTGCCGCGTCTTCCGGCGACCGCGTAACCTCTCCCGATGTCGCGACGGCTCAATCCTGTCGACGTGTCGCTGGATCGCGTTACGCGCACGACGGTCGGATTACGGCCGTACCGCGCCGGCGGCTTCGTGCTGCGCGCTGAGGGGCGCGATGCGAAAACGATCGTACACGACTACGGCCACGGCGGCGGCGGGATGTCGCTGTCGTGGGGCACGGCGCTGCTCGCGCTGGAACTCGCCGCGCAGACCCAGAAGCGCGCGGCAGCCGTCGTGGGAAGCGGCGTCATCGGGCTTTCGACGGCCGACGTTGCACGGTGGCCGATACATGTTTCCGCGCTCGGACGGCATCGTGCTGGGCGGCACGTTCCAATACGGCAACGCCAACGTGGAACTGGACGAAGCGACGGTACGAACGATCGTCGCAGACCACGCCGCGTTCTTCGGCTCCATGCACGAACGATCATGATGAGCGTGCGTCAGGGATAGTGCTGGACGCAGCTGTTGGTGGCGTTGCTCCAAAGCGGCGCGGTGGCGTAACCACCCGCGTTGGGGTTGTCGATCAGGTTGCTCCACGCGCACTTGTCGGCGATCTCGCCGCCGCTCGCGTCGAACCAGCCGTTCGAGAGGGGGTCGGTCTCGGTCTCGGCCTGCTCGCCGCCTCCGACGATCGTGACGCCGTCGAGGGGGTTGTTGACGGAGCCCGAGCCGCACGCCGCGCCCGCGTCGGGCAGGTACGGATCGTTCGTCCACGCGATCGTGTGGCCGGCGGCGGTCGTCGTGGTGTGGTACTCGCAGTACTGCGTGCCGAAGCCCGAAGGCACGATGCCGTGCGGCAGCGCGACGATGTACGAAGCGTTCACCGTGTAGTCGCCGTAGTGCGCGGCGGCCTTGACGGCTTCCGCGGCCAGTTGCGACTGCGTCGGCTTGGGCGGGGGCGCGCTCGTGGTGTCGACGTACGAGCCGACGAAGCTGCCCGGCTGGTTGCCGACGTGTTTTCCGTCGCTCTGCGTGTACTGCGTCACGGTGTTGAGCCAGCCGCTGCCGCCGATGACGCGCAGAAACGCCTTGAGGCGCGCCGCGACGCCGTTGGGATCGCCGGTACCGTTCCACGCAGCGCCCCAGAAGACGACGTAGATCTTCGGGTCCGTCTGCACCGGGCCGGCGTGGTAGACCAGGAAGCCGCCTGACTGCGCCGCGCGCCGGCCGGCTTGCGACGCGCGCAGCGCATCGATGACGTCGCGCGTCGGGGACACACGCACCGTCTCGCCCGTGACGTTGTTCTGCGCCGTGAACGCCGAGAGCGACGTGAACTCGCGAAGTTCCGACTGCGCTTGCGTCGCGGTGTCGTTGGATGGGACGAGCGTCTGACCGCCGCCGGAGCAGGCCGCGAGCAGCGCCGAAACGGCGGCGGCCAAAAACCGAGCTTTCACGAAAACCTCCACACCATAGATGCCAGAAGAGCCCGCCGAAGCGATTCGGCATGCGCTTCCGTTTTCGCTCCCTCGCTCGGTCGTCGCCGTCTTCGAGGGCTACAGTGCGGCACGCGGCTTTGCGGTGTCGCGGTACAGCGCAACATCGGCCGCGAGCAGCGCGATGTCGCTGAAGAGCCATTCCAGGCCTGGAGCCCATCCCGCGCTCGTTCCAAACACGCGCAGCAGCGCCGTGACGATCGTATAGCCGATCAGCAGCAGCACCATACGCGCCCACGGCTCTTCGTTGCGCGAGCGCACGGCCACCGGGAGCGCGAGCGACGCCATCAGCGGCAGCTGCAGCGCGGCGAGCACGTACCCCGCATACTCCGTTCGCACGGCAGGCGGGAAGAGCGCGCACGCGATGGCAGCTTCCACGAGTGCGATCGCAAGCGCGCACGCGACGATGGCCGCCCCGATCCGGCGCGGGGCGATCCCGGCTTGCAGGAGCGCGGCATACTCCCCGTCCCGTGCCATGATGCCGTACACGACCGCGAGTCCGACCGCAAGCGCGAACGGCCCGGCGGTCAAGCCGAGCATCGGGCCGGCGAGCAGCCACCCGAACCCCGCGAAGGCAACGGCCCCAACGAGCGCCGGCCACGCCGTGCCGAGCACGAGCCGGTCCAAGATCCGCCACCGCAAACCCACGCGCCGCCTACTCTACCGGCCGAACGCTGGCCGGCCCCTGGGAGCGCGCCTCGGCGAATCGGCGTGTCGCTCCAAAAAGTTCTCCGCTCAGGGTGTTGACTCGTACTAGTACGTGTGGTACAACATCAAGCGTACTAAGACAACTGGTACAACCCACACAAGTCCGCAGCCCCAGAGAGGCAGCCATGTACAACACGACCGTCCGCGCGATCCGCCGCCCGCAGCCCGTCCAGCCCCTCGTCGGCCCGACGCTGATCCGCACCCCGCGCGATACGGGCATCTTCGGCGGCTGGGGCGTCAGAATCTAACTCCCTTGCCGCCCGCCTTCTTCCAGGTCGACCCGCACGGTGGCGCTCCGCTCTACCTGCAGCTCACCGAACAGATCAAGCGCGCCATCGCGGTCGGAGCGCTCGCTCCCGGCGAGCGGCTCCCCACCGTGAAAGGGCTTGCGCTGGACCTCAAGCTCAACGCGAACACCGTGGCTCGCGTGTACCGCGACCTCGAACGCGAGGGCGTCATCGCGACCGCCCCCGGCCGCGGGTCGTTCGTCAGCCAAAACGGCGCGCTCAACGATGCGCGCCGCGTCGCCACCGACATCGCGACGCGCGGCGTCGACGACGCCGTCCGCCAAGCCCGCGCGCTCGGCATCACCCACACCGAAGTCCGTTCGATCGCCGATGCGTCGGTCGCACGCTGGTACCCGGAGGAAACGAAGTGATCGCGATCAGCGGCCTCACCAAGCGCTACGGCGACGTGCTCGCCGTGGACGACGTGTCGCTCGACGTGCCCGAGGGCTCCGTCTGCGGACTGCTCGGCCGCAACGGTGCCGGCAAGACCACGGCGTTCAAATGCCTGCTCGGCTTCGCCCGCCCCGACGCCGGCGAGGTTCGTTTCGACGGCGCGCCGCTCGATGCGCACTCGTTCGCAACGCTCGGCTACGTGCCGGAGCGCCCGGAACTCTACCGCTGGCTCACGGTTGCGAACCACCTCGAGTTCGCGCGCCGTTCGCAGCCCGGTTACGACGACGCTCGCGCCAGAGAGCTCGTCACGACGTTCCGCCTCAACGAGCGAAAAAAGGCCGGCAAGCTTTCGAAGGGTCAGCAGACGGCGCTCGCGCTGATCATCGCGCTCGTCCATCGCCCGAAAGTGCTGATCCTCGACGAACCGGCCAGCGGGCTCGATCCCGTGATGCAGCGTGTCGTGCTCGACATCTTGGTCGACGCGGCGACGAGCGGCTCGACGATTCTCATCTCGTCGCACCAGATCGGTCAGATCGACCGCGCGGCGGACCGCGTCGCGATCATGCGCGACGGCAAGATCGTCGTCGCCGGCGTGATCGACGACTTACGCGAAGCATCGCGCATCGTCGAGGCAACGTTCGCCGGCGACGTCCCCGAGTTGACCGGGTTCGATCCCGCGATGCGCATCGAGCGCGTCGGAACGAGCGTGCGAGCGCACGCAAACGGCCGCGCCGACCTTATCGCGGCGCGCATGGGCGCGCTCGGCGCCGTCGGCGTGCGCGTGATGGACCGATCGCTCGAAGATATTTTCCTGGACGCCGTCGACGACGGAGGAACCCGCTGATGGAATACGTCGAGATCCTGCGCGCACGGCGCATTCTGACCTGGTATACGGGTCTCCTCATCGCCGGGCTGATCATCGAAGCGATCAGCTACTACGGCGGTCACGGACACAATCAGCAAAACGGGACGCTGCCGTTCAGCATGCTGGCCGGCATCGGGACCAGCGCCGCGCTCATCATCGCAACCTTGCTCGCGCCCGGGCTCAGCGCCGAAGCGGCCAACACGACCGCGCTGATTTGGACCCGGCCGGCGCCGCGGGATGCGATCGCGTCGCGCTTCGTCGGCGTGGATGTCGTTACGATCGTGATCGCCTACGTCATCATGCTCATCGCGATGATCGTCGGCGTCGCCATCGTCGGCGGCCTCCCCGTGCTCACGTTCGATGCCGATCAGATCGCGCGCAACGTCATGCTCGGCTTGGGCGGCTCGCTGATGTGGTACGCGATGATCGCCGTCGTCGCGGCGCGCCTGCCGGGCCGCGGCCCGCTCATCGCCGGCTTGACGTGGGGCGTGTTTCCCATCTTCGTCGCGCTGGTCCACGCGCACTTCCCGGTGTGGCTGCACGACATCGTCTACGCGCTGAACTATCTCAACCCGGTCGCGTGGCTGGGCGGCACGACGCCGCAAGGCAACTCGTCGTTCCTCCCCTACAGCGTGTGGACGCGCGTCGTGTGCGAATGGGGGATCGCGATCGTCGCGCTCGTCGCCGGCGTCCGGCTGTGGTCGACGCGGGAGGCGTGAACATGACGATCATGGCGACGCATTTCGCGATCGTGCTCGGCGCCTGGCGCCTGCGCGTGCGCATCGACCTCGACGAACCGCGCTCCGACGCCTGCGACGACGGCACCGCCGCCGACGACCATGCGCACGCGCGCCAGGATTCCCGCGAGCGGCCGCGCCCGCCCGTTCCGTCCGCGTCCCGCTGGAACTAGCGAAGCATCCGAGGCGGGTGCCGGCGAAGGGAGCGGCATGGTCGCCCCGCACGCCGACGCCCTGATCGATCACGTTCGCGCCAACCGCGAGCGCTATCTCGCCGAGCTGAAAGCGTGGATCGCGATCCCGTCGATCTCCGCGCAGCCGGATCACGCCGCGGACGTGCGGACCTCCGCCGAGCACGCTGTCGGCCGCATGCAGGCCGCCGGGCTCACCGCCGAAGTGCTCGAGACCGCCGGCAACCCGGTCGCGTACGGTGAGTGGCTCGGCGCACCGGGTGCGCCGACGGTGCTGATCTACGGCCACCACGACGTGCAGCCGGTCGATCCGCTCGAGTTGTGGACGTCGCCGCCGTTCGACGCCGCGGAGCGCGACGGCAAGCTCTACGGGCGCGGCGCGGTCGACGACAAGGGCCAGTGCCTGATGCACATCGCCGCGATCGAAGCGCACCTGAGCGTGAACGGCAAGCTGCCGCTCAATCTCAAAGTCGTGATCGAAGGCGAAGAAGAGGTCGGCTCTGCGAGCTTCGAACCGTTTCTCGCGCGCGAGAAGGAGCGGCTGGCGTGCGACGTGGTCGTCGTGTCCGACACCGCGGTGTTCGCCGAAGACGTTCCGTCGCTGACGACGTCGCTGCGCGGTCTCGTGGGGTGGGAGATCACGGTGCACGGTCCGTCGAGCGACCTGCACTCGGGCTACTTCGGCGGGATCGTGAAGAACCCGCTGGAGGCGCTCGCGCAGATCCTCGCCGCGCTCAAGGACGCGCACGGCCGCGTCGTCGTGCCGGGTTTCTACGACGGCGTGCGCGAGCTGTCGCCGACGGAGCGCGCGGAGATCGCGACGCTGCCGTTCGATCCCGCCAAGGAAGCGCACGCGCTCGGCGTCCCGGAGCTGACGGGCGAAAATTCGCGACTGCCGCTCGAACGGATGTGGTTTCGCCCGACGCTCGAGATCAACGGCATGTACGGCGGGTACCAAGGCGCAGGCTCCAAGACGATCGTACCGTCGTTCGCGACCGCGAAACTCACCGCGCGGCTCGTACCGCACCAGGATCCCGAAGCGGTGAAGCACGCGGTGACGACGTTCGTGCAGCGCACGGCGCCCAAAGGCGTGCGCGTCGACATCACGTCGCACGGCGACGTGCGCGCCGTCGAGACGTCGCGCGATCATCCCGCCGTCGCGGCCGCCGCGCGCGCGATGGAGCTCGGCTTCGGCAAAGCGCCCGTGTTCATCGGCACCGGCGGCACGATCGGTCCGGTATCGTCGTTCGACCGCATCCTGCACTTGCCGCAGGTGCTGATCGGCGTGGGATTACCGGACGATGCGATCCACGCGCCCAACGAGAAATTCGACCTGTCGCAGTTCCACGGCGGGATCGAAACGATGACGTATCTCTACGACGAGCTCGCCGCCGCGCTGAAGAAGTGAGCTTCACGGAGCGCTTCGGAGACCGCGCGGGAGATTACGTCGCCGGGCGCCCGTCGTATCCGGCCGAGGCGCTCGATGCGCTCTTCGACGGCCTGGGCGACGCGCGCGACGTGCTCGCGGCCGATCTCGGCGCCGGCACGGGGATCTCGTCGCGGCTGCTCGCGGAGCGCGGGGCGCAAGTGCTCGCGATCGAGCCGAATCAGGCGATGCGCGAAGCCGCCGAGCCGCACCCGCGCGTGGAGTGGATCGCCGGCACCGCGGAATGGACGGGACTCGACGAGGCGAGCATCGATCTCGTGACGGCGTTCCAGGCGTTCCACTGGTTCGACCAAGCGAAGGCGCTGCGCGAGATGGTCCGCATCCTGCGGCCGGGCGGTCGCGCGGCAGTGATCTACAACGAGCGCGACGAGCACGATCCGTTCACGGCGGCGTACGGCCACATCGTGCGCGCGTACCAGACCGACGAGACCGAACGCCGCCGCGCCGACGCGCTGCAGCTGTTCGCGGCGTTCGAAGGCTGGCACACGCGAGGGCGTATCGAAGTGCGCAACGAGCAATCGCAGGACCAGGAGGGCGTGCTGGCGCGCGCGCGGAGCTCGTCGTACCTGCCGAAGACCGGGCCGAAGGCGGACGAACTTCACGCAGCCGTCCGCGTGCTGTTCGCGCGGCACGCGGCGAACGGCCGCGTCGTGATGACGATGCGCACGATCGTGGCCATCGGCGACGTGGGCGCGGACGGCGGTTGAGTATGGACACGACGCGGAAACGTGGGGATCATCCCGGAGAGGTGAACTCTATGGGTGAGATGGCTATCGAATTCAGGCCTCCGACCCGTCCGATCACGGTCGATGATTTCCGGCAGATGTGCGAGCACGGGATTCTCAAGCCGGACGAGAGGGTGGAGCTCATCGAGGGCGAGCTCTTCGCCGTTCCGAGCATGAACGCGCCCCACGCCGGGACCGTCGCCCGAATGTTGCACTTCTGCATGGCGCGGCTCGCGGAACGAACTCTTGTTTGGCAACAATCGCCGCTGGTCGTTTCGGAGCGATCGGAGCCGCTCCCGGACCTCGCGCTTCTCCGACTGCGAGATGACTACTATTGCGAACAGCTCCCGCACGGCGATGATCAGCTCGCCGTGATCGAGGTCAGCGACACGATGCTGCTCTTCGACCGCGGTACGAAACTGCGTATGTACGCGAAAGCGGGTATCGCCGACTACTGGATCGTCGACGTCAACGGCAAAACGATCGAAATCTGCCGCGAGCCACATGACATCGGATACGGGTCGCGCACGACTGTTACGAAGGGTAACACCGTCGCGTTTGCCGCGTTTCCGGATGTCGTCTTCACCGTCGACGAGCTGCTCGGCTGAGTACCGCGGCGCGGCTACGGATCGGGATCGACGTCGGCGGGACGTTCACGGACGTCGTGGCCGTCGATGCGACGACGCGCGAGATGGTCGCTTCGGTGAAGGTGCCGACGACGCACGATCATGCCGACGGGGTCGCAGCGGGGATCGTCGCGGGCCTCGAACGGATGCTAACCGAGCACGCGATCGATCCGGCGGCGATCGCGTTCATCGCGCACTCCACGACGCAGGCGACGAACGCGCTCCTCGAAGGTGATGTCGCCAAGGTGGGTGTCGTCTCGCTCGGCGGGCCCGTTGCACGGCTCTTCGCGCGGTTCGCGCCGTTCGCGCTCGCGGAGGGGATTCGGTTCGCGCCGATCTGGTTCGACGGGCGCGACGCCGGCGTGCTCGACGCGCTGCGCGAGGCCGGCGTGGAGGCGGTCGCCGTCAGCGAACCGTTTGCGGTCGACCGCCCGCGGCGCGAGAACGCGCTGGTCGCTGCGGCGCGCGACCGCGGGTTTGCGGCTACCAGCGGCGCGGAGGTGTCGACGCAGTACGGCCTGCGCGCGCGCACGCGGACTGCGGCGCTCAACGCGGCGATCCTGCCGCGCATGCTGCGCACGGCGCACGTCACCGCGACGGCTGTGACGAACGCGCGCATCCCGGCGCCGCTGATGATCATGCGCAGCGACGGCGGCGTGATGGACGTCGCCGAAGTCGAGCGCCGGCCGATCCTCACGATGCTTTCCGGCCCGGCGGCGGGGATCGCGGGCGCGCTGTTCCACGAGAACGTCACCGACGGCATCTTCATCGAGGTCGGTGGTACCAGCGCGGACTGCTCGGTGATCCGGCGCGGCCAGCCGCAGATGCGCCCGGCGCGCATCGGCGGTCACCGCACGCTGCTGCGCACGCTGGATGTGCGCACCATCGCCGTCGCGGGCGGTTCGCTCGCGCGCGTCGCCGGCGGCCGTGTCGTGGACGTCGGGCCGCGCTCCGCGCACATCGCCGGCTATCACTACGCCGCGTTCACCGATCCCGCGCTCGTGGCCGGCGCGCACGCGGACCTCAGCGCCGGTTTCGTCGCGCTCGTCGCATCCGACGGCACGCGCATCGCCGTCACGCCGACGTGCGCCGCGAACGTGCTCGGCGTTGTTCCGTCCGGTGCGTTCGCGCACGGCGACGCCGTCGCCGCGCGGATTGCGTGCGAGCGCGCAGGCGCCGCGCTCGGCCTCAGCGCCGCCGATCTCGCGCACGCCATCCTCGACCGTGCGACGGCGCGGCTGCGGGCGACGCTGGACGAATTGGTCGCCGACTACGCGCTCGACCGCGCGAACGTCGTGCTGGTCGGCGGCGGCGGCGGCGCGGCGGCGATCGTGCCGTACGCCGCACAGCAGCTCGAATTCACGCACCGCATCGCGCGCGACGCTGAAGTCATCTCGCCGCTGGGAGTGGCGCTCGCGCTCGTCCGCGACGTCGTCGAGCGCACGATCCTCGATCCCGCCCCCGAGGACCTCGCGCGCATCCGGCGCGAGGCAATCGACGCCGCCGTCGCGTCGGGCGCTGCGCCCGACCGCGTCGAGGTCGTCATCGAAGTCGACACCGCGCGCAACCGCGTGCGCGCCACCGCCTCGGGCGCGACGGCGCTTGTCGAAGGCGCGCAGCACGCGGCCGTCGCCGACGAAGCCGCGCAGCTCGCCGCTGCCGCGACGCACCTCAACGTGCGCGAAGACGGT
>CAWBTJ010000077.1:0-103971 GCA_963791645.1 Vulcanimicrobiota bacterium | reverse complement strand
GAAGATCGCCACCGTGTCGCCGTACGGGAACGACAGCTGGAAGTTGCCGCCTGCCGCGACTGCGACGTACTGCTGGCCGTTCACCTCGTAGGTGACCGGCGGCGCGTTCACGCCCGCGCCGAGGTTGTAGCGCCACAGCAGCTTTCCGGCCTTGGCATCGAGCGCATCGAACCAGCCGTTGCCCTCGCCGAAGAACACGAGATTGCCGGCCGTCGCGAGCGCGCCGCCGATGAGCGGTTCGGGTGTCATGTACGTCCACGCGATCTTGCCTGTCTCGGTGTCGATCGCGACGAAACGCCCGTCCTGCACGCCGTTCGGTTCGATGTTGCTGAACGCGCTGCCCAGGCGAATGCGGCCCTTCTGATACGCTTCGGGGTTCGTCGTGAACCGCATGAGCTGATCCATGGCCGAGCACGTAGACGTAGTGCGTGTCGGGCGAGTACGCCGGCGGCGACCATTCGGCGCCGCCGTTCGCGCCGGGCAGCATCACGGGTCCCTTTTTCGTCGGCTGGCTGAACATGTTCGGCGTCATGCGCACGTACGCGTCGGACCTGCGAATCAGCTTGCCGTTGCGCCGGTCGACGATGTAGAACCAGCCGACTTTGCCCGCTTCACCCGCGGCCGGGATCGTCTGCCCGTTCACGTGCACGTCGAACAGAACGACGTTGCTGACCGCGTCGTAGTCCCACACGTCGTGTTTGATCTCTTGATAGCCCCATTTGAGTTTGCCGGTGTGCACGTCGAGTGCGACGATCGAGTCGCTCCAGCGGTTGTCGCCCTTGCGATAGCTGCCGTTGAGATCCGGGTTGGGGTTGCCCGTGCAGAAGATCACGAGCCCGAGCGCCGGATCGATCGCGGGCGTCGTCCACACCATGCCGCCGCCGCGCTTCCACGAGTCGCCGGCGTACGTCTTCGGATCGGTCGAGTCCCAGCGCCAGCGCTGCTTGCCGTTCTTCGCGTCGTACGCCGCGACGAAGCCGCGGATCGGCCACTCGCCGCCGGCGCTGCCGACGATCACCATGCCGTCGTATACCTGCGGCGTCATCGTCTCGGAATAGCCGACCGACGGATCGGCGACGGTGCTCTGCCACCGCAGCGCGCCCGTCGTCGCGTCGAGCGCGAGCAGCTTGTCGTCGAGCGTGAGCGCATACACCATGCCGTAGCCGACCGCAGGGCCGCGGTTCACCGGGCCGCAGCAGATCTGGAACGCGCCCAAACTGTACGTGGTCTCCCAGATCCGGCGCCCGTTCGTCGCGTCCATCGCCATGATCTTCATCTTGTTGTCGACGGTCGGCGTCGTGATGTACATGACGCCGTTGACGACGATCGGCGTCGTCTCGAAGCTCGCCGTCATCCCGGTCTGCGCGATCCCGGCGACCTGCAGCGACGCGACGTTGCTCGCGTCGATCTGCGTGAGCGGCGAGTAGCGCTGGTTGTCGTACGTGCGCCCCGTCAGCACCCAGTTGCCACGGTCGCTCGCCGCGCCCGTCATCATCGCGTCGGAAACGTCGACGCTCGCGCCCGCGGGCAGCTTCGTGAAAACGTGGTTCTTCGGCGCTGCGGCGCGGATGATCTCGTTGTTGTTCCCGCCCTTGGGCCCTTTGGGCGACGTCGCGCCGTTGCCGCCGCCGCCCAGCGCAACTTGCGCGAGCGTGCTCGTCGTCAGCGGCACGTCGCCGGCCGGGTAGCCGTTGCGCGCGAGCAGGTAGGCGGTGACGTCGAGATACTGCTGCTGCGTCAGCGATCCCGGCTTGTCCGCCGGCATCTGCTTGGCGATGAAATCCTCGAGCGACGCCGCCGTGCCCGCCTTGCCGACGTAGTTCCGAAACGCCGCGCCCACGAGCCCAGGTCCCGACTGGCCTTGGAGGTTGACGCCGTGACACTGCTGGCACGTCGCCGTGTAGACCGTCGCCCCGCTCGCGGCTTGCGCGCGGGTGTAGTGCCCGGGACCTTGCGCCGCAGAAAGCCTCCCGGCGAGCAGCAACCCCACGATCGCGGTGAGCCCCGCGACGAGCAGCGTGTGATGCGATGAAGAGCCGGCGTTGCGCATGGTTGAAGCCTCCGTTCAGACGGCTTCGAACGACGTGCGGCGCCTCCCCCTCGAAAGTGCAGCCCGTACGGCGATCCTCCCCTCCGGCTTACTTGTCGAGGCCGCCGAAGCACATGTACTTGATCTCCACCCACTCGTCGATGCCGTACTTCGAGCCTTCGCGGCCGATGCCGGATTCTTTGATGCCGCCGAACGGCATCGACTCGTTCGCGATCAGCGGCGTGTTGATGCCGACCATGCCCGTTTCGAGCGCTTCGGCGACGCGCCACGCGCGTCCGATGTCGCGCGTGTAGAAGTACGCGGCGAGCCCGAACGGCGTGTCGTTGGCCATCGCGATCACGTCGGCTTCGGTCTTGAACGACGCGATCGCGGCGACGGGGCCGAACGTCTCTTCGTTGCTCAGGCGCATCGCCGGCGTCACGTTGGTGAGGATCGTCGGCTCGTAGAACGTGCGGCCCAATTCGTGCGGCTTGCCGCCGTGCACGATCGTCGCGCCGCGCGCGCACGCGTCCTCGACGTGCTCGACCACTTTCGAGAATCCTTGCTCCTCGATCAGCGGCCCCAGCGTCGTGCCTTCGGCGAACCCGTGGCCCACGCGCAGCTTGCGCACGCGCGCGGTGAGCTTCTCCACGAACGCGTCGTGGATGCCCTCCTGCACGTACAGCCGGTTCGGGCTCACGCACACCTGCCCGGCGTTGCGGAACTTCGCGCCCATCGCGCCGCTCACGGCCGCGTCGACGTCGGCGTCGTCGAACACGATGAACGGCGCATTGCCGCCCAGCTCCAGCGACACTTTCTTCACCGTGCGCGCGCACTGTTCCATCAGCAGCTTGCCGACGACCGTCGAGCCGGTGAAGCCGAGCTTGCGCACGATGGGATTCGACGTCATCTCGCCGCCGATCACCGGCGCGTCGTCGGCGTCGCCCGTCACGACGTTGAACACGCCGGCCGGCATCCCGGCCTGTTCGGCGAGCGCCGCGACCGCGAGCGCGGACAGCGGCGTCTGCTCCGCGGGCTTCAGCACGAACGTGCAGCCCGCCGCGATCGCGGGCGACGCCTTGCGCGTGACCATCGCGTGCGGGAAGTTCCACGGCGTGATGCCGACGCACACGCCGATCGGCTGTTTCACCACCACCATGCGGCGGTCGTTCGCGAGCGTCGGGATCGTGTCGCCGTACACGCGCTTGGCCTCTTCGGCGTTCCATTCCACGTACGCCGCGCCCATCGCGATCTCGCCGCGCGCTTCGGCGAGCGGCTTGCCCTGTTCGAGCGTCATGATGTGCGCGAGCTCGTCGGTGTGCTCGACGATCAGGTCGTACCAGCGGCGGATGATCTTCGCGCGCTCCTTCGCCGGCGTCGCGCGCCAGCCGGGCAGCGCGGCGTTCGCCGCCTCGATCGCGCGCCGCGTCTCGGCGGCGCCCATGCGCGGCACGTTCGCGACGGTGTCGCCGGTCGCCGGATCGTACACCGGGAACGTCGCGCCGGAGTCCGCGCCGACCCATTCTCCACCGACGTATGCGAGCGATTTGAGCAGCGTGGAGCGTTCGAGCACCGAGGTCATGGGCGCGGGTCCTTTCCGGTCGGGAGGCGGGCGTGAGCCTTCGCGGTTGGGCGCGCGGCGCCCCATCGGCGCTCGGTCAGCGGCGTTTCGGCTTCCGCGCCCCGTTCTGGACCGACAGCTCCCAGCGGTAGCCGTCCGGGTCGTGAAACCACAGCCCCAGGTGCGGCGAACCGGGCGCTTCCGGGCCGATCTCGTCGCCCGGGTCTTCGAGGTCGACATCGTTCGCTTTGAGCGACTTCAGCGCCGCGCGCAGCGCCTTCATGTCCGCGACGTGGAACGACATGTGGTCGATGACCTTGGCGTTGGGCCTGCCTTTGGCGAACACGATCGTGATCGCGTCGTTGCTCAGGCCGACGCCGCCGTCGAACCGGAAGATCTCGTCCAGGTCGAACAGGTTGGTCCACCAGGCCGCGGTGGCGTCCGGGTCCTTCACGGCAAGGCTGAAATGCCCGACGGCGCCCAGCCGCACGCGCGCTCGCTTCACGATCGTCGCACCTCCGGCGCCTGCCTTCGCCGGACGGCCCGCCAGCCCCAGCGATCTCTGCTAAAGAATTAATTGACAGCCGGCGGCGGCGGATGGTAAGGTGCTATTAATTCTTTAACGGAGGGTCTATGGCTCGTCGCGGATCGCCGGTTCTCACGGATGCGGAGCTTCGGCTCATGGAAGTGCTTTGGCGCCGGCCGGGCGCGACGGTCAGCGACGTCGTCGAGGCGCTCGCCGACCCGCCGCTCTCGTACAGCACCGTGCTCACGACGCTGCGCATCCTCGAGCGCAAGGGCTACGCCGCGCACGAGGAGGTCAACCGCACCTACGTCTACCGGCCGGTCGTCGCGCGCGACGAGGCGGCGAACAAGGACGTGGGGCACGTGCTCACGCGCTTTTTCTCGGGCAAGCCGCTCGATCTCGCGATGCGGCTGGTCGAACGCGACGGCGTGTCGCGCGACGAGCTGCGGCGGCTCAAGGCATTGATCGAACGGCACGAGGTGGACGCGAAATGAACGCCGTGCTCACCGCGCTCGCACCATTCCAAGGCGCCGCGCACGCGCTCGTGACGTACTGCCGTGACGGCGTTGTGGATGGGCGCGGCGATCGCGGCGCTGACCGCGCTCGTCGTGCGCTGCTGGAAACCGCTCGACGCCGCGACGCGCTACGCCGTGTGGTACGTCGCGCTGATCGCGGTCGTGCTCGGACCGCTCGCGACGACCGTCGCGATGGAGTACACCCGCCCGGCGCCGCGCGCCGCCGACTTGGCCGCGGCGTTGAGCACCACGCAAACGCTGCACGCGCAAGTGAACGTCGCGCTGCCGCGCACGCGCATGGCGATCGCGATCCCGCCGTACGCGGCGTTCGGCGCCGCGGCGCTGTGGCTGCTGGTCGTGCTCGGCGGCGCCGCGCGCTTCGGCGCCGGCGTGATCGTGCTCGCGCGGCTCAAGCGCGACGCGCTGCCGCTCGCTCCCGAACGCCGTTCGGCGCTGTCGCTGTGGAACGCGCATGCCGGCGCGCTCCGCGCGCGGCGCGCGCGGCTGTGCGTGTCCGACCGCGTGGAAGTGCCCGTCGCCGTCGGCCTGTTCGACGGCATGGTCGTGCTGCCGCAGCACATCCTCGACGCGTTCGAGCCGGGCGACGTCGACCGCTTCGTGCTGCACGAGCTCGCGCACCTCGAGCGGCGCGACGACTGGACCGCCGTGTTCGAGCGGCTCGCGCAGATCGTGCTGTTCTTCAACCCCTTCGTGCACGTCATCGCGAAGCGGCTCGACCTCGAGCGCGAGATCGCGTGCGACGACCGCGTCGTCGCGGCGACGTCCGACGTGCGCTCGTACGCGGTCGGGCTCACGCGCATGGCGGAGTCGACGAAGTGGCCGCACAACGCGATCGCCGCGCCCGCGATCTTCGTCACGCGCAAGCAGCTGTCGCTGCGCGTCGAGGAGTTGCTGGCGCGCCGCCGCTTCACCGCGCCGCGCGTCGCGATCGCGCCGGCGGCCGTCGCGCTCATCGCGTCGCTCGGCGTCGTCGCCGCCGCCGCCGTGCACGCGCCGTCCGTCGACGTCGGCGGCGCGCCGCACGCCGCGCCGCGCGAGATCACGAGCGTCCAGGAAACGAAGCTGATCCTCGTCGACCACAACGGCAAGAAGACGACGTTGGGCGCGAAGCGCGCCCGCGTCATGGTCGTGCACGGCGACGAGAAATCGCTCGAGGACGCGCGCGCGTTCCGCGAGATGTCGCCCGAGCATTTGCGCGCCCTGCTCAAGAAGCTCGAGGCCGACGGCCTCGATCACCAAACCGCTCTGCCCCCAACGCAACCGCTGCAACCAACCCGCTAGAGGTTCTCCATGCCGCTCCTGATCCCACCGCCGGCCCGGCGGTCTGTTCGACGCGCGCCGCGCGCCGTGTGCGCCCTCCTCGCCGCAGCCGTCGCGCTGCTCGCCGCCGGCCTGCCGGCGCGCGCGGCGGGCGACGCGAGCGACATCGTGATCGACGTCGTCGACGCCGCGACGGGCGCACCGATCACGCTTGCGCGCGTGCTCGTGCAAGGCGAGGTCGGGCTCATCGGCTACACCGACGCCGACGGCCACGCACGGTTCGAGTCGGTCGCCACCGGCTCGTACCGGGCGATGGTGCTCAAACGGGGATTCGTGGTCGCGCGCTCGTCGTTGTTCGACGTGACGGCGAACCGCACGTCGAACGTGCGCGTGCGTTTGCAGCGCACGAGCGCCTTGAAACAGATCGGCAGCGTGTCGGTGAGCAGCTCGCCGGCGCGCGCATCGCGCGAGGTGGGACAGGACGATGCGCTGCGCTATCTCGACGGCTCGCTGCGCGACGCGCTGGGCGATCTGCCCGGCGTCACGTCGGCGGGCGACGGCTTGCAGATCGACGGCAACGACGCGTCGCAGACGGGCACGAGCGTCGACGGCGTGCCGATCGCCGGCGCGGGCGGCTCGCTCGCGGGGCGCGGCATCAACGCGGACTTGTTCGGCGGCGCGAGCGTGAGCTCGGGCGCCTCGCACGGCGCGCTCGGCGGCGAGGTGGGTTTCCGCACGCTGCAGCCGACGCGCTTCGCGCAGCAGCAGGCGACGCTGCAGTACGGCAGCGACAACTCGTCGTCGGTGCTCGCGCTCGCGCGCGGTTCGGTGCGCAATCTGGGCTACGTCGTGGAGCACGCGACGCGCGGCCGCACCAGCGCGTTCACCGGCTTGGATTTCACCGACGGGACGGGGCTGACGTACCGGCACGACGGCGACCGGCTGATCTCCGGCGATCTGGCGAAGCTGCGCTGGGCGCCGTCGATCGCGCAGACGCTCACGCTCACCGCGACCTCGACCAACGCTGCGGACGGGCTCGTGTGCGGGCAGTTCGTCGCACGCTTCCCGTGCGGCTACGGGCCCGGCGCGTCAGCGCGCTCCAACGGCCGTCTGATGACGCTTTCCGAGAACGCGACGATCGGCGCGACCACGCTGATGGTCGGTGCGTTCGCGAACGGCTCGCACGACGCGTCGAACGAGGCGCAGCGGATGCTCGCGGTACGGCGGCGCCGCAGAGCACGGAGCTGCGCGCGAACGCGCGCGGCTTCAACGTGGGCTTGCAGCTTCCGGCGGGCGACCGCCACGACGTGTCGCTGAACGCGCAGAGCTACGGGCTCGCGTTCGACGGCACCACGACGACGACGCTCGGCACGTTCGGCATCGCGCAGCGCACGTCGTTTCACGGCGCGTCGGTCGTCGACCGCTATCATCCGACGCAGCGGCTCACGCTCACCGCGCGCGCGGGCGTCAACGGCGGCAACGGTTCGAACGCGTTCGCATCGGGGCTCGACGTACGCTGGCAGCCGAACCGCGGCACCGCCTACGCCGTCACCGGATCGTTCGGCGACGCGGGCGCCGGCGTCGCGATCACCGGCACCGCGTTCCCGGATCCGCGCTCGCTCACGTTCGACTGTGCGAACGGGCTCGCGTACGGCAGCGTGCCGTCGACCAACGCGGCGCGCCAGCGCTCCTCCGCGCTGCGCGCGTCGGTCGAACGCTCGGGACGCCGCGGCCGGCTCGCGCTCACCGCGTGGTCCGCGCGGCTCGAAGGCGCGCCGGTGTTCACCGCGCAGGACGCCGGCGCGATCGGCGTGCCGGCGGGCTATCTCGGCGCGGTCGGCGCGTTCGCGACGTCGCCGTTCGTGTGCGGCTCGCCGGCCATCGGCGCGCTCGCGTTCACGTCGTACCAGCCGGCGAACCAGCTGAGCCGCGGCGCGACCGCCGCGGGGACGCTCGAGATCGGCAAGGCGCTGATCGCCGGGTTCGCGAGCGTGCAGTCGCGGTTCGTCACCGGACGCGACGCCCGCGACGGCCGCGCTCACGCCGGTCGGCGCGCAAGTTCCCGGCACGCCGCTGCACCGCGCGGGGCTCGTCGCGACGGCGAAGCTCGGCAAGTCGGTCGACGTGCTCGCGAACGTGAGCTACACCGCGGCGAACAACCCCAACCGCCTGCCCGCGTACACCGTGTTCAACGCGGGATTCGCCGCGCCGCTGCGCGAGGGTTCGATCGCGATCGTCGGAACGAACCTCGGCAACGCGCATCCCGGGCCGTTCGTGCCGAGCGCGGAGGCGTTCGCGTTGTCGCGCATCGGCGCGTCGCCGCTCGCGCTCGCCGCGACGCCGCTCGCGCCGCGCGCGGTCGGGCTGACGTACACCGTGCGCGCCGGGCGGCTCGGCTCGACCGGCAGCGGCGCCGCGACCGCCGACGCGTCGGCGCCCGAAGAAGAAGATCACGGCGGCGTCGAGATCCGCATCCGCGCGACGCCGATGCGCGAAGGCGCGCATCCGAACGCGCTGCAGATCGATCCCGACAACGACGCGTGCACGCCCGCGGCGGCGAAGCTCGCGCAGCCGGTGATGGACGCGATGGGCCGCATCGCCGCGTCGGCCGAGCGCGCGAAATCGAACGGGCGCTATCCGGCGGCGCTGCGCGACGGAACCGCGGTCGTGAGCGGCGTGACGCTGACGTACACGCCGTACGAGGACGGCGCGCGCTTCGTCGTCGCCGCGGCCTCGAACATGCAAGCCGGCGCGGCGCTCATCAACTGCGCGCGGCTCAGCGTCGCGCAGGCCGCCGACCGCGACAAGTTCCACGTCTACCTCCCGGAGAAGCAGAAGGGCTTCTTCATCGCGTACTCGCCTGCGCTGGGTATCTACCTCGCGCCGCCCGCGCAAGCCGGGCACGGCGCGACGCTCGTGCGCGCGTCGGTGGATCCCGAGCCGTCGCGCGCCGCCCGCCGATCCGTTCGCGCTGCGCGCTGCGCCGGCGTGCCCGGCCGGCTCGAAGCCCGTCGCCGACGCGATGGTCGCCGCGGTGCGCGCAGCGCGCAACGGCGCAGCGCGCGGGTACGCCGGTCCCGCCCGCGGAGATCGTGGAGATCGTCGCGCGCGGCTCGGCGAATTCGGGCTGGCTCGAGATCAAGCCGGCCGACCCCGGCGTGCAAGGCGCGGTCGCGCAATGCCTGCACGTCGCGGGCGTGCCGAGCGCGCACTTGCAGAGCGCCGGCATCGCCGACGCGCGGCGGCCGGGAGCGATCGGCTTCAGCGACCGGTTCGGATTCTACCTGATCGCGCGCCCGCCGGAATGATACGCGCTATTTGTCCGCGCCGATCCGTACGAGCGCCACGCGGTTCACGCCGCTGCATGCCAGCACGAGGTTGCCGTCGCGCGTCGTCATCATGTTGCGCACGACGCCGCCGCCCGAAGGGATCGTCCACGTCTGAAAGCGTTGCGCGTTCGGGTCGAAGCGCACGAGCGTGTTCGGCGCGACGCCCGACTCGCTGTACCACACCGCGCCGTTCAGGATCGCGATCCCGTACGGCCGCGAGTTCGGCCCGCCGGGCGACGCCCACTCCGTTACGGCGCCGGTCTTCGGATCGAACCGGCCCAGATAGCCGCGTGCGTAGTCGGAGTACCACATCACGTCGTCGGGCGCGATCGCGATGCGGCGCGGGCGCGCGCCGCGTTCGGCAGCGGATATTCGCGAATCGCCATCGACACGGGATCGATGCTCGCGATCTTGTTGCTGCCGAACTCGACGAACCACGGCACGTTCTTCGAGTCGACCACCATGCCGTACGGGTTCGCGCGCGGCGTCGGCACCGTCACCAGCTTCGTCTCACCCGTGCGCGGCACGAGCCGGCCCACCATGTTCGCGCCTTGCGCGGTGAACCACAGCGTGCCGTTGCGGTCGAAGATCGGCGTGTGCGGATCGCGCGCCGCCGGATCGAGCTTGTACTCGGTGAACGTGCCGGTGCGCGGATCGAGCTTGCCGATGTACGCTTTGAAATTCGCGGTGAACCAGACGTTGCCGCCGGCGTCCATCACCAGCCCGTGCGGGCCCGAGTCCGCGACGGCCGGGTGGAATTCTTTGAACGTCCCGGTCTTCGGATCGAGGCGCCCGAGCACGTTCGCCATCTGGCCGGTGTACCAGATCGAACCGTCCGGTGCCGCGAGCGGGTCGTGCGGCCGCGAACCGGGTGTCGGCACGATCCATTCCTGGATCGCGACGTTCACGCTGCCCGGCACGATCACGGCGGCGGGAACCGCTTTGGGCGGGAAATTCTTCGCCAAGTACGCGACGACGGCGTCGACGCGGTCCGGCGGCAGCTTCGCGCCGGCGTTCGTCATCATCGCGACCACGTTGCGCCAGCCGGCGCTATCGTAGCCCCCGCGCACCACCTGACCCAAGCCGTGGCACGGCGTGCACGATGCTTGCACGAGCTCTTTGCCGGGCCCGTCGGGCAGCGTCACGTCTTGGCTGCTCACCGGCAGCGCGCAGCACAACAGCATCCCCGCGACCGAGACCAAGGCGAATCGTGTCATCGTCGTTCACCTCCGGCAAACGCTTTCGGCGCCCGCCGGCGGCGGTCCCAGGCGCGCCGCTACGCGTCGAGCGCGCGCACCGCGGCTTCCCAGGCTTCCATCGCGGCGGCGCTTTCCGTCTTCACGCGCTCGAGCGCGTGCACCAGCTCGACGACGCGTTTGGGATGGTCGTAGAGATCCGGCGCGGCGAAGTCCACTTCGAGCTGCGCGCGCTCCTTGTCGAGCTTCGCGACGAGGTTCTCCGCGTCCGCGACCGCGCGCTTGCGGCGGCCGGCGGCGACCTTCGCTTCGTGCGCGTTTTGGCGGTCGAGCTTCGCGGGCGCGGTCTTTTGCGCCGCCGCGGCTGACGTGCGCGGCGCGCCGTTCGCGCCGCTGTCGTCGCGCGCGGCGGCTTGTTCGTGCGCGCGGCGCTCGTAGGTGTCGTAGTCGCCGTCGACCACCTGTGCCGCGCCGTCGCGAATCGACACGACGCGTTCGCCCAAGCGCTTGAGCAGATAGCGGTCGTGCGACACGACGAACAGCGCGCCGTCGTAGTCCGCCAGCACGTCTTCGAGCGCTTCGCGGCTCGCGATGTCGAGGTCGTTAGTGGGCTCGTCCAGGAACAGACAGTCCGCGCGCTGCGCCATCAAGCGCGCGAGCATGATGCGCCGCCGCTCGCCGCCGGAGAACGCCTCGACGCGCTTGTCGCCCGAGTCGCCGCCCAGGTTCAGGCGCCCCAACAACCCGCGCGCTTCTTCGTCGTTCACGCCCATCTGCATCACGGCTGCGGCCGCGGTCGCGCCGGCGGGGAGATCGTCGACGGTGCTCTGCGCGTAGCTCGCCGTGCGCAAGCCCGTGCCGTAGCGGACGCTGCCGCGGTCGGGGTCGAGCTCGCCGCTGATGATGCGCAGGAACGTCGTCTTGCCCGCGCCGTTGGGGCCGACGATCGCGACGCGCTCGCCGCGCGTGAACGTCGCGCTGACGTTTGCGAACAGCGTGCGATCGTAGGCCTTGGTGACACCTTTGACCTCGACGGCCGGGCCGCTCGTCGCGCGCCGCGCGGCGCTCAGCGCGACCGCGATCTTGCGGCGTTCCTTGCGCGGCGCCTCGACGACGTCCACGCGCGCGAACATTTTCTCGCGGCTCCAGACCGCGCTGTAGTTGTGCGAGCCGTGCGTGCGCAGCTCGTCGATCACCGCGCGCTGGCGCTGGCGCTCCGTCATCGCCGCTTCGAAGTCGCGCCGCTGCTGCTCGCGCCGGATCGTGCGCTCCTCGACGTACATGCTGTACGCGCGCCCGGGCTTGACGTCGTAGGTCGCCAGCACGCCGCGGTCGAGCTCCCAGATCTCCGTCGCGACCGTTTCGAGAAAGTAGCGGTCGTGCGAGACGATCAGAAACGAGCGCGGATCGCGCACGACGAAGTTCTCCAGCCAGCGCACCGTGTCGAGGTCGAGATGGTTCGTCGGCTCGTCGAGCACCAGCCAGTCCGGCTGCTCGAGCAGCGTGCGCGCGAGCAGCGCGCGCGTGCGCTGGCCGCCGGAGAACTCGCGCAGCGGCCGGTCGAGGTCGTCCTCGTCGAAGTCGAAGCGGTTGAGCGTCGCGCGCATCTCCCACTCCTGCGCGTTCCCGCGCGCCATCGCGTCGTCGAACGCGGCGCGCAACGTCTGCGGCCCGCTCTCGGCGGCGTCCTGCGCGAGATAGCCCATGCGCCGCTCGCGCGCGCGCACGATCGTGCCGCCGTCCGGTTCGTCCGTTCCGACCAGCAGCCGCACCAGCGACGACTTGCCGGCGCCGTTCGGCCCGACCAAGCCGATCTTGTCCCCGTCGCGGATGACGCCGTCGAGACCGCTGAACACCTCGTTCGCGCCGTAGTGACGTTCGAGCGCCGAAAACCGTACTAATTCCATGATGTTGCGACGCCAACGGTTCGACGACACGGGATTCGCTACTCCACGAGCCCGCGCCGGGCGCGCTTGCTCGTGCCGCTGTGCCGCTCGATCGTGCTAGCCGTTTTCTTGCTCGCCGCGGCGTTGGCGACGCCCGCGCCGGCGGTGTCAGCCGAGCCGAGCCCAACCCCGCAGCGCGTGCTCGGGCTCATCCGGTCGCAGTTCCGCTCGCACCGCCCGCCGCCGGCAGTACGAGACGTACACGATCATCGCGTTCGCAGAAGGCGACGAACGGCTATCCCGATCCCGTCGGGAGCTACACGTACCACGTCTGGGTGCGCAACACGGACCGCGCCGCGCTCACGCGCCAGGTGTTTCGCGACGACTACCGCGGCCCGCTGACGTTCGACCGCCCCGCGTTCAACGAAGATCGCGATCCCGGTCCGCCGACCGCCGACGTGTTCGAGCCCGCGCCCGCGCGACCGCATCCGGTCAGCGAAGTCCCGACGCCGGAACCGCACTACACGCCGCTCCCGGTCATCGGCAGCGTGCGCGCACTGTTCGAGTCCGACTACCGCGTCGACGCGCTGAACGCCGAAGGCGACCAGTTGCATCTGCGGATCTTCCCGGTCCGCGACGTCGAACGCAACCGGCTGCGCGAAGTCTACGTCGATGCGAAAACGTTGGAGCTGCGAAAGCTGATCGCGACGGACAAGCTGTTTGTCCGCGGTGGGAGAACGGCCGAGGTCTATCCCGTCACGTTCACGATCACGATGGGCAACGTGCAAGGATACCCCGTCGTGACGAACCTGCACGGCGTGGTCGGCGGCGGTTACAACGGTGACGGCCAGGAGGTCGACTTCCGGTTCACCGAGATCACGTTCCCGACGACGCTGCCGGCCTGGTATTTCGACGCGCGCAGCTACGCGGCGCACCAGAACGACGCGCCGACGTAAACCAGTCGGCGGTGGGCCACTCTCCGGTGAAGTGGCCCTCCGGCGCGTGCCTCCGCGGTGCGATGATGGCGCCAAGGAGGGTCACGTGGATCTCAGCGAGCTCATCGTCTACCACCGCGGGGCGTTTCGGCCGTACCGCGAGGCCACGCTCGGACTGCTGACGCACGCGCTGCAGTACGGCACCGGCTGTTTCGAAGGCATTCGCGCGTTCTGGAACGCCGACGCGGAGCAGCTCTACGTGTTCGAGCCCGCCGCGCACTACCGCCGCCTGAAGCGCTCGGGGAACGTGCTGCTGATGGATCTTCCGGGGGACGAAGAGGCGCTCACCGAGATCACGCTGGAGCTCTGCCGGCGCAACGGTTTCCGCTGCGACGCGTATATCCGGCCGCTGCTGTTCAAGGGCGAGGAGTTCTTCCGGCCGCAGATCGACGGCGTTGGGCACGAGCTTGCGATCGTCGCGTTCCCCAACAGCAAATACCTGGAGACGGATAACGGGTTACGGCTGTGCGTCAGCTCGTGGCGCCGCGTCGACGACAACGCCGTGCCCGCGCGCGCGAAGATCAGCGGCAGCTACGTCAACATCGCGCTCGCGAAGACCGAGGCGCGGCTCAACGGCTTCGACGACGCGGTCGTGCTGTCCGACGACGGCCACGTGTCCGAAGTGTCGGCGGCGAACCTGTTCGTGGTGCGCGACGGCGTCGCGACGACGCCCGATCTCTCGCAGAACCTGCTCGAAGGCGTCACGCGCAAGGTGGTGACGCGCTTCATCCGCGAGGAGCTTGGGATGCCGGTCGAGGCACGCGCGATCGACCGCACGGAGCTGTACGAAGCCGACGAGATCGTGGTCTGCGGCACGGGCGTCGGCGTAACATGGACGGCGAGCCTCGACCACCGCACGATCGGCACAGGCCGCATCGGCCCGGTCGCGACGGCGCTGCGCGCATTCTACGACGACGTGACGCGCGCGCGCATCACGCGGCCGGATATCGACGCGCGCCCGGTCTACGCGCCGTCAGCGCGCGTCCAGTCGGCGGCCGCGCACCTCGACGAACGCGTCGCGCAGCTTGCGCGCGCCTAGGCGGATCTCGCTTACTGATTATATGTTGCCGGCCCGGCAGCTGCCGTCGCCGTTGTCGATGACATAGTCGAGATCGGGGATCGGAACGCCGATGCCCGGGACATTCAGTGTGCCTTTGCCGCGGGAAGACCACGACCATGTGCCGCACGACAGCGGCCTCGAGGCACCTCTGGGGGTGCATCCACCTTCACCGGTCGCGTTGTTGTACCACGTCGCGCCGCCGCTGGAAGCGCATGGCCCGTAGTTCGGCGGCGGTGTGGGTCCCGGTGCGGGCGGGCCGCCATCGCCGCTGCCGCCGCCGCACCCATTGCTGCACCCGTCGGTCGTTGACTGCGCAGTCCGGGTGCCCGCTCCGTGACTACCGCGAATGCGGTACTTGGGCTCGGTGTTTCGGACCAGCTTGACGTCGATGAAGTCGCCGGGACTCATCGTAAACGTCGGCCCCTTATCCCGCGTGACCACGATACTGTGCATTGACGCGCTCACCTGGAAAATGTAGCCGGATCGTAGCCTCGCTTCGACCTGAGCGCGAGCAGCAGCTTCAGCGGCCAGCGCGTGCGCCGACGGCGGTCTGTCCAGGGCCGTCCCGAGCGACGATGCCGGCGGGGCGACGTTCGGCCCGTGTCCGGTGCATCCCGAAACGAGCGCGCCCGCGGCGATCACTGCAAATTTAAAACGAGATCGAACACCCATGTTTCGGCGCCCTCCCGAGTAATGGCGATCTTACGGCGAGTTCGTTCGTCACGCTGCCGAGGGTCGCCTGCCTCGTATAGCTAGGATTAGCCAGAAACCTTGCGCCGACTCGCTTCTTCAGCGCGCTGCCAATCTTAGCGCGTTGCTAATCCGCGGCCGCGCGCCTCGACGAACGCGTCGCGCAGCTTGCGCGCGCCTAGGCGGATCTCGCCGGGCGACGCGACGCCGAAGCCGATCAGCAGCCCGTTGCGGCGGCGCTCGCGGTCGAGGTAGAGCGGGGAGAGCGGCACGACCGAGATGTCGTGCCGCGCCGCCGCTTGCGCGAGCGCGACGTCGTCGCGGCCGCCGAGCGGCAGCAGCGCGTGCAATCCCGCGCGCGGCGGCGTGAACGTCAGCTCGGGCAGATACTGCGCGAAACAGCGCACGAGCGCGGCGCGGCGCTCCGCGTACTCCGCGCTCATGCGGCGCAGATGGCGCAAATGGTGTCCGCCCAGTACGAACTCGCGCGAGCACGGCCTGCTCCAGCGTCGCGCCTTGGCGGTCGATCGCGCCTTTCGCGGCGACGAACGCGTCGACGAGCGCGCCCGGCGCGATGATGTAGCCGATGCGCAGCGCCGGAAACGTGCTCAAGCTGAACGAGCCGATCAGGATGACGCGGCCGTTCGTCGCGGTGCTGTGCAGCGGCGGCGGATCCTCGCCGTCGTAGCGGAACACGTCCTCGTAGTCGTCCTCCACGATCCACGCGTCCGCCGCGTCGGCCCACGCGAGCAGTGCGGCGCGGCGCGCCGGCGACATCGTCACGGTGGTCGGCGACTGCACCGCGGGCGTGACGAATGCTAGCCGCGCGCGCGGCGCGGCATCGACGCCGTGCGCGACGACGATCCCCTCCTCATCGACCGGAACCGGCACGAGCCGCACGCCCGCGCCGACGAACGTCGCGCGCGCGGCGAGCGAGCCTGGGTCTTCGATCCACACTTCTTCGTCGGGATCGAGCATGAGCCGGTTGATGATGTCGAGCGACTGCTGCGTGCCGCTGGTGACGATCACCTGATCGGCGTCGCACGCGACGTGCTTGCGGTCGCGCAGCTGCGCGGCGATCGCTTCGCGTAACGCGCGAAAGCCCGCCGGATCGCCGTACGACACCAGCTCGCGCGACGGGCTGCGCAGCAGCCTCGCGGCGATGCGCGACCACGTCGCGAACGGGAAGAGATCGACCGCGGGGACGCCCGGCTGGAACGCGCGCGGCCTCCTTCGCGGTGTAGCGCGAGCGCGTCGTGATGTCGGCGAACAGCTTGCCGCGCCGAGAGACGCGCTCCCACGAGGTCGACGGCGATGCCGAGCGGGCGCGTTCAGGCGCGGCGCGCACCGCCGGCGACACGTACGTGCCGGCGCCGTGCCGCGCGACGAGATAGCCTTCGGCGAGCAACTGGTCGAACACGTCGGTCACCGTGCTGCGCGAGATGCGCAGGCGCTGGGCGACGGCGCGCGTCGACGGCAACCGCGCGCCGGACGGCAAGCGCAGGTCGCGGATCGCCGCGCGAAGCTGCTCGAGCAGCTGCGTGCGGATGGTGCCGCGCCGCGCCACGTCGACGTCGAGCGAGCTCAGCGCGAGGAACCGGTCGGGCCGCGTCGTCTCCCGCATGCCCGGTGGTTCGCGGTTCGGGCACCAGACCACTTCGCCGAAGTGGCCCAGCCCAGCGGGCCCGAATCGGACCTTGTCGCACGAGTGACTTGCATGATGCAACCGACGGGTGTACAGTGCGGTCACAGAGGGTGCGACGCGCGATTCGCGTTGCCCGGAGAATCACTGTGCACGTTCAAAATCGAGATGCCCGTACCGCCGCCGAACACGGCCACGTCACCGCGTCGAGCGCGCTGAAGCGCTTGGTCGACACGGTTGCCGTTCGTCTCAAGCCGAAGCCCGATCTCAGCCTGGTGAACGAGAAATTCAGCGACAGCTTCGAGCGCGAGCACACGGAACTGCTGCTGCGCCGCCGCTGGTAATTGGCCGCACCGCCCCGAGCGTGGGCCACTTCGGCGAAGTGGTCCACTTGGGTCATACGGAGTGGACCTTGTTGCGCCGGCGCCGATGCGGTTCGATGATCGCATGACGCAAAGCAGCACAGCCGCAGCGCGCACGGTAGACGTGGAGATCGTCGCGGCGTTCACCAAGGACGGCGCGGGCGGGAACCTCGCCGGCGTCGTGCTCGACGCGCAAACGCTCGCGCACGACGAGCGCCAGCGCATCGCGGCGGCGGTCGCGCTCTCCGAGACGGCGTTCGTGCGCGACGCGGGCGACGGCGTGTTCGAGGTCGCGTTCTACACGCCGAACAAGCAGGTTCCGGATTGCGGCCACGCGACCGTGGCGACGTTCGCGCTGCTCGCCCAGCGCGGCGCGCTTCCCGGAGGTCGCGCGACGAAGCGCACCATCATCGGCGACCGCGCGATCACCGTCGAGGGCGCGACGGTGTTCATGGAACAGCCGCGCCCGAAGATCGCGCCGTTCGCGCACACCGCCGAGCTGGCGGCCGCGCTCGGCATCGCCGCGGATGCGATCGTGGGCGAGCCGGTGCTCGCCGACCACGGCGTCCGCTTCGTCCTGGTCGAAACGACGCGCGACGCGCTCGCGAGCGCGGTTCCGGACCAGCACGCGATCGAGACGCTCACCGAGCCGCCCGACGCGATCGGGATCTACGTCTTCGCGCGCGGCGAAAGCGGCTACGATGCGACGGTCCGCATGTTCGCACCGCGCTACGGCATCCCCGAGGAACCGGCGACCGGCATGGCCGCCGGCCTGCTCGGCGGCTACCTCGCGCACGGCGAGGAGAGTGCGGACTACCGCTTCCTCCAGGGTGCGCTGTCACCGAAACCGGCGCCGAGCGAGCTGATCGTGCGCGTGCGCCCGCAAGCAACATACGTGGGCGGCACGGCGACGGTGCTACGGACGATGTCGGTTCAGGTGTAGCCGCACACAATCCGACGTATTGGTGAGCTCTTATTCAGCAAAATCTTCCGAGTCGATGTCCATCGCACCGTGAAAAACGGCTTCGATCTCGACTCGCCGTTCGGGTTCGCTAACGCTGTAATAGATGATCCACGGGTAAATAGGCCACGAGCGTAAGCGCTCCAACAATTCAGGCCGTGTCCGACCGATGCGCGGATTCTTTTTCAGCGCCGCACGGAAGCGGTCGAATGCATCTACGAAACGCTCGACCCCGCCGGGATTCCGCTCGTCGTACCACACAGCGATGTCAACGAGTTGATCCTCGGCGGCCGCGGAAATGACTACGTCGTAGCCGGACGGCGTTCGACTTTTCGATGCTGCGATTTTTCCTTCCCTCGACGAGCGATGTCGCGAATCAAGGCCGCGTCAAACGACTTCGAACGCCCTTCTGCTATGTCATTGCGGCCGACAAGGATCGCAGCGCGCAACTTCGCTCGCTGATCATCCCGTTCTCGCATCAATCGAAGACTCTCGCGAACAACCTCGCTGGCCGACGCGTATCCGCTGCGTTTCTTTTGCTCGACGAAGGCGGAGAGGTCGCTCGTAAGGCTGATATTGAGCGTATCCGTTGCCATAGGCCAAAGTGTACACCGGCTGCCAAATTTTGCCAAGACCCCGCATACTGCCTGCCTATCTAGCTAAGGCAACGAGCTGCGCATGGCCGGCGGAGCAGGCGACGATGCCGATGTGCTCAGGCATGGCCGAGCGCGGCGATCTCGTCGTCGCTCAGCGCGAGCGACGCGGCGGCGACGTTCTCTGCGAGGTGCGCGAGCGACGACGTACCCGGGATCGGCGTGATGACGGGCGAGCGCCGCAGCAGATACGCGAGCGCGACTTGGTTCGCCGTCGCACCGTGCGCGCGCGCGGCGTCCGCGAACGCGCCGGCGCGCAGCGAGCCGCCGCCCAGCGGCGCCCACGGCAAGTACGCGATCGTGTTGCGTTCGCAGTAGGCCAGCACGTCGCGCTCTTCGTCGTCGTCGGTGCCGTCGGCGGCGAGCCGGTTCTGCACCGACACGATCACTGTGATGCGGCGCGCGCGCTCGATCTGATCGACGTCGACGTTGGACAACCCGAGATGGCGGATCTTCCCCGCGCGCTGTAGGTCCGCGAGTGCGCCGACCGAGTCTTCGAACGGCACCTTCGGATCCGGCGTGTGGAATTGCAGCAGGTCGATGCGCTCGAGCTTCAGCCGCTGCAAGCTGCCGTGCACGGCGTCGCGCAGATGCTCGGGCCGGCCGTCGGGCACCCACTGGCCCGGGCCGGGACGTTGCCAGCCCGCTTTCGTCGCGACGACCAGCCCGGCGGGATACGGGTGCAGCGCTTCGGCGATCAGCTCTTCGTCGACGTGCGGGCCGTAGGAATCCGCGGTGTCGATGAGGTTCACGCCCAGCTCGACTGCGCGGCGCAGCACCGCGAGCGCGCCGGTGCGATCCTTGGGCGGACCCCACACGCCCGTGCCGGTGAGGCGCATCGCGCCGAAGCCGAGCCGGTTGACCGTGAGATCGCCGAGCGCGATGGTGCCGGCCGCGCCGGCGTCGAGCGTACGTCCGTTCATGAAGCTCCGTCTACCCGGGCATCGGCGGCTTTGAGCTCGTCGAGAAACTGCTGGGCGAGTCGCGGTTCGCCGGGAGCGCTCTCCGCGCGCAAGCGGCGGTACGATTTGAGGCGAGCGTACAACGCGTTCCCGTCCGGAAAGCCCAGCGACGACCGCAGCGCGTCGATCTCGTCACCGAGCGCCAAGAGCACGGCGACATCGGCGGGGATCGTGCGACTCGCGGCGGCGCGGTCGAGTGCGCGCTGCGCGGCGGGATCGCTCTGACCGAAAAGGCCCCAATGGCCGTCGCGGCAGTCGTCCAGCGCGGCGACCAGGCGCTCGCGAAAGCGTCCTTCCAGATGTTCCAGCTCGCCTTCGGCTTTCTCGCGCCGGCTCGCGCGGCTCACGAGCTCCGCGTCCTCATGCAGTTTGCTTTAGCGTGTAAGCCGCGCGATCACCTCGTCGAGGCTTGCGTACGACTCGACGATCGCGCGGTTGGTCGTGTTGATGAAGCCGCTCGCGACGGCGCCGTCGATCAGCGCGACGAGCGCATCGTAATAGCCGTCGACGTTCGCGATGATGCACGGCGCGTCGATCAGCCGCAATTGCACCCAGGTAACGATCTCGAAGAACTCTTCGAACGTTCCGAAGCCGCCCGGCAGCGCGACGAACGCATCCGACAGCTCGGACATGAGCTGCTTGCGCTCGTGCATCGACTCGACCACGCGCAAGTCGACGCCGCGGTGCGCGACCTCCCGCTCTTGCAGAAAGCGCGGGATGATCCCGATGACCTCACCGCCCGCTTCGAGCGCTGCATCCGCGACGGCGCCCATCAGCCCGACGCGCCCGCCGCCGTAGACCACGCCGATCCCCGCGCGCGCGAGCGCAGCGCCGAACGCGCGCGCAACCGCGGCGAAGCGCGGATCGTTCCCGGCGGACGACCCGCAGTAGACGCAGACGCGCACGCTATTCGACCAGCGTTCCCTTGATCGCCTGACGTCCGGTTGCCAGCGGCCGGAAGCCGTGCATCCCGAGCCGCTGGAAGTGCTCCGACTGCATGTGCGCATCGAGCGCCGCCTGGTCGCGGTATTTCTCGAACAGCACGAACGTGCCGCGGTCGGGATCGCTGCCGCGCGCCACCTCGTAGCCGAGGCAGCCTTCTTCAGACCGCGAAACCGCCGCCAACTCGCGCAAGAAGTTCTCCGCCGCGTCGGCCTTGTCGTCCGGGATGGTGTAGATCACCGCATTGACCAGCATCGCGCTGGGCTTACGCCAGTGCGGCGACCTTTCCGCCTGCGCGGGCGACCGCTTCGCGGATCATCTCGTCCTGGAGCGCCGGGACGGCCCAGCGCGCTTGCGCGTCGGCCGCCAGCGTGTCGATCGGATCGAAGTACAGGAACGACTGTCCCGGCTTCACGCTGGGCGCGCTGTAGACCACGATGCCGTTCTCGCGGTCGTAGTAGTCGAAGCTGTGGATGTCGCGCTTGCCGCCGCCGCCGGGCGCGTCGCAGATGAACAGCGGCGTGTTGAAGCCGGCCGTCGTGCCGCGCACGAATTTCTCCAGGTCGATCGACGTTTGGACGCGCGTGCGCATCTCCTCGACGCCCTTCACGAGGTCGTGCATGTAGACGTAGTACGGGTGCACGTTGATCCACGACAGGCGTTTCACCAGCGTCGTCATGCGCTGCGCGTCGTCGTTGACGCCGCGGATCAGCACGCTCTGGTTGCGCACGGTGATGCCGCGCTGGAACAGCACGTCCATCGCCTGGCGCGTGATCTCAGTGATCTCGGTCGGCGTGTTGAAGTGCGTGTGCAGCACGACGTCCTTGCCCAGCTTGCGGCCCTTCTCGACGACGCCGGTCAGCGCGTCGACCCACGGCTTGTCGGTGAGGATCTTCATCGGCATGACCGCCGGGCCTTTGGTCGCGAAGCGCATGCGGCGCACGTGCGGGATCGCGAGCAGCGACTCGCCGATCAGCGTGATGTTCTTCGCCGCGAGCTGGTACACGTCGCCGCCCGAGATCACGATGTCCTCGATCTCCGGGCGCGACGCGATGTACGCGAACGCCTGTTTCCACAGATCGGGCGTCTTCGCGAGCGAGGCTTTGTCGACGGTATCGGTGTCGGGGCCGATCGCGTACGAGCGCGTGCAGAAGCGGCAGTACACCGGGCACGTCTGCAGCGGCAGGAACAGCGCCTTGTCGACGTAGCGGTGCGTCAGGCCTTGCACCGGCGCGTCGTCCTGCTCGTGCAGCGAGTCCAGCGTCAGGCGCGGATGATCCGGCAGCAGCTTCGACGCGACCGGGATGAACTGCCGGCGGATCGGGTCTTCGTACGGCTGCGTCCAGTCGATCGTCGCGATCGCGTACGGCGATACGCGCACCGCCATCGGCGCGCGGCGGAACCCTTCCTTCGCGTCTTCGAGGAACGTCGGATCGACGATCTCGCCGATCGTCTCGAACAGCTCCTCCGGCGTCTTCACCGACTTGCGGCCCTGCCAGATGTGGTCGAGGAACGTCTTCTCGTCGACGTCTTCGTACGCGGGGATGGTGCGCCAGAACTCGCCGCCACGCAGGTTTCGGTGCTCGAGCAGCGCGGGATCGACGGGCGGTTTCACGTGGTGGTTCACGACCGGAATGTCTCCTGTGCTCATCGCGCGCCGTACCGCGCGACGAAGTAGTCTTTGATCGGCGGATGGTCGCGCAGCGTCTGCAGCGCGACGCCGGCGTGGCCTTTCGCGTAGCCGTTGCCGACCATCATGTTGACGTCTTTGCCGACGCCTTCGGCGCCCAGCGCCGCCGCGGTGAACGACGTCGACATCGAGAAGAAGTACACCGTGCCGCCGTCCTTGCAGCACAGGATCGAGGCGAGCTCGGTGCCGCAGACGTTGACGCAGTTGACCACGAGGTCGGCGAGCAGCGGCAGCGCTTCGGGCAGCGCTTCGAGCACCGCGAGCGTGTCGCACGCGTTCGCGACGGCGAGGTGGTCGACGTAGCCGTGCTCGACGAGCAGCTGCGCCGCGGGCGAACCGCCGGCGGGCACGATGCCGACGACGCGGCCGCCCGCGCCGACCTGCTCGCGCGCTTGCGCGCACGCGAGCAGACCGGACTTGCCGTCGGCGCCGATCACGCACACGGTCTCGCCTGGTTTCGCCAGGCGGCGCACTTGCGCGGGCGCGCCGGCGACGTCGAGCACGGCGAGCGCGACGTCGGTCGGCAGGTCGTCCGGCAGCCGCGCGTAGATGCCGCTCTCGAACAAGATCGCCGTGCCGCGCACGCGCACTTGGCCCGTCGCGACGTCGACGGACTCGATCTCGTGCAGGTGCAGCGGCGTGAGCGTCAGCGACACCAGCGACGCGATGCGGTCGCCGACCGCGACGTCGTCGCGCGACGCGAGCGCGGGACCGATCTCGCGCACGCGCCCGATGAACATCCCGCCGCTGCCGGTCACGGGGTTGTGCTGCTTGCCGCGCTCGGTCACGATGCCCAGGATGTGCGCGGCGATCGCGATCGGATCGGCGCCGCACGCGTCGCTGATCTGCTTGAACGACGCGGAGTCGACGTTGAGCGTCTCGACGTCGCACAGGATCTCGTTGGCGTACGCGCGCGGCGTGTTGTCGAGGCGCCACGCGGCTTGCGGCAGCGCGCCCTTCGGCTCGATGACGCGGTGCGAGCCGAGCCGGCAGCCGGTGCCGAGCGGTTCGAGCAGGTGCGCGTCGTCGAGCGTCTGCGTCATCCGAGCGCTTCCACCGGAAGCCCGCCGCGCTCGAACGGCGTCGACAGCACGATCGTCGTGCGCGTGCGCGCGACGCCGGGGACGCGCTTGATGCGGGTGAGGAAATCGTCGAGGTGCGCGGTCGAGCGCGTGACGACCTTGAGCACGTACGACTCGTCGCCGGCGACGCTGTGGATCTCGATCACCTCGTGAAACGCCTTCGACCGCGGCGGTGAACGCGTCGTAGTCGAGGTCGGGCGCGCAGAACGCGCTGACGAACGCGGTGAGCTCGTAGCCGACGCGGTGCGCGTCGAGCTGCGCCGCGTAGCGCCGCACGAAGCCGCGCGTCTCGAGCCGCTTCACGCGGTCGTGCACGGCCGGCGGCTTGAGGTTGACGAGCGCGCCCAGCTCGGCGTACGTCGAGCGGGCGTTGCGCTGGAGCGCCTCGAGCAGCCGGAGGTCGACCCGGTCCAGCTCGGGATGCCCGGCCGGCGGTCGACCGTTGCGGCCCTCCATCGATTCGGGCTTTACGGTCATAGACCCAATATTTCTTCGGCCTCCGCTCGAACTCCTCGAATGGTGTTCGGGACGACAGAGAGTGTTCATAAGAGTCCGTACGGTAGCGTACCGACAGCATTCTAGCGCTGCGCTACGATGCGGTGCGATGCTGGACGAGACGGAGGCCGGGTGATGAAATACCTCGTGCTCTGCGATTGCGGTCATGGGCTCGACCGCCACGGTGCCGACGGTTGCGGCGGCGACGGCCGCCTATCGTGCCCGTGCGGCAACGATGCGGACGGGGCGCTGGAGTCCGCCGTCGACCAGGCGCGGCGCAATCCGTGGGGGTCACCGCGCATCGACGAAACAGCGGAGAGCGCGTAGCCCGAAGGCTGTCCGGCGCGCCCCGTGAAGTTCGCGCGGGATGCGCATCGCCGGTTCGCTCCGCCTCTTCGGCATCGTGATGCTGGCCGGTGCCGTGAGCTCGGGATGCTCGCAGCCTGACCGCGCGGCGTCGAGCGGCGCCCCGGCGTCGACCGTGCGGTTCGCGCTGGCGGCCGATCCGCAGTCGCTCGACCCGCTCTTCGCGCACGTCGACGCCAACAGCGTCGAGCAGCAGGTCGCGCGGCTCGCGTTCGAGCCGTTCATCGACGTCGACGAGCACGGCACGCCCGTTCCGGTGCTGCTCGACCGCATCCCGACCGTGGACAACGGCGGGCTCTCGCGCGACGGCCGCACGATCACGTACGTGCTGCGGCGCGGCGTGCGCTGGCAAGACGGCGTCGCGGTGACCGCGCACGACGTCGTGTGGACGCTGCACGCGATCCTCGACGACCGCAACCCCGTTCGCTCGCGCGCCGGCTACGACCGCGTCGCGAACGCGGAGGCGCTGAACGAGCGCACCGTGCGCATCACGCTCAAAGAGCCGTGGGCGCCGGCGGTCGCGACGCTGTTCAGCTACGGCACCGCGCCGCAGTACGTGCTTCCTGCGCACCTGCTCGAGAAAGAATCGAAGCTCGACACCAGCGCCTTCGCGTCGCACCCGGTCGGCAACGGTGCGTACCGCTTCGTGTCGTGGACGCGCGGCGACCATCTCGTGTACGAGGCGAACCCGTCGTACTGGCGCGGCGCGCCGAAGGTCGCGCGGCTCGACATTCGGATCGTCCCCGACCCCGGCACGAACTTCACGCTGCTGCAGAGCGGCGGGCTCGACTGGAACTTGATGTCGCCGTCGCAGCGGCAGTCGCTCGGGACGCCGGCGCAGCTCGCGTTTCGCACCGTGCCGCTCGCGCTCGTCGCGGGGATCGCGATCAACGTGACGCACCCGCCGCTCGACGACGTGCGCGTGCGCCGCGCGCTCGCGGCGTCGATCGACCGCGCGAGCATCTCGAAGAAGATCACGTTCGGGCGCTATCCCGTCGTCGACACGGCGCAGCCGCTCAGCTCGTGGGCGCGCGACGCGTCGGTGCACGAGCCCGCGTACGATCCCGCCGCGGCGGACCGTCTGCTCGACGCGGCGGGCTGGAAGCGCGGCGCCGACGGCGTGCGCGCGAAGGACGGCAAACCGCTCGCGCTGACGTACGTGCAGTTCCCCGAGTCGCAGACCGGCGTTCGCGTAGCGACCGTGGTGGAGAGCGAGCTCAGAGCGCGCGGCCTGCGCGTGACGATCAAGTCGCTCGTCGAACGTGCAGCTGTTCTTGCCGAAGTCGCAGGGCGGCGCGCTCGCGAGCGGCGCGTTCGACCTGGCGTACGTGCCGTGGCCGATGGGCGCCGATCCCGACGACTCGTTCCTGCTGTCGTGCGGCGGCAACGCGAACTACATGCGCTGGTGCGACCGCGACGTCGATGCGCTCGAACGCCGCGCGCTCGTCGCGCCGAGCCGCGACGAGCGCCGCAAGCTGTACGCGCAGATCCAGCGGCGCGTGGCGGACGCGGTACCGATCGTGTACTTGTTCAACCCGTCGTACTCGTACGCGTACCGCACCGCGCTGAGCGGCTTCTACCCCGAACGCGTTCAACCCGACGTGGGACGCGTAGCGCTGGACGCTGACGCGGTGAGTTAGCCGATGTGGCAGACTTCTAGCTTGTTGCCGTCGGGGTCTTCGAAGAACACCGCGTAGTACTTGGGGCCGTACTCGCCTTCGGTCATCTCGATGTTGCGCGCGCCGATCGCGGGCAGGTACGCCGCGGATCGCGTCGACCGTGCCGCGCGACGGGGCGTCGAACGCGATCCGCGTCGAGCCCGGGCGTCATGGCCGGATCTTCGGTGATGCCGAACCACTCGGTCGGGCCGCCAACTCGCGTCGCGCGTCCGGCGGCGGGATCGCCCACGTCGTGAACGTCGGCCCTGCGTGCTTCACTGCGCCGAGCACGTTGAGGAACGCGTCGTAGAACTCGCACGCCTTTCGCGCGGTCGCGCACGCGCAGATCGACGTGCGAGATGATCAGAGGCACGCCACGGAACCCTTCGTCAGCGCGCAGGCCCGGCGTTCGATGCCCTCGGTGTCGCGCAGCGAGATGCGCCAGCCCGCCGGGGTCTTGGTGTAGACCGCGAAGCCGTATTGCTTCGTCGCGTACGGCGCCGGCGTCGCGAACGTGTACACCGGCTTGCCGTTGTTCGTTTGAAAGCCGATGTACTTGGCGGTCGAGCCCGGCGTCGTCGAGGTCGTCGCCGCTCTCGCCGTTGACGATCAGCGGCGGATAGCCGGTGAGGTTGATCGCTTCGAAGTCGTGCACGTGGCCCGCTAGGATGACGTCGAACGGCGCGAAGTTCCAGCCGAGCCGCAACAGCGCTTGCGTCTCGTTCGTGTTCGAGAACGGCGGGCGGTGGGTGACGAACCACGTGTCGCCGGTTGCGCCCGCCGCCAGTGCCTGCGCTTTGCGGTACGACGCCGCGTAGAAATGCGATCCGGGCGGGATCGGGTTTGCTGTCGCTCGGATCGGCCGCCGAATCGTTCACCACGATGCGCAGCTTGCCGAACGACGCCGCCCACGGGAGCGTGCCGTCCGCTGCGCCCGCGGTGCACGGCGTGACCGCGTCCGCGCCGTCGAGGTAGCGAAACCATGCGGGGCCGCCGCGCTGACAGTCTTCGTGGTTGCCGCGGATCATGATGAGCGGCGCGCTTGCGAAGATCGGTTTGCCCGGCGTGAACCAGTCGGCGTTCCAGGACATGCTCGTGTCGCCCCAGCGGTTGCGACATTCCGTCATGCTCTTGGGGCAGTTGTTCTCGCGGTAGTAGTAGTCGCCGACGTGCACGAGCAGGTCGGCGTGCACCGCCGCGATCGTTTGCGCGATCTTGGGGAACGGCCAGTCCGCGATGTCGCCGCAGTTCTGCTGCTCGTCGTCCAGCATGCGGCACCCGGTGTCGCCGAAGACCACGATCGTGCGCGGCGCGACCGGCGGCGACGGCAGACGGACCCTCTCGACCGCGACGTGCCGTGCATTCGGCGGGAGCGGTGCGTCGCACACGACCTCGTCGAACCCCGCAGCCGGCGCCGGCGCCGCGCGCTGTCGCATCGGTGTCGACCCGCCGTCGTACGTGACGGCGGGACACGTCTGCGGGACGAGCGCGCGCGCGTGGGGTTTCCCGTCCGCGGCATACTGGACCCAGGCGGAAAGAACGGCGGCGACGAGCATCTCACTTCTCCGGGTTGCAGCGGACGGTACGGTTCGCGAGCGTGCAGCGGGCGCGCTCCGTTCCGTCGGGATCGCGGAGCGAGATCGTCCAGCCGGCGCCGGCGCGCGTGTAGACTCCGAACCCGAAGTGCGCCGATCCGAACACGCTGCCCTGCACGTGCAAATCGCCGACCGCGAGCCCGAGAAACGCGGCATAGTTCGGGTCGAGCTTGGCCCCGCCTTCGCCGTTGATCAGCAGCGGCGGCAGCGTCTCGACGTTCATCGCCGCGAACAAGTGCAGATGCCCCGACAGGATGGCGTCGAACGGCACGAGCGCGTCGCCCATCGCGGTGCGCTCGTCGTCGTTCGTGTACGGTGGGCGGTGCGTGACGAACCAGCTCCGCCCTTTCGCGAGCTTGCGCACCGTCGCGAACTGTTTCTTGTACACGAGCGTGCGGGCGGGATCGGCCGTGCGGTCTTCGGCGACGGCGGAGTCGAACGCTACGATCGACACGTCGCCGAAGCCGACCTCGAACGGTTCGGTGGTGACGGTGCACGCCGTATTCGCGTGCGCGTCGAGATAGCGAAACCAGCCCGTGCCGTTGCGGTCGCATTCCTCGTGGTTGCCGCGCACGAGCAGCAGCGGCGCGCTCGCGAACAGCGGCGCGGCCGGGATGAGAAAGTCCGCGTACCATGCGGCCGCGTCGTCGCCGTACGGGCTGTCGCCGCAGCGCACGAGCGGCGGGCACGGGCGCTCGCGGTACAGGTAGTCGCCGACGTGGACGACGAGGTCGGGATGCACGCCGGCGATCGCGCGCGCGATCTGCGGAAAAGGCCATTCCGCCGGATCGTCGCACGATTGTCCGCTCAGCGCGCTCAGGCGGCAGCCGGTGTCGCCGAGCACGACGATCGTGTGCGGGTCACGCGCCGGCGCGGGCAGCGTGCGGCCGCCGACGATCACGTGCTTGGCGCGCGCGGGGATCGCGACGTCACAGACGACGTCGGCAAACTGCGGCGCGCGGCGCGCGCGCTCGATCATCGTGAGCGCGCGGTCGTCGGCGCTGGCCGCGGGGCACGCCGCGTCGCTGACGACGGCGCGCGCGTGGGGCTCGCCGTCAGCGGCGTACTGAAGCCAAGCGGACAAAACGGCGGCGAGGAGCATCGCTAGCGGAGTTCGGCGGATGAGAGCGGATACCCGGACGATGGAAACCACCTCGGACGGCGCCTATCTCCGCCAGGAGGCGTACCGCGTGCGCTTCGAGCGCGGCGAGCACGGAGCGTTGGGCCTGCTGAGCCGGCGTCCGCCGGACGTGCAGGTTGCGATCGTCGTCGACGTGCTGTCGTTCTCGACCGCGGTGGACGTCGCGGTGTCGCGCGGCGCGCAGATCTTTCCGAGCCGGTTCAAGTCGCTTGCGGAATCGGCGCAGATCGCGACGATGTACGATGCGCTGCTCGCGGTACCGCGCAGCGACCGTTCCGATGCGTCGCCGTACACGCTCTCGCCGTCGACGCTCGACGCGCTGCCGTCCGGCGCGCGGCTGGTGCTGCCGTCACCGAACGGCGCGCGCTGCGTGCGCGCGGCCTACGACCGCCGCGTGCCGGATGTCATCGTCGGCTGTTTGCGCAACGCACGTGCCGTCGCGGCGTTCGCGCAAACCCGCGCCGGGAGGAAAGGCGCGATCGCGGTCATCGCCGCCGGCGAACGCTGGGCCGACGGCACGCTGCGCCCGGCGATCGAGGACGACCTCGGCGCGGGCGCGATCCTCGCAGCGCTCGATCTCGATGCGGCCTACTCGCCGGAGGCGCGCTATGCCGCGAACGCGTTCGGTGCGATGCGCGATGCGCTGGCAGACGCGGTCCGCGACAGCGTGTCGGGCCGCGAGCTGGCCGAAGCGGGCTACGGCGACGAGATACGGTGGTCGCTCGAGGTCGACGTGAGCTCGACCGTGCCGTTGCTGCACGACGACGGTTTCATCGGCGCCGCGACAGCTTAGATGTAACCCGCTTTTTCGAAGCTGCGAAAACCAGCTTCCGTCAGCGTGCGGAGCTCGTCGAGCAGCGCCGCGTCCGGCATTTCCTTGAAATTGAAGCACGCCTTTCCCTGCATGCGTTTGCGCAGCGCGGGCGAGATCGTCGCCTTCAACGGTTCGTTCATGTAGATCGGCACCAAGTGATACGACACGTACGCCTTGCCGATGCGGACGCCGGCGAACATCAGCGGCTTTTTCTTGGGCGAGGTCATTTTCGTTTGCATCAAATAGCCCCACGAGCTCTCGTCCACGACGTCGAGCCGGTCCGCGTACGGGCGCAGCAAAGCGATCAGCCCATCGGCGACCGCGCGATATCCGTCACTCATCGTCCTCCGCCTCTTTGATCAAAGAGCTTTCACGCCCGCGACGACGCCGTCGATCGATTTCTTCGCGTCGCCGAAGAGCATCACGGTTTTGGGGTCGTCGTAGAGCGGGTTGTCGATGCCGGCGAAGCCCGACGCCATCGAGCGCTTGAGCACTACGACGTTTTGCGCTTTGTCCACGTTGAGGATCGGCATCCCGTAGATCGGGCTGTCCTTGTCCTCGCGCGCGGCGGGGTTCGTCACGTCGTTCGCGCCGACGACGAGCGCGACGTCTGCGCGCTCGAACTCCGGGTTGATGTCGTCCATGTCGTACAGCGACGTGTACGGCACGTTAGCTTCCGCCAGCAGCACGTTCATGTGGCCCGGCATGCGGCCCGCAACCGGGTGGATCGCGTACTTCACCTCGATGCCTTTTTTCTCGAGCTGGTCGGCGAGCTCGCGGATCGAGTGCTGTGCCTGCGCGACGGCCATCCCGTACCCCGGCACGACGATCACTTCGTTCGCGTACGCGAGCATCGCGGCGACGTCGTCGGCGCTGACCGAACGCACGTTGTGTTCTTTCTTGGCACCCGCTCCGCCGCCGCTGCTCTTGACCGCGCCGAACGCGCCGAACAGCACGTTGGTCACGGACCGGTTCATCGCTTTGCCCATCAAGACCGTGAGCAGCGTACCGGACGCGCCCACCAGCGCGCCCGGCGACGATCAGCACGTTGTTGCCGAGCACGAACCCGGTCGACGCGGCCGCGAGGCCGGTGAACGAGTTGAGCAGCGAGATGACGACCGGCATGTCGGCGCCGCCGATCGGCAGCACGAACAGGATGCCCAGCACGAACGACGCGACCAGCGCGATCCAGAAATATTCGAGCACGGGCTGCACGCCCGCGACGACCATCCCCCACGTCGCGAGGATGACGAGCAGGATCAGCGCGTTGACGACTTGCTGGCCGGGATACGTGATCGGGCGGCCCGTCATGACTTCTTGCAGCTTGAGAAAAGCGACGATGGAGCCGGCAAACGAGATCGCGCCGATCACCGCCGTCAGCATGCTGGTGAACGACACGTCGTACGTGATCGGCGTGTTCGCATTGAACGTATTTGAGCAGCTCGCCCGCAGCCACCAGCGATGCGGCGCCGCCGCCGGCGCCGTTGAAGAGCGCGACCATCTGCGGCATCGCGGTCATCTTCACGCGCTGCGCGGAGACGATGCCGACGACCGCGCCGACCACGAGGCCGGCGGCGACGACGGTCCAGTTGGCGATCTGCTGCGTGAGCGTCGCGACGACGGCGATCAGCATGCCGAGCGCGCTGAGACGGTTCCCGAGCCGCGCGGTCTTCGGCGAGCTCAGATAGCGCAGTCCCAGGATGAACAAGATCGCCGTCGCGAGGTACGCGATGTCGACCGGGTTGACCAGCTGCGTGTCGGGCGCGGTCATCGCGCACCGTCCGCGGGCGGCTTGGGCGCTTGGGGCTTCGGCCGGAACATCTGCAGCATGCGTTCGGTGACCGTGTAGCCGCCGAACACGTTGAGCGATGCGAGCACGACGAGGATGAAGCCGACGATCGCGTTGAACGGCGCGTCTGCGCGACACCGGCGACGAGGATCGCGCCGACGAGCACGATCCCGTGGATCGCGTTCGTGGCCGACATCAGCGGCGTGTGCAGCGTCGTCGGCACTTTCGAGATCACCTCGAGCCCGACGAACACGGCGAGGATGAAGATGGTCAGCTCCGTGAGCAGATGAACGGTCACGCGGCTCCTCCGGGTGTCGTGGCGTTGGCCCTGTCGCCGCCGAGCGCGGCGCGCGTCGGCTCGTGCACGATCTCGCCGTCGCGGGTGATCGTCGTTCCGGCGACGATCTCGTCGTTCGGATCGAGCGCGAGCGCGCCGTCCTTGATGATGTAGTCCAGCAGCGCTTGCACGTTGCGCGCGTACAGCCGGCTCGCGTCGTACGCGAGCGTCGACGGCAGGTTCAGCAAGCCGACGATCGTCACGCCGTTCTCGCTGGTCACGACCTCGCCGGGCTGCGTGCCCTCGACGTTGCCGCCGGTCTCCGCGGCGAGGTCGACGATCACGCTGCCGGGCGCCATCGCGGCGACCGCTTCGGCGGTGACGAGGATCGGCGCGCGCTTGCCGGGGATCGCCGCCGTCGTGATGACGACGTCGCTCGCCGCCGATCGCTTTCACCATGCCGGCGCGCTGCTTGGCGATCGCTTCGGGCGAAAGCTCTTTGGCGTAGCCGCCCTGCCCTTCGCCGCTCTCGCCGACGTCGATCTCGAGAAATTTCGCGCCGAGCGATTTCACTTGCTCGGCGACGACCGCGCGCGTGTCGTACGCGGTGACGACCGCGCCGAGGCGGCGGCACGTCGCGATCGCCTGCAAGCCCGGCGACGCCCGCGCCGATGATCAGCGCCTTCGCCGGCGGGATGGTGCCCGCGGCGGTGGTCAGCATCGGGAAGAACTTCGGCAGATAGCTCGCGGCGAGCAGCGCGCCCTTGTAGCCGCCGATGTTCGCCTGTGATGACAGCGCGTCCATCGCCTGCGCCTTGGTCGTGCGCGGGATCGCGTCCATCGAGAGCGCCGTGATGCCGCGCTCGGCGTAGCGCTCGACCGAGTGCGGATCGCCGAGCGGCGACAAGAAACCCGATCAGCGCCGCGCCGCGCGGGATCCCGTCGAGCTCGGCATCGGACGGCTTGGCGACGCGCACGACGGCGTCGGCTTCGGGGTACGCGACGCGCGTGTCGGGCGCGATCGTCGCGCCGGCGCTTTCGTACGCCGCGTCGGTGTAGCCGGCGCTCGTCCCCGCGCCGCGCTCGACGATGACGGTATGTCCTGCCTTGACGAACTTCGCGACGATCTCGGGAACGAGCGCAACGCGTCGTTCACCGGGCGCGCGTTCCTTCGGGACCGCGATCTTCATGCGAGCCATTATCGGAGCCGAAGCCGTGTGTCCCTCCGAGGACCGCCCTGGCGGCCCTCGACCCTTATGTTTCGGCGACCGTTTCCGGGGCGATCGGGATCGGTGTCGGACGCAGTTCTCGGCGGCGTTTGCCCAGGCGCAGGATGGGCTGTTCGACGCCGTACGTGATCAGCGCCGAGACGGCGACGACCGCGGGGATCGCGACGGCCCAGTAGACCAGCTGCCACACCGGATCGTCGTGCGGGTCGGCCGTCGCGTACGGCGGCAGATGGTGCTGCACGAGCGCGCGCGCGATCGGCTGATGCCACAGGTACAAATTGTACGAGATCGCCGCGAAGAACAGCAGCACGCGGTTTGCGAGCACGAGCTGAAAACCGCGTACCGCGAACAACGAGCCCAGGCCCGCCGCCAGGCATGCGAGCGCGAGCGCGGAGCGCCACTCGACCGACCACAGCTGCGGCCATTCGTTGTCGGAGCGGTGGAAGTCGCAGTTCGCCACGAGCAGCCACAGCGCGACGAAGCCGGCGGCCGACAGCGCGGTGAACGCCCAGCGGCGCTCCGCCAGCCGCGGGCGGCGCGTCGCGATCGCGACGTACGCGAACGCGCCCAGCATCCCGGCCGCGAAGAAGTCGATGTACCCGGGCAGCTGCGCGAGTCGCTGCTCGTAGTAGTAGTGGTTCGCGAGCATGCACCACACGCGCCAGCCGTTGGCGATCGCGAACAGCGCGAGTGTCGTCAAAAGCGGCCGCCGTACGAACGCCAGCACCAGCAGCGGGAAGAGCACGTAGAACTGGATCTCGACGCCGAGCGACCACATCACGCCGTCGATCGACGTGTTCGTCGTCGCGAACCAGTCGTGGATGAACAGCAGGTGGAACACGACGTCCTTCGCCGCGTCCGCAAACGTCGGATACGTCTGCACGCCCAACGCGATCATCGCCACGATCGCGAGCACGTACGACGGCACGATCTTGAGAAAGCGCCGGCCGAAGAAGTGGCGCAGCGTCGGTTGCGGAGTACCGGCGAGACGGGCTTGCGCGTACGGCAGCATCAGCACGAAGCCGGAGATGAAGAAGAACAGCGCGACGCCGAGGAAGCCCGCTTCGGCGATCGGCTGCAGCGAGATGGTCGTGTACGGGACGAAGGCCCACGTCCACGAGATCTGCCAGAGGTGGAACCACACCACCGCGGCGATGGCGATGCCGCGCAGTGCGTCGATCGTCGCGATGCGGCCGCCCCGCACGAGCTCCATGCGCGTCGGTTCGGCGCGCCGCGCCCGAAGAACCCCCTTACGCGTCCATCGTGAGCGCGAGCCCAGCGAGCGCGGCGAAGCCGCCGAGGTGGAGCACGTGGGCCGGCCGCAGCCCGCGCACCGATGCGACCGCGAACGCGTCGCCCAACCCGACGATCGACGACCAGCCGAGCACGCGCCGAAGCATCTTCGCATCGTCCAACGACGCGAACACGATGCCGCCCAGGATCACGTCGCGGATGCCGGCCGCCCGCACGAACGCGAGCGCGGTGGGATCGGATGTCGGTACGCCGAACGGCCCGGCGGAGAGCTTGGGCGCGAGGACCGCGCCGGCGCCGATCGCGGTGAAGAGGACGGCGAGGCCGCCGGCGAGCGTACGTTGCATCACGATCGCTTCGACGCCGCGGCCCGCCGAACCGATGCTCGGGCGAAGGCGCGCTAGAAGCGCGCCACCAGCCGGACTTCGTTGATCGGCTGCGGGTACGTGAGGATCTTGTCGGCCAGGAACTCGCGCTGCATGTCCTCGAGCGTGCCCTGGTCGATGCGCAGGTCGGGCTTGAAATCGTACCGCGGCGCGGCCTTGATGACGTCGACCGGCTGCTTCGTGTACTTCGCGTACGCGTCGATGTTCGCGGGGGCGAAGAAACCGTTGCCGGCGATCTCGGCCGCAGCCTTGCGGAAGGCGGTCATCACCGCGCTCGCGTTGTCGTGGTTGCGCAGCAGCGCGGGTCCGAAGAAGATCCCCGACGCGGCGATACCGGGCGGCGGCGACGCGACGATCGTGCCCAGGTGTTTCTGCGCGAACTCGTCGCTGAACGGCGCCGACGTGAACAGAACGTCGATGGCTTTGCGCTCGAGCGCGGTCTGCTGGTCCGGATTCGGGACGTTCAGCGACTCGATGTCCGTGAGCCGCAAGCCGACCGTGCGCAGGATGCGCGCGACGTAGTACGCCGACGCGGCGCCGGAATTGCCGATCCAGCCGAACTTCTTGCCTTTGAGCGCCGGGCTCAGCCGCAGGCCGCCGTCGTAGAGATCCTGGCGGATCAGCAGCGCCGACGGACGGCCGTGTTGCGGCTGGTAGCCGGTCGCCGCGACGAACTTCACTTCGAGCCCGCGGTTCACCGCGTTGTAGAACGCCGCCGACAGCGCGGCGGCGGCGATGTCGACCTGCCCTTGCGCGACCAGGCTCATCGAGTCGGCGCCCGCGGTGATCGGGCTCAGCGTCGCCTCGAATCCCGCGTCGCGCAGATAACCCTTCTCGACGGCGACGAAGACCGGCGCGAACAGGGTCGAGGGCACGTAGCCGATGGTGAGCGGCTTGCGGCTCTGCGCGAAGATCGCGGTCGGAAATGCGCTTGCGGTCGCGGCCGCTGCGGCGGTGCCGAGGAATCGCGCGCGTGACGTCATGGAGATGCTGGGCTCCCTTCGAGTTCGATGATGCCGTGCTGCCGGAGGACTTCGGCGCGCACCGCGCTCGCTTCCGCCGGCCGGCCGTCCGCGACGAGCGCGGCGGCAACGCCTGCGGCCTGACCGGTCGCAAACGCCGTCCCCATAACGCGGACCGAGGCGAAAGCGTCCGCATCGGCGTCGAGCACCCGCCCGGCCGCGAGCAGGTTGCGGTGCGTCGCACTGAACAGCGTGTCGAGCGCGATGCCGTACGCGCCGTCGCCGCGCAGGCGCTTCCAGACGTTCGGCTGGCCCGGGCCCAAATGCAGCTCCACCGGCCACGCGCCCAGTGCCACTGCGTCGGTACCGATCCGGGCTTCGAGGACGTCCGCGCCACGCAGCGGCGTGCGCGCGGCGACGTGGCGGGACTCGCGCGTGCCGATCGCCGGCCCCGTCGCGATCAGGTACGCACGCTCGTGGCCGGGCAGCGCGCGGATCGCCTCGACGTACGACCACGCCTGCTCGCGCGCACGCCGTTCGGCGGCGGAGGTCGAGCGCGCGTCGCGCGCGTCGTACGTTTCGTCGGCAAGGAAAGCGATGATCTCGCCGCTGTGCGGCAGCCGCGCGACTAAGCCGTGCTCCTTGGTCATGTTCTCGGCGCCGCGCGACTTGGCGTCGCGCACCGCGCGCGCCCACTCGGCGCGCGACACGTCGGCGTCGCGCGGAATGCCGCCGATCCGCATCGCGAGCGTGCCGTTCTGCACGCGTCCGTGCACGTCGCCGTAGCGCGTCGCCGCGCCGGCTTGGTGCGCGAGGTCCGCTTCGCCGCTCGCGTCGACGAACGCCGCCGCGTCGAGGCAGAACGTGCCGTCGTGATCGAGCGCGTTCGCGCTGCGCACGCAGCCGGGATCGCTCTCGACCGCGGCGAGCCGCGCGTGGAGGATCACGTCGACGCCGGCCGCGGCGCACAGGCGGTCGAGCGTGACCTTCACCGCTTCAGGCTCGATGAGCGCGATGACGACGTTCGTGCTGCTCGTGCGCATCGGCCCGCTCATCCCGCCCAATGCTCCCAGCGCCGCGAGCACCTCGGCGCCGACGCCACCGACGGCGCGCTGCGGCGGATCGGCCTGCGTCCAGAAGCCGCAGTACGTCAGCACGCCGCTGCGCGTCGCGGCGCCGCCCAGAAACGGCGCCTGCTCGATCAGCGCGACGCGCGCGCCGGTGCGCGCCGCCCCGATCGCCGCGCCGACGCCGGCGGCACCGCCGCCGCACACCACGACGTCGTAGCGTTCCCGGCGCTGAACGCGGCTCATCGTGTTCTCGTCATCGAACGACCGCAGCGGCGATTGGTGTGTGTACCCTGCGCCTGCAATCCGGGGGCCGGTCGAGAAAATCGGTCACGTCTTCGGTAAGACTCCACTTCGACGCGTGCGGAAGTTTCGGGTAGTGATACGTGTCCGCGCGGCCCTTCGCGCGCGGCAGCGAAATTTCGTCGCGGCCGTCCGCCGCGGTGAGCGAAAACTCGACCGTTTGCGGGCGAAACGACGCCGGCAGGACGACGCGCAGCGTCCCGCCTCCGGCTGCGAGGACCAGCTGCTTGCCGGGCAGTCCAGCGACATGTGCAAGCGGCGGCCTCCCCGGCGGCGGCTGGCATGGGCTACCCGGCAGGACCGAAATCCAGAGCCAAACGAACATCATTGGTGCTACCGTCCCAAACCGGTGTTGTAGCTATCTCCGAGTGGGTGTCTCATGAGAAGTGTATTCCAAGCGGGCCACCGGCCTGCCGCCCGTGCCGCATCATTGTTGCGCTGGGGCGTTCGCCGTGCTTGCCTTCACCTCGTGCGGCCGCGGCGCCACCCACGCGATCCCCGCGCATTCGTACGGCGCAGTTTCGCAGAGCTTGGTTCACCGCGACGCCGGACACCGCTGGTCAGCGGCGCGCATCCAGGCCGATTTGATCAGTGCCACTGCTGCGCCGCCCAAACACACGTTCCGTGCCGGCGAAATCCACCCGATGAGCGTCCCGGCGGTTTTGGCGGCAGACATCCGCGACGGTGCCGCGCGCCTTCACCGATGGAACCGGCAACCGCACAAACCTTCGTCCCGTGCGCGCACGATCTCGACGCAGATGACCGCGTCGGAGAGCGGCGGCGAATCGAGCCAGATCGTGACCAACCCCGGCTATGACGACGTGTACGCGAACATCACGCTCTATCGCCTGTCGGAATTCAAGCTGCAGAGCCCGTACGTCGACTCGAACCGGCTGTACGCACCTACCGTCAAGCCGGGTCTGGGCGACTCCGGGCGCGGGTGCTACGAAGTGACCGCGAACTACGAGTCCGACAGCGCCGACGGGCAATACTCCGCACAGAACCGGCTCTCCGTGACGGATTGGTGCAACGGAGGCATCTTCGACAAATACTACACGATCGACGACAACTTTCGAAACCGGTACATTCGCGATCTCGGCGACGGGCTTCCGAAGGCCACGATCGAGATCGCGCAGCCGCTCGGGCAAGGCGGTGAGTGGAAGGCGCTGATCTACAACTACAGCGGCGGGATGTGGGAGGAACTCGATGCGCGCGGTCCCGGCAGCGACCCCGATCCGGACAACAACTACGCGTGGGACGTTTTCGAGACGCACTACAATCCAGGGCCATGCCCCGCATTCCCGACGATCGGCACGTCGGGCTTCCAAGTCGCGGTCGAGCCGGGCGGACCTGACTCGAACAATTATTTCCGCGCACCGACGAATTACGATCTGCGCGGTTCCGGCTTCGCGCCTAGTGGCTGTTTCCACGACGACCATAGCGGAATCGGCGAGTACTACACGTTCCAGATGAACACGACCGATAAGTGGATCGTTCACGACCCGCCGTCGGGGAACATTCCGTGCACGATCGACTCATCCGGTTATTGCGCGGTGAATTCGTACTCGCAATACTCGATGTGTACCACCTCCGACGGCACCGACGTCAACGCCCACGTCGGACCGGACATCTGGGACGTGTATTCCGGCGACGGATCGTCCATATCGTTCTGGGAGTACTTTACGGAGACGGGGGATTGCGTATACGACCAAACGCAATGGAGTCCCAGCGAGCCGTCGGTGTATTATAACGACCCGAACCTGCCCTGAGGATATCTTCTCGCTCGGATAGATCAGCGAGCTCGGGATCAGCTCGCCGTCGAAGCCGCGGCGCCCACCGGCGCGGATATCTTGACCGGGTTGCGCAGCACGCCGATCTTCTCGATCTCGACCTTAGTCCATGGAAGCGCACGCCGTACGCTGTTTCGCATGAATGCCATAGAACCGCGCTTTGTCGGACGGCCGATGACGATGTTGGTGTTAGATCGGGTAGATCAGCGAGTTCGGGATCAGCTCGCTGTCGAACACGCAGATCTTCTCGCGAAACCGGAACGTGCGGCGGCGGTCGATGAGGTCGTCGACGATGTGGTCGACGTAGCGGCCGGCGCTGTACACCTCGGACAGCGCGCCCGCCTTCGTGCGGATCACCACGTAGTTCGCCCGAACGTGATAGCCGTCGTCCTGCACGTCGATGAGCAGGCCGCTCACGATGTGCCGCGTGTAGTACGGTTCGTGGAAGAGCGTCTCGGTAACCGCGTACACGCGGTCGCGCAGCATTCCTTTGCTCTCGAACGAGAGCGTCGCCAGCGGGAGCCCGCGGTCGTAGTTCTCGCGCGGCACGAGGCGGTACGTGCAGTCGTCGGTGAAGAGGTCGGGCCACTCCTCGAAGCGGCGGTCGTCGAGGCACGCCGCGTACCGCGCGTAGAGCTCCTCTACCCGCACCCTGTCTTCGCTAGGGATGATCTCGGTCGCGTACTCGTCGTCGTCGTACTCCGCGTCGCCGGCCTCGGTCACAACTGCATCACCTCGCGGTAGTAGCCGTACATCGAGCGGATCAGCACCTCGGTGACGTTGTGATCCGCGCCGCCCTGGCCCCGGCCGCCCAGCTCGCACACCGTCGCAAGGTCCGCGTGCTGCGCGTAGCCGCGCTGCGAGAACTCGATCACCTCGCCGTCGTCGGCCGACACGTACCCGGCCGGTCCGAACAAGTTCGCCTGGCGCAGCCGCCGCCGCGTCATCTCCGCGTCGTCGTCCGCGAAGCCGAAGTGGGTCCACACGAAGTCGAAGCTGTCCGTGCCGTTGGGCTGGATGTGGCGCGTCGAAAGCGAGTTCACTTGCTGCTGGATGATGAGGCTCGGGAACAGCGTGAGCATCGTGACGGTCGGGCCGTTCCACCACGGCTCGACGACGACGTCGAGCACGCGGTCGTCGTGGAGCACCATGTTCTCCTTGAAGCTCGTCACGCCCGACGTCACGGCGTCGCTGCGCCCGCCGTCGTTCTTGCGCGACACCATCGCGGCGTGCCGCCCGCGCGCGTCGACGATCATCTCCGACTGCTGATCGGCACGCCACAACCCGAACGTGACGAACCACGTGTGCAGCAATCCCGGATGGTACGGGTCCTTGATGTTCTCCATCATCAGCTTCCAGTTGCCGGGGATGCGCTGGCGTGAGTAGCCGAGTAGCGTCAGCTCGCGGCCGTCGAAGATGCGCGTAAAATACGCGCTGACCTCGGGGCCGACGAACTCCCGCAACGGCTCGACGTCGCGGTCGAACGAGGCGAAGATCACGCCGTTCCACACCTCGACCGCGAGCTGCGTCAAGCCGTGCGACGCGAGCTCGAAATCCTCCGGCATCCCGCCGTTGACGACGTCGCCCTGGCGCACGCCCTTGCGGAACGGAACCCCGATCAGATTCCCCCGCAGATCGTAGCTCCACTGGTGGTACGGGCACACGAACGTCTTCGTGGTGCCGAACGTCTTCTGGCAGAACTGCACGCCGCGGTGCGCGCAGCGGTTCTCCACCACGCTGATGCCGCCGTCTTTGAGCCGCGTGACCACGACGTCGCGCTGGCCGATGCGCGAGCGCTTGAAGTCACCCGGCTTCGGCAGTTCGGCCGCGAGCCCGACGTAGCACCAGTGGCCGCGATAGAAGAGCCGCTCCAGCTCGCGCTCGTAGATCGCCGCGTCGGTGTAGAGCCGGTACGGCACGCGCGCGCACGCGCCGGTCTCCCAATCGAGCTCGAGCGGTCGTGCGAGCGTGTCCATCGCGGACCTCCTTCTTTTGCGCTAGGTCGTCGCCGACGTGACCGCCGCGATGTTCGACTTGATCGACACCGGGTTGCGCAGCACGCCGATCTTCTCGATCTCGACTTCCATCACGTCGCCGTCTTTGAGAAACTCGGGCGGCGTCCGCGCGAAGCCGACACCCTCCGGCGTGCCCGTCGCGATGACGTCGCCGGGTTCGAGCGTCGTGCCTTGAGACAGCTCGGCGATGATGCGCGCGACCGAGAAGATCATCACCGCCGTGCTCGCATGCTGCTTGGTATCGCCGTTCACGCGCAGCGACACGTCGAGCTGCTGCGGGTCGCCGATCTCGTCGGCGGTCACCAGCCACGGTCCGAGCGGGCACGTGTCGTCGAGCGTCTTGCCCGCGAACCACTGCGTGGTGGCGCGCTGCTTGTCGCGCGCGCTCACGTCGTTCAAGCACGTGTACGCGTACACGACCTCGAGCGCGCGGTCTTCCGGCACGTCCTTGCAGCGCGTGCCGATGACCACCGCCAGCTCGGCTTCCCAGTCGTACTTCTGCGACACGGTGCCGCTGAGGTTGAGCGTCGCGTCGGGATCGGCGATCGCGGTTGGCGCTTTGGTGAAGATCGTCGGGACGGACGGGAGCTCGAGCTGCTTGCCGAGGGCGCGCGCGCCTTCCTCGGCGTGCGCGAGATAGTTGCGCCCGATGCAAAACACGTTCTTGTGCGGGCGCAGCGGCGCGTGCAGCGTCGACCCGGCCAGTGGGACCGGTTCGCCGAGGTTGCGCTGGGCCGCGGTGCGCGCAGCGGGATCCAGCTTCACGAAGTCGTCGAGTGACGCCAGGCCCGCGAGCGGCCGGATGCTGTCGCCGTCCACGATGCCGGGCCGCGGTCCGGCCGACGAGGTGCTGAATTGGACAAGCCGCACGGGAACCTCCGACTGCAGAGTGCGAACGCGCGTCTTGCCCGGCGGAGAGAACCTCTCCCTCCCGGGTAAGGGACGCTCCTGAGGCCCTTCCGGACCGGCTCCCGCCCACCAAGGAAGCCAGATGATCGCGACCGACTCTCTCGACCGCCTGTTCTCCGAAGCGGCCGCCCACGGCGCGCAGCCACTGTGGACGATGATGGACGCCATGGTGCCGCCGCATCCCGAGCCGAAGGCCGTGCCGCACGTGTGGCCCTACGCGGCGATGCGCCCGCTGCTCGAGCGCTCCGGCAACCTCGTCGGAACGAAGGACGCGGAGCGGCGCGTGTTCATGCTGATCAATCCGGAATTGAAACCGCCGCACACGACGGACACGCTCTACGCCGGCTTGCAGCTCATCCTGCCCGGTGAGGTCGCGCGCGCACACCGCCACGTCGCGTTCGCGCTGCGTTTCATCGTCGAAGGCGACGCGGCGTACACGGCGGTCGGCGGCGAGCGCGTGACGATGCACCGCGGCGATCTCATCCTCACGCCGTCGTGGGAGTTCCACGACCACGGCCACGACGGCGACGGCCCGATGGTGTGGCTCGACGGTTTGGACCTGCCCGTCTATCAGTTCTTCCCCGCGAACTTCGCGCAGCCGTACGCGGAGGAACGCTTTCCGTCGCAGCCCGCGCCGGCGGAGTCGCACCTGCGCTATCCGTGGTCCGACATGGAAGCGCGGCTCGAAGCGGAGGACGGACCGTACGCGTATTGCGAGTATCAGCACCGCCAGCACGGCGGTCCGGTGTCGCGCGTGATCGCCGCGGCGGCCGAGCGCATCGCGGGGCGCACGACGTCGGCGACGCGGCGCGAAACCGCCGGCGTGATCTACCACGTGTACGAAGGCCGCGGCGCGACGGTCGTCGGCGGCGAACGGCTGGAGTGGCAGAAGGGCGATACGTTCTGCATCCCGTCGTGGATGCCGTACCGCCACGAAGCGCGCAAGGACACGTTTCTTTTCCGCTACGACGACCGCCCGGTGCTCGAAGCGATCGGCGCCTATCGCAGCGAGGCGTCCGCATCGTGACCGCGCACGAACCGTGATGAGCGTGCACGAGGCGCTGCCGTATCCCGACGCCGACTTGCGCGCGCACCCGCCGCGCAGCCCGCACGTGATGCTCGGCGGCTTGTACTTCCTCGCGCGCACGATCGACAAGACGCGCGCGAAGCTGCAGGGCACGCTGGGCTTCTACAAAGTCACGCCGGGCATCTCGCAATATTTATTCGAGTGGCTCGGCATCAGCGAAGACGACTTCACGCAAGCCGTGCGCGAAGCGAAAACGGACGAAGACGTCGTGGCGTGGCTGCTCGCGCGCGCCGACCGCGACACCTTCCGCGCGATCAACCAGCGCCTCTCCGAACGCGCGATCCGCGACGACGAGCACTTCGCCCAAATGCTCCCGCGCTATCCGGTGCTGCGCGAGTACCCGCACCTGCGCAACTGGTTCGAGATCTTCGACCTGGACGACCGCTGGTCGTTCGACCCGGCCAACGCCGAAAAAGTGAGAGAAGCGGCGGGTTAGTTCGCGCGGCGGGTGAGGTGCCAGAAGCCGCAGTAGCGGCATTCGTACGAGAAGAGCACGTCGCCCATGCCGTTCATCAGCGCGTGCGCGTGCGCGTCGGCTTCGTCGGCGTATTGCTGCTTCGACGTGCACGAGCGCTCGACGTCCGCGTCGACGCGCGGATCGGGCCGCATCCGGTCCTTCACGAACCACTCCATCAGCGGCTCGCTCTCGCCGCTCTTCTTGCGTGGCTGGTACCGGCGCGGCATCGTCACTCTCCGTTTCGGAGATCGCTATTCCCGCACTAGTGCGACGGGGTCGGGCTCTCCATCACGTGCTTGAGGTCGGGCAGGCGGCGAACGCTCGGGGCCGGGGCCGGGGTCACGTACAGGCCTGGGGGCGGCGTGCGGTTGCGGTTGTTCTTCGCGATGTCCATCATCTCGGCCGCGGCGCCTTTGCGCTCCGGGTCGACGCCGCCTCGGCTGACGAGCGCGACCTGGCGGCGGATGTGCTGCGTCTTCGGATCGAAGTCGTAGGTGAGCCGGTACGAGCCGAGCACGACGTTACCGTCGGGCGTGCGGATGAAGGCCTGCAGCGCGTTGCCGTAGGCGTGCGTGTTGAACGGCACGTCCTTGGAAGGCTTGATCGAGCGGACGCGTGAGACTTGGCCGAGCTTGTTGATCTCCACGATCATCTCGGTGTGCAGCGCGACCTTCGGAAACAGCGACTTCGGCTGCAGGCTCTCGACGTTGACGCGCGCCGGCGTAGCCGGGTGCGCCGCCGGAGTGCTTGCACGGGGCGCCGGCGTTGCGGCCGACGCGGCGCTGCTCGCGGCCAGCACCGCCGCGAGCACGAGGACGGGGAGGCGCATCAATTCCGCGACAGGGCCGCGAACGCGGCTCCGCAGCTCGCGCAGGCGACGACTACTTGGAATGTCGTCCCCCGATGGCGCGGATCGGTCGAGCGCTTGTCCTTGTCATGGCTCCCGCAGTAACGGCAGCGGGTCGAGGTAGAGTTCCCCCGCGGACGGTCGTCTTCCACGATCACCCTGTTCCCGGGTGAGTCGACCCGCCCCCGCTCGCGAGGGGTGCGCACGGCCCCGCCCGCGGGACGCCTCAGGGAATCCGACGAACGCACGGCCCGTCATGATCCACCGTTTCGCCGCCGCGCTGCTCCTCTGTGTGAGCCTCGTGGCGTGCAAAGAGAACGACAGCCCCAGCCAGCAGCTCTTCGTGGGCGCCGGCGACGTGAAGGTGCTCGAGGCGCACATCGTCCCCACCGGCGAGGCCTCGGCGACCACGTCGGGCGGGACGCTGGGGTACGTCGTCGCGCGCGTGGAACTCACCAACGACTTCGGCATCGACGCGACGCCGCAGATCTCCAACTTCTACTTGATCGACCGCAAGAACAACCGGTATCAAGCCAAGGACAGCGGGTCGACGGTGTTCATGGGCGTGAGCAACTCCACCATGCCGCTGAAGAAGGACGAGAAGCGCGAGTACACGATCGGCTTCCGCACCTCCGACCCCAACGTCGCCGGGACGATCTTCTACGAACGTTAGCCGTCTTCTGGCGTTCAGCGTCATCGCGTTTTCGCTCGGTGTCGCGCCGGCGGGGGCGGCGCGTCCGCTGCCGGATTCCGGCAAGTGGGATCGTACGTTCGCGCTGTACGCGCGCGACGTCGCCGTGCCGTGGAAGCGCATCACCGTTCGGCTCGACACGTACAGCGGTGCGCCGGTCGACTTCGCGGCGTACGAGGTCGATCCGGCCGACGTGCTCATCGCGGGGACGCCGCGCGCGCGCGCGATCGACACCGCGCATCGCACGGCGGTCGCGAAGTGGCGGTTCATGCCGCCGGCGGGCTTGCGGTACACGCCCAACGACGTCGACGTGCCGCTGCAAAACCGTGAGGGTTTTTTCGTCGTCGAGGCGCGCCGCGGCGACGCGGTGCAGCAGGCGTGGCTCGACCTCACCCGCGTCGGTTTGCTGACGAAAGAATCGCCGGGCGGGATCGTGCTGTACGGCGCGGACCTCGGCAGCGGTCGCGCGCTCGCGGGGATGCGCATCACCTATCTCGTGGGATCGTCGTTCCAGTACGGCATAACCGACGGTCACGGGATCGCGCGCTGGTCCGGCTCGCAGCACCCGCGCTTCGCGCTGGCGGAGTGGGGGAAGAGCCGGACCTTCGTTTCCCTGCTCGCGCAGCCGCCGATTCCGGCGGCGCTCGTCGGCGTGCGCGCCGAGCGCGCCAACGTGCGCGCAGGCGAACGCGTCCACGTCGTCGGCTTCGCGCGCAAGCGCATCGGCACGGCGTACCGCCCGGCGTCCGGCGCCGCGCGCGTCGCGATCCTGGCGCGCGGGCGCACGCTCGCATCCGCCGACGTGAAGCTCGATCGTGCGGGCGCGTTCGACGCCGAGCTCGCGCTGCCGGCGGATGCGCCCGCCGGCGACGCCGCGGTGTTGGCGAGCTTCGGCGGCACGAGCGGCGGCGCGTCGATCCACGTCGACGGCGCCGGCGACGTGTCGCTGACGGTCGCGTCGAACTGCGGCACGGCGTGCGCGCCCGACGCCGCGGTGCCGCTGATGGTGAGCGCGAAACGCGCCGACGGAACGCCGGCCGCGGGGCGCGACGTGCGCGTGCGCGTCGTGCGCGCGCCGCACGTGATCGCGGCGGGCATCTCGGATGACGGCACGCCGTGGGCAACGGCGACCATCGCCGACGTGAGCGTGAAGACCGGCGACGACGGCTTCGCGCGCGTCAGCATCGCCGCGCCGACCGACGGGTTGCCGTCGACGTACGGCATCGTCGCGACGAGCGGCGCCGCGAGCGCGTCGGCGCGCGTCGTCGCGTCGGCAACGCGCGTTGCGCTCGCGGTGGCGCCCGAGCGTGTCGAGCTCGACGTCGGCGAGCCCGCCGCAATTGCGGTGCGCGGGTTCGACGCGACGGACGGCAGGCCGGCGGCGGGCCTCGCGGTGCGGCTGCGGCTCGTGCACGGGCCGGTGACGCAGGAACAGCAGGTCACGTTGGACGCGGACGGACGCGCGCGCGGGGTGTTCCGCAACGTCGCGCCCGGGACGAGCCTCGCGTACGCATCAGCCGAGGTCGAGGGCAAGACGGCGATCGACGTCGGAGCCGTGACCGTCGCGCCGCAAGCGCTGCTCGGCGACCGCGCGCGGCGCAGCGCCGACGTGCAGATCGGCACGGACAAGCCGCGCTACCGCATCGGCGAGAAGCTGCGCGTCACGGCATCGCTGGCGGGCGCGGGCGGCGACGCGTTCGTGGATTTCGAAGGCGCGCGCCCGATGGGCGAGCAGACGCTGTTCGCGAGCGGCGGCCGCGCGAGCGCGATCTTCACGGTGCCGGAGACCGTCGGTGATGCGGCGCTGGGCGTCGCGTTCGTGCGCGACGGCGCGCTCGAGTACGCCACGCAGCGCGTCGCGATCGACGGCCCGGGGCACGCGCGCGTCACGACGCTCGCCGCCGACAAGCCAGCGTACGCGCCGGGCAGCGTGGCGCACGTGGTCATCGCCGACGGCAACCTTCAGGCGGGTGCGACGCTCGCGATCCGGCTCGGCGACGCGCGCGCGTCGAGCGGAGCGTCGTTCGACGACGTCGCGGCGGTGCTCGCCGGCAGCGGCACGACCACGCAAAATCCCGCGTCGTCCGATCCGGCCTGGCACGCGTCGGTGCAGCCGACGCGCTCGACCGCGCTGGACATGTCGGCGAACGAGCGCAGCTCGCCGCTCGCCGAGACGCTCGGCGCACCGTCGGAGCACGCGTTGCTGTGGCGGATCGACCGCACCGACCGGGAAGGTTTCGACCTGGCGCTCCCGCAGGCGCCGGGCCGCTATGTCGTGTCCGTTCTCAAAGTCTCCGACGACGGCGACGTCGGCGCGGCGACGCTCGCGATCGAGGTTCGCTGATGTCCCAGACCGAGTTGATGCCGGCGCCCGTGCCGGCGGCGCCGGCCACGCACCGGCTGATGCTGCTCGACACGTACGGCCTGGTGTACCGCGCGTTCTTCGCGCTGCCCGCGCTCACGACGACGCGCGGCGTGCACATCAACGCGGCGTACGGCTTCACGATGATGATGAACAAGATCATCGCGGACGAGAAGCCGACGCACGTGATCGCCGCGTTCGACAAAGGCTTGCCCGCCGCGCGCATCGCGCTGTACCCGGAGTACAAAGCGCAGCGCGCGGAGACTGCGGACGAGTTGCGCTCGCAGTTTCCGCTGGTGCGCAAGATCCTCGCGACGTTCGCCATCCCGATCGTCGAGATCGACGGCGAAGAAGCGGACGACATCATCGCGACGCTCGCCACGCAAGCGGAAGCCGCGCAGCAAGACGTACTGGTGGTGACCGGCGATCTCGATCTGCTGCAGATCGTCGACGGGCGCACGACCGTGCTGACGACGCGCCGCGGCATCACCGAGCTTGGCCGCTACGACGCGGACAAAGTGCGCGAGCGCTACGACCTGGAACCGCACCAGCTCCCCGACTACCGCGGGCTCAAGGGCGATCCGTCCGACAACCTCCCCGGCATCCCGGGCGTGGGCGAGAAGACGGCGATCAAGCTGGTGAAGAATGCCGGCTCGCTCGACGCGCTGATCGCGAACCCGAAGCTCGCGGGCACGCCGAAGCTCGAAGCGCTCATCGTGCAGTACGGCGAGCAGGCGCGGGTGTGCCGCGACGTCTCGGTCATCGCGCGCGATCTCCCGCTGACGCTCGACTGGGAGAGCGCGCGGTACACGCAGCCGCCGAACGACGCGCTGTACGCGCTCTACAAAGAGCTCGAGTTCAAGACGCTGCTCGCGAAGATTCCGCCGCCCGAGACGCCGCAGCCAGTCGCCAGCGACGAAGTGCTCGAAGGGCACTACGAGACGTACACGTCCGTCACCGATCCGCCGGACTACGCCCGCATCGCCGCGCGGCTCGACGACGCCGCGGCGCGCGAGCGGGTCGCGGTTGCGGTGCGCGGCGATGCGCTCGCCGTGTCGGTCGACGACGGCACGGGGTTCGCGTTCCTGACGTCCGCGCTCGCGTCCGCGGCGAACGTCGGCGAAGCGTTCGCGCGGCTGTGGGAGAGGGTGCCGCACCTCGTCGCCTACGACTGCAAGCAGCTCATCGGCGCGCTGGGCATGCGCGTGCGCACGATCGGCGACGACCCGATGATCGCATCGCACCTTCTCAACCCGTCGCGTACGTTCGCCGACGTCGCGCAAGGTTCGAGCGAGTTTCTCGACCGATTGCTGCCCGACGATCAGCCCGCTGCCGCCGCGGACGCAGCTGGGTTGCTCGCGCGCAAGACGCGCGAGGAGCTCGAACGCCGCAACCAGCTCGCGCTGTACGAGGACGTCGAGCTGCCCCTCGCGCCGGTGCTCGCGGCGATGGAACGCGCCGGCATCGCGCTCGACCCCGCGGCGCTGCAGCGAGATCTCCGCGGAGGTCGACGCCGCCGTCGAACGGCTGCAGTCCGAGATCTTCGCGCTCGCGGGCGAAGAGTTCAACCTCGGCTCACCGCAACAACTCGGCCGCATCCTCTTCGACAAGCTGGGGTTGCCGGCGGGACGGCAAAACAAGACCGGCTACGCGACCGGCGCCGACGTGCTGCAAGGCCTCGCGAAGAGCTTCCCCGTCGCGGCCAAAGTGCTCGAATGGCGCGAAGTCTCCAAGCTCAAGAGCACGTACGTCGACGTGCTGCCGACGCTCGTCGACGCGAACGGCCGCATCCACACCGTCTTCAATCAAACGTCCACCGCCACGGGGCGCCTGTCGTCGACGAACCCGAACTTGCAGAACATCCCGGTGCGCAGCGAGCTCGGGCGGCGCATCCGCAAAGCGTTCGTCGCGCCGGGCGACGACCGCGTGCTGCTCGCGGCCGACTACTCGCAGATCGAGTTGCGGCTGATGGCGCACCTGTCCGGCGACGAGGCGATGCGCACGGCGTTCCACGATCGACCAGGACATCCACGACTTCACCGCGCGCAAGATCTTCGACGTCGGACCGTTCGCGGACGTCGACCACAACCAGCGGCGCATGGCGAAGTCGGTCAACTTCGGATTGCTGTACGGCATGTCGGACTTCGGGCTCGCGCAGCGGCTGGAGATCGACCGCGCGACCGCGGGCGCGATGAGCAAGACGTACTTCGAGCGCTTCCCCGGCGTGCGCGGATACATCGACCGCTGTCTGGAGCAGGCGCGCGAATGCGGCTACGTCGAGACGCTCCTCGGGCGGCGGCGGTACATGCCCGACCTGCGCTCGCGCAACTACATGCTGCGCGCCGCCGCCGAGCGCGAGGCGACCAACGCGCCGCTGCAAGGCTCGGCCGCCGACCTGATGAAGCTCGCGATGGTCCGGCTCGCGCGCCGGCTCGACGCGAGCGAGCTCGACGCGGTGATGCTGCTGCAGATCCACGACGAGCTGATCTTCGAGGTGGCGGCGCGCGACCTCGACGCGGTCGGCCGCGTTGTGAAGTACGAGATGGAGCACGCGCTGGAGCTGAGCGTGCCCGTCGAAGCGACCCTGAAGACGGGAAAAAACTGGTACGACGTGGAGAGTTACGACCCTGATGCGCAAGTCGACGACGCCTAGCCTGTTCGCGCTCACGGCGCTGCTCGCGCTCACCGCGCAGAGCCCCGTGCCGGCCGAGAGCGCGACGCCGCAAGCGTGGTGCACGCGCTTCCCGCTGCCGCGCCCGGACCTGCCGGGGCTCAACGTCAACGGCAACCCCGTGCACCGCGGCCGCGCGGCGGAGTGCCGCGTGCTCGAGGTGCGGGCGGGCCGTACGACGCTGCGGCTCGCCGTCGCCGCGACCAACGCGCAGCGCGAGCACGGCTTGATGAACGTGCCGTTCGTACCCGCCGGTCAGGGGATGCTCTTCGCGTTCCCCGGCGACGACGACATGCGCGGGTTCTGGATGAAGGACACGATCACGCCGCTCGACATGGTGTTCGTGCGCAAAGACGGCGTCATCGTGATGATCGCGGAGAACGTGCCGGCGACCAAACCGGGCACGCCGGACAACAAGGTCGCGCGCCGCGAGGCGGTCGCGAAGTACGTCATCGAGTTGGGCGCGCGCGAGTCCGAGCGCATCGGGCTGGAGCCGGGCATGCAACTCTACATCGAAGCGATCGACGCAAAATGAACGCGGTGCGCGTGCTCGCGGCAGTCGCCGCGTTCGCGTGCACCGCAGCGTCTCCGGAGCCGCGCGCCGCATCACCGGACCCGGGCGCGCCGCTCACCGGCGACCAGATCCTCGCGCGCGCGAAGGCCGTCTTTCGCGCGTATCCGCGCCCGCCGTTCGTCACGTACACGCTGGTGCGCCGCGACCGGCACAACGGCGCGCCCGATTTCGAGAACAGCTACACGCTCAAGCTGTGGTGCCGCACGGCGGACCGCTCCGCGCTCGCGCGCAAGGCGTGGAAGGGCAAAGCGTACGGCGATCTGGAGAACATCACGGTGATGTTCGACAAGGCCGTGGATCCCGGACCGCCGACGGCCGACATGTTCGAGAAGCGTCTGTTCGGCGCGTCCGGCGCGCACCTCGACGCGTCGCCGGCGCCCGCGGCGTCGCCGGCGCCCGGCATGCGCGTGCCCGAGCCCGACGCCGTGCCGCCGGCAGAGCCGACGGCGTTGCCGGAGATCGGCCGCGTCGGCGCGCGCGACGGCGACTACCGCGTCGTGCGCGTCGCGCGCGACGGCGAGCTGATCCATCTCTGGCTCGAACCGAGAACCGACGCCGAACGCAACCGGCTCGACGAGATGTGGGTGGACGCGCAGACGTACGACGTGCGCCGCGCGCGCGTGCGCGATCATCTCTACTTCGGCATCACCGGGCAGTCGATCGAGGACACCTTCGACGTGCGCTTCACGCCGGGCCCCGGCGGGTCTGCCGCTCATCACGACGATCCACGGCGAGACGAAGTACGGCCAGTACGAGACGGACTACACGTTCCGCGACGTCACGTTCCCGCCTGAACTGCCGGCGTGGTACTTCGAGCCGAAGCAATACGGCGCGCACCGCTCCGACGCACCGGCCTGAAGCCGTCGTCGCCGGCGCAACAGTCGCGCCGCGGGCCGTGTTGTAGAGCAGAGGTGCCCGAGCTCCCTGAAGTCGAGACGATCGCGCGCGGTCTCGCCAACGCCGTCGACCGGCAAGACCGTCGCTTCGGCGACCGTGACGATGCGCAAGATCGCGGTCGCGCCCGAGGGCGAGGCGTTCGAGCAAGCCCTCGCCGGCGAGACGATCGCCTCGGTCGGCCGGCGCGGGAAGTACGTCCTGTTCCAGCTCGCCTCGGGCCGGCGGCTGGCGGTCCATCTGCGGATGACCGGGCCGGCTCATCGTCCAAGGCGCGCAGTACACGGAGCCCTATCCGTACACGCACGTGCTGCTGACGTTCACCGACGGCTCGCGGCTGTGCTTCGCGGACGTCCGGCAGTTCGGGCGGATGCGGCTGCTGGCCGCGGGCGACCCCTGGGACGCCGACGGCGGGGTGGAGCCGCTTTCCGAGGGCTTTACCAGGGACGCGTTTGTGAGTATGCTGGACGGGCGTCGAACGCCGATCAAGACGTTTCTGCTCGATCAGACCAGGATCGCCGGGATCGGAAACATCTACGCATGCGAAGCCTTGTGGGAAGCGGGGATCCGGCCGAGCCGACCGTCCCACAAGATCAGCAAGCCGGCGAGACGCCGGCTGCACGGCGCGATCCGAGACGTGCTCCACCGCTCCATCGAGGCGCGAGGGACCAGCGTCGACGACTACGTCGACGCCGAGGGGCTGAAGGGCGGGTTTCAAAACCAACTCGCCGTCTATGGCCGCCTCGGTCAACCGTGTCCCCGATGCGGGAAACCCATCGTGCGCACGGTCATCGGACAGCGCGGGACCTGGTGGTGCCGCGGCTGCCAAAAGTAAGAAAAAATATAAGCGAAGGAAGTTACTCCACCATCACTAGCACACTCGACCTCGAACCGCAGGACCCGCAAGCCCAAGCCGATGCATCGGCGACGGCGCAACCGCAGGCCGCGGCCCCCGAAGTCCACCACGAACCCGAAGTCGAAGACCAGCTCGCGCTCGAGCAGCGCCTCTACGAAGAGTCCCTGAAAGTCCTCGACGAGGGCCAGGTGCTCACCGGCGTCATCGTCGCCAAGTACCAGGACGAATTGCTCGTCGACATCGGCGGCAAGTCCGAGGGCATCCTCCCGTTCCGCGAGCTCTCGCTCGCGATCGAACCGAAGGAGCTCAAGGTCGGCGACACCCTGGAAGTCATGATCCACCGGATCGACGACCAGGACGGCCAGCTCTATCTGAGCGAGCGCCGCGCCCGCGCCTTGAAGACCTGGGAGAAGGTCATCGAAGCGCACGACAACGACGAAGTGATCGAAGCGACCGTCACGCAGGTCGTCAAGGGCGGCGTTCTCGTCGACCTCGGCATGCGCGGCTTCGTCCCGGCGTCGCAGATCCGCCGCCAGCCCGTCGGCAACCTCGACGAGCTCGTCGGCAAGAAGCTGCGGCTCAAGGTCATCGACCTCGACCACAAGCGCCACCGCGTCGTCCTCTCGCAGCGCCAGGTGCTCGAAGAAGAGCTCAACGCCAAGAAGCAAGAGCTGCTCGGCACGCTGCAAGTCGGTCAGATCCGCGAAGGCGTCGTCGTGCGGCTCGCGGAGTTCGGCGCGTTCGTCGACCTCGGCGGCATCGACGGCCTCATCCACAACAGCGAGCTGTCGTACGCGCGCATCAAGCACCCGTCCGAGGTCGTCAAGATCGGCGACACCGTGTCGGTCGAAGTGATGAAGTTCGACCCCGAGGCCAAGAAGGTCTCGCTGTCGCTCAAGCACGCGCTGCCCGACCCGTGGGTCGAGCACGCCGACAAACTGTTCGAGGGCAACAAGCTCGTCGCGCAAGTCGTCAAGGTCACCCCGAACTATCTCCTCGTCGAGATCGTCCCGGGCGTGCTCGCGATGGTGCCGAAGGGCGAGTTCGACGCGAGCGTGCAGTACTCGCCGGGCCAAGAGGTCGAGGTCACGCTGCTGACCATCAACCACGGCACGCGCCGCATCACGGGCTCCATCCAGCACGTGGCCGACGTGGCACCGGAAGAGTTCGAGCAGCTCACCGCATCCGAAGACGGCTTCGGCAATCTCGGCGCGGAGCTCTCGCAAACCACCGTCTGAGTTCGGTTCGCTGCTACGGCGGCGAGCGATCCTGATGCACGGGGGAGGCGGAAACGCCTCCCCCGCGTTCTTTCTACGGCATTATTTCAGCGCGTCGAAAACGAGCGCCCGCATCGGTGCGTCGATCGGGCCCGGGCCGAACCGCTCCGCGACCGCAGCCGTCGCGGCGTCGGTGACCTCGCGCAGCCGTGTGCGGTCGCGCGCTTCGATCTGCATGCGCAGCGGCGAGCCCTGGCAGAACCCGATCGCGGGATCCGCCGCCGACGGTGCGCGGCTCGAAAGCTCGACGGTCGCGATCTCGACCGCCGAGAATCCGGCCGCCCGAAGCTCCGCCTCGGTCACAGCCGGATCGCCGTGCCCGTGCGGCACGCGCTCGACGAACGTCGGCGGATCGTCCGGAAATGCGTCGGCCACGGCGCGCGCCACGATGCGCGGAATTTCGTTGTGCTCGAGCGAGCTCCACATGTTCAGCAAGAGCCGGCCGCCCGGACCGAGCACACGGAACGCTTCTTGGAACGCACGCAGGCGGTCGGGAAAGAACATCGCCCCGAATTGACATACGACGAGGTCGAACTCACCATCCGCGAACGGCAAGACCGTCGCGTCGGCTTGGCGCCACGTGATGTTCGGGTCGTAAAGACGGCGGGCGCCCAGCGCGATCATTCCTTCGTTCAGATCCGTCGCGACGATGTGCGCTTGCGGGAGCGCAGCGTGGAGCGCATCCGTCACGATGCCGGTGCCGGCGGCGACTTCGAGCACGCGGCGCGCCGGTCTCGCGAGCGCGCGGCGCGCGAGATCGTCGGCGAACGGGACGAAGAGCATCGGGCCCAAATGACGGTCGTAGAGATCGGGGATCGAGCCCCCGAACGCCGCATCCGCCGTGCTCACGGCGTGCTGTCTTCCGATGCGAGCTGCGCGACCATCGTCTTGATCGACTCGACGTCGATCTCGATCTTCGTCGCGATCTCGATGAGGATGCGCTCCTGCAGCTCCTGGTGGTAGATCAGGCGCGAGATGGAGTCGTGGTCGTGCTCCGCGCGCAGCTCCGCGTGCGCGCTCGATTGGCGTGCGCCGACCGCGAGGATGAAGATCAGGATCAGCTGCAGCACGTTCGAGCACGTCAGCAAGAACGTGAACGGGAACGGGTCGAACTTGGTGACCGCGCCGACGACGATCCAGATGATCTGCACGATGACGGCGAGGAACAGCGCGATCGGCGCGCCGGTCGAGTCGGCGATCTGCTTGCAGACTTTCTCGACGGGCGAGAGGCTGTCGTTGTGTTCCTGGTTGACGTCGTGGACCAGCGGATGATCGGTGACGTCGAGCGGCGGGGCGGTGGTCGTCGTCGCACTCATGCCGCCGGTATACGACGCCGCTCGCCTGGTTCACTCGCAAGGGGCGGGGGTTGCCTTCCTCGCTGCGAACCCGCTCGGCGATGGCGAAGCTCAGGGTTGGGCTGACCGGGGGGATCGGGTCCGGGAAGAGCGCCGTTGCGGCGTCCTTTGCGGAGCTCGGGGCCACCGTGATCGATGCCGATGCGCTGGCGCGAGAGGTCGTCGCGCCGGGGTCCGGCGGGCTGCGGGAGATCGGCGCGCTCTGGCCGGCGGCGATCGGGGCGGACGGTGCGCTGGACCGGCCGGCGCTCGCGGCGATCGTGTTCGCCGATGACGACGCGCGGGCGCGGCTCAACGCGATCACCCACCCGCGGGTGCGCGCGCTCGGTGCGGAGCGCGAGCGCGATGCGCCCGACGGGCTCGTGGTGCACGTCGTTCCGCTGCTGTTCGAAGGCGACTTCTGGCGCGCGTGCGACAAGACCGTCGTCGTGTTCGCGCCGCAGGACGTGCGGGTCGCGCGCGTCGTCGCGCGCGACGCCACGGAGCGCGCCGCCGTCGAGCGCCGCATGGCGGCGCAGATCGATCCGGCGCTGGCGCGCGCGCGCGCCGACTACGTCATCGAGAACGACGGTGATCTCGGCGCGCTGCGCGAACGCAGCGCGCAGGTCCATGCCGCGCTGCTGCGCGACCTCGCGGCCAAGGAGGTCCAACCGTGATCGTCACGCCGCCGCCCGTGCCCGAACCGATCCGGTTCGAAGTGCTGCTGTCGCAGTCGTGGTCGCTGTTCCGGCGCAACTGGATCGTCGCGGTGCCGCCCGTCATCGCGATGCTGATCGGCTTCGCGGGCGCCGCGGCGCTCGTCGGCGCGCTCGTCGCAAAGGCCATCGCGCGCGGGCTTTTCGAGCCGCATGCGCGCGCTGGACGGCGGGTTCGTCGGCACGCTCCTCAGCGGCGTGCTGGTCTTCATCGTCGTGATGCTCGTCGTCAGCCTGTGGTCGTACGCCGCGATGTACGGGATGGCCGACGCGGCTTGGGCGAAAGGCACGGCGACGTTCGCCGACGGGTTCACCGCGTTTCGCACGCGCGCGGTCGCGCTCGTCGTCGCGGGGATCGGCGTGGCCGGTCTCGCGATCGTCGCGATGATCCTCGTGCTGCCGACGCTGGGGCTGGCGTTCCTCGCGCTGCCGCTGGTGACGATGTACGTCGCGCCGTCGGTCGTGACCGGCGGGCGCGACGGCTTCACCGCGATCGCCGAGTCGTTCGCTCTGGTGCGCCGCTTCTTCGGCGCGTCGGCGATCGCGCTGCTGGTGCTGGTCGGGATCAACTACGGCATCAGCATGATGGCGTCGTTTCCGATCTATCCGCTCGAGTTCGCGTTCCTGCCGACCGCCGGTCAGACCATGCCGCATTTGCCGCCGATCGGCTTGCTCATGGCCGCCGGGCTTTGGTTCGTCCTCGCGATGGTCGTCGCGCAGGCGTACCTCGGCTACTACACGATCGCGATCGTCGGGCTGTACCGCTCGCTGTTCGCGCAGCCGAGCGCAGGCCCGCCGCCGGGGCCGAGCGCGCCCGTCGTCATCGCCTGACGCCGCAAGAGGTCGCCGCAAGCGGCGGCGAAGGCGGCCGGGTGGCGCAGACCCTCCCGCTCTCCCCGGCCGTCGGCACGGTGCGCTCGTCGATCCGGATCGCGTCCATCGGCACCTACCTCCCCGAGAAGCGGCTGACGAACGCCGACCTCGTCGCGGCTGGTGGACACCGACGACGCCTGGATCGTGCGGCGGACGGGGATCCGCGAGCGCCGCATCGCCGAGGCGAACGAGTTCACCAGCGACCTCTGCATGGCCGCGGTGGGCGACATGCAGGCGCGCGGCGGACGGCTCGACGGGGTCGACTACGTCATCGCGTGCACGTCGACGCCGGACTACGGCTTCCCCAGCGTCGCGACGCGGCTGCAGCACCGGCTCGGCTTGAAGAACGTCGGCGCGATCGACGTCACCGCTGCCTGCGCCGGCTTCACCTACGGGCTCGACGTCGCCGACGCGCTGGTCAACTCGGGCCGCGCGCGCAAAGTGCTCGTCGCGGCCGGCGAGACGATGTCGAAGGTCATGGACTACCAGGACCGCGGGACGTGCATCCTGTTCGGCGACGGCGCGGGCGTGGTGCTCGTCGACGCGCCCGAGGACGCGCCGCCGACGCTGCTGGCGCGCCGCGCGACCAGCGACGGCGCGCTGGGCAAAGAGCTGTTCCTCACCAACTTGCGCAGCGAGATCGCGGGCGTCGTCGAGCCGGAGCGCTACCTGCGCCAGAACGGGCGCGCGGTGTACGAGTGGGCCGTCACGGCGGTGACCAACGGCGTCGCCGAGATGCTCGACGCGGCGCGGCTGAAGCGCCGCCGACGTCGACTGGTTCGTGCCGCACAGCGCGAACGCGCGCATGATCGAGTCGATCTGCAAGCGCACGCGGATCCCGTTCGAGCGCGCGCTGATGAGCCTGGAGTGGTGCGGCAACACCTCGGCGGCGTCGATCCCGCTCGCGCTCGCGCCCGCGGTGCACGACGGGCGCGTCCAGCCCGGCGACGTGGTGCTGCTGTACGGCTTCGGCGGCGGGCTCGTCGAGAACGGACTGCTGCTGCGCTGGTCGTAAGAGAGCACGCATGCGTCGCTCTTCCGCCGCCGCGCTCGCGGCCGCCGTCCTCACCGCGCTGATGCTCGGACCCGCTCCGTCCGGGGCGCAAGGCGGGATCGCGCTGCCGCCCGCCGGCACGGCGTCGCCGCGGCTCGCCGCGCTGGAGACGGCGTACGTGCAGCGGCTGTTCGCGGACCAGCCGGCGACCGCGACGCAGGCCGGCATCCACGCGTACGACGACCGGCTTCCCGACCTTTCCGCGGACGCGGTCGCGGCGCGCATCGCGAGCGCGCACGCGCAGCTGGCCGAGCTCGACGCGCTGGCGCGCTCCGGCGAGAAGCTGAACGACGAGGACGCCGCCGACGTGCAGATCATGCGCGCGGCGCTCGAGCGCCAGCTGCTCGACGACGAGACCGAACAGCGCTGGAAGCACAACCCGAGCGCGTACACGTCGGCGGCGTCGTACGCGATCTACGGCCTGTTCTCGCGCGAGTTCGCGCCGCTCGACCGAGCGCGCGCGCTCGACGATCGCGCGCGAGCGCGCGATCCCGGCGCTGCTCGCCGCGGGCAAAGCGAACGTCACGACCGTCGATCGCGACGACCGCCGAATTGGCGAAGTCCGATCTCGCCGGCGCGGTCGCGTTCTTCACCAGCGTCGTGCCGGCCGCGTTCGCGGACCTGCACGACGCGGCGCTGGCGCGCGAGCTCGCCGACGCGAACGCCGCGGCGGTCGCGGCGCTGCGCGACTATCAGGCGGCGATGACGGCGGGACCGCTCGCGCATCCGAGCGGGACGTTCGCGATCGGCGCGGCGTCGTTCGCGCGCCGGCTCGAGCTGCAAGAAGGCCGCGCGCTGCCGCTCGACCTCTACGAGCGCGTCGGCCAGCGCGCGCTCGACGAGACGAAAGCCGCGTTCGTCGCGACCGCGGCGAAGATCGATCCGTCGCAGCCCGCGGCGGACGTGTACGCCGATCTCGGCAAGCAGCACCCGACGGCGGATACGCTGCTGAGCACCGCGCAGAGCTCGCTCGCCGACGCTGCGCGCGTTCGTCGCGCGCAAGAACCTCGTGACGCTGCCGCCGGAGTTCGACGTGCGCGTGCGCGAGACGCCGTCGTTCAACCGGCAGACGTCGTTCGCGTCGATGAACACGCCCGGCGCGTTCGAGCGCGTCGCGACGCAGGCGTACTACTACGTCACGCCGCCCGACCCGGCGTGGACGCCGGCGCAGCAAGAGCAGCACCTGTCGTTCTACAACACGTACGCGTTCCCGGTGATCAGCGCGCACGAGGTGATGCCGGGCCACTACCTCAACTTCGTGCTGCACAAGTTCGCGCATCTGTCGCTGGTGCGCGCGATCTCGGGCAACCCGTCGTACAGCGAAGGCTGGGCGCACTACGACGAGCAGATGATGGTCGACGAAGGCTGGGGCGACGGCGACCCGCGCGTGCGGCTCGCGCAGCTCGCGCTGGCGCTGCAGCGCGAGGCGCGCTATCTGGTCGGCTTGCGCGAGCACACGCAGGGGATGACCGTCGAGCAAGGCACGCGATTCTTCCAGGACAACGCGTTCATGCCGGAGATCGCCGCGCGCCGCGAAGCGCTGCGCGGCACGCAGGACCCGCTGTACGGCTACTACACGCTGGGCAAGCTGGAGATCCTCAAGCTGCGCGACGACTACCGCAAGAAGCTGGGCGCGTCGTTCACGCTGCAGAAGTTCCACGACGCGTTCCTCGCGCACGGCAACCCGCCGATCGCGTCGTGCGCAAGCTGCTGCTCGGCGCCGACGACGACGGCAAGCTGCTGTAGCGGCTGCTGGTTTCAGGGGCGCGGTGACGGGGCGTTCTCGAACGCCGGCGCGCTGCGGCCCACGTCGAACACGCGCTCGTCGCCGACGGCGTCGAGGAAACCGCGCACGACGTACGTTCCGGTCGGGCGGATGCCGAGCGCGCGCGAGAGGCGCATCGTGCCGGTGCCGTCGCGCAGGCGCGGCGTGCCGCCGTCGACGTACGGTTCGCCGGCGATCGTGATCACCGTCCCGGGCTTCGTCGCGAACGCCGTCGCGATGGTCGCGGGCGGATCGAACGTCACCGGCTTGTCGACGATCACGCCGAAGTTCGTGCCGAGCATCGCGACGCGCACGGTGTAGCGGCCGGGCGCGAGCGCGCGGTGGTCGTCGGTCGTCGAGTCGACGATCACCTGCGCGACGCGCAGCTGCCCGGCGGCACGTCGAGCTGGCGCGTGATCGGGATCGGCTTGTGCGCCGTCAGCGACGACCACACCGGCGCTTCGTCGCGCAGCACGTCGACGCGGAACAGGTCGGCGGTCGGGAAGCGCAGCTGCACGACGTGGTTCGTCGGCGTTGTGCAGCGTGATGGCGACGGTGAACGGCGCCAGCAGCGCGGTGCCCTGGCGCTCGAGCGTGACGTCGGCCGACACGCCGCGCGGCGCCGGCGACGCGGCGGGACGCGGCGACGCGAACGCGGCGAGCGTCGCGGCGAAGAGCTCGGCGCGCGTCATCGCTCGGTCCTGAGCTCGTCGACGGGGCGGCGCGCGAACGGGAAGGCTTGCGGCTGCACGAGGGTGATCGTCTTGTGCGCGACGCGCAGAAGTCCCACGTCGGCGAGCACGTTGAGCTCCTTGGTGAGCGTCTCGCGGCTGGTTCCGATGAGGTCGGCGAGGTCTTTGTGGGTGAGGTTCATGCCGATCCGCACCGCGCCGCCGGGCTCGGGGACGCCGTGCTCGGCGGCGAGCCGGCCCAGCGCGTCGACCAGCCGGCCGGGGACGCTCTTGCCCATCAGCTCGGCCAGCTCGTGCTCCGCCGCGGCGAGCCGGCGCGCCACGCCGCGCGCGAACGCGCGCGCGAGCGCGACGTCGCGCTCGAGCGCGGCGCCGAACGCCGCCGCGGAGATCGCGTCGGCTTCCACCGCTTCGATCGCGATCGCGCTGGTCGCGCGCACGCCTTCGTCGACGCTCGGTGAGCTCGCCGAACGCGTCGCCCGCGGTGCGGATGCCGACGATCGATCTCCGCGCCCGACGCGGTTGGTGCGCACGATCTTCACCCGCCCGCTGCGCACGAAGAAGACGCGGTCGGCGCGGTCGCCGGGCGAGTACGCGCTCTGGCCGCGCGCGAGCCGCACGCGCTTGCGCGCCGGCGAGCAGCGCCGCGCGGCGCGCCGGTTCGAGATCGGCGAGGTTCATGCCGCGCGGCCGTTGCGCAGCACGTGGCCGGGGCGCGCGCCGGTCAGCGCGCCGTCGCGCACGACGGCGCGGCCGTTGACGTAGACGTCGCGGATGCCGTCGGGCGCGACGAACGGGTTCTCGTACGTCGCGCGGTCGACGACGTGCTCGGGATCGAACACGACGAGATCCGCGTGCATCCCGGGCGCGATCGTGCCGCGGTCGCGCAAGCCGAACTGCGCGGCGGGCAGCGACGTCATGCGGCGCACCGCTTCGGCGGTGTCGAAGACGTGCCGCTGGCGCACGTAGCGGCCGAAGACGCGCGGGAACGTGCCGTACGTGCGCGGGTGCGGCACGCCGCGCGCGGTGATCCCGGCGAACGCGCGCGCCGACGCGTCGCTGCCGATGCTGCAGAACGGCGCGCTGAGCACGGTCGCGACGTCGTCCTCGCTCATCGAGAAGAACACGGACTCGACGCGCATCTCCTCTTCGACGAGCAGCCGGATCACCGCGCGCTGCGGCGTCGTGCGCCAGTGCCGCGCGATGTCGTCGATGCGCATGCCCGGCGAGCTCGGCGTTGCGTTCGCTCGCGACGCTCGTCACCAGGATCGTGTCCCAGCCGTCGCCGCCGAGCGCGGGATCGCGCGCGAGCTGCATCGCGAGCGCGATCGACGAGCGCCTGTTCGGGATCGCGCAAGCGCTCGAGCGCGGCGTCGTCGCCGCCGTCGCGCACGTTCGGCGGCAGCACCGTCGCGAGCTCGGTCCACGACGCGACGTACGGGTACGCGTCGCAGCCGACCGCGATGCCGCGCGCGCGCGCGCGGTCGATCGCCGCGAGCGTGCGGTGCACTTTGCCCCAGTTCTTCTTGCCGGCCGCTTTGTGATGCGAGCACTGCACCGCGACTTCGGCGCGTTCGCCGACCGCGAGCGCTTCGGCGATCGCGGCTTCGACGTCGTCGCCTTCGTTGCGCACGTGCGACGCGTACAGCGGCGCGCCGGCGTCGCGCGCGGCGCTCGCGCACGCGACGAGCTCGGCGAGATCGGCGTAGCGGCCGGGCTCGTAGATCAAGCCGCTCGACACGCCGAGCGCGCCCTCTTCGATCGCGCCGCGGATCAGCCGGTTCTGCGCGTCGATCTCTTCGCGCTCCAGCCGCCGCGCGGCGGGGCCCGCGACGCACGAACGCGTCGTGCCGAGCCCGACCAGCGACGCGACGTTGAGCGCGACGCCTTCGCGTTCGACGAGCGTGAAGAACGCGTCGAACGACGTCCACTGCACGTCGAGCCGGTAGTCGCGCGCGTTGCGGCGCGCTTTGATTAGCGCGCTATCGTACAATGGCGCGACGGACATGCCGCAGTTGCCGCCGATCTCCGTCGTCACGCCCTGGCGAATTTTTCCTTCGCAGCGCGGATCGACGAGCCAAAGCTCGTCGGAGTGGGAATGAACGTCGATGAAGCCTGGCGCAAGCGCGAACCCGTCGCACGGAACGCGTTCGTGCGCATCGCGATCGGTAAGGTCCCCGATCGCGACGACCCGGCCGTCGGCGACGGCGACATCGGTGGTGAACGGTTCGCCGCCCTGTCCGTCGTAGACGCGGGGGCGCTCCAAGATCGTCCAGAGCAGCGTTTAACCTAGCTTCCGCTGGGTACGAGGCAGACGGTGGGCCGACAGCTCAGGGGGACTATTTCCAACATGGCGACCAACGACAACATGACGACGACGAACGGCGGCGGGATGAGCGTTCGCGAGGCCGGAAAACGCGGCGGCGATCGCGTCAAGGCGAAATACGGAAGCGAGTTCTACGAAGCTATCGGACGCAAAGGCGGCGAGGCGACGAAGAGCAAGTACGGCCCGTCGTTCTATGAGGAGATCGGTGCCAAAGGCGGGCAGAAGCTGAAACGCACGACGAAAACGGCCGGCTGACGCATGGCCGACTCCAAGAAGCCCGCTACGACGACGAAAGCGCGGACGGAGAAGGTCGACGGCGAGATGTCGGTGCGTGAAGCCGGGAAAAAAGGCGGCGACACGGTTCGCGACCGGTACGGCTCGGGATTCTACGAAGAGATCGGCCGCAAAGGCGGACAGGCGACGCGCGAACGCCACGGCGCGGAGTTCTACGAATCGATCGGCCAAAAAGGCGGCAAGGTCGTCAAGGAAAAATATGGACCGAATTTCTACGAGCAGATCGGTCACAAGGGCGGTCAGAAAGTCAAGAAGCTGATCGCCGAAGCGAAGAAGAACGCGCGCCCCGAAGAGACCTAGCGAATACCGGCGAAACGGCATCATGATTCCGCGCGGCGTTCACGAAACGCCGCGCGGTTTCTTTTTCGCGCGCTGCCTCACGAGCGCGTCCCTTCCATCCGGCCCACCGTGACGTCGCCGGTGCGGAAGTCGACCTTCGCGTTCGCCACGACGACCTTCGTCGTGCCTTCGGTGATCGTCGCCGTGTGATCGAGCTGCAGCATGCGCGTCGCGCCTTGGTAGTGCGCGCCGATGGTGGTGAAGCGGCGGATGCGCCCGCCGGGCTCCGGCTCGACGAACGTCACCGGGCCCGCGACGGTGAAGTCGTTGCTGATGCGGTTCACGGTGACGCCGTCGGCGGTCATCTTCACGTCGGGCTTGCCGGGGCGGTGGATGCGCCCGTCGCGCACGTGCGCGATCGTCGCCTGCGAACCGTCCGGGCTCACCGTCGCCGTGTCGAAGTCGAGCGACCACGCGCGCTGGTCGATGCGCTTGCCGTGGATCGTGCCGCCGACGAGCGTATCGTTGGACGCGATGCGCGGCACGGCGATCTCGCTGCCCGCGCGTCCGATCTCGTAGCCGACCCAGCCAGAAACGCCAGCACGCGCGACGACGGCCAGCGGGCGCCAGTTGAGCCGCATCACGCGCGCCGCCGCCGCGCGAGAAACGGCACGAGCACGATGAGCGCCATCGCGATGCCGACCGGCGTCGGCCCGATCCGCGCATACGGCCCGGGCGCCGCGCGCGCCGACGTCGCCGACGACGACGGCCGCGCCGCCGAGCGTCGTGCGCTGCGTCCACGTGCCGTCCGGCGCGACGATCCCGCTGATCCCGGTCGCCGCCGCGCGCAGCACCCAGCGCCCCGTCTCGACCGCGCGCAGCGTCGCGCCTTGCGCGTGCTCGTACGGGCCTTCGGTCGTGCCGAACCACGCGTCGTCGGTCGCGATCAAGAACAACGACGGATCGTCGCGCAAGCGGTCGTGCGCGATGTCGCCGAACACCGACTCCCAGCAGATCAGCGGCGTCGCGCCCGCGTACGTCTCCTGCATGTTGTGGCCGGGCTTGAAGCCGCCGATCTGGTTCGCGTACGGCAGCGAACGCAGCCACGCCGGCCCGGGCAGATACTCCGCCATCGGCACGAGCTGCTCTTTGACGTACAGCCCCGCGATGTCGCTGCGGTTGGCGTGCGGGTCGAAGATCAGCAGCGCGTTCTGCAGCGTCGTGCCGTCGTCCCAGAACGCGCCGGCGTACAGCGTCGCATCGAGGTCGGCGGCGAGCTTCGCGAAGCGCGTGCGCAGTTGCGGGCGCGCGCAAGAGATCGGTGGTGATGACGGTCTCCGGCCACAGCACCAGCGACGGGTGCTGCGCGCGCAAGCGCCTTCGTCATCGTCGTGTAGCGGTCGATCGCGAGCGTGAACCCGGCGTCGCTGCGCTTCACGCTCTGCGCGATCCCGCCTTGCACTGCGGCGACCCGCCGCACCGGCACCGCATGATGCCGTGCGGGCCAGAAGAACCACGCCGCCGACGTGCACAACACCACACCTGCCCACACGAACATCATCGTGCGCAGACGTCGCGCATCGGAGCGCGACAGCAGCCACCACCCCAGCGACGCGCCGAGCAGCATCGTCGCGAACGTCAAACCGTAGCCGCCCGCGTACGCGGCTAGCGCGCGCAGCGGCGAATCGATCATCGTGATGCCGAGCTGCTCGAGCGGCACGCCGAGCGCGGACGACGAGCGCAATTGTTCGCCCAGCGCGAACGCGGCCGCGGCGACGAACGGCACGACGCGCACGTCGCAGCGGCGCGCCGCGAGCGACGCGACGACGGCAGCGAATGCGAACGCGAGCGCTTCGACGACCGCGGGCCCCAGATCGAGGATCGGCGCAGCGGGGCCGACGAGCGCGCCGGCTGTCTCGCCGAACCAGGAAAATCCCAGGGTGAAGAACACCACGCCGCTCAGATAGCCGACGAGCGCGGCCGCGCGCGGCGGAAGCGCGCACCACGTCGCGATCAGACCCGCCGCCGCGAACGGAGCGAGCCACCACCACGTTGTCAGTGGGAAGGCGAGATGCAGCCCGAACGCGCACAGAAGCGCGACGGCCGTGCTGCGAACGGTCGCGGAGGAGAACAGCGTGCGTCGGCTCGGTATGGCGGTTGTTGCAGCGATGTTGATCATCTCAGGGTGTGGTCGTCAGGTGACCGGCTTGAACGCGCCCAACGGCAGCGCGCTGTTGCCGGAGGGGCAGACGCTCATTCGCTTCGACACGGCGGGTCAACTCGACTTCGCGAACGTGGCATATCTCATCGTCGTCAATACGTCTGGCAATGACCAGCAGCCGACCGCTCAGGGGTACAACAGCGACTTCAAGAACTGGTCGTACTTCTTCATCGTCGGCGGCGCGGCCGGGGTTGCGAGCGAACCCGCCGCTCTACCAGATCTACCAAGATCCGGTCAGCGGCGGTTCCAAAGCGTTCCAGTTGACGTACCCATCGAACTCGGTCAACTTCCAAACGACGATCCCCAGCGGCAACTCGGCGTTCGGGTTCCAGATCACGTTCAACCGCTGCCTGCTCGACCAGCCGGTCCCGTCGGCGAGCCCGCCGCCGATCACCACCACCAACCGCGTCTGCCCGCCCTACGCCAACAGCCAGTCGCTGTGGAACGTGAGCTTGTTCACGCTGGACCGCGCGTCCAACCCGATCGACTCGCTCAGCACCACGAACCCGAACTCCGCCGACTACAAATTCGACATCGACACGTCGGTGCAGGTCAACAGGAACTACTTCAAGCCCGCCACCAACACCAAGCTGTCGAACCCGGGCGCGCAGATCACGGGCATCGAGGTGTTCAGCCAGCCGCCCAACGGCCCGGTCGCGACGAACGCACCGACGGCCACCCCGTCCGCGACCCCGACGTCCTCCGCCACCCGCGCCCCGTAACGGCGCCGAACTCCTCGCGCTGAGGATTACTCAGTGTCGCAGGGCGGGTGGCCGCAGATGCAGTTCGACTCCATCTCTTCGTCGGTGGAGTCGCGCTTCTCGCAGTCGTCGCTGCAGTAGGCCGCGCCCTGGACGCCGCCGGTGACGGTGCAGTTGCACTCCGGGTACTCGCAGGGCTGCGTGTAGGTGTTCATGCCGGGGCTTATACCGCAGCGAGCGGCATCATCACCGCGCTTGCGGTGTCTCTCGTCACGGTGCGCCGCCGCCGATGAACGACTGCGTGGAGAAGCTCTGCGGGATGATCGAGCTCAGCGAGGTCTGGCCGATGCCGAAGTTGACCGCGTGCGACGGGAACGCGAGCAAGTCGATGCTCGCCGTGACCTGCTTGGTGTCTTGGCTGTACGAGAGCCGCAGCTCGTAGCAGTTCCCGACGATGTGGCGGTAGTAGATGTTCTTGCTCTCCAGCCGCCCGCGCGCTTTCCAGTTGATGAACGTCGAGAACTGCAGGTCGCTCTGATAGCCGAACGGCGTCGAGATCTGCACGTTGGTGCGGTCGAATCCGTTGCCGGGACCCGGCGTGAAGCTGCCGCCGACCAGCAGCGTCGAGCGCGGTGACGGGCGCGACGTGAGCTGATAGCCCACCGCCTGCGCCTGGCGGTTGAAGAACGTCGTCGCGGTGAGCGAGAGCGAGTAGGTGTCGCCGTTGAAGATCCGCAGCACGTCGTTGGCTTGTTTGGAGCCGTTGCCCAGCACGTCGATCGTCTTGAACGGTTCGGCGAACGGTCCGTTCACGTGCGACTCGCTGTACGAGATCACGTTGATCACGTGGCCGAACAGCGGCGTGGTGAGCGTCGCCTGCTGGTTGATTTGCGCCTTGAGATCGCCGGTGCCGTAGGCGTCCTGCTGCACGGTGACCGTCGCGGAGAAGTCGCTGCCCAGCACGTGCGCGAGCGTGGGCCCCAGCGTGAAGCGCGCTTCGCCGCGCGACGTCGTGAGCGTCGCCTGCGGATCGTTGTAGAGCCCCAGCGTGTACTGCGCGGTTATCGGCACCAGCCGCAGGCGCGGGAACAGCGGGTCGTGCGGGTGGATCGCGATCTCCGGCTCTTTTTGCACGTTGCTCGGCGTCGACGAGTCGTAGCGGTCGAACGTGAGGTCGTAGTCGTACGACCTGCCGATGAAATGCGTGAGCGTCTCGAAGTGCAGCGTGGTCGCCGGGTCGTAGCCCACGTTCTGGCTGGTCGTGTACGACAGCGTGAAATCGTTGGTCAGCTTGGGCGAGAGCGCGCGGTGGTCGCTGATCCCGTAGTTGTCCGACGACGCCTGCGACCCGGTCGACGAGCGCGTGAAGCTGTAGTTCTGCCGGTCGCCGCGCTCGTTGCCGTGGTCGAGCGCGGCGTTGAGGTTGAACTGCGGCGGCAGCGACACCAGCGGCCCGTAGTTGCCGGTGTACGTCAGCCCGAACGTCCCCCGCGTCGAGCGCGAGAAGTTCTCCTGATCTTTGAAGTTCAGGTTCTGGTTGTTCGTGCCGGTCGTCTTGTTCTTGAGGCGGTAGAAGTCGATGTCGGTTTGCCGCCGGCCGTCCTTGCGCCGCAGCGTCGCGACGTACCCCAGGCCCAGCCCGATGCGCGTGTACTCCTCGATGCGGTAGTAGCCGTAGTAGTAGTCGCTGGGCGAGAAGCCGAGCCGCGCTTTGATCCAGAAGCCTTCGGCCTGCGAGTAGCCGACGATCGGCACGAAGCCGGGCTGCTTTCGCGAACCGGACTCGTCGCGGTGCAGCGAGATCACGACGATCGGCAAGTAGAAGATCGCGAGCGCGCCCAGGAACAGCACCGCGGAGCGCGCGATGGCTTTGTCGCCGGGCATCACGTCGAGCGTCTTGGACTCGAGGTGGTAGCCGCCGCGCGGGTTCTCGCACGTCGTGATGTTCGCGCGCTCGACGTGGGTCACGCCCGCGCGGTCGGTCACCATCGTCGTGCCGGAGAAATGCAGCTTCCCTTGTTCGACGCCTTGCGTCGACTCGCCGCGCCCGCGGATCAGCGTCGCTTTTTGCGTGGTCGCGTCGAAGCGCACCGACTCCGCGTAGAGCACCGTGTCACCGGCGCGGTTCTTCACGAACGTGTTGCCGGTGATGTCGATGTAGCGCGAACCGTCGTAGTGCGCGTGGTCGCCGCCCAGCACGCCGTCCTGGTAGAAGATGTTGACGTTCTTGTCGAGATCGAACTCGCCGGTGGCCTTGTTCTCGCCGGACAGGTGCTCGCCCAAGATCGCGTACGTGTTCGGCTCGAGGACGTCGGCTGGCTCGGGCGACGGCGACGCCGACGCTGCGGGCGACGGCAGGCCCACCGGCCCCGCGCTTACGTGCGGCGCGGGGATCGGCGTGCTCGACGGGGGCGCGGTCTGCGTCGTGATGATCACGGGCCCCGGCGAACCGCTGGGCGCCGGGGACGCGCTCGGCACCGGCGGCGGCGTGACCGCGCCGGGCGACGGCGACGGCGGCTGCGGCACGAGGATCTGCGGCCCCTGCGGCGCGACCGGCGGCCCGACGTAGGGCGGCGGCGTCGGCGACGCGGACGCGGTCGGGCCGGGCGAAGCCGCCGCGGCCTGCGCGACCTGGGCCGCGTTGGCCGTCTCGGTGACCGGCGTGCCGCAGCCCTTCGACAGCAGCGCGAGCGCGCGGGCGGCGTCGTCCTCCTGCTGCGCCCAGGCGGGCACGGGGAACGAGCAAACGGCAAACGAGAGCGCGACGGCGATCGCACTCGCCCGTCGCGCGACCCGGGTCACCGGTCCTCGCGCCAGACGAGCCAGCAGCCTACGGCCGCCGCGACGATGTTCGGCAGCCAGGCGGCCACGTACGGATCGAGCGCGCCGTTCTTGCCGAACGCGCCGGCGACGGCGACCATCGCATAGTAGATGAACAGCACGATGATCGACAGCACGATGCCCAGCGTGCGCCCTTTCTTGCCGAACTTGACCGCCAGCGGCAGCGCGATGATCACCGCGATGAACGATGCGACCGGATACGCGTACTTCGTCCCCAGCGTGAGCTCTTGCACCGCGAGATCGGTGCCGCCCTGACCGGTCTGCTTGCGGAACTTGATCTGCTGCGCGAGCCGCTCGGTGTTCATCGTGTACGTATCATTGAACGCGCTGCTGAGAAAGTTCTGGCCGTTGTCGCCCATCGGCAGTGACAGCCGTAACTCTTTGGCGAGCACGTCGACGGCGGCGATCTGCCCGTCGGACTTGATCTGCGTGCGCACGGCGTGGTCGAGCACGATCGTGGTGCCGTCGATGCGCGCGCTCTTGGCGGTAAGGATTTGGAAGAACGGCGTCGTGCGGTCCGGCTGGTAGATCATGACGTTCTGCATCGTCTTGCCGTCGGGGGCGACGGACTGGATGTAGAACGTGTTGCCGGTCGACGGGTCGGAGCGGAAGATGTTCGGCTCGATCGGCAGCGTCTGCGACTTGTACAAGATCTGGTAGAAGCTGCGCGTCGAGAGATCCGTCGCGACCGGCGCGATCTTCTCGTTGACCTGGAACGCGCCGTACGCAACGAGGATGCCGGCGACCAGCGGCAAGCGGATGATGCGAAAAAACGAGACGCCCGACGTGCGCAGCGCGCTGATCTCGTTGTCCGCCGCGAGCCGTCCCATGCCGAGCAGCGTGCCGAACAAGCACGCGAACGGAAACGCCATCGGCGTCGCCTGCGGCATGCGGAACACGAGGAAGCGCAGCACGAGGAAGATGGGCGCGCCCTTGTTGACGAGGTAGTCCGCCGCCAGCACGAAGATGTTCGCGAACCAGAACAGGAAGAACGCCGCCAGCGCGAAGCCGAACGGCGCGGCGACCTCTTTGAGGACGTACGAGTCGAGGATGCGAAGCAGCCGCGGCGGCCGAGGCGGCGCGGCGCGCGCGAACGTGGGCGTGCGCACGCCCGGGAAGGTGGTCATCCCCTAGCGGATGCCGGCGACGACGCGGTCGACATACGCGCGCGTCTCGGCGTACGGCGGGACGCCGTGCGCCGCATCGACGGCACCGGGCCCGGCGTTGTACGCGGCGACCGCGAGTCGAACGTTTCCTTTGTAGCGGCGCAGCAGGTCGCGAAGGTAGCGCGTCCCGCCGTCGACGTTCGCATATGGGTCGAACGGGTTGGCCACGCCGTACATCGAGGCGGTTCCGGGCATCAGCTGCATCAGTCCCTGGGCGCCGACGCGCGAGACGGCGCTGGGATCGCCGTGAGACTCCGCGTCGATAACGGAGGCAACGAGCTTGGGGTCCACGGAGTTCGCCGACGCGTAGGTCCGCACGATCGAGTCGAGCTTGGCCGAGCCCAGCGAGTGGGGCCCGCCGGGCACGAAGCCGCCGCCGCTGCAGCCCGAGAGGCCGGCGAACACGAGGACGGCGGAAAGCAAAAGAGAGCGCGAGGACACGTCACACCATATTTCGGCCGGAATCGGCGACCGGCCTTGTCGGAGCGTACCACGACGCCCGTCCCGAACGGAATCTGGACGTTTCGCCATCGGGCAATCCCACCATGGCGGCCTTGGACTCGGTTGGTGCGGGGCTGTGATCTTGCCGAGACAACGCACGCGGCGAGCGCCGCCGTTCCCGGGCCCTACCCGCCGGTGTCCGCGATGCCGGGGAGTGCCGCCGCGCACAGCGTCAGCTTCCCGCCGCTTGCCGCAACGACGCCGCGCCAGAACCGGCAAAGCCCCGCGACGTGCGCGTCGCTCGTCTGCATGGAGCGCTCGCCCGCGGTGAGCCCCACGATCACCACGTCGCTGCCGCCCAGGTCCGGCAGCCCGCCGCTCGCGCGCAGCGCGCGAACCGCCGCGCCCGTCGATCCGGCAGGGTCGCGCTGGTAGCTGAACAGGTTGAGCGCCCGCGTTTGCTGCCAGCCGTTGAAGATCGCGACCACCACGCGCTTCGAGCCCGTGGGCGCGGCGGTCTGATCTTGTCCGGCCGCCGTCAGCGCCCCGAGCGGGTCGGAGCCGGTCGCGGTCGCCCCGACCGCGGGCAGCCGGTCCACGGCCGCCGCTTCGCGCGCCGCGAAGCCGAGCAGCTCCGTGCGGTAGCGCAGCGGGTTCACGGCGTTCTGCCCGGTCTCGGTGGGGATCGTGCCGGTGAAGAGCGGCAGCTCGGTCAGCGACCGGTCGGTGATCGCGCGCAGGGTCAGCGCCGTGCCGGGCCCGGCACAGCTCGCGACGGCGGTCGCCATCGCCCGGTACGCGCGCCAGCGCCCGGCGGGGATGGTCGGCCCCGCCGCGACGAGCAGGTCGACGCTCGTGCCCGCGGGCAGCTGCCCGCCGAGCCAGGCGCTCGGGCACCGGCCTGCGCCGTCGCGCTCGGCGGCGGCAGCGCTCTGCGACGGCGCGCACCCCGTAAGCGCGGCAGCGCCGGCCGCGAACCCGAGCAGCGCCGCCGCGGCGGACGCGGCATGCCGGCGAAGCGAAGCGCGCATCGGCGGCACTAGCGGACGACGCCGTTGCCGGAGTAGGGCGCCTGCGGCGATTCCGCCGTGTCGCCGCCGACGGTGGGGACCGTGGCGGACGCGGCGGCGCGCGCCTCTGCGGCGCGGCCTTCCGCGTCGTCGGTGAACCGGAACGCGCGCTCCGACGCCGAGAGCTCGTGCCGCGTCGCTTCGAGGTGCGCCTCGTTGGCGCGCAGCGCGCCGCGCAGCCGCGACAGGCGGCGCCGCACGTGCAGCGCCTCGACCGACTCGCGGTAGTAGCCCGAGGTGAACGCGATGACGATCCCGATGAACGCGAGCGTCGTCAGCGCGGCGGCTTGCACCATCGGCGTCATCGCCGCCGCGCTCGCGTCGTTCGACGCGTTCGCGTACGCGAGCCGCAGCATGTAGCCGACGGCGAGGAATGCGATCACCGCCGCCGACGCGCACGCCAGGATGATCCAGTCGAGCGCGCCGTGCGGCTGTGGCCGGCGATGCCGCCGCAGCAGCTCGCCGACCAGCAGCCCGAGCAGAAAGCCGCCGACGGCGAACGCCGCGGTGAGCGCCGCGAGCTCCACTGCCGTCGCGAAGAAGAAGACGAGGCTCATCATGCGAGCCGGAAACCATTCGAGCACGATCGACACGACCGCGCGTTTTATAGCCGGAGAAGCGACGGGGATTCGCAAGAGACCCGCGCTGCGCTCACTCGACGGCGGTGACCGATGGGACCGGCGAGGTCGCGGATACATCCGGCGTGCTCGGCGGCGCCGGCCGGTCCCGGTCCGGCGCGGCGGTCAAGAAGGCCGCGAGCGCCGCGCGATAGCGCAGCGCGGTCGGCAGCGCGAGCGCGATCAACACGAACGGCGCCCACAGCGAGCTCGGCGCCATCGTTGCGTGGAAGGCAAAGCTGTTGTAGACGAACGCGGCGAGCATGATGAGCGCGACCGGGACGAACCGGTTGAGCAGCAAGCAGCACGCCGATCGCGAGCTGCACCGCGCCGACGAACAGCGCGTAGTGCGACGCGAAGAACACGGCGTCGAACTGGCCGGCGAGTCCGGGCTGCGGGCGGCGGGTTGCCGAAGAAAAACATGCTGCCGCCGGCGAAGGCGAGGCCGGCTCCGAGCAGCAGGCGGGTGGCGGTCGTTACGATGTTCACGAGCGGTTCTCCATGCGGTGCGGGGCGCTCTTTGCGGCCCTCACCAGCACGTCGAACGATGCCGCTCAGAATCGACAGGCTCGCCGCGCGTTCGAGCAGATAAGTTCGATCGCGCGCGTTGTGCGCCAGCGACGCGGCGCGCTCGAACTCGGCGCGCGCTTCGGTGCGGCGGTCGAGCTTGAACAGCAGATCGCCGCGCACGCTCGGCAGCAGATGGTACGCCTGCAGCGTCGGCTCGTCGCGCAGCGCGTCCACGAGCTCGAGCGCCTCCTGCGGGCCGTACGCCATGCCGATCGCGACGGCGCGGTTCAACCGCACCACCGGCGTCGGCGCGAGCTGCGCGAGCGCATCGTACAGCGCCGCGATGCGCGCCCAGTCGGTCTGCGCGAACGTGCCGGCGCGCGCGTGACACGCGCCGATCGCCGCTTGCAGCGTGTACGTGCCGAGCGTCCCGCCGAGGCGTTCGGCGCGCTCCAGCGCGGCGAGACCGCGCCGGATCAGCAAGTGATTCCACCGCCCGCGATCCTGATCGTTCAGCAAGATCGGCTCGCCCGAAGGGCCGACGCGCGCGCGCATCCGCGACGCCTGGATCTCCATCAGCGCGACGAGCCCGTGCACCTCGGGCTCCTCGGGCATCAGGTCCGCGAGCACGCGGCCCAGGCGCATCGCGTCCTCGACGAGCTCCGGGCCGCAGCACGTCCTCGCCGGCCGTCGCGGCGTAGCCTTCGTTGAAGATCAAATAGATCGACTCGAGCACCGAGCGCAGCCGCGACGCGCGCTCCGCGACGGGCGGGAGCTCGAACGGGACGCGCGCTTCGGCGAGCGTGCGTTTCGCGCGCACGATGCGCTGCGCGATCGTCGGCTCCGGGACGAGGAACGCGCGCGCGATCTCGCCCGTCGTGAGGCTGCCGAGAAGGCGCAGCGTCAACGCGACGCGCGCCTCGGCCGACAAGATGGGATGGCACACGACGAACATCATGCGCAGCAAATCGTCGCCGATCTCCGCGTCGACGGCGGCGAAGCCGTCATCGCCCGGTGCGTCGGAGACGTCGCGGCCCAGCTCCTCGGTCTTGCGCTCGAGCGACGCTTCGCGCCGCACGAGATCGATCGCGCGGCGCTTCGCGGTCGTCATCAGCCACGCTCCCGGATTGCGCGGGACGCCTTCGCGCGGCCACTGCGTGAGCGCCGCGACGAACGCGTCCTGCGCGAGCTCTTCCGCCCGTCCGATGTCGCGCACGATGCGCGTCAAGCCGGCGATCAGTTTGGGCGCCTCGATGCGCCAGATCGCGTCGAGCGCGAGATCGGTCTCGGGCGTCATGCGCTCAGAACGGCGTCGGCCCCACTTCGTGGAGATGACACGTGCCGGTGCCGATGATGTCGAGGAAGCGCTCCGTGAGCGTGGTCGCTTCCGCGACGTCGCGCACGTCCATCAGCGCGTAACCGCCCACGACTTCTTTCGCCTCGGCAAACGGACCGTCGGTCGCCGTCGTCTTGCCGTCGCGCCGCGACACGATCTGCTCGAACATGTCGTTGTCGCGGCCGCCGGTATCGATGAGGACGCCGCGCCCGCGCAACTCGGTGATGAACGCGCCCATGCGCTCGATCTCTTCGGGGCCGGGAGCGCCCGCGTTCGCCGGCGGGATCGTGAAGATCGAGATGATCTTCACTTGCTGCCGCTCCGCAGGCGCGCTTCTTGTTCGCGCACGTCGTCCGGCAGGTTGTCGCCGAAGTCGTCGAGTTCGAAGATCTGCCGGATCTCGAGCTCTTCGCCGCCGTCGAACGGCGCGGACATGAAGCGGCTGATGATCTCTTCCTTCGACTTGCCCTGCACGATCCAGAAGCCCGCGAGCAGCTCTTTGGTCTCGGCGAACGGCCCGTCGGTCACGGTCGGGCGGCCGCCGTCGAACCGCAAGCGCGCGCCCTTGGAGCTTGCCTGCAGCCCCTCGCCGGCGAGCATCACGCCGTCTTTGACGAGCTCCTCGTTGAACTTGCCCATCTCCGTGAGCTGCTCGCGGGTCGGCAGGACCCCCGCCTCGCTGTCTTTGTTCGCCTTGACCAGAACCATGAATCGCATCGGTATCTCTCCGTCTTCGGGTGCGTGTACCGATACGTCGAACGGCTCCGCGATCTTTCGACACGGTCGCGAAAAATCGGGAATCGAAAGACCCTCCGGCTCGTGCCGGAGGGTCCCTCGCGTCGAACGGCCGCCGTGAGCGGCGTTTACGTCAGAACTGGAACTTCAGGCCGCCGGAGAAGCCCTGCAGCCGTCCGCCCGTGTAGCAGCGCGGTCCCACGCCGCTCACCGGCGTCGGGGTCACCGTCGGATCGAACGCCGTGATCGGCGAGCCGTCGTGGCAGTCCGTCGTGATGCCGCGTCCGCCCGCGCCCAGGTCGTAGTGCGCGTCCGGGTGGTTGAGCGTGAGCGCGTAGTCGACGTACCACGAGAAGTGCTTGTCGAGGCTGCGCTTGTACGCGAACGTGTAGAGGTTCGCCGAGTTGTCCGGGTTCGCGCCTGCGAGCGGCGTGTTGTGCTGCGGGAGATCGCCCGGCGTCGCGTTGGCGTGCCCCCAGCCGAAGTTGACGTTGCTGTTCTTGTCGAGCTGTTGCGTCAGCGCGAACCAGTAGCCGCTGCGTTGGCGCTCGTTCTGGAACGCGAGCGCCGGCGCGATGTTGCGGCTCAGCTCTTCGTACACCGCGTTGAGGGTCGTCTGCTGGCTCAGCGCCCATTGGAACCCGGTCTTCCACGCTTGTTCGTCGCCGATGTCGCGCGGGTCGCCGGCGAGGTCGCCCGTACGGTTCACGCTCTTGTGAATCTCGTACGCGGCGGTCCAGTAGAAGTTTTTCTTCGGGTTCGTCCACGAGCCCATCACGCTGTAGGCGGAGCTGAACGCACCGTCGTTACACAAGGGCGCGCCCGCGCCGCTCCCGGGAGCGTTGCCGCCCGCGCAGCCGGCTTCGCCCGAAGCGGTGATGCCGTTGTCGGAAGAACGGTTCTGCCCCGGCGACACGAGGACGCTGAGCGCGACACCGCGCCAGCTCGGCGGCGAATCCCACCACATCGAGTGATCGAGACGCGTGCCGAACTCGACGCGGTTGTCGCCGCCCGAGTTGCCCATGATCACCGAGTAGTCGCCGAGCTCGCCGCTGAACGGGTTCATGCGCTGCGTGGAGTTCTTGTACGGCGCATCCGTCTTGCCGACGCGGAACGTTCCGATCGGCGTCGACACGCCCAAGAAGCTGTTGCGCGACGTCAACCCGCCCTTCACGACGTTGTCGTTGTTCGAGTTGGAGAACACCGTGCCCGACGTCGCGGAGATGTCGAGCTGCGTCTCGAGCTGGTACACGACGTTGCTTTTCTTACCGAGCTTGTGCAAACCGCGCACGCCGAAGTACGACAAGTTCGTCGACACGGCGCTCTGGTAGCTCACGTTCCCGGTCGGTGAGTCACCGGACGCCGGGTAGAATCGTTGCAGCCCCTTGGTCGTGTGGTCGACCGAGAGATCGATGTTGCCGTACAGCGTGACCTCGTCGGCACCGCCGTTGGTGAACGTCAGCGCGTCGCCGGGCTTCTTATAGATCCCGCCCGCTGGGGCGGCGGCGGGGCGGGCCGGGGCAACCGGGGGCGGCGCGGCCCGCTGCGCTTTGAGGATCTCCAGCTGGGCCTTCATGTAGTCCATCTGGGCCTGGAGCGCTTGAATCTTCGCGTCCGTGGTGGGGTCGTCCGCGCGCGCGGCGGTCGTTGTGGCGAGGACGGCGGCAAACGCGAAAGCGAGCAGCTTCTTCATAAGCGACACCTGAAAGGGCAGTGGTATTTGGAACCTGGGATGGAGAATTTTGTATACTGGGCGGTTTAGTTTCCGTAAAGAACCTTCTTTCCTCTCAGCCCGGCGAGGCAATTTCGTTCCCGCCCCCTGGTGCTGCCGGCGCCGGGGGGCGCGAGTCCGGCGTGGCGGTCACGAGGGCCGCGAACGCCCGGACGGGGATAGCGGCGACTATCGGCGGGGTGGCGATTGCGGTCGCCCTCATGCCCCCACGCTGCGTCGTGGGAATCGGCGCATCGCTGCGCAACGGCGAGCTCGCGTACGGCGCGCTGCTGCTGTTCGCGACGAATTTGATTGGGATCATGTTGTCCTGCGCGGCGGTATTCGCGGCGTCCGGATTTGCGACGCACCATGCACGCAGAGGTTTGATCGCCGCCGTTACCGTGTTGGCCACGGCGGTTCCCTTGGGGTTCGCGACGTCGAGACTCCGGACTGCTCAACGACACACAGACCTTCCGGCGCGCGCAACTGTTGAAGATCGCCGTCGATTGGCTGTCCAATCCTATCCAAGTCGATTTGTTGGTGCGAGCTCAGGATGCGGTCACGCCGACGCAGGTCGGCTTCCTTCAGTCGTTCGCGGAGCGGCGCATAGGCCGGCGTCTCTCGCTCGTCGTCGAAGTCTCACAAGTCACCTCCGTCGTCGCGCCGACACCTGCACCGTAGCCGCGCGGAACGCCCGTTCTCTCAGGCGAAAGCGGGATTCATGTCGGAGCAGGTATCGTCCGGGGTAGCAGCGTTCGTCGCGTTGCTCGCTTTCGCCGCGCTCGTTTCGATCATGGCCGAGCGTGTAAGGATACCGGCGGCGGTGCTGCTCGTCGCGGTAGGTGCGGCGTTCGGGTCGATTTGGCATGTGAAACCGCCCTTCGCGTTCGGTCCCGCGCTTTTTTTCGTATTCTTGCCTCCGCTGATCTTCGAAGCGGCCTGGAGCATCGATCTCAACGCTCTCCGGCCATCGGCTGTCCGCGTCGGGCTTCTTGCAGTTCCCGGGACGGTACTCTCCGCTGGCGTCGTCGCCGTCGTCCTCGTCGCCGCCGGGGCGTTGCCGTTTGGGGCGGCACTCTTGCTTGGCGCGATCATCTCCGCAACCGACCCGGTCGCTGTCATCGCGGTGTTCCGCCACGCTGCGGTTCCGTCGCAAGTGAAGTCGCTCGTCGAAGCCGAATCACTCTCCAACGACGGCGTCGCAGTCGTGCTGTATGCCATCGCCTTGTCGGTCGCGCAGGGCGCCGGCATAGACTGGCTGCCGACCATCGGCCATGGCGTCGTCCAAATCGCCGGCGGCGTGTTGCTCGGTGCGGCATGCTCGGTCCCGTTGTGGATCGTGCTGCGGACGACGCGGTCTTCCGAATACGAGGTCACCGCGACCATCGTGCTCGCGTACATTTCGTATCTGCTCGCCGACCACCTCAGGCTATCGGGGATCTTTGCCACGGCCGCCGCGGCCGTTGCCCTCAGAGCGTTTCTTCAGCGGCGAGCGCACATGCATAATCGAGACATCGTCGACGAGTTCTGGAGGTCCGGCGCCTATATCGCCAATGCCACCGTGTTCCTGGCAACGGGTCTGCTCATCGACGTGCCCCGCGCCCTGCACGAGCCGGTGCTGGTCGGACTCGTCGTCGGCGCCGCGCTGCTGTCGCGAGCCGCGCTCGCACTCGCAGCGGGGCGCGACATGGCGGCACGCATCACGATCTTCCTTGCGGGGATGCGCGGCGCATTGCCGCTTGCGCTTGCGCTCGCGCTTCCGGAGAACCTCGCGAACCGGGCCGCGATCATCGACGGGGTGTTCGCGGTGGTGCTCATCACGCTGGTCGTACAGGGCGCGTCGCTCGAACCTGTCGTAACCCGTCTTTACGGGAAGGCAAAGCCCGTTTGACGCACGTGCCTTCGCACCGGCTATTTCGCTTCGGCGAAATATCGGGGCGCCGAAGCGAAGACCGAGCTCGAGCCGTATGACGGTTCGGTCGAAAACAGCAGAAGCGGACGGTGCGTCCCCAAGTTTTGCGCCAAGATGCTAGTCGATGTGGCGCAGGAACGCCAGCGCTCGCATCATCTCGTCGACCGCAAGCTCTTCCTGGCCGGCCTTGACGGCGTTGACGAACGCGCTCTGGCAGTAGTGGCGCACCGATACGCGCGCAGCAGCGTCGAGCGCGCCTCGCACCGCCGCCAGCTGTCTGAGGACGTCGATCACGTACGCGCGCTCATCGAGCTGCGTGAGGATGGAGTCGATGTGTCCCCGCGCAGTCTTGAGCCGGTTCGCAACGTCGCGCTGTGCGTCGCCGTCGAGCGGCCGCCGCAGCGGGTCGAGCTTGCGGTTGCGCGCCCCCGATGCGCGCTCAGAGCTTTTCGACATAGGCGGCGACGTCGTGCACGGCGCGCTCGTTCAGCGGCGCCGGGTACAGCTTGGGCATCGGCGGAAGCGGGTCCATGACCCACGCGACGAGCTGCGCGTAGTTCTTGCGCTGATTCTCGTGCGCGAGCGAGGGTCCCACCCCGCCTTCGGTGCCCGTTTGGCCGTGGCAGCGCGAGCAGTTCGCGCGGAACACCTCGCCGCCACGGCCGGCGTCGCCGAGCGCCAGCCGTTCGACCGCCGCGGGCGCCGTCGTTCCTCCGCCGCTCGCGCCGCGGTTCTCCGAATGCGTGCAGGCCGTCGCGGCGGCGGCGAGCGCGAGGCTCGCCGCGACCGTTCGCAGCGCGTTGTGATGCATGCGTCCTCGCTACGGCTTCAGCCGGAAGATGCCGATCTCGTCGGCACGATTGTAGTTGAGCTGGAAATTTCCGCCCGCGGCGATGGCGATATATTGCGTGCCGTTCACCTCGTATGAGACGGGCGGTGCGTTGGCGCCGCCGACGAACGCGTGCGACCACAGCCGCCGTCCGTCGCGCGCGTCGAACGCGCTGAACGTCCCGTCGCCCTCACCGACGAACACGAGCCCGCCGGCCGTGGCGAGGGCGCCGCCGATCATCGGTTTGGGCGAGTGATACTGCCACGCGATCTTGCCCGTCTCGACGTCGATCGCGGTGAACGTTCCGGTCTGCACCTTCGGCTTTTGCACGTTCGTGAAGACGCTGCCGGTGTGCATGAAGCCGGGTTCCAGCGGGCCGCCGTGCGGTTTGAAATCCATCAGTTGATCCAGCCCGAGCACGTACACGCGGTGCAGCGGCGGCGAGTACGCGGGCGGCGACCATTCCGAGCCGCCGTTGGCGCCGGGCAGGACGGCCTTCTTACCGAACATGTTCTTGTTCTGGGCGACGAACGGCGCTGATTTGCGCAAGAGTCGCCCGCTGCGCCGGTCGACGATGAAGAACCAGCCGACCTTGCCCGCCTCACCGGCGGCGGGTATCGTCCGCCCGTTCTCGTGCACGTCGAAGAGCACGACGTTGCTCGTGGCGTCGTAGTCCCAGCGGTCGTGCTTGACCTCTTGGTAATACCAGCGCAGCTTCCCGGTCCGCACGTCGAGGGCCACGATCGAATCGGTGTAGAGGTTGTCGCCCTTGCGCGTCGATCCGTCCAAATCCGGGTTCGGGTTGCCGGTGCCGAAGATCACGAGATGCTGCGCGGCGTCGATCGCGGGGGTCGTCCAGACCGTACCGCCGCCCGTCTTCCACGAGTCCCCGGCGAACGTTTTCGGGTCCGTCGAGTACCAGCGCCAGCGCTGTTTGCCCGTGCGTGCATCGTAGCCGGCGACGAAGCCGCGCAGCGCCCACTCCCCGCCCGCGCTGCCGACCACGACGATGCCGTCGTAGACCTGCGGGGCCATGCTCTCGGAGTAGCCGACGGACGGATCCGCCACGCGCGTCTCCCATCGCTCGGCTCCGGTGCGCGCATCGAATGCGACGAGCTTCGCATCGAGCGTCGTCACGTAGAGGTTGCCGTACGCGAGCGCGGCCCCGCGGTTGTTGGGTCCGCAGCAGATCTTGAACGAGCCGAGCGCGTAGCTCGTGCTCCAGAGCGTTCTTCCCGTTGCCGCGTCGAGTGCCATGATCTTCATGCGGCGATCCACGACCGGCGTCGTCACGTACATCACGCCGTCGGCGACGATCGGCGTCGTCTCGAAGCTGGCGAAAACGCCTGTGTGCACGGTCTTCACGAGCTCGAGGCGCGAGACGTTCGAGGCGTCGATCTGCGTCAGCGGCGAGTATCGCCAGTTCGCGTAGGTGCGGCCGGGCAGGCGCCAGTCGCGGCCGTCTTCCTCCGCGCGCTGGAGCGCGGCGTCGTCGAGGTCGACGTGGGCCGAGCCCGCGACCGACGACGACGGCTGCGCGTCCGGCGTGGGCGCGCCCGCCGGGTTCGGCGCGATGTTCGGGTACGGCAGCAGCGGCACGCGTGCGAGCGTCGCCTGCGAGAGCGGCGCGGATCCCGGCGCGTAGCCGTTCTTCTCGAGCAAGAAGGACAGCACGTCGAGATACTGCGCGTCGCTCAGCGAGCCCGGCGCGTTCATGGGCATCGCGTCTTTGATGAACGCGAACAGCTTTGGGGTCGACATCTTCGCGACGGTCAGCGACGTGCCGAACGCCGGACCCATCAACGCCCCGCCGTCGACGCCCTGCAGGTTCGCCCCGTGACACGTCAGGCAGTACTGAATGTAGACGAGCTCGCCGCGCGCCGCTTGATCGCGCGTGTACCCGCCCTGGGCGGGCCGCGACGAAGCGCCGGTGAACAGCAGCACGGCCGCGGCGAGCGCCGCCCCCGCGCCAAGTAACAAGCGTCCGCCGGTCATCATTCCATCGTCCCTTCGTCGCGGCGCACCGCTTCTTCGCGCTTCGCAGGCGGTGTATCCGAGCGCCAGTACGCGAACACGAACGCGATCAGCGCGAGGATCGCGACGTAGCCGGCCGCGCCTTCGGGCACGGGTCCGGTGGAGCGAAACGGGGGTACGTCGCGCGGCTGCGAGGCGCTGCGCAGCACCATGACGTACGACGCGAGGTCGTTGAGCTCGTCTTGCGTGAGCTGGTGCGTGCCGAACTGCGGCATCTGGCCGGGGCCGGCCCGGATCGCTTCGGCAACCTGGACGATCGTCGCTTCGTGCAGCGGCGGCGCCCAATCGAGCTCGCCGATCGAGCCGCCGTTGGCATCGTAGCCGTGACACTGCTGGCAGTTCGCTTCGTACAGCGCACGGCCGCGCTGCCGGTCACCGTTCGCGACGACCGCGGGGATGGCGGGGCCGCCCGCGACGATCGGCGCAAGATAGTCTTCCACGGCGTGAATGTCGCCGTCGGAGAGCCGTTGGCCGTTGCGCTCGTCGCGGTGGCCCACTTGGAGATACGGCACCGCTGCAGGCATGCGGCCCGTCGTGAGCCAGAAATCGACCGCTGCGAGCCCGACGCCGCGCAGCGACGGACCGTCGGCGCCGCCCCACGCCTGCGCGCCGTGACAGGATGCGCACCGCGTCGCGAAGATCTGCGCGCCGTTGCCACGCTCCGCCGCCGGAAGGCTTCCCGCCGCAGGCGTAGGGTGCACCATCGGCATCGCGGCCAGGAGCAGCGACGCGAACGACACGGCGATCACGAGCGCGCCTCCACGCCGTCGAGCGCGTCGCCGAGACGACGTTCGCGCGCACCCCAATCCGCCACGCACCACAGCAGCGCGAGGAGCACCGGCGTGCCGGCGCTCAGCCACATGACCGCGCCCGCGTTCATCTGATCGGCCAAGGCGTACGGACGCGCGGCGTAGTGCGGATAGAGCACCCGGTTCGTGACGTAGAACGCGAACCCGAGAAACGCCGTCGCCGGCAAGCTGAGGAACAGCGCGAGGATCCGGACCGGATGCGAGCGCGCGTACGGCGCCGGCGCGACGGCGAAGATCGGCATCCAGTACAGCAGCGCGGCGGTCAGGAAGATGCCGTGCTCGGCCGCGTGCACGTTCTCGTTTTCGAGGGCGCTCTCGTACAACGGCGAGAAGTGCGCACCGTACAGTACGGCGATCAGCACGCCGAGGCCGAACACCGGGTGGCCGAGCACGCGCACGGGCGCACTTCCCAGCACGGCGGCGATCCGCATCGCGCCGCGCGGCGGCAACGCGGCGAGTGCGAGGCGCACCGGTGCCCCGAGCAGCAGCAACGGTGCCGCCACGGACATCAGCGCGAGATGCTGCGCCATGTGCCAGCTCAGCGATGCGTCGGCCAGCCCGTCGACCGGCCCGAGCAGTGCCGCTGCGATCACCGCCAATCCCCCGGCGTACGCGAACGGCGCATAGCGGGGAAACGGCCGGCGGATTCGCGCGACGCGGACCAATCCCCATCCGTAGGCAGCGGCAGCCGCCGCGAGCATGACGACGACCGTCATGCCGGCTGCGGCTCCTCTTCGTCGAAGCCGCCCTCCGCGTTGCGCACGAGCGTCGTCGCGTCGCTCGGATAGACCGCACTCTCGCGGATGCGCGCGCGCATCTGTGCCGCGATCCGTGCGGCGAGCACGCCGGCGAGGATCGGCCCGACGAGCAGCAGCACGCGATACACCCAAACGAGCGTCTCGAGCCGAACGTGCAGTACCGCGGCCGTTTGATCGTCGGCGGCAGCGAGGGTCAGCAACAGCCCGTCGAAGATCAGCGCGGCGCCGACGCCGACGCGCAGCGGCACCTGCGTCGGCGTATCGAGCACGTCGTGTGCCGCCTTGTCGCCCGTCAGGCGCGCTTCGATGAACGGCCACGACAAAAGAAAGAGGAACGTCGCCGTGGGCAGCACGAGCCCCGGCCAAAACACCGGCGGTATGGGGTGCCCGAAGATCCGGAACTCCACTGCCGGACCCAAGCGCAGCGCGCCCTCGAGAAACGCTGCGTACCAGTCCGGCACAGCGCCGTTCGACGCGGTCCAGATGTGATACGGTCCGTACGACTCGATCGGGTTGATCTCGAAAAACGTCGCGAGCAGCGCGAGCGCGGTTCCGACCGCGCCGAGCACCGCGAGCGTGCGCAGCGCGTAGTCGGGCCAAAAGCGGCGCCCGACGACGACGCGCGGTTTGCGCACGAACTGCGTGTGCTTCTGATAGATGACGAGCCCGAGGTGCAGCGACAGCAGCGCCGCGATCGCGATCGGCAGGTAGTAGACGTGGAGGGTGTAGAGGTGGCTGGAGAGCAGCGGCCCCGGATACGTATCGCCGCCGTTGAAGACGCCGGCCGCCCACCGGCCGATCAGTGGGATCGACATCGCGACGCTGACCGCAATGCGCAGTCCCGTGCCCGAGAGGCTGTCGCCGGGCAGCGAGTATCCCGTGAAGCCCGTGAGCGATGCGAGCGCAAGCATCGTCAGTCCGATCATCCAGTTCAGCTCGCGCGGCTTGCGGAACGCGCCGGTGAAGAAGATCCTGCCGAGGTGAACGAGGATCGCAGCCAAGAAGCACACGGCGGCCCAGTGGTGGATTTGCCGGATCACGTACCCGATCGGATGCGTTCGATCGGCGAGCGCGAGCACCGAACCGAACGCGTTGTCGGGCGCCGGGTCGAACGCGAACGTCAGCCACACCCCGGTCCCGACGAGCGCCATGAAAAAATAGAGCGCCAGCTCGCCGAGATAGAACGACCAATGGTCGGGATAGATTTTCTCGAGGAGATAGCGGATGCCGGCGTTCGTGCCGAAACGCTCGTCGAGCCACGCCACGGCGCGTGGGGTCATCATGACGTTCGGTCCCAGTCGTCGGGGCCGACGGGCGCGTCGAAGTCGGCGCGAGCGATGAGATACCCGTCGGAGTCGACGCCGATCGCGAGCCGCGGTAGCGGCCGCGTCGCCGGGCCCGAAAGGTTTTTCGCGCCGTTCAGCACGTCGAAGCGCGACTGATGGCACGGGCAATAGAGCTCGTGAGCGGTCTCGCGGTACAGCGCTACCGGACAACCCGCGTGCGTGCAGATTTTCGAAAAAGCGACGTAGCCGTCCGGCGCGTCGCCGACGCTCGCGCGGACGTCCGGCGGGACGCGGATGAGCACGGCGGGCGCGTCCGGCAGGTTCATACCGTTCTGCGGGAAGACCGTCTCGATGCCGCCGTCGACCAGCCGGTCGAGCGCGATCGGGCGATTCTGGTCGTCGACGAGGCGAACGCCGTCGGCCCAGCCGGAGATCTGCCGCCGCCCGGGCTTGCGCGCGAGCGAGACCAGCGGCACGAGGCCGAGTACCGCGAAGGCGCCCAGCGCAACGACCCACATGCCGCCGAACACGCCGCGCGAGACGCTCCCGGCCGGCACGGGCTGAACCCCGCTCGGCCCGCGCGCCTTGCGGGGCTCCTCCAGGTCGTCCGGCGCGCGCAAGGAGAGCGCTGCGCTCGCCGCGGCCGCCGCGACGCCGAAGAACGTCACCACCAGCGCTCCCGCGAACACGCCGGGCGGTGCGCCGGCCGATGCGGCGACCGTCGCGCCCAGCGCGCCCAAGGCGGCGAGCGCGAGAAACACGTCGACCTTCATCGGATGAGGAAGATCGTCGCGTAGAGCGCCAGCCACACGACGAAGACGAAGTGCCAGTAATACGCGATCGCTTCGACGCCCGCGTGGTGCTCGCGAGTGAACGCCGGCTTGCCCAAAAAGATCGCGACGGCTGCGAGCAGCACCACGCCCGCGGCGACGTGCGCGAAATGCGTTCCGGTCAGGACGTAGTAGATCGTGGCGTAGGCCGTATCCGAGATCCGGTAATTGGCGTTGTGCCAATCGCTCCACTCCAGCGCGAGGAAGCTCACCGCCGCGACGATCGTGAGCAGCAGCATCACGCGCGCTACGACCCTCTTCCCGCGCATCGCACCGGCCTGCGCGATCGCCATCGTCACCGAACCGAATGCGAGCAGCGCAGTTCCGATCGCCATGCCCGTGACGTCGATGTCGGTGCCGGCCGGCGGCCACTGCGCGGCCGCGCCGCGAAGGTAATAATACGCCGCCAGCAGCGCCGCGAACACCATCGACTCCGATGCCAGGAATACGACGGTTCCGAACACGAGCGGGTGCGCTCGGATCGCGACGGACTGCATATCAACACCCTACCCGGGTGGGGTAGCGGCAAACGTGGGTAGCATACCCGCGTGCACGGTCAGACGTGGCCGGCGATCGGCAGCGCGCAAGCGACGGCCCTCGCCGACGACTGGCGGATCTTCACCTACGCGGCCTTGGCCGTCGCCGTCCTGGTTTGGGCGCTGATCCTTGTCGCTGCGGTGCGCTTCCGGCGGACCGCAGGCAACCCCGAGGCGCGGTCGCAGAAGGAAAACAACGCCCCGCTCGAGATCGCGTGGACGATTGCGCCGTTCCTGCTGGTGATCGTCCTTTTCGTCGTGACCTACCGCCTCGAAACCACAATCGAAGCGCGCGCCGCGCAGCCGGCCGTGCGGATCGCGGTCAATGGGTACCGGTGGGGATGGACGTTCAACTACGACGGAGGACCGCTCGTGTACGGAAGCTCGGCCAAGCCGCCCGAGATGGTGCTGCCGGTCGGCGAGACCGCGTCGCTGTCGGTGACGTCGAGCGACGTCATCCACTCGTTCTGGATCCCGGACATGCTCTTCAAGCGCGACGCCGTGCCTGGGCGCGTAAGCGGCTTCGACTTGACGCCGACCAAGACCGGGACGTTCCTCGGGCGCTGCGGTGAGTTCTGCGGGCTCAACCACGCGCTGATGACGTTCAGCGTCCGCGTCGTGTCGCCGGCGGAGTACGCGCGCTGGCGCACGTACGAGAGCCGGCAATGAGCGCCGCCGTCGTCGCGCCGCGCGTCACGGCGCCCGAGCGTCACGACCTGCTCTCGTGGATCACGACGACCGATCACAAGCGCGTCGGCATCCTCTACATGGGCACGACGCTGCTGTTCATGGCGGTCGCCGGACTGCTCGCGATGGTGATCCGCACCCAGCTCGCGCGCCCCGACTCGATGCTCGTGGACTCCCACACGTACAATCAGATCTTCACGCTGCACGGCACGGCGATGATCTTCCTCGTCATCGCGCCGTTCGCGCTCGGCCTCGCGAATTATCTCATCCCGTTGCAGGTCGGCGCTCCCGACATGGCGTTCCCACGTCTCAACGCGACCTCATATTGGATGTTCCTCGTCGGAGGTCTCATCGTGTTCGCGGGCGCCGCTACGAATGAGGGCGCCGCGTCGGCAGGGTGGACGTCGTACGCGCCGCTCTCGGAGATCTCGATCTCGACGGGTCTTGGCCAGGACTTTTGGATCGTCGGTCTCATGATGGTTTCCGTCGCGTCGATCATGACGGCGATCAATTTCGTCACGACAGCCTTCATCTTCCGCGCGCCCGGGATGACGATGTGGCGGTTGCCGATCTTCACCTGGGAGATGATCGCGACGTCGCTGCTGATCTTCATGGCCTTTCCGTCGCTCACGGCCACGCTGCTGCTGCTGTTCGTCGACCGCCGGCTCGGCGGCCACGTGTTCGATCCGGCGTTCGGCGGCAGTCCGATCCTGTATCAGCACCTCTTCTGGTTTTTCGGTCATCCCGAAGTCTACGTGCTGATCCTCCCGTACTTCGGGGTGATCACCGAGGTGATCTCCACGTTCTCGGGCCGCCCGGTCTTCGGCTACACCGGCATGGTGCTTGCGGCGTTCGCGATCGCCGGTCTCTCGATGGGCGTCTGGGCGCACCACATGTTCACGACCGGAGCCGTCAACAATCCGTTCTTCTCGTTCGTCTCGTTTTTGATCGCGGTGCCGACGGGCATCAAGTTCTTCAACTGGATCTGTACGATGTGGGGCGGCGCGATCCGCTTTACGACGGCGATGCTGTACGCGGTCGGTTTCCTGATGAACTTTCTCCTCGGGGGCGTGACCGGCGTGATGGTCGCTTCGCCGCCGCTCGACTTCCAGGCGCAAGATTCGTACTTCGTCGTCGCGCACTTCCACTACACGATCGGCGGAGGCAGTTTCTTCGCGCTGTTCGCGGCGCTGTACTACTGGTGGCCGAAGGTCTACGGCTGGCGGCTGGGCGAGCGGCTCGGCAAAATCGGCTTCTGGTGCTCGTTCGTCGGCTTCAACGTCACGTTCATGCCGATGTTCTTCATGGGCCTTTTCGGGATGCCGCGCCGAGTGTACACCTACGCGTCCGGCGGCGCCCTCCCGATGCTCAACGTGATCGCGACCGCGGGCGCGTACCTCATGCTGCTCGGCGGCGTGCTGTTCGTCGTCAACGTGGTGCTCTCGGCGCGGCGCCGCGAACCTGCGGGCGACAACCCCTGGCACGGCTACACGCTGGAGTGGGCGACGAGCTCCCCGCCGCCCGAACACAACTTCGACGCGCTGCCCACGATCCGCAGCGCGCGCCCGCTGTGGAACGTCGAGCACGCGCCCTCCGGCGAGCAGGCATGAAGACCGCGGTCGTCCTCTTCATCTCGTCCGCGATCTTCGCGGGGGTCATCGACGTCGCGTACTGGTTGATCGCCCACGAGCCGGCGGGTGCGATGCTGCTGGGCTTCATGGCGGCGGCGCTGTGCGTCGTCGCCGTCTACATGATCTTCGCCGAACGCGACGCCGCGTTGTACGCCGACGACAAGAATGCGACGCAGGCGCAGGCCGCCGGCGAGCACGTCGGCACGTACATAACGCATTCGCCGATCCCGTTTTGGGTGGCGCTCGCGGTCGGTGCCGTCATGCTCGGCCTCGTGGTCTCGCCCGCAGCGGCCGGTCTGGGCATCATCGCGATGCTGTTCCTGGGCGCGCTGTTGATCGTCCGCAGCCGCTGAACGATACGCCGTTCGACCGTCGATGACAGCGCACACCGCTGCACGTTTGGCGGCTCGACGAATGGCATGCGCTCTTTCCGCTAGCGCAGCTGAGGGGGCCTTCGAAGGCTCGCGATCCGCGCACCTCGCGGTTGCCGGACTGTAAGGAGACGATCCTCCACCGGCGTGGGCCGGCGACATCGATCAGATGATCTTCAAAGCAAACATCGCGATCGAGGAAGCCGAGGTTTTCCACAAGAGATCGCGCACGCTCATCATGACTGATTTCATCCAAAACCATCCGGCGCAAGACCGTGCGTTTTTCCGGAACCTCGTGAAGCGAATTGGCGGAGTCCTGGACGGTGGCGTACCAATCGACATCCGGCTGACGTTTATGAATCGGCCGCTCGCCCGACGTTCGCTCGAGAAGCTGCTCGGGTGGGATTTCGACAGCCTCATTGTTGCCCACAGCGCAGCGGTTGCGGTCGTACGGACGAGACGCGGAGAACGATTGCCGGTGTCTTCTGCGGCGCGCAGATGGGTATAGCCCGATAGGAGGTACAGTATACGATGCCACGAGCGACCTGGAAACCGCATGAAAAACACGGCGAGCTGACCGAACGCGGCGACCTTCCCGACAGCGTGTATGCGTTCCCGGACAAACGCAAAGAGCCGCTGACCGACGCGAAGCACGTGCGCAACGCGATCGCCCGGTTCGATCAGGTCCGCGGCGTCTCCGACGCCGAGCGGGACCTCGCGTTCGCAAACATCAAGAAAGCTGCCAAGCATTACGACGTGGACGTTTCCGAGCACGGATGGGACGAACTCGGTCGTCAAGAAAGCACGCGTCGCAGCGTTGGTGACCGCAAGACCGCTGCAAAAAAGGCTGCCGCAACCCGGAAAAAGAGCGGCGCGGGAAGCGGGTCGACGCCGGCACGCAAGCGCGGCGCGAAGCGCGCGGCCGCGACACGCAAAGCGAAGTCGCGAAAGAAATGACGCCGCACCGGCGCCCGGCTGAATCAGCAGCTGTCTGCAGCCAGGCCGGTCGCCCGGATTGGCTCCGGTGAAGCCCGTTGGCAACCACCGCTTGCCTTTGAGGACTGAAACGCCTCCGTCGGCTCGCTGAGAGGGCACGGAAGGGGAGGGCAAATACCTCGCCCGGACCCGTTGCCGCCAGGTTCGTAGTGGGCTATAGTGGTCGTCAGTGGATCGTAGTGGGGACCAGTGGAGGTTCTAATGGACCGTCCGCTGTTCACGGGTTCGGTCGACCACAGCCTTGACGACAAGGGTCGCCTCGTCGTGCCCGCCCGTTTTCGCGAGCGGCTCGGCCCGGGCATCTTCCTCACGATCGCCCTTCCCGACCCCTGCCTAGCGCTCTACCCGGCCTCCACGTGGGGCGACATTTGTGCTCGCATCGAGGCTGCGCCCAACAAGGACGTCCGCTTCCGCGCGTTCACCCGCCATCTGTTCGCCCACACCGAGGAGCTGAGCACCGACGCCCAGGGCCGGCTCGTGATCCCGGCCTCGCTGCGCGCCTACGCCGGGATCGACAAGGACGTGATCTCCATCGGCTCGCTGACCCGGGTCGAGATCTGGGCGAAGGTCCGCTACGACGAGCACGTCCGCAACGGCGGCGACCTTCCCGACCTCGCGTCGGAGCTGGGGCTGTTTTGATTGCCCGCGCACATCCCGGTGCTGGCGCGGCAGGCCGTGGATGCGCTGGCGATCCGCCCGGCGGGCGTCTACGTGGACGCGACGTTCGGGGCGGGCGGGCACGCCGCGCTGATCCTCGCGGCGCTGGGTGCGGCGGGCCGGCTGATCGCGTTCGACGCGGACCCCGCGGCGGGCGCGCATGCGATCGCCGACCCGCGCTTCCTTTTGGTGCACGCGAACTTTCGCGAGCTGGCGGAGCGGCTCGACGCGCTGGGGATCGCGCACGTGGACGGCGTGCTGTTCGACTTGGGGGTGAGCTCGATGCAGTTCGATGAGGGCGAGCGCGGCTTCTCGTTCCGCGCCGCCGCGCCGTTGGACATGCGCCTCGACCCGACCACCGGCGAGAGCGCGGCCGACTTCTTGGCGTCGCGCGACGAGAAGACGATCGCCGACACCATCTACCAATTCGGCGAAGAGCGCAAGTCGCGCCGCATCGCGCGCTCGATCGTCGCGCTGCGCGACGCAGGCACGCCCGTGAAAGACACCGCCGACCTCGCCAACGTCGTCGCGCGCGCCGTGCGCGCGCCGGCGCACGCGAAGATCCATCCCGCGACGCGCACGTTCCAGGCGCTGCGCATCGCCGTCAACGACGAGCTCGGCGCGCTGCAAGCCGGGCTCCACGCCGCGCTCACCCGCACCGCGATCGGCGGCCGCGTCGCCGCGATCAGCTTCCACTCGCTCGAGGACCGCATCGTGAAGCACACCTTCCGCGAGGACCCGCGGGTGCGCGCGCTGACGCGCAAGCCGCTCGTCGCGGACGACGACGAGCTCGCGGCCAACCCGCGCGCGCGCAGCGCGAAGCTGCGCGTCGCCGAGCGCATCGACGCCGAGCAAAACGACCACGGAGGGCACCAGCAATGATCGCCGCGCAACGCGTCCCCGAGCCCGAACCGCGCCGCGTCATCCACGTGCGCGCCGCGACGATCCGGCGCGTGCGCCGCACTCGCCGCCGCATGCGCGCGCCGGTGCTCGCGCTGCTCACGCTCACCATCGCCGCGCTCGTGCCGCTGCTGGCCTACGTCAAGCTCACGGCGAACCTGACCTCGCTCAACTACGCGCTCGTGCGCACCGACCTCCAGCGCACCGCGCTGCTCGAGGACACGCAACGGCTCGACGAGCGCATCGCGCGCCTGCAGTCGCCCGACCGCCTCGCGGCGCTCGCCGCCAAGCTGAAGCTGCACGATCCGCACGTGTACGCGGTGGTGCGCGTCCCCGAGCCCAAGCCGCAGCCGCGTCCCACCGGGTTCGCTTTATTCGCTTGGTTTAGCTCGAAATAATGGCGGCGCGTGCGTTCGCGCGCGTCGCACCGTTTCGGGCGAAGGTATCGCTCGCCGCGGTCGTCGTGCTCGCGATCATCTTGGCCGTGAAGCTCGGCGACGTGCAGATTCGCCAAGGGCCGTGGCTGTCGCGCGTCGCGCTCGCGCAGCATCAGTTCACTCTGGAATCTTTCGCCAAGCGCGGCGCGATCCTCGACCGCGACGGCGGTGTGCTCGTGCGTTCGCTGCCGTCGGAGTCGGTCTTCGCGGTGCCCGCGAACGTCACCGAACCACACCGCGCCGCGGTGAAACTGGCACCGCTGCTTCGCAAACCCGCGGCGAAGCTAGAAGCAGCGCTGCGCGATGGCTCGCAGTTCCGCTGGCTCGCGCGCAAGGTTTCGCACGAAATCGCGCAGCGCGTGCGCGCGCTCAACTTCACCGGCATCGACACGAAGGGCGAAGAGACCGGGGTGCGATTCGTCGCGTCGGGCCGCCTCGCATCGACGGTGATCGGCTACACGGGCACCGAAGAGAACGGCCTCGCGGGCTTGGAGTACTCGCTCGACAAGCTCCTCCGCGGCACGCCGGGCAAGGTGCAGATCGAAGGAGATCTGCACGGCGATGCGGTGCCGCTGGGAAGTACGCGAGTCGTCGAGCAAGCGGTCCCAGGTAAGACGGTCGTCACGACGATCGATCCGTACTTGCAGTTCGAGAGCGAACGGCTGCTGCGCGCGGCGGTGAAGAAGTGGTCCGCGCGCAGCGGCACCGCGATCGTGATGGACCCGTGGACGGGCGAGCTGCTCGCGGTCGCCAACATGCCGGACTACGAGCCGGCGCGCTTTTCCGCGTACCCGCAAGACGCGTGGCGCGACCGCGCGATCGCCGACGCGTACGAACCCGGCTCCACGTTCAAGCTGATCACCGCCGCGGCGGCGCTGGAAAGCGGCAAGTTCACGACCGCGTCGCGCTTTCCGGCGCGCGATTCGATCCAAGTCGGCGGGCGCACCATCTTCAACGCCGAGGACGGCATGATGGCGTCGGGCATGGGCAGCGAGTCGCTCGAAGAGATCATCGCGTTCTCGCACAACGTCGGCGCGGCGGAGGTCGGCCTCGCGACGGGCGGCACGTGGATGAACCGCACGATCCGCAAGTTCGGCTTCGGCGATCCGACGCAAGTCGAGTTGCCGGGCGAGAACCCCGGCATCGTCAACGCGCCGTCGGAGTGGAGCGGCTCGTCGCTCGCGACGATCGCGTTCGGCCACAGCATCTCGACGACGCCGCTCGCCATGGCGCGCGCGTACGCCGCGATCGCGAACGGCGGCCTGCTGCTGCGCCCGCGCATCATGGCCGCCATCGAGGACACGGACGGCACCGTGATCTACCGCTACGGCCGCGAGACCGAGCGGCGCGTGATCTCGCAGAAGACGGCCGCGACGCTGCGCAAGTTCCTGCGCTCCGTCGTATTGCGCGGCACGGGCAACCCGACCGCGCGCGTCGCGGGCTACACGACCGCGGGCAAGACGGGCACGGCGCAGGTGGTCGAGAACGGCGCGTACCTGTCGGGGGCGTACGTCGCGTCGTTCATCGGCATGATCCCGGCCGAGCACCCGCGCTACGTGATCCTGGTGAAGGTCGAGCGCCCCCACGGCTCGATCTACGGCTCGCAGGTCGCGGCGCCGGTGTTCGCCGCCCTGGCCCGCGCCGCGATGCTGCATGCGGGCGACATGCCGGCCTTCGCCCCGCACTCCGCGAAACCGCGCTTGGTCCCCCACGCGCCGGGCGCGAAAGAAACGCACTGATGCGCGACACCGCGGGCCTTGTGGCGACCCTGCCGGGCGCTCGCGTCGCCGGCACGCTCCCGCCGTCGGTCGACGCGATCGCGACGGACTCGCGCGCGGTGAAACCGGGCACGCTGTTCATCGCACTCCGCGGCGAACGCGCGGACGGCCACGCCTACATCGAAGACGCGATCGCCCGCGGCGCCTCGGTCATTGTCGCTCAGGGATCGGTCGGTGTCACCCTGAGCTCGTCGAAGGGTGCGCCACCCGTCGTTACCGTCAGCGACACGCGCATCGCGGCGTCTGCGCTCGCCGACGCATTCCATGACCACCCGTCGCGCGACCTGACCGTCGTCGGCGTCACGGGCACCAACGGTAAGACGACGACGACGCACCTGATCCGCGACGTCCTCGAAGCCGGCGGCATTCCGTGCGGCATCATCGGCACGCTGGGCGGCGAGTTTCGCGAGCGAGCGTGGCCGCTGTCGAACACGACGCCGCTCGCCCTCGAGCTCCACGCGCTCCTCGCCGCGCAGCGCGACGCCGGCGCGAAGGCGGTTGCGATGGAAGTCTCGTCGCACGCGCTCGCGTTGCACCGCGTCGACCACGTCAAGTTCGATGTTGCGGTGCTCACGAACGTCACGCGCGATCATCTCGACTTTCACGGCACCATGGAACGGTACATCGCTGCGAAACGGCGCCTCTTCGACCTCGCGCCGGCTGCCGTCGTCAACGACGACGACCCGTGGGGTGCGAAGCTTTCGGACGAGCTGTCGCCGCGGTCCGGTTCGACGTTGTACTACTACATCGACGGAGAGCCGCACGGCGGGATCCGCGCGACCGACGTGCGGCTTGCCGGTGACGGTTCGACGTTCCACGTCGGGACATACGATGTCGCGATCAACCTGCCGGGCCGCTTCAACGTTCGCAACGCGCTTGCTGCGATCGGCGTGGGCGTGCTGCTCGATATCAGCCGCGCCGACATTCGCCGCGGGCTCGCCGCGACGCGCGCCGTGCCGGGCCGCATGGAGCGGATCGGTGCGTTCGGCATCGACGCGATCGTCGACTACGCGCACACGCCCGACGCGCTGGAGAACGTGCTGAACGCCGCGCGCGAGACGACGCGCGGCGATTTGATCGTCGTGTTCGGCTGCGGCGGCGACCGCGATCCCGGCAAGCGCACGCAGATGGGCGAGATCGCGGCGCGGATCGCCGACCGCGTGATCGTGACGTCGGACAACCCGCGCAGCGAAGACCCGCTCGCGATCGCGCGCACCGTCGCGAACGGCTACGAGCGCACCGACATCGAGCTCGACCGCCGCGACGCGATCCGCCGCGCGATCGACGAAGCGAAAGCGGGCGACACGGTGGTCGTCGCGGGCAAGGGCCACGAGACGTACCAGATCGTGGGCGACCAGTCGCGCCCCTTCGACGACCGCGACGAAGTCCGCATCGCCTTCTCCAAACGCGGCCGGCGATGAGACTTGCGATGCGCGACGCGATCGAGGCGACGCGCGCGCACGTGCTCGGCGAGCACATGCCGGAGTCGCTGCTGATCCAGACCGACACGCGCGCGATCGAACGCGGCGCGACGTTCCTCGCCCTGCGCGGCGAGAACTTCGACGGCCACGACTACGTCGACGAGGCCTTCGCCCGCGGCGCCGTCTGCGCGATCGTGGACGAGCGCCATCCGGCGCACATCGAAGCGTGGTCCAAACGTCACGCGGTCCTCGTCGTACCGGACACGCTGCAAGCGCATCTCCAGCTCGGCGGTTTGGCGCGCGCGCGGGTGCGCGGGGCGGTGGTCGGCGTCACGGGCAGCACCGGCAAGACGACGACGAAGCAGTTCCTCCTCGCATTACTGCGCGGCGCGGGGATCGCCGTCACGGCAACGCCGGAGAACGAGAACAACGAGGTCGGCGTCGCGAAGTTTCTGTGCGGACTGGACGACGGCGACGACCGCGTCGCCATCGTCGAGATGGGCGCGCGCAAGTACCGCGACCTCGACGTGCTCGTCGCCGCCGCGCGCCCCGACGTCGGCGTGCTGACCAACGTCGGTGAAGCCCACTTGGAGATCATGGGCTCGCGCGAGCGCATCGCCGAAACGAAGTGGGCGGTGCCGTCGGGTGGGCGGCGCGCGGTGCTCAACCTCGACGACGCGGTGTCGCGGGCGCGCGCCGAGTCGCTCGCTGCGCCGCCGATGTGGTACGGCATCGACGCGGAGCGCCCGCCGCACGGCCAGCGCGGGGTGGTGATCGAACCGGACGCGGCATGGACGATCGCCGAAGACGGCACGACCGAAACCCATCACGTCGCGATCGTGTTCCCCGGCGACCACAACCGCCGCAACCTCGCGGGCGCGTTCGCCGCGGCGCTGTTGTGCGGCGCGAGCGCCGAAAAGCTCGCCGCTGCGGTGAGCACCGTGAGGCTGCCGCACGGCCGCTACGAGATCGTCGAGCTCGCCGACGACGTGCGCCTGGTGTTCGACGCGTACAACGCCTCGCTGTCGGGCACGCTCGCGACGCTGGCGACGTTCGGCCGCGAGGAAGCGGAGCGCCGCATCGCGGTCTTGGGCAGCATGGCGGAGCTCGGCGGCGACGCACCGGCGATGCACGAGAAGATCGGCGAGATCGCGGCGACGCGCGCCGACGTGGTGCTCGCAGGCGGCACGTTCGCCGCCGACACCGCGCGCGGCGTGGCAGTCCAAGGGCGGCACGATCGTGCGCTACGATTCCAACGACGAAGCGATCGCGTGGCTGCGCGCCAACGTCAAACGCGGCGACGCGATCCTGCTCAAGGGCTCGCGGAAGTACAAGATGGAGCAGATCGCCGAAGCGCTGGGCGCCGAGGTGTTCGCGTGATCCCGGTCGCGATCCGCGAGAGCGGCTTGCCCGAAGGCCTCGTCGCGATCCCGGTGCGCACGCGCTTGATCGCGCCGAACGACGATCTCGCCGTCGTCGTCGGCGACGCCGTGCGCGGGATCGCGCGCCCGGGCGACGTGGTGGTGATCGCAGAGACCGCGGTCGCGATCGCGCAGTCGCGCTTCATCCCCGCTGAGTTCATCCGCCCGTCGCGCCTCGCGCTGATGATGTCGCGCAAGGCCGGCGGCATGGCGACGGTCAGCCAGCCGGAGTCGCTGCAGCTCGTGATCGATCAAGCCGGTCCGCTCCGCGTGCTGTGGGCCGGAATCGCGCACGTGCTCGGACGGCTGCGCGGCAAGCGCGGCGCGTTCTACGAGATCCTCGGCGAAGAGATCGCCGCGATCGACGGCTACACCGGCACGCTGCCGCCGTACGAGCGCGCGATCGTGCTCGGCCCCGCCGACCCCGATCGCGTTTCCGCGAGCTCGCGGACGCGCTCGGCGTGCACGTCGCGATCGTCGACGCGAACGACTTGCGCAAGGCGAAAGCGCTGGGCGCGTCGCCGCACACCAACCGCGACGCGGTCGAGCGCGCGCTCGTCGGCAACCCGCACGGCAACGGCGACGAGCAGACGCCGATCGTCGTGCTCGCCTGGCGCGGCGCCGGCCCGCACCCGCTGGTGACGCCGTGACCATCGCGGACTTGCTCCAGCCCGCCCCGCTGTGGGAATTCTACGCGATCCATGGCGGAAGTCACGCTCTGCAATGGCCGTTCGGTCTGGGCGTCCTGCTGGCGGCGACGCTGTCTCGCCGGCATCCCGGCGTTCGTGATTTCCGCGCTGCTCGGCCGCCCGCTCATCCGACCGGCTACAAAGGGCCGCTGCGCGACAGACCGCGTACGAAGACGCGCCGAAATCGCATCAGGTGAAGACGGGAACGCCGACGATGGGTGGCCTGCTGTTCGGCGTTCGCGCCGGTCGTCGCACTGCTGATCGCGCCGTCGCGAACGACGCTCGCGCTTGCCGCTGCTCGTGTACGCGTGCATGGCGATCGGCGCGATCGACGACATCGCGAAGATCCGCAAGGGCAAGAACCACGGACTGCGGGCGGTTCCGAAGTTCGCGCTCACGGGCGTCGCGGCGATCCTGTTCCTGGTCGTCGCCGGCCCGCAGTACCAACCTATGCTGCTCGGCATCGGCGGACGTGTCGCCGTGGCTTGGTACGGGCTATCCGATCTGCGTCGTGCTCGCGACGACGCACGCGGTCAACCTGACCGACGGTCTCGACGGTCTTGCCGGCGGTACGGTGATCCCGCCGCTGCTCGCGTTCGTCTGCGCCGCGCGGTTTGCGGCGGTGCGACGCTCGCCGCCCCGCTGTTCGCCGCGGCGACCGCCGGCAGCGTGCTCGGTTTCTCTGCTCTACAACCGCCATCCGGCGCGCCTCTTCATGGGCGATACGGGCTCGCTCGCGCTCGGCGCCGCGCTCGCCGGTGTCGCAATCCTCACCGGCGCGCAACTCTTCTTGCTGCTGATCGGCGGCGTGTTCGTCGCTGAAACCTTGAGCGTCATCATCCAAGTCGCATCGTTCAAGACGACGCGCCGGCGGGTGTTCCGGATGAGTCCGCTCCACCACCACTTCGAGCTCGGCGGGTGGCCCGAAACCGTGGTCACGACGCGCTTTTGGATCGCTTCTCTCGTGCTCTCCGTCCTGGGCCTGGCCCTGATTTCACGCACTGCAACATGATCGAATCAACCAGCGGCCGCTTCGACCGCACCGACCACGCCCTCGTCATCGGCCTCGGCCGCAGCGGCCGCGCGAGCGTCGAAGTACTGCGCACGCGGCTGGGCTCGGTCGTCGCGACCGACGAAGCGCCGCCCGAACAGCTTGCCGAAGCGCTGGACGAGCTGCGCGCCGCGAACGTGCGCTTCGTCCCGCCCGACGAACTCGACGCCGCGCTCGAGCACGTCACGGTCGCGGTGCTGTCGCCGGGCATCGCGCTGAACAACCCGCTGGTGCGGCGCGTGCAGGCGAAGGGCATCCCCGTGTTCAGCGAAGTCGAGGTCGCGTACCGCATCTGCGCGGCGCCGATCGTCGCGGTCACGGGCACGAAGGGCAAGACGACGACCACCGCGCTGATCGGCGCGCTGTTCGCCGCCGCGGGCAAGACGGTGCACGTCGGCGGCAACATCGGCAACGCGCTGATCCGCGAGACGGCCGACGCGAAGGCGGACGACTGGGTGATCGCCGAGGTGTCGTCGTTCCAGCTCGAGTCGATCCGCTCGTTCAAGCCGAAGATCTCGCTGATCCTCAACGTCACGCCGGATCATCTCGACCGCTACCCGTCGATGGAAGAGTACGCCGAAGCGAAGATGCGCATCTTCGCCAACCAAGGCCCCGGCGATTACTTCGTGGGCAACCTCGACGACCCGATCGTCGCGTCGGCGCCCGGTGAGGACGGCAACCGCATCAAGACGCGCGCGCTGTGGTTCGCGAGCGAACCGCACCGCACCACCACGCTGTACCTGCGCGGAGAATCCATCGTGTACGCGCCGCCGACGGGCGACCCGCGCCCGGTCGAGATCATGCGCACGAGCGAGATCCCGCTGCTGGGCCGCCACAACGTCGAGAACGTGATGGGCGCGATCCTGGTCGCGCTGGCCGCGGGCTTGCCGGTCGAAGCAATCCGCGAAGGCGTGCGCAACTTCCGCCCGCTCGACCACCGCCTGCAGCCGGTCGCGGAGATCGAAGGCGTGCGCTACGTCGACGACTCGAAGGCGACGAACCCCGGCTCGGTGATCGCCGCGATGAAGGCGTTCGACCGCCCCATCGTGCTGATCGCAGGCGGCAAATCGAAAGGCACGGATTTTGCAGAGCTCGGCAAGGTGCTGTCGTCGCGCGCGAAAGCCGTGGTGCTGATCGGCGAAGCCGCCGAAGAGATCGCCGGCGTGGTGAAGCGCGCCAAGGTGGAGCACGCGACGTCGATGGACGACGCCGTCCGCCGCGCGCGCGACCTCGCCGAAGAAGGCGACGTGGTCCTGCTCTCCCCGGGCTGCGCCTCGTTCGACATGTTCCGTTCGGCCGAACACCGCGGCGAAGAGTTCGCAAACTCCGTGCACGCCCTAACCCACCCGGTGGCCGGTGCACGCTAACCCCCGCGGCACGTACGCGCAGCGCGCCGCGAACCCTCATGTCACCCTGAGCTCGTCGAAGGGGCCACGACCGCGCCTTCACGCGCCGCTCAAACCGCCGGACCCGCTGCTGCTCGGCCCGGTCGCGTTCCTCGTCGCGCTGGGCCTCGTGATGGTGTTCAGCTCGTCGAGCGCGATCGCGTACTCGGCGTATCACGACACCGCGCACTACCTCAAGCGCCAGGCGGTCTACCTGGTCGTCGGCCTGATCGTCGCCTACGCCGCGTACCGCGTCGATTACCACAAGCTGCGCAAGATCGCGCCGGGCGTCGTGCTCGTCACGTTCCTGGTGCTCGTGCTGACGTTGATTCCGCACATCGGCTACGCGACGGGCGGAGCGCGCCGCTGGATCGGCATGCGCGCGCTGTCGTTCCAGCCGTCGGAGTTCGGCAAGCTCGCGCTGGTGCTGTTCCTCGCTGCGAAGCTGTCGTCGCTCGGCGAGGGCATCCGCTCCCTTTCGAAAGGCGTGTTTCCGGCGCTGCTGGTCACGCTGCTCCTCGCGGTGCCGATTCTTTTCGAGCCCGACATGGGCACGGCGTCGCTCTACGTCTTCATCGCGTTCGCGCTCCTGTTCACGGCGGGTGCGCGGATAGAGCACTTGATCATGTGCGTGCTCGTGATGCTGCCCGCCGCGCTGATCGCGATCGGCTCGTCCTCCTACAAGCGCGCACGGATCCTCGCTTTCATGCACCCGTGGAAGGACCCGCAGAACACGGGCTTCCACATCGTGCAGTCGCTGCTCGCGCTCGGCAGCGGCGGCATCCTGGGGCTGGGCCTAGGCGCGTCGCGCCAGAAATATTTCTATCTCCCCGAAGCGCACACCGACTTCATCTTCGCGGTGATCGGTGAGGAGCTGGGCATCCTGGGCGCGCTCGGCGTGCTGGTGCTGTTCGTCCTCTTCGCGATCCGCGCCATCACCGCCGCACTACGCGCCCCCGACCGTTTCGGCATGCTGCTCGCGATGGGCTGCACGTTCATGATCGTGATCCAAGCCTTCATCAACATCGGCGTGGTCACGGCATCCTGGCCGGTAACGGGCGTCCCGCTCCCGTTCATCTCGTTCGGCGGCTCGACGCTGATCGTGTCGCTGATCGCCGTCGGCCTGATCGCAAACGTAGGCAGGCACCGAACGACGTAACGTGCGCAGTCTCTCGGCAAGTGCGCGCAATCTCGCGACACGCATAGCACTTGCCATCATCATCACCGCTAGCGCCGGCATCACCGCGAACGCCAGTGTCACCGCGAACGCCAATGTCATCGTAAACGCCAATGTCACCCTAAGCTTGTCGAAGGGTGCGCCAGCATCATCGCCGACGCCAGCGCCGGCGCAGACCACGATCCCCGTCCTTCCGTTCCCGTACACGCCGCAGACGCCGGTGCCGTTTCGATTGGATCGCTCGCACATCGGCATCGTGCCGGGCACGACCGAGAGAGCCCACATATCCGGCAATGCGCGACGTCCGATCAAGATCACGTCGTCGTTCGCGGGCGTTAATGCAAGCTACGACGCGCCGTCACGAACGCTCTCGCTGAAAGGTATCACGCGCGGCAGCGGGACCGTCACATTGACCGACGCCGCGGGTGCGAAGGCGACCGCAGCAGTGCTCGTCGCGCCACCCGCGGGGACCGTCGCGCCCGACGTCAACGTCGAGCTGGCCGGCGACGTCACGCCGTCCTTCGTCGCGGCGAAGGTGCGCGAAGCGATCGCGCAGCGAAGCGTGCTGCAGCCCTTCGTCGACGTGCGAATCCCGTTCTCGTCGCTGCCGCTCAACGGTCCCCAATCCTACACCCTCCCGATCGACGTCGAGCTCGACGGCAAGGGCACGTTCGTCAACGTCAAAGCGACGTCGAGCGTACATCTGCGGTTTTCTCCGCCCGCACCACCGGTGCCGCCCGCCGCACCGCTGACGCTGTTCTACAGCGACAGTCCCGAAGTACGTCACTGCGGACGGCGTGCTCTTCCGCTCGGTCACGCCGGTGACCGCGGCCCGCCCGGCGCGCATCTATCTGTACCACGTCGCGATGACGGATGCGCGCACGTTTGCGCTCGTTCTCCGCGCGCGCGACGCCGCGGCGCGCGTCGCGCTCACCGGCGCCGCGGCGCCGCCGTCAACCAAATACCTCTGCACGGGCCACCGCGCGACGGCGGACTACTTGCGCGAACGGCGCCGCCGCGAGAGCGTCGTCGCGACGGTCGCACCGGATCGCGCCGTTCGTGCTGCCGCTGCAAGGCGACATGCACGTCCGGGATCTGATCGCCGCCGCGTACGATATCACGGTGCTCGACGGCGGCGCGATCGACGTCGAGGTCGTCAGCACCGCGCACGGTATCGATCCGCTCAGCGTCGCCGACGATCCCGAAGCGCCCGCGGACCGCTCGCGCCGCAAAGGCGAGTTCGCACTCGGATCGATTCGCCCGATCAGCCTGGATCTGCGGATCGGTTCCAACGACGAGGAGCCGTCGATCGACATCGGCCTGGGCTCGGTGGAAGGCACGCCGGAGTTTCCGAACCTGCGCGCGGGCCCACGGTTCTTCCCCGGCGACTACGGAATCGTGCGCCCGGTCCGCCTCCACCTGATCAACGCGACGGACACGCAGCAAACCGCGTACTTATACGAAGTCGCGCTGAACCGCGCACTCACATCGACGTTCTGGTTCGACGGCGACCTCAACCCGACGGAAGTCCCAATGGTCACCGACCCCAACCAGCGCTACGTCGTGCGCGCGTTCCCGCTGGCTCCGAACGAAGACCGCACGATAACCGGCGAGTACATGACGGACGGCGGCTCGAACTACACCGCAGAATACGGCCTAACCGCCGACACCCCGCAAACCCCACCCCCCTGGAATTGCCAATGACGCCCGCACCGTCGCGCCTGCTCGCGTGCCTCATCGTCGTCCTGACCGCCAGTGTCACCCTGAGCTTGTCGAAGGGTGCGCCACAACCGGCCCTCGCAGCGGACACCACGCCGCAACCGCTGCTCGTCGCGACCCGCTACATCCTCGTCTACGTCGACGGCAACAAACGACAGACCGCCTCCGCGGGTGCAGACACCGCCAACTATCGGCTCCTCGGCACGCTCGCGGACGGCAGCGCGCTGGTCAGCTACTACGACGCCGGCGCGCTCGCCGTCGAAACGATCTCGCCGTCGCTGAGCTCGCGCACCGTCAAGACGTTCCGCAACACGGCGTTCATCGCGCCCGCCACCGACGGCTTCCTCACATACGAAGGCTCGTCGCAGCTGCTGCGGCGCTACGACCTGCGCGGCTCGATCGTCGGCTCGCCGATCGCGCCGCTCGGCGCGCGCGACGCGCTCGGCATCGGCGACGCGCTCGTCGTGCTCGGCGCGGGACGCCTCGCGGTGTGGGACCGCGGCGGCCGCCTGCGCCACGAGATCATCCTCGACGGCGGCGCGCTCGCACTGATGCCGAACGACCGCTTCGCCGTAACGGACGTGCGCAACAACGAAGTGCGCACCTACACGACCGCGCTCGACCTCGTCGGAACGCTGCGCCCGGCGGCGCGCGTCCTGCGCGCGCTCGCCGCCGGACCGGACGGCTCGCTCGCGGTGCTCACCGGCACGCCGTCGTGCGTGAGCAACGACGTGGAAGTGGACGTGTACGACAGCCCGACGTCGGAACAGCCGCGCGCGCGCATCCGCCAGAACATCGGCACCGCGGTCGGCCTCGCCGTCACCGCCGACGCGGTCTACGTCGCGAACATCGGCTGCCGCGGCGACGGCGACGGCTCGATCGCCGTGTTCGGCCGCGACGGCACACCGCTCGACGTGCTCACGAACGTGGGCTCACCGACGGGCGTGCTTCCGCTCGCCGCGCGGCGCTAGAAACCGCAGCGTCGCGTCGAGCCCGTACTTTCCGTCGTCGAGGAAGATCGTGCCGTACGTGAACCGCACGTTCTGCAGCGCGAGCGCTTCGAGCTCGTGCAGCATCGCTTCAAGCATCACGTCGTTGTTGCGGTAGATCCCCTCGTCCGATTCGCCCAGCGCGCCGCCGAACTCGTCGACCGCGAACGGCTTGCCGCGCGCGAGCGACGTGAGGAAATAATCGCGCACGTGCTGCATCCCGCGAAGCCGCTGCTGCTCGCCGTGGACGTACCAAGTCGCACCGACGATGTCGACGTGTTCGTCCCCGGGCCAGTACTTCGCGATCTCGCGGACGTCCAAGTCCGCGCGAAGCGCCGGTGAGAACGAGAACAGCACGCGCGGCGCGAGCTCGGCGAACACGCGCCGCACCGCGACGAAGCTCTTCACGAACGCGCCCGGGTCGCCGCGGTATCCGTGCCCGCCCGCATCGTTCATCTCCGACGCGTAGCGCACCACGACGTTGAGCCGCTTCATGGCGGCCCGCGCCGCGGCTTGGTACCCGTCCAGCTCGACGGCGAGCCGGCGAATCACGTCCATGTTGGCGGCGACGTAGTCGAAGGTTCGATCCGGCTCCGACGGCATGAGGACGAACAGGTACGTCAGCTCGTCGCGGTCGCTCCCGAGCAGCGAGCCCATCAAGGCGTTCAGCACCGCGCGGTGGTTGTCGTTGAGCGCGCTGCCCTTGTCGTAAAAATGCTCGACGTTCGTCTTGACGAAGCCGTAGTAGTCCAGCGTGCCCGCCGGCACGACCGGATACGTCGCGGCGATCTTTTCCAGCGTGAAGATCTCGCCGTGCAGCTCGCGCCAGAACAGAACGCGCTCGAGATTCCGAATCCGCATGCGTCACCTCGTGGGAACGGACTCGGTTCTGCTCGGCCCTGCCGCGTCCCGCACATGGGATCGCCCGGCCCGCGCGAACAACGTCTTTCGTGAAGCTGCGCGGCCGTCTCACGTCCCTGCGAGGCATAGGCTGCGAATCGCGCGTTCGGCATCGGCGCGCGGCGGATCGGTGGAGAGGCGCATGTACGCAGCGTCGTAAGCCTTGGTGCCGCGCACGGTGACGATGACCTCGGCAAGGCCGCGTTGTCCGCGTTCAGCGGGCAGCGAGACGACCACGCGCCATGCCGGTCGATGGCCCGCGCAGGTCGCCGTCGGGCCGCTGCTCACCACCTTGCCACCCGCGCTGATAGCAGCCGGGACGACGATGTCGTTGACGTACGCTCGCAGCGTCAGGCGCGTGAGGTTCGGGTGGCTGTCGAGGATCATGAATTGCGTGTCGTGCTTCCACCCGCGCTCGCCGTGCTTCGGGGAGTATGCAGTCCACCCCGGCGGAACGTTGATCGACGATGTTATCTCCGCCGATCCCGCGGCGGGAACCGCGACGAGGGCAGCGCACGCCAGCGCGCCGGCAACCTTCATCGAACATCCTCCACGTCAATGGAATCGGACGCCGACCGGGAAACTTCCTTTCCCGTGACTCTGCGCGTCGCGTTCACCGGCGGAGGGACCGGCGGCCACATCTACCCGGCGCTCGCCATCCACGACGCGCTGCGCGCCCGCTATCCCGCCGCCGGCGCGTACGAAGCGCGGTTCTTCGGCAACGAGGACGGCCTCGAAGCGACGCTGGTCAAGACGATGCCGATCGCGTTCGTGCCGAGCGCGCCGCTCCAGCGCTCGCTGTCGCTGTCGACGCTGCGCACCGTGTTCGCGAACGCCGCCGGCGTGGTCAAGGCGCTCGGCGCGCTTGCACGTTCAAGCCGGATTTCGTCGTCGCGACCGGCGGCTACGTCGGCTTCCCGGTCGTGGTCGCGGCGCGCATCCTGCGCCTGTTCCGCATCGT
>CAWBTJ010000076.1:0-4478 GCA_963791645.1 Vulcanimicrobiota bacterium | reverse complement strand
AATCATCGGCCGACGCCGAGCACCATGTGAGGACCGACGAAGCGAGCAGGCTACCGGCCGGGTCGCTTGCTAGGGCTCAGCGATCGAAGGCGGCGTCCAGTTCGAAGAACGGCATGCGAGCATAGCGCGGCTCGCGCAGCTCGCTGACCAGCACGGCCACGCCGAGATCGCCCTTGTAGAGGCTCTCCGACCGGCTGGCGAGCGGGTGCGGGCTCTGCTCCGCGGCGTGGCGAGCCGCCACCGCCAGCCGCTGCGCGCTCGCCAGCCAGCGGCGCTCCCCGCTGTGGTTGTACATGTTGAGCAGTGCGTACGACTGGCCGGCCAAACCGCAGCACAAGCTATCCTGCGGGTGCAGCCACTCCGCCGCGTTGAGCGCGGCGCGCTCGGCGAGCGTCGCGTAGCTAGGCTCGTGGAACATCGCGTACGCGAGGTTCCACAGGAACACGAAGCCGGCGCTGCCGTGACACCAGCCCGGCATGTACAGCGGCCCGCCGTGTTTGGGGCGGGAGTGCCATTGGAACCGAACGCCGTTGCCGGCCGGGTGCGCGAACGCGGCGAGCTGCTCGAGGCGTTCGGCGAGCTCGGGATACGTGCCGCGCCGGCGCACGCGGAGCCAGCACAGCATGGCGTACAGCATCCCCGCCCAGCCGTGCGCGATCCCGGTGTACTCGATCTCTTGGGCCTCGGCGACCGGCGGCAGCCGCTTCATCGCGGCGAACAGCTCGTCGAACAGCGCGTCGCCCGAGCGCACGAGCACGTCGGGGCCGACATACTCCGAATCCGGGATCGCCTCGACGAGCAGCGCCGTCGCGAGCAGCACGCCGCCGCGTCCGAGCACGAGCTCGTCGCGTCCGCTGCGTCCCACGGTCGTGCGCACGAAGGCGTCCAACGATTGCTGCGCCGCGTTGATGTTCCCGCTGCCGAGCGCGATCAGCGCCGCGACGGCGTGGACGCCGCTGTCGGCGTGATACGGCGACACGTCGCCGACGAGCTCGCGGTTCATCTCGAGCTCATCGCTGCACGATCCGCGCTCGGTCCCCAGATCGCGCGCGGCGAGATCGCACCACGAGTCGGCGAGCGCGAGCAGCTCCGCGTCGTCGCGCGCGCACGCGATGCGCCACAGCGCGTACGCCGTGCCGGCGGCGCCGTAGGTGACCGACGCCGTCGGCGGTTCGGGAAACCCGCCGGCGAACAGCGCCGTGCCCGGCCGGAGGCGGGCGAGAAATTCGTCGACGTAGCCGTCGTCCGCCGGCGCGTCGCCGGGCTGGTCCGCCGGCGCGTCGTCGCCGTGCACGAGGATCGGCGCCTGCGCGAGCGCCTCGGCGAACTCGCGCACCGACGCATAGCGCTTCGCAGGGTCTTTCGAAAGCGCTCTGCCGATCGCGCGCTCGAGCGCGGGCTGCGGCCGCAGCTGCCGGCTCGCGAACGGGACGGGATCTTCGAGCGCGATCTGCTGCAAAACCGTCCCGCGCTCGACCGAGAAGTTCAGGTAGTGATCGCCGGCAATGAGCAGATACGTCAGCACCCCGAGCGCGTATTGCTCGCCGGCCGGCGTCGACTCGCGCATGCCGTTCCCGCCGCCGGCGAAGGCCTCCGGCTCGAAGAAGAACGGCATGCCGGCGCGGCCGCCGCCGGCGTCGGCCGCGTCTTCGTTCGCGACGCGCGCGATACCGAAGTCGATGATCGAGACGAGACCGTCGGGTCCCACCATCACGTTGCGCGCATGGATGTCCGAGTGCACGACGCCCGCGTCGTGCAAGCGCGCGTAGGCTTCCAAGATGCGAACGCAGAGATCGCGGACGCCCTCCAGGCCGTGCTGCCGCAGGTGCGCGGCCGCGGTCGCGGCATCCGAGCCCGTTATCCACTCGATGACGACGAACGGCCGGCCTTCGTGCCCGCCCGCGTCGACGAGGCGCGCGTTCACCGCGTCGCCGAGCCGCGACAAGATCTGCGCTTCGTTCGTGAGTTGGCGCCGCGTCGCGTCGCCCGCGCCGGGGCGCGCGATCTTCAGCGCCGCGCGCGCGCCGTCGTCGCGGCGAACCTCGTACAGCTCGCTGTCGTCGGTGATCTGCAGCGCGGCGACGACGGCGGTGCCGGCGACGCGGTCGCCGGGCTGGAACGTCGCTGCGATCGCGATGGCGCCGGCGGCGTGCTCTTCGACCAAAAAGCCGGCGGCGACGAGCCGCTGCAGCACCGGATAGGCTTCGACGAGGATCGCCTCGGGGTCCGCGTCGGCGGAGCGCGCGTACGCGACCACGGCCTCGGCGACGGTCTTCGGGGTGGCGAAAAGGCGCAGCAGCGCGGCGAACTCGCCGTCGACCAAACGCGACGGCACGCGCGCGAGCGGTCTGGTGACGGCGACGTCGCCGTCCTCGGCTTCGAGCCGTTCGCGCATCTCGGCGTCGAGCGTCTCGACCGGGACGAGCACGACATCCGCTGGCAGGACCAGCGCGTCAGTGATCGGCATCAGAGCGCACCGGCGGGCGGGGGACTGACGTCCAGGTGTCCGGATCGACGCCGTCGAGCGCGACGCGCGCGAGCGCGAACGTTTCGGCTGGTACCGCCTCCGACGGCGCGGCTTTTGCGTGCAGGAGCGCGTCCGCGAGGCGGTTGGTTATCCATAGCCGCCAGCTTTCGCGCTCGCGCGCAACGGAATCCGACGGCGGATCGCTGCCCCACGACAGCAAACCGTCGTCCCCGATGGCGCACGTGAACGGCACGCCGTGCGCCGCCACGCCGGTGAGGCGCTCGGCGAGCACGCGTGCAGCGCCGTGCAGCGATTGCAGTGTCGGAAAGTACGCGACGAGCTTATCGGGGCGCAGCACGCCGTACGCATCGGCGCCGATCTTGAACGAGACGGCTTCGGATTCCGCCAACGCCGCGGCGATCGCCGGAAACGTCGTGCACAACGCCTCGGACACCGGGCTGACGTAGAGTTTGTATGCCGTCGACCCGCCGCCGGCGCCGAGTTTTCGCCGGTACCACGAGAACCAGCCGTCGTGGGCCGGCTTTGCGTGCCATGTCGCGCGCGCACTCTTCGAGCCCGGCATGCCGACGCGAAAATCGAGCAGGTCCGCGACGGAGTCGCGCTCCGGGAGCGTGCGCCGCCAGCGCGGCGACGCGGGACGGCGCCCGTAGCAATAGAGCCGCGCCGAGAGATCGTTCGCCTCCCGCGTGCGCAGCGCTGCGCCGTATGTAATCGCAGCGCGCGAGAGGGCCGCGATCGTCCCGGTCCCGCTCGCATCGAATCGCTCGACGACCGTATAAAACGCCGCGGGTCCGCACACGAATCCGGCGGCCGACTCCACCTCGAGCGCACCGTCGAGCACGAGGCGCGCGAGCATCGCATCCGTGCCGCGGTCGTTACGTGGACGCGCGCACGATTCCACCAACGCGAGTGCGGCCGCATCGACGAGGGTGAGAACGGAGCCGTCCGTGTCGCGCGAACGCAGAACGCCGACGGCCCCGTTCTCCGACGTGCGGCCCGCGGCGAATCGAACCTCGCGCGGCGAAAACGCCGCGCGAGGCACGAACTCACGCCGAGGGTTCTTGCGAATCGCGGCGCCGGCGAGCGAGCGCAGCACGGGAACCGGCACCTGCGAACCGCCTATGTCTTCTTCTGGGACTCCTGGATCTTCTTGTTGACGGCGTCGAGGTGCGTTTGCAGCTGCGTCTTCAACTGTTGAAGCTGCTCGGGGTTTTCGACCGGTCCGCCCGGATCGAACGATACGCCGCACGGGAGCGTTCCGACCGGGCAATTGACGATCGTCGCCGGCAGCGTTGCGCACTGACAGATAATCGTTGCCGGGTGCGATGCGCAGATGCAGATCGTCGCAGGGTGCGTTATGCAGAAGCAGCCCGTGCCCGGGTGCGTCGCACAGATGCAGACCGTTCCCGGGTGCGTCAAACAGAGGCAGAACGTCCCCGGATGCGACGCGCATAGGCAGAACGACGCCGGATGCGTCGCGCACAGACACGGCTGGATCGTGACCGGATGGGTCGCACAAATGCAGCTGCCGCCGCCTCCTCCGCCGCCGCCGCCACCTCCGCCACCGCCTCCGCCGGCACCGCCGCCTCCCGCGTTGTCACCAGTCGGCTGATTCGGAAAGACCTTGATCATCAAGTCTTTGCTTCTGAACGCCACGATAGTACCTCCGGGGCTTACCCCGCTCTGCTTGGAACCGAAGTGGAACGTGACGGAATGGACACCCGCAACCGCGTCGCGGGTATTACGTTCGGGTTACTCAGAAACCATAGCAGGAGGGTGAGGGGCAGCTTGCTTTTTTGGAGCCTCGGCCGTCGTGCCGTAGCGGTCTAAAGTCGCATTGAGTCCCAAGGGGAACGTAGGCTCCCGGGTCGAACGACTTCCGTCCGGGCCCACGATCCGAGCGGGAGGCTTCCTATGCGCGGACTGCGTGTTTTTTCCGCCACTCTCACGGCTTTGGCGGTTACCGCTTGCGGCGGGGGTGGTGGACGCA
>CAWBTJ010000075.1:0-10462 GCA_963791645.1 Vulcanimicrobiota bacterium | reverse complement strand
CGAATTCCGCAGCCATCAGGAACAATTTTTCGGGAAGCATTTCTCGCTCAACTGAGGCGTTCGGCGGCCAACACGACGTTGCGCATCAGCGCGACGTTCGTCACCGGGCCCACGCCGCCGGGGACCGGCGTGATCTCGCCCGCGACAGCGGAGACTTCGCCGTAATCCACGTCGCCGACGAGTTTGCCGTCGACGTACGTCGTGCCCACGTCGATCACCGTCGCGCCGGGCGCGACCATGTGGCCGCGCACGAGGTTGGGCACGCCCGTCGCGACGACGAGCACTTCGGCGTCGCGCGTTTGGCGCGCGAGGTCGCGCGTCTCCTTGTGCACGATCGTCACGGTCGCGTCGCGCGCCATCAGCAGCAGCGCGACCGGCAGGCCGACGACGTTCGAGCGGCCGACGACGCACGCCCGCATCCCGCGCAGCTCGCGGCGGTCGCTGCGTTCGAGCAGCAACATCACGGCGAGCGGCGTCGCTGGGACGAACTCCGTGCCGCTCGCAAACGCCAGCCGTCCGAGGTTGACCGGGTTCGCGCCGTCGACGTCTTTGCCCGGCGGCATCGCCTCGGCGATCCGCCGAATCCCCAGGTGCGCGGGGAGCGGCTGTTGGAGGATGACGCCGTGAACGAGCGGATCGCCGCCCAGCAAATGCAGCACCGTGCGCACGGCGCTTTCGTCCGCCTCGGCGTGCAGCGCGGCGACGCGCACGTCGACGCCGACTTTGCCGCCGACCTTTTCGATGCTGCGCACGTACGCCGCGCTGGCCGCGTCCTCGCCGACGATGACGACCTCGAGCCGCGGCGCGATCCCCCGCGCGCGCAGACGCTGCGCGCGCGCTGCGATCTCGGCGTGCAGGTCGGCAGCGAGCGCGCGTCCGTCGAGGATTCGGGCCGTCATCGCGCATGCCGTTCGGTCGTTTAGGGAGAGAGCCCTGGAACGCGTGCGCTGGACCGTCGCGCTCGGCACGAGGTTCGACGAACCGGACTTCGAGAAGGCACACGCCGGTTTCCGGCGGCTCTACAACGTCGCACCCGAACGCGTGCTGTGCGCGCCCGATGTCCTGGGCCGCTTCGCGACGCTGATGTCGCGCTCGCCGGAAGACGCGATGAACCGGGATCTGCGCTACGACGGCGTCCCGGTGGTCTCCGCGATCCTGGCCCCCGGCACGATCGTCTTCGAAGGCGAAGTCGACGAGGAAAGAATGGGCGACTGGTGATTTGGGGCGTCTCACGGCGATACGCCCCAAATCGGGACGATTTAGGATTTCAGGAAATTACGTATCGCCGTTCCTAATGTTTGTGGTTCTTCGATCATCGGCAGATGGCCGCTCTTGTCGAGGACGAGCGTTCTTGCGTGCGGGTAGATTCGAACCACGTCGCGCAGTGCGGCGACGTTGATGTAGCGGTCGTGGGCGCCCCAGGCGCAGAAGACGGGGCCGGGATATCTTGCGAAGCCGGCGTGCAGCCGGCGGGCGCGCGCGAATGCGTGCATCGCGCCAGCGTACACGCCGGCGAACGCCCTGCGCAGCGCGGGTTCTTGCGACAGTTCGTAGGCGCGCTCGATCACCGCCGGGTCGAGCGCATTCGGATCGGCCACGGCTCGCAGCAGCATCCGCATGACGAAGCGCCGCGACGGGCGGCGTTCGAACAGGGGGCGCGCGAAGCCGCCGGCGAGCGCATAGACCAAATGGCGCGGCGTGCGCGCGAACGCCGCCGGCGCGATCAGCGCGAGGTGCGTCACGTGCGCCGGATGCGCGCCCGCGTAATCCGCGGCGATGAACCCGCCGAGCGAATGTCCCACCAGCGCGAACCGGTCGAGGTTCAGCGCGGCGACGGCGTCGCCGAGCACGCGCCGGAAATATGCGAGGTCGAACGCTGCGTCGGGCTTGTCGCTTGCGCCGAAACCGGGTAAGTCGAACGCGACGTAGCGCAGCGCCGGATCGAGCTGCGGCACGAGTCGTCCCCACGCGCCGTCCGTCCAGTGCCCCAAGCCGTGAAGCAGCAGCACGACCGGCGCGCCGGGCGCGTCGCTTCCCGCTTCGTACGTCGCGAGCATCGCGTCCGCGGCACGCACGCGTCCCGCGCGCCACGGGGACGGAACGCCTGCGTTCAGCACGAAGAGCCCCAGGTGCCCCGGTTTGTCGTCATCGCTGCAGTGGTGTTCCTGAGCGCGTGTTACAACGCCCCCGATCCCGGCAGGACCGGCGGCGGCGGGCCGGCGGCGCTGGCCGGAGCGCCCGCGCAGTCGTTCGACGTCCCGCGCACCGACGGCCGCATCGATTCGCTGGCACGGCACCGCGGTCACGTGGTCTTGCTGAACCTCTGGACGACGTGGTGCCCGCCGTGCCGCGAAGAGCTGCCGGCGCTGCAGCGCTTCGCGCAAGAGAACGCGGGCAAGGTCGTCGTGCTTGCGGTCGATCAGGGCGAGTCCGCGTCGGTCGCGGAAACGTTCGCGAAGCAGCGCGGCGTGACGTTCCCGATCCTCGTCGACGAGCAGCAGCAGTACGGGCGGGCATATGAAGGCATCGGCTTGCCGACGAGCGTGATCGTCAGCCGCGACGGTCACGTCGTGAAAGGCGTCGACGGCGCGATGACGCTCGAGCAGATGCGCGCCGCGGTCGCGCCGGCGCTCGCGCCGTCCGCACCGCAGCGTAGACGGGGAGCGGACAGATGAGCGCGCGGATAGCCGCACTCGCGGTCGCGGCGATCGTGATCGCGCTCGCGGTCGCGCAGGATCTGTATCCGCAGACCCCGCTCTACCATACCTGGCAGTACGCGCTCGCGCTCGCGATCGGCCTCACCGTCGCGCTCGCGTACGCGAACGGCGCGCGGCGCGGCGGCGACGGGATTGCGGGGAAGAGATTGCTGCTCGCGATGGCGGGCGCCGCGGTCGCCGGCGTCGCGGGACTCGCGTCGGGCCTGCTCGGTCCCGATACGGCAAGCGTCGCCGCGATGCCGCTCGCGATCGTACCGGTCCCCGCGCTGGGCGCGGCGGCGTTCTTCGGCGCGGCTGACGCCCCCGCGATCGCGCGCGGCTCGGCCGGCGTCATCCTGCGGCGCAAGGCCGCTGCCGAGATCGCGCTCGCCCCGCGCGCGCACCGCGTCGTCGGCGAATCGCTGGTCTACCTCGAACCGCATCCGGCCGCATACGTCGATGCGTACGACGAGCACGGCGCGCACCTCACGATCACGCAGCCGACGAACGCGTCGTTCTTGTCGCCGGTGCTGTTGTTTCGCCAGCGCCAGCGAATCGGCGCGCTGGACGTGCCGTTCGACACGTTTGCGACGCCCGCGCTGCACCGCGTCGTGCGCGCGCTGTACTTCACGCCGCGCGATCTCGCGCAGTTCAACCGCGCGAACGCCGGCATGACCGAGCCCGCGCTGATCCTCACCGTCGCCGACGACGCCGGCAAACCGCTCGGGATCAAGCTCGCCGCCGCGGGGCAAGACGTCACGATCGCGGGCGTTCGCGTGCGCGCGACGCTCGGCACCTATCCCGCGCTCGCCGTGGCGGCCGCGCCGCCGACGTGGGCGCTCGTGCTGGGCGTCGCGCTGTTCGTGCTCGGCCTCGCGTGGAGCGTGTTGCCTCAGGGCAGCTGAGCGCCGGCGCCAGGTATGCTTGCGGCGCAGTCGTGCACGACGAGCGAGCCGGCTACGGTCACGGGCGGGTTCGCGAGCGTGCCGACCGCGTATATGTTGCGCAGCGCGATCGGCTGCGCGAGCGAGACGGGGATTTTCACCGTCAAGCGCCGCGTGTCGCGAAAGTCGATCGCGCGCGCGAACGTCACCGTTTGGCGGTCGCCGTAGCGGTCCGCGAGCGTCGCGCGCAGCGCTTCGCCGTTTGCGTCGCCGTCGACGTCGCACGCGAGCGCGAGCGGATCGCCCAGCGGGATCTCCGCCGCCGCGTACGCCGCGCGTTCGCCGTTCGTGAAGTCGTAGTCCAGCCGCAGCCGGTCGCCGTCGACGGCGAGCGCGCCCGGCCCGTTCGCGGGCGTCGTCGTGAACGTCCAACCGGCACGGTGCTTGTCGTCGAACAGCGCGAGCGCGACGGTGTGGCGGCCCACGGGGATCGTCAGGGTCGCGCTCGCGCCGCCCGCGCTCGCCGTGACGGTCGCGTCGCGATCGCCTGTCGCGAGCCGGCCGCGCGCATCGATCGTGGCGTCTTTCGCGCTCCAGCGAACGAGGCCGTCGACGGCGACCGGGCGATCGCGCGCGTCGAACGCCGCGACGGTAAGTCCAACGGCGCCGTGGGGATCGGGGTTCGCGCGCGCCGGCCCGACGATCAGCCGCACGACGCGGTCGACGATCTCGACCGGGACGTCGGTCGCGACGCCGCCGCGCGCGATGCGCACGCTCGCGGCGCCGGTCTGCGCGCCGGCGTTCAGCACGTCGTCCTCGCCGATCGATGCGATCAGCGGTGACGGCGCGACGCGCCACGGCCCACGCGCGTCGCCGAGCCCATGATCGTTCGCGTCGATGACGCGCGCGCGCAGCGGAACGCGCGCCCCCGCGAGCGCGACGATGCGCGTCGGCCGCACGACGAGCCGCGCAGGCGGCCCGAGCGGCGCGTCGCTGTACAAGAACAACCCGTCCGCGACGGCTCGTTCGAAACCGTCCGACGGTTCGTTCACGACGCTCGCTTCGGCGTCGCCGAGCACGCGCGCCGCGAGCGTCGCGGAGCCGCCGCTGTCGAACAGCATCGCGTCCGTCGCGCCGAGCCCGCGCAGCAGCGCGGTCAGCTCGCCGCGGTTCACGCCGATCGACGTCGCGGGATGACGGCCGTCGACGACGACGAGCGCGAGCGTTCCGTCGGGGAATCGCGCCGCCGCCGACGCGGGGATGCGACGGTCGCGTTCGGCGTAGTTGGGTGACGCCGGATCGTCGACCGGCGCGCCGCCGTGCAGCAATTCGGGCCCGCCGCCGATGGCCGCGACGGCATCGCCGAACGGCGGATCGGTCGCGTACTGCAGCGTAATGTCGTCGCCGGCACCGGGCACGGGGCCGATCGCCTGGGCCGCAGGGCCGTAGGCGAGCCGCAGGCCGGTTGCCGCGGGCCAAGGCGGTGCGCTGGTCGCCGCCGTGACGCGATAGCGCGCCGGTCCTGCGAACATGGTCGGGCCGGACGAATTCAGATCGAGGAGCGTCACGTTGCTAGCGTTGGCCCCCGCGGGGCCGCCCGGGATCGCGCCGAACGCCGGCGTCAGCAGCGACGCGCCGCTCTGCGGCGGCCACTCGTTGACGGCGGTGATCGGGACGACCACGCCGCCGAACGTCGCGCTGCCGGTGAAGCGGTACGGCGCGAAGAGAACGGATCGCGCGCGCGTGACGGTCAGCGCGATGCGCGCGCTCGGCGTGCGCTCGAGCATTCCGTTGCGCACCACGACGCCCAGCGGCGCACCGCTGGCGTTGATGTCGAAGTAGTCGCCGTTGATGCCGGCGACCGCCCCGGTGCGGCGCGCCATCGAGGACGTCGTCTCGTCCTTTGACACGATGCTGTCGTGCGCGAGCACCGCGCCGAACCGCACGGTCGGTTCCTGCGGGTCGACGGTGACGACGGATACGACCATGGGCCCCGCCGACGTGAACATCCGGTACGTCGCGCGCGCGATCCCCGGCGCGACGGGCTCGCGCTCGATACTCGACGCCGTGACCAGCGGAAACGGCGCCGGCGGCGCGAGCGAGAGCGGCAGCGTGGCGCCGAATGCGGGCGCACCGGCACACGCGAACGTGCACGCGAAGATGCAGGCCCACAGCAGCGGGCCGAGCGTGCAGTGCGCGCGCAGCGGCGTCAGCGCGCCAGGCCGAGCACGAAGAACACGATGCCCAGCGCGGCGGCCAAGCCGCTGACGAACGGCAGCAGACGCGAGCCGACGAGCACGGTGATCGAGACGAGCACGATCGCGACCTCGAACAGCGTCGTGCCGACCTCGATCGTCTCGTGCTGCTTGAGGAGGCGTTCGGAGCGCTCGTTGTGCGCAACGGCCTCCTCCTCGAACGCGCGCGCTTTCTTCATCAGCGGCGGCGCCTTGGCTTTCTCCTCGGCCGCGTTCTGTTTCAGGCCCTCCACTTTCGCGCCGGGACCCGTGCCCGCATCGATCGCCGTCTGCGCGATGTAGTATTTGATGCGCTCCGACTGGTACTGCGACCACGTGTCCGACGCTTTGGTCGTGGAAACGATCGCGTCGTTCTTCTCCACGAGGGCTTCGGTCGAACGCAGGTTGCCGAAGTATCCGCTGACCGCGGCGAGCACCGCGAGCACCGCCGCGGCGAGCGGCACCCACGACGGGCCTTCGCGTCCGTGCTCGTGCCGCTCGTGCGCTTCTTTGAACGCGTCTGCCGGCGTGCTCACGGCGTGCTCAACGGCGCCGCCGCGCCCGAAGAAAGTTCACCCACTCGCATGAGGCCCTCACGTACGTCGGTCGCGGGGGCAACCCTCCACGCGTCCGTGCGCGCGCGATCGAACGCGAACGCGGCGAGCTCGAAGCCGCCGAACGTTCCGCACACCACGACGCCGTCGGGATCGACCGCGAACGCGCGGCGGCGCGGCGAGTCGAACACCACGACGTAGGCGCGAAGCTCCGCAGCGCGCGTGCGCGCGAACGGGACGACCCACGGCGCGTCGATCGACGCCCGCCACACGAACAACCGCACCCCCGCGAGCCGCGGCGCGACGAGCGCGCGCGGGTCGAGCATCACCTCGTCGTCGACGACGGCGGCGTCCGCGCTCGCCGGCAGCGCGTGCGGATCGATCACCATGCCCGCGTCGGCGGTGGCGGCGAGCGCGCGCAGCTGTTCATCCGCTTGCGGTGCGATCGCAATGCGCAACGCGCCGGGCAATGCGCCGCCGGCGAGGCGCCTGACCGGCGGCGGGTCGGGAGCGAACGCGACGATCGATGGACCGATCGCGACCGTCGCGTGCAGCGTCGCCTCCTCGTCCTGTGACGCGAGCGCAACGACGGTTCCGTCGGCCGCGACGATCTGGCTCTTGCCGCAGTACGCCACGCTGCGCGCCTCCACGCCGACTTTGTTGGCGACGACGAGCGGCAGGCCGTTCTCGCGCGCGCGGACGGCGATCATCAGATCCGCCTGCAGGTTCTCGAGCGCGTGCGGATCGCGGCCGCTCGTCACCCACGCGGTCGGCACGACGAGAACCTGCGCGCCGCGCGCCGCGAGCGTGCTCGGGATCGTCGGGATGCGGCCGTCGGCGCAGATGAAGATGCCTAAGCGGCCGACCGGCGTGTCGACCGGTTCGAGGTCGGTCCCCGCGGTGAACCAGCGCCGGTCGAAGTGCCACAGAAAGCATTTGTCGGCGTAGCCGACGACGCCGGCGGGCGTGACCACGTACGCGCTGTTGGCGAGCCCGTGCTCGCCGGCGCGCGCGCCGCCGTACACGATCGTCGCGCCGCTGCGCGCTGCGACGGCGATCACGTCTTGCGCCGCGGACTCCAATTGGCTGGCGTCGACGGGATCGGAGCCGATAACGTAGGCGGGGACGGTACCTTCGGGGACCACGATCAGCCGCGCGCCGGATTCGGCGGCTGCGGCGATTCGCGCGAGCAGCGCGGGCCACCGCTCCGCAAAGACGGCGCGGTCGTGCGCACGCGTTTGCACCGCAGCGACGGGTGTCGGACGAGCACTCATCTAATTGTGTCTCCAATACCCGAGGGCGAGCAGTTCATCGCCTCTCGCAACATCGCATATCAGGATCACGTATGAGGACACCTGAGTGAAACGACTGATCGCATGTGTTTCGCTCGTCGCCGCCGCGACAACTGCGGCAGTGCCGTCGACCGCCCCGCTCACGACCACGCCCAAGCCGCCCGTCAAAGCCGCATCGACACCCGGCAAGGCGCCCAAGACCGTCGCCAAGGCCGCGCCGAAATGCCGCGTCGCGCCGGCCGACGAGTACTTCGGAAAACTCAAGATGAGCATTCTCGGCATTCGCAACACCATAAAGGACCAGGGCCTGAAGGTCGACGTCGACCCCAACGCGGCGCCCTCGACCAGCAACGCGATCTCCCTGACGGAAGACGCGATTCGCGACTGGCAGCACAAGTATCCGTGCGACAGCTGGCTGCCAGGCACGCTCTTCGCGCTGGAGCGTTTCTATCTGAAGATCCACACCGACGACGGCGTGAAGCACGTCCACGCGACCTTCGCCTGGCTGCGCCACGACTATCCGAAGAGCAAGGTGGTTCAAGTCGCCCGCAACGAGGACGGTCACGCGACGGCGGCCCCGACGTCGCCCGCGATGGCGTCGATGCCGACCGCGGGCGGGACCGGCACGACGTTATCGGCGACGCCCTCCCCGCAGACGGGGGCCCCGGTGCTCATGCCCGGTCAGGCGCCGGCGACGCCGTTCCCCGGCACGGCCCCGCAAAGCGTCATCAACGCGCAAAACGCGATGGGCTCGCCGAGCCCGTCGCCGACTCCGCGCCGCTAACCGGACCGAAGGAAAGAGAAAAGCCCCCGGCGCGAGCCGGGGGCTTTTCCGTGTTCGCTGCGCCGTAGCGCTTAGAACTTGATACCGAGGCCGACGTAGCCACCTGCGTGCGACGCATCGCTGGGCGAGAGGTTCTTGCCCTTGATGGAGTCGCCGAGGAAACCGGCGTCGAGGAACAGCCCGGAGTTACCGAGGTTCAGCGTTCCGCCGACCTGGTACTTGAGGAAGCGCTGCTGGAACTTGTCGACGGAGCCCGCCGGCAGTCCCGGGGGAACCGAGCCGGCCGGGAACGTGAAGTTGCCGGAGATGCTCGGGTAGTACCAGATGCTGCCGTAGACGGACAGCGGCTGGTCGAGATCGGGGAGCTTCTCGGCGCCGAAGCCGAAGCCGTTCTGCTTCGGATAGCCGTAGTTCTCCTCACGGTGGAGGTAGCCGACGCCGATGTAGATGCGCGGTGAGGCGATCTTCAGGCCGAGGCGGCCGTCGAAGTCGGTGTCGCGAGCCGTGAACGAGGGGACGGCGGTTTGGCCGTACGCGCCGATCACGGTGACGCAGCCCTGGTCGCCCAGTGCGGGCGCGAGGGCGACGGTGCCGAAGCCGCCGTGCGGACACGGGTTGACCGGCGGGCCCTGATCAGCAGCCCCTGCGTACATCGCCGGCGTGATGCCGCTGTTGTGCGGGTAGCTCCACGAGCGATAGTCGCCCTCGAGCATCCAGGGCAGACCGAACGCGGGGAACTCGACCGCGCCGCGGACCGAATACGAGCCGCCCACGCCCTTGTTGCCGGGCGAGAACTCGTTGTAGACCTTCGGCGAGAAGATGTAGTCGCCGACGATGAAGTGCTCGTACGGGTTGACCGCGACCGGGGTCGGGGTCGGAACGGGGGTGGGGACAGCCGTGGGAACCGGCGTCGGGATCGGCGTCGCGACCGGCGTCGGGACCGGCGTCGGCTGGATCGTCGGCGGCGAGACGTAACGCACCACGACGATGCGGCGGTCCGGAACCCACTGGACGTAGGCTCCCATGCCTTCAGAGATCACGCGAACGGGTACGACGACCGCGCCCTTGTAGATCTCGGGAGGAACGTCGAGGGGCCGGCTCTCGCCGTTGATGACTACTTCCGGTTTGCCGACCGTCACTTTGACGTCGGAGCCGGGCTTCGACACGTCGACCGTTTTTGAGGCCGGATCGTACGAAACCGTCGCGCCCATCTGCTCGAACATCGAGCGGAGCGGAATGAGGATGGTGTTGCCACGCACCAGCGCAGCGAGGACGCGGTTCGCCTTCAGGCGGTCCGGCTTCGAATAGACATGCCGGTCGTTGAAGAGGATCGGGACCTCGCCGGAAGGCGGCGTGCCGAAGTCAGCGGGCGGTGCGCCGGCGGGGGCCTGAGCGATCTGCGTAGGCGCGTTGGGTCCGATGTTGCCATGCGCCTGCGCGGAGTTCGAGGCCGACACCGACGTCGTACCGATTCCGACCGCGACCAGCGCGGCCAAGAGCCCGGTGCTCAGTCGTTTCACGTAATACTCCCTAGCTAAGGTGTTGTGTCGAGAAGGGCGTTGGCGCCGGCGTGGCCGGCCCGGGGACGGGAGCGCAGCGAGAGACTCGCTTGCTCAGCCGTTTTCGGACCTACCCACGTGACGGGCGCCTTAATCACGAGGCGAGGCCACCGCCCCGCATCTGATCCGACAACGCCGCTCGGTAGCCTAGGGTTCCGCTAGGGCTACCGAGTCTCGCTGCCGGGTCGACTCCCGTAACGGTGCCTTTACACGTGCGGGTGCCCGGCTCCGCCTTTGCGCGCGAGCCGGCCGTACGCTCATCCGAGCTTTTCGTCGAGCCGTTCGCGGAATTTCTCGCGCGAGGTAACGTAGCGCTCGTGCGTGCCTTCGGCGATCTTCTCGCGCTCGTCGAACGCGGTGAACGCATACTCGATGCGGCGCCCTTCGAACTTGAGCACCTCGACCTCGGTGCGCACGATCAGGCCGACCGGCGTCGCCGCGAGGTGGGTGAGGTCGACG
>CAWBTJ010000074.1:0-37826 GCA_963791645.1 Vulcanimicrobiota bacterium | reverse complement strand
CCACCCGCGCTCGGCACGCGCCGATGCAGAAGAGGACCGCCTCGTACCGAGGCGGTCCTTTTTTTTACGTCCCCTTCTCACCGCCGAGATAGAACACGTACTTCACGATCAGCGCGGGCTTCGTCACGGTCGCGCTCGCGTCGCCGTACACCAGATACAGCTCGTCGCGCTTGCGGTGGTACGCGTACGCGACCGAGACGTTCGACGCCGAGTAGAAGCTCGCCGGACCGCTCGCGTACGGCGCAACGCCGTAGGAGAAGTAGTTCGCGACCGCGGGCGGCGTGCCAATGATGCGCCGTAGCCCGATCGCGAACGAGCTGTCCCGCGAGATGTTGCGCGTCAGCGCGACACGCTCGAGCCACTGCACGTTGCGATAACCGGCGTCGGCGTACCACACGGTGTCGAACGCCTGCAACGCGATCTGCGTGACGGGGCCCAGCTTGAGCACGGTGTTGCGGTCGAACGTTGCGATGCGGCCGTCGCCATAGCGGCCCTGGTTGTAGACGAAACTGGTCGGCGTCGCGGTGTTCGAGCGGTACCCGAGCGCGACGCCGGCGAGCGAAACCGGCGTCAGCCGCCCGTCCGTCAGTTTGAGGTACGTCGAGCCGGTGTCGAAGTTGAGGCGGAACAGATTCTTGTTCACAAGCGTGAACGAGAGATCGTTGCTTGCGCGGTCGATGCGTCCGTCGGCGCCGTGATAGCGGTCGACGTACCCTTGGATCTCCACGCTCTTCAGCCAGCTCCCGGGTTTGAACCGGAACGTGCGGTCGCCGTCGAACGACCAGCCGGCGACGTCCGGCGTCGAGATCAGCCCGTCGACCGGATTGTAGTAGCCGCCGATCTTGCGGACGCCGCCGCCGAAGTAGTAGTCCGTTCCGTAGTAGGCCGCGCCGGCGTCGATGCGCTGCGCCTGCGCCTTGTCGAGCACGTTGTTGCCGCGGTCCCAGCCGTAGTTGAAGTACACGACTTTGTGTTTGCGATCGTTCGCGAACAGGCCGATCGTCGTCAAGCGGTCGGCGAAGCCGGGCGCGAATGTCTCGACGGCCTGAAAACCCATTCCGACGGTGCGCTTCTGATTGCGCCATTGAAACGCTTGCGCGTTGTCGGTGCGGCGGTCGCCGATCGCGTTGTAGGCGTCGAACTGCACGGGGCCCTGGGAGCCTTCGAGCGCGTAGCCGCGCTTGGGCGTCGGGATCGCCGGCGTGTAGAGCTCGGTCACGCCCGGGCAGACCTCGCAGTCGAACGGGTTGGTGACGTTCTGCATCTGTGCGAAGAACGGGCGCACTTCGTTGAAGTAGCGGCGGTACACCGTCGGCGAGATCGACTGCTGGTCTTGTTCGACGTTCGAGAAATCGGGATGGATGGCGGCCACGAACGACGCGGTGCGCGTGATCGGGAGCGAGATGTCTGCTCCCGACCGGGTGGTATTCCCGTCGTCGTGTTTGGCCGCCGCTTCGCCGACGCCAAACAGCCCGATGCGCGGTTTCGGGCGCGCGCCCGCCGCGCTGCTCGACAACCCGCTGAGCGTTCCGGCGTAGACGACGTCGTTGTGGTCGGACTGCCCTTCCTCGAACGCCCAGACTTGCAGGTCGTCGGTCTTCTGCACGAACCGCACGAACTGGATTTGCCAATTCGTGCGCCCGTCGCCGCGCATCACGCCGAACGGGATGCGCATCGTGACGGTGAAGCCGCCGGGGCGCAGCTTGCCGACGCTCTGCCATTTGGGCGCATAGGCGGCATTCTCGCTCGAGTGCTGATAGTGCGTGCCCAGCGGCGTCGCCGTGAACAGGTAGCGAAATCCGAGCGGGCCGCCGGGCCACAAGTCGACTTGTACCTCGTCATCGGTGTCGAAGCCGACATCGTCGGTATGCTGGTTGGCGACGATCTCGGCCGTTTGCTTCGCGTCGAACGCGACGTAGAGCGCCTGGTCGTCGCTGAGCACGTACACGTCCGTCGGCTGCGCCGGCGCCGCCTTGTGGCGCAGATCCCACGCGAGCGGGACGAGCTTCGCGGTTTTCCACGCTTCGTCGTTGAGCGTGCCGTCGATCGCGGGCCCTTTTGCAACGTGCGGGATCGCGAGCTGCGGGCGTACGGAGACGGCGCCAACGCGCGCGGTGGTCACGGCGATGAATGCGCCGACCAGAACGATTCCGAGACGGGACATCGAGAGTACCTCTACCGACGATTAATGAAATAAGTGTGAAGGTTGAAAGAAAAGCGCGCCCCGCGGAGACGCGCCCGTGGTCAGATTCCGGAGTCGCGCAGCCGGATCAGGTCGCGGACGGACCAGTTCGCGTAGCCGTGTGATTTGAGGCGGTCGACGAACGCGACGCTGACGCCGATCGTGAGCCGGCACTGCGCGTTGAGCACGGCCGGCAGCAGCGCGTCCATCAGCTTTCGTCCTTGGCGCGCGCGATCGTGCGCTGGAGCTCGTCCAGCTCGTCCTCGGTGAGGTGATCGCCTTCGATCAAATTGAGCGCGAGCGCGCGCGGCGAGCCGCCGAAGAATCGCTGCATCACGTGCGAAAGCGCGGTGCGCGCCGCGGCGTCGCGGTCGACCACGGCCTGGTACACGAACGCGCGCCCCTCGGCGCGGTGCTCGACGTACCCCTTGCGCTCGAGGATCTTCATGATCGTCTGGACCGTGTTGTACGCCGGGCGCTCGGAGGCGGGGATCGCCTCGACGATCTGGCCGACCGTGGCGGGGCCGGCCGACCAGACGATCTCCATGAGTCGCTGCTCGGCCTCGGTGAGCGGTACGGAACGGCGGCGGGCCATCGGACGCCCTCCTCGGCGACGACACCTAAGGAATTCGGTTTGAGCCACCGTAGCACGCCCCGGCGGGCCGGTCAAGACCAGTCCGAAAGAATTCGGACTGTCCGCCGGCCGCCGGAAAACCGCCTATCCGGTCAGCTTCGCGAGCTCCTCGAAGAGGACGGCCTCGTCCGGCGCTTCTTTGAGCAGATGGACGTCGATGTAGCGCACGATCCCGGCCTTGTCGATCACGAAGATCGCGCGTTCGGGCATGCCGCGCGGGTTCAGCACGCCGTAGCGTTCGGCGACGGCACCATGCGGATAGAAGTCGCTCAGCAGCGGAAACGTGATGCCGCCGAGCTGCGCGGCCCACGCCGCGTTGGCAAACCTGGAGTCGGTCGAAACGCCCACGACCTGGGCGTCATAGCTGCCGAAGCGCTCGCGTTCGCGCTCGTACACCGGCAGCTGAACGCTTCAAGTGCCGCTGAAGGCGAACGGGTAGAACGCGATGACGACGTTGCTGTCGCGCTTGTCCGCCAGGTGGAACTCTTCGCCGGTGTGCGAGGTGAGGGTGAAGTCGGGGGCGGGATCGCCGACCTTGACGGTCGGCGTCTCCCCGGCGAGCGACGTGCGCCCGATGGAAACTGACATGGGGTAACGCTTTCCCCATCCGCCGAACAGGGTCCCATGATCGCCGAAGCGTCCGCCGCCGTCCACCTGCGCGCGCTCGACCCGTTCGATTTCCTGGAGCGCGCCGCGTTCGTCTATCCCGACAAGACCGCGGTCGTCGACGGCTCCGCGCGCCGGACGTATCCGGAGTTTCTCGAACGCGTCGAGCGGCTCGCCGCGGCGCTTCAGGCGCGCGGTATCCGCGCCGGCGAGCGCGTGGCGGTGCTCGCGCCGAACACGTCGATGGTGCTCGAAGCGACGTACGCCGTGCCGCGCGCCGGCGGCGTCCTGTGCGCGCTCAACACGCGGCTCGCCCCCGACGAGATCGACTACATCCTCGGCCACTGCGGCGCGTCGCTGCTGCTGTACGACCACGAGCTCGAACCGCTGGTGAGCCGGCTCGCGTCGGACCTGCCGCGCATCCGCGTTGCAGCGCCCGACGAAACCGCGCCCCCGGACGGTGCAGCGGAGTACGAACAGCTGCTCGCCGGCGCGGATCGCGCCGCGCTGGTGCCGCGCAGCGGCGGCGAGGACGACACGATCTCGATCAACTACACGAGCGGAACCACCGGCAAGCCGAAGGGCGTGATGTATACGTTCCGGGGCGCATACGTCAACGCGCTTGCCGAGATCTTCCACGCGAACCTGCGACCGGAGAGCGTGTATCTTTGGACACTGCCGATGTTCCACTGCAACGGCTGGTGCTTTCCGTGGGCCGTGACCGCGGCGGGCGCGACGCACGTCTGCCTGCGCAAGGTCGGCGCGGTCGGCATCAACGCGGGCGTCCACGATGAAGGCGTGACGCACTTCTGCGCGGCGCCGACGGTGCTGATCGGCCTGGTGAATCATCCCGACACCGTGGCGTTTCCGCACCGCGTCGTGGTGACGACGGCGGGGGCGCCGCCGGCGCCAGCGACGATCGCGCAGATCGAGGCGCTCGGCGCGGAGCTGCACCACGTGTACGGCCTCACCGAGGTGTACGGGCCGATCACGGAGTGCGCGTGGCATAGCCCGCAGTGGGACGGTTTCCCGGCCCCGGAGCGTGCGCGCCTGCGCAGCCGCCAGGGCGTACCGATGCTCACGCTCGGTCCGCGCGACGTGCGCGTCGTGGACGTCGGACTCCGCGACGTTCCGGCCGACGGCATGACGCACGGCGAAATCGTCATGCGCGGCAACAACGTGATGAAGGGCTACTACGCCGATCCGGCTGCCACGGCGAAAGCGTTCGAGGGCGGCTGGTTCCACTCGGGCGACATCGCGGTGGTACACGATGACGGCTACATCGAGATCGTCGACCGCGCGAAGGACGTGATCGTCAGCGGCGGCGAGAACATCTCGACGCAGCAGGTGGAGAAAGTGCTGCTCGAGCACGACGCCGTGCTCGAATGCGCGGTCGTGGCGGTCCCCGACGAGAGGTGGGGCGAGGTCGCGAAAGCGTTCGTCACCTTGAAGCCCGGCCGCGCGCTCGACGCCGACGAGCTCCGCGCGTTCGCTCGCGAGCGCATCGCGGCGTTCAAGGTGCCGAAGACGGTCGAGTTCGGCGAGCTGCCGAAAACCTCGACGGGCAAGATCCAGAAGTACGTATTGCGCGAGCGCGAGTGGAAGGACCAAAAGAAGCGCGTGAACTGAGCGCGGCGAACGAGGCGCACATGGATCCACTCGATCTCACGAAGGCTCCGCCGCGCGCGCCGCGCGAAGAACTCGCCGGCGTCGTATTCCTGCCGCGCACGATCGACAAGGTGCGCGCGACGCTCCCGGGCGGCGAACTCGGAGCGTACAACATCCCTGGCTTCAGCGAGATGCTGCTCGAGGCGCTCGGGATCGAGCTCGATGCGTTTCGTGCCGCGGTCGCGGACGCTGCGAACGACCAGGCAGTGGGCGCATTCGTGAGCGCGTCGACGTCGCCCGACCTCGTCACGGAGTGGAATGCGATGATCCTCGCCCGCCTGCCGCGCAACGGCGACCGCAACGCCGCGCACGAGGCGTATCCGTGGCTGCGCGAGCGTCCCGACCTCGTTCTCGCGCTCGACGTGCTCGAAGAGGACGACCGCCAGCACTTCGCGCACCGCGCCTGAGCCGGCGTCAGCGCGTGCGCGCCGCGATCACCGGCATTCTGTTCGTCGCAGCGGGCGCGGTGCATTTCATCCGCCCCGCGATGTACGCGCAGATCGTTCCGCCGCAGCTCGGCCACGCCGGCGTGCTGGTCGCGATCAGCGGGATCGCGGAGATGGCCGGCGGCCTCGGGCTGATGATTCCGCGGACGCGCCGTGCGGCTGGATTCGGTCTCATCGCGCTGCTCGTCGCGGTCTGGCCGGCGAACATCTACATGGCGATCGAAGCCGACCGCTTCGCCGCGGCTGCGCCGGCATGGGTTCTGTGGGCGCGACTTCCGCTGCAAGTCGCGATGATTTGGTGGGTCGAACGCATAAGCCGCACTCCGCGCCCTGACTGAATTCGTCGCTCGCACACCCCAAGGACTTCGCCGCCGCTGGTGGCAAATATCGTTGCCTCATGGCCATGATAGACGCGAGCCGGGTCGAAGGACTGCGGCGGGAGCGCGGGCTCTCTCAGCGTGAGCTGTCGCGAGCCGCGGGCATCACCCGCCAGGCGGTCGGCTCGATCGAGAGCGGCCGGTCGCAGCCGAGTGTTGGGATCGCGCTCGCGCTGGCGCGGGCGCTGGGCACGACGGTCGAGGAGCTGTTTGCTGCGCGTGACGAGCCTGCGCTCAGATCGAGCCGGGTCGTCGCCGCCACGATCGGAGGCAAGACGGTCACCCACGCTCTGGACGAGGAACACCTCGCGATCGAGCCGACCGAGACGCCGGTCCCGAACGTCTTCATCGCCGGCTGCGAGCTCGCGGTCGGGCTGTTGTCGCGTCACGCGATGGCACGATCCCGCCACCTGCGCGTCTTGTGGCTCACGATGACGAATCGCGCCGCGATCGAAGCGCTCGGACAAGGCCGGCTGCACGCCGCCGTCGTTCACGGCGACGTCACACCGCAGCAAGCGCGGCAGATGACGGAGTTCAGCCGCTTCGAAGTCGCGCGCACCGAGGCCGGCTGGCTCGTTTCGCACGGAAACCCGCTCGGGCTGAAGGGCGCCGCCGACATCGCGCGGACGAAGGCGCGCCTTGCGAATCGGCCGGCCGGGGCGGGCGCGCGCCGCCTGCTCGACGAGCGTCTGCGCCGCGCCGACGTCGATCCGCGCCGGGTCGCGGGCTACGACCGCGAAGTTGCCGGCCAGCTCGATGCCGGCCGCGCCATCGCGCAAGGTTTCGCCGACGCCGCAATCGGGATGGCCAGCGTCGCGCGCGTGTTCGATTTGGATTTCATCTCCGTGCGCGAGGAGCGGTGCGTGCTGCTGGTTGCAAATGCTGCCGTGAAAACGCCTGAAGTTCGTACCTTGCTCGATGCGCTGCGCTCTGCACCGTATCGCCACGACCTCGAGGGACTTGCCTCATACGACGTCAGCCGAACGGGAGAACACATCGCATGAACCGGCGCCTTTGGATCGCCGGCAGCTCCGCCTCGCTCGCATTTGCCGCCTGCCCCGCGCGTGCGCAAACGCTGACACCGCTCGACGTTGCCTACGCCGGTTCGATGGGATCGATGATGGAAGGGCCGATCAAAACGGGCGCGGCGCAAACGCTGCAGATCGAGATGCACGGCCGCGCGCAGGGCTCCGATGCGCTCGCGAAGCTCATCGTCGGCGGCAGCATCGCGGCCGACGTCTTCATCGCGGTGACGCCCGGTCCGATGCTGACCGTGCTCAAGGGCGGAAAGGCGAGCGTCGCAATGCCGGTCGCGCGCACGGAGATGGTGATCGCGTACAGCCCCAAGAGCAAATACGCGCGGCAGTTTGCCGACGCCGCTGCCGGCAGGCGCGGTGTGATGCCGTGGTGGCAGATTCTGCAGCAGCGCGATTTGCGCTTCGGAAGAACCGACCCTACCGTCGACCCGCAAGGGCGGAACATCATCTTCGCGCTGCAGCTTGCGGAGGCGCACTATAAACAGCCCGGCCTAGCGCAGAGCATTTTGGGACCGACGATCAACCCGGCCCAGATATTCAGCGAGCCAACGGTCGAGGCTCGGTTGCAGAGCGGCGAGCTCGACGCGGCTTCGGCGTACAAGATCCAACCCGGTCCGTTCAATTTGCCGTTCGTGACGTTACCGGCGGAGATCAATCTCGGAAGCGACGCCCGGCGCGACCACTACGCGCAACAGACGCTGGAGATCGGTGGAGCAATACGCCATCCCGAACCACTCGTCTATTACGCAGCCGTCCTCGACGCGTCCGCACATAAAGACAAGGCCGTTGCATTCGTCAACTGGCTCACCGGAGCCGCGCAGGCGATCTTCCGGCAGTATTTCTACGATCCGCCCACGGGTGCGTCACCGCTGCGTGCGTAGTGCGCCCATCACCGCGCAGGTGAAGCGCGTTGCCGCGCTTATCTTTGCAGTCGCGCTCCTTTACCCATTTGTCGGATTGTTCGTTCCGATCGGCCCGTGGCGTTGGGGCGACGGCGCCGCGACCGTGGATTCGGTCCGCGTCTCGCTGGTCTTCACGGGCATTGCAATGGTGGTGGTCGTCGTCATCGGGACGCCGATGGCGCTCTACATCGCTCGCTCCGCCACGCGCGAACGTCTGTGGTGGCAAGCGGTACTCTTGGTTTCGGTTCTCTTGCCGCCGCTTGCGCTGGGCATCTTGCTGTCACTGGCCTTTGGTCCGCACGCACTCGGCGCGTACCTCGAGCGCTTCGGTTTGAGGATGACGAACACGCCGCTGGCTTTCGTCACCACGCAAGTCTACGTGAGCATCGGATACTATATCCTCGGTGCCGTCGCGGCGCTCGACAGCGTTCCTCGGACGCTCGAGATTCAAGGGGGCTTACTCGGACACGATCGCTGGAGCGTGTTTTGGCGCATCACGTTTCCGATCGCGCGTCTCGGATTCGCGGTCGCGCTCAGCCTCGCATGGGTTCGCGCGTTGACTGAATTCGGTGCCGTCGCGATTACCGCGTACTATCCGGCCGGCATGCCGGTCGCTCTTTGGACGAGCCTCGAGAACTTCGGATTGCCGGCGGTGATGCCGCTGCTCATCGTGTTCCTGCTGACGGCACTTCCTCTGCCGTGGCTTGCCCACGTCCTCGCGCAGCGGCGGACAGCTCGTGCTTGAAGCTCACATCGTGAAGGAGCGGCCGCGCTTCACGGTCGATGTCGCCGTGCGCGTTCGGTCGGGCGAGGCGTGCGGTCTGTTCGGAGTTTCGGGCTCGGGCAAGAGCACGGTATTGGCTTGTATCGCCGGGGCTGAAGCACCGGACGGCGGGCACGTCACCGTCGACGCGGTCACGGTCTTCCCACCGCCGCTGCCGCTGCACTTGCGGCAGGTCGGATATCTCACGCAGGACGCCAACTTGTTCCCGCATTTGCGCGTCGCCGACAACGTCCGGTTCGGTTTGACCAACGGCACCCGGGACGCGAACGACCCGTGGATCGCGGAACTGCGCGAACGCTTGCATCTCGAGCCGATCTGGCATGCGCCGGCGAACGCGATTTCGGGCGGCCAAGCGCGGCGGGTCGCGCTCGCGCGCATGCTGGCGCGCAAACCGCCCGTCGTGCTGCTCGACGAGCCGTTCAGCGGACTCGATCGTCACCTCGTGCGGGAGCTGGTGTCGGCCATCGTGCAGTGGCAAAGCGAGCTGGGGTTCACGATGCTCGTCGTGGGTCACGAATCCGACGTGCTCGAGCGGTTATGCCCCCGCGCGATCGCGATCGAGGACGGCTGTACCGTGCAGGACGCGTCGTGGGCTGAGTTGCGCACCAAGCCGGCGACGCCGCTGCTCGCGCAATTGCTCGCGCCGCTTTGACGCAGTGCCGGCAGGCGAACTCACGGCGAGCCGTTCTTCAAGCGGGCGTGCCGGGTGCGCGGGTAAGGACCGCCGTGCAATATTTGCAGCGGCGTGCGTCCTGCGCGATCTCGCTGAGGCATTCCGGGCACGTCTTCAGCGCGAGCACGGGTTCCGCGGGGTTGAAGCGCAACGCTATGGTGCGGAACGGGACGACGACCGCGTAGTAGATCACGAGCGCGTCGAGCAGAAACGTGATCAGCGCGTTGACGAAATCGCCGACCGGGAAGTGCGTGCTGCGGATCGAGAAGCCGAGCTTCGAGAAGTCGGGCTGACCGATGATCGCCGCGACAAGCGGGGTCAAGATGTCTTTGACGAGCGCGTTCACGACGGCGGTGAACGCGGAGCCGACGATCACCGCGACCGCGAGGTCGAGGACGTTGCCGCGCGCGATGAACGAGCCGAATCCCTTGAACGTACGAGCCTCCTTCGCGCTGAGCGCGCAACGCGGCGTTCGCCGTCTCGCTTCCAAATCCGGCCGTAAAGACAATTTTACCGAGCCGCCGTCAAGGCTTAACCGGTCCGGCCGTTCGAACTTCACTTTCCGGCGCTCCGGCCGATTATGCTAGAAGGACGGCGCTCGTACCACACGAGGGTTTTTGCACATGGATGTCCCCGACAATCTGGATACTTTTCTCCGCGACCTTCTCAAGGAAGAGGGTGGCGCGATTCAACTCGACGACGAGGACCGGGCGTTCATCGACCGCATCCTCAACTCGATCACGCAGGGCAGCAAAGGCGTGTTCGTCGTGCTGCACCCGAACGACCGCATGCAGTACATGCTGTTGAACACCAACCGAGCCGGCGCGATTGCGCTGCTCGCGAAGGTGATGCAGCGAACCGCGGAAGCGTTGGAAGCCGACCTCGACTGACCGCCCGCGCGCGCGTCAGCGCGGGGTGAACAGCGCTCGGCCGGCGGACTCGTCGAGGTCGACCACATACCGGTCCCACAGACCGATGCCGACGTGCGCGATCGCTTGCGTTCGGCGAACCGCCGTCCGCGTCGCGCCGATCGCGAACGGGCCGACCCGCACGTCCGGGATCTCCACCGTGATGACGTCGTCGGCTCCCGCCATGCCGACCGCCTGACCGCGCGACACGACGGTCCATTGGGGCCCCACGCGGTACGCCGCGTAGCCGATCGAGAGCACGGCCTCGTCGCCGGTATCGAACAGCGCGCGCGCGCCCTGCGGACCGAACATCGTCTGCACGATCGGTGAGCCGTTGTGGAACGTCAGCCGCACCGCGCCCGGCGGGTCGCTCGCGGTGCCCGGCGCGACGATGCGCGCGGTCCGGCCGGCCCGGTCGAGGACGACCCGCACGCGCGCCAGCAGATCGCTGCCGATCACGACGTCGAAGCGCGCGGCGCGCGACGGCGGCACGACCGCGAGGCGCACGCGTTCGAAGCGCGCCGAACCCAGCGCCAGCGGCCCCGCCTCGACGAAGCCGGTCGCGAAGCGCGACAGCCCCGAGATCTCCAGCTCGCCGTGCGGCTCGAGCCCGAGCGTCTCGGCGAGGTTGAGCGTGATCGCACTGGGCGTCGCGCCGCTGTCGAGCAGACAGCGCACCGTGCGGCCACCGAGGATGCACGCGACGATGGGGATCGGGTCGTTGCCGAGCGCGAGCGCCGCGGCTCCGGCGAAGGTCGCCGGCGCGCCAGCCGGCGGCCCGAGGGGATCCGTGACGACGCCGGCCGTGTCGAGCGATCCGCTTTCGAACGGGCCGGCCCGGTCGAGGGCGAAGCTCGCACCGCCGGCGCGGGTGTGACGCCCGTAGACCGCGAGGGACCGTCCTTCTGCGGTGTCGATGCGCGCCAGCGCCTCGGTGGCGGGGTCAACGACCGCGATCAGCTCCATGCCGTCCCGGGCCCGCACGCGCCAACGCCCCGCCCCGGCCGCCGCAACGGTGCCGCCCGCAGCGCGAAAGGCCGGCTCGGCGAACGCGTACGACGCGATCGCCGCGAGCGTGCGTTGTGTGAGCGTCGATTCGTCGACCTCCTCCGGGAGCGCGACGTCGTTGAGCGCAAACGTCCACTCGCGCGACCCGTCGAACCACGTCCCGCCGCAGACGCCGGCGACGCAACGCCGCACCAGCCGCTGCGCGCCGAGGAGGTCAAGGGTCGTCGTGACCGTGCGGCCTTCGACGATGCGCGTACCGGTCGCATGAAATCGCACGTTCCCGGCGTGCCCGCTCGCCGCGGCGAGCGCGGCCAGCGGGTCGGCGGGGGGCGCGGCAGCGCAAACAGCGGCGCCGGTCGCCGCAGCGACGGAGCCGACCGCCGCGGCAAGCGCGAGAAGACGCACCGCGAATCGCATTGGGGTGGAACTGCACCCTCTCGACGGCTACCTCCTCGACGGACGCCCGGGCAAAGCCGAAGCTATCGCAGCGGCGCTGCGCGACCGCTCGCCCGAACCGCGCGCCCAGCCGTTCTACCGCGCGCTGGAGACGGTCGGCGCGCGCGCCGCTGACGAGGCGTTGCTCGCTTTGCGCTTGGTGCTGGGCGGCAAGCTGGCCGGCGACGACACCATCGTCGAGGCACGCGCGGCGCGCGCACGGGTGAAGGCCGGCGAAGCAGGCGCTCGGGACGCATACTTTACGGCGGTGGGAGTTATCGCGTGACGAGTCGCGGAACGAAGGCAGGACGGCCATGCGTTACCACAGAGTGATGTCCCGCCTCGTCGTCGTTACCGTCCTGGGTCTTTTGCTCGTCCCCGCCACCGCATTCGCCGCGCCCGCCGCGCCGCCGTCGGCGTCGCCGACCGCGGGCGCGCAGAGCAGCGCGCAAGACGGCGGCGTGATCGAGGGCAAGGTGACGAACGTCGACTACTCGCGCGGCATCGTGACGGTCGACTCGACGCGGCAAGGCAAGGTCGACGTCGCGACGATGCCGACGACGAGCGTACAGTCCGACGATCCCGGTTATCACACGCTGACCGACGTCTCGAAGGGCTCGAAGGTGCAGATCTTCATCTCGAAGACCGCCGGCAAGCTCGTCGCGCAGATCATCCGGCTCATCAAGCATTGACCGTTCCCGCTGATCTCGCTGCGCTCGCGCGCGGCGTGATCGGAGTCGGGTTCACGGGCGCCACGGCGTCCACGGCGCCGCTGGACGCACTCCGCGCATTCTCGCCGGGCGCACTCATCCTGTTCGCCCGCAACGTCGGCACGAATGACGACCTGCGCGCGCTCGTCGCCGCGCTTCGCGACGTGGCGACACCGTCACCGCTGATCGCCGTCGATCAAGAAGGTGGTCGCGTCGAGCGCATACGCGATGCCGTCGCTGCGCTGCCGTCGGCCATGGCCGTCGGCGCAACGAGCGATGTCGCACTGGCAGAACGCCTCGGCACGCTGCTCGGCCGCGATCTCGCGGCGCTGGGCATCGACGTCGACCTCGCACCGGTCGCCGACCTTTCGCTGCAGCCGCGCAGCACCGTCGTCGCAACGCGCTCGTACGGCGACGACCCCGAACGCGTCGGACAGTTCGCGAGCGCGTTCGCACGCGGCCTCGAACGCGCCGGCGTCGCCGCAGCGTTGAAACACTTCCCCGGCCACGGATCGACGTCCGAAGACTCGCATGTCGCGCTGCCGCGCGTCACCGCCGACGCCGCGACGCTGCGCGCGCGCGACCTCGTCCCGTTCGCCCGCGCGCTCGCCGCGAACGCCGCATCCATCGTCCTCACCGCGCACGTGATCGTCGACGCGTTCGACGCCGAGCGCCCCGCGACGCTCTCGCCCGCGGTGCTGACGGGCCTGCTTCGCGGCGAGCTCGGCTACGGCGGCGTCGTCGCGACCGACTGCCTGGAGATGGACGCGATCGCAAACGGCGTCGGCACCGTGCGCGGCGCGGTCGAAGCGCTCGCCGCCGGCGCGGACCTGCTGCTGATCAGCCATCACCTCGAGCTCGCGCACGCCGCCGCCGACGCGATCGTCGCGGCGGTACACGCCGGCGAGATCCCGCTCGCACGCCTGCTGCAAGCAAACGCACGCGTGCGCGGCTTGCGCGAACGCCTCGCGCGCCGCACCCCGCTCGCGGATGCGGTCGAGGAGGACGCCCCGCAAGAAGCCGCGCGCCGCGCGCCGACGATCGTGCGCGGCGACCCGCGCCTGCGCGCAGGCAAGCCCGTCACCGTGATCTCCTTCGAAGGCGCGGTCGCCGACAACGCCGCGCTTTCCGGACGAAAGACGTCGGTCGAGACGCCGTCGCTCAGCTCGGCGCTGCGCCAACGCGGCTGGAAGAGCGAGATCATGCGCGCCGCGATCGACCCCGCCGCCGCCGACATCGACTTGCTGCTCGAACACGTCGCAGCGCTCGGCGACCGCGAGTTCGTGCTGGTCACCCGCGACGCGCACCTGCATCCCGCGCAGCACGCCGCCGTCGCGCGCATCCTCGCGCAGGCACCCGACGCCCTGATCGTCTCGGCGCGCGCGCCGTACGACGCGCTGCTGTGGCCGTCCGCCCGCCGCATGCTCTGCATTTACGGCGACCAGACGATCTCGATCGACGGCTGCGCCGACGTCCTCGCCGGCCGCGCCGACGCGCGCGGCACGCTGCCCGTTCGCTTGACCGAGGACGCCGCTGTTCGCTGAGATCGACGCCGTTCTGCACGCCGCGCTCGGCACGCGCTTCAGCGCGGCCGTGGTGCGCGTCGAGCAGGGCGGACGTCTGCGCTACGAGCGCGCGTTCGGCCGCACGCGCAACGCCGAACCGTCGCTTCCGTGCTACGCCGGCACGCGCTTCGACCTCGCGTCGATCACCAAAGTGTTCGTCTCGACGGTCGCGCTGGCATACGTCGCGCGCGGCACGCTCGCACTCGACGCAAAGCTCACCGACGTGATCCCGGAATGGCGCGGCACGGCGCACGAATGGATCACGCTGCGCCGCATCCTTGCCCACCTCGCCGGCTTCAAGAGCGGCGCGGATTACCGCACGCTGCTCGACAAGAACGTAGAGATGTTCGCGCTGACCGAACCGCTCGCCGCACCGCCCGGCGCGCACGTGCTCTACAGCGACCTCGGCTTCATCGCCCTCGGCACGATCCTCGCGCGCGTCACGCCGGGCCGTTCACCCGCTAACGCGATCGAAGACGAGCTCACCGCAATGGGCGTGACCTCGACGGCCTACCGCCCGCGCGGCACCGAGCGCGCCGCGATCCCTGCCACCGAAACCGACGCGTGGCGAGGAGAGGTGCAAGGCGAAGTCCACGACGAGAAGGCGTACCTGATGGGCGGCGTCGCGGGCCACGCGGGCCTGTTCGGTACCGCGCGCGACGTCGCGCAGCTGGGCAATTGGTATCTCGCCTCGCTGCACCGCCGCCCGACGCCGCTCGACGCCGCCCTCGCGCGCGAAGCCGTGCTCGAAGAGGGCGAGGACACCGTCTTGCGCCGCGGCCTGGGCTGGGCGCTGAAGACAACGGACGAAAACTCGTGCGGCGCTCTCATGTCGTCGAGCACGTTCGGCCACACCGGCTTCACCGGCACGTCGATCTGGGTCGACCCCTGGCGCGACCTCAACGTGGTGCTGCTGACGAACGCGGTCCACTTCGGCCGGAGCGACATCCGCGCGATCCGCGCAGCCGTCGCCGACGCGGCGGTGCGAGCAACGGAGATCACGTGAAAATCGCGGGCATCATCTCCGGAACGTCCCTCGACGGCATCGACGTCGCGATCTGCGACGTTCGCGCGCAAGCGGACGCGGTACGCGTCCATTGCGAGCGCTTCGAGACGGTCCCGTTCGCGGAAATCCTGCGCACCCGCATCATCGCAGCGTACCCGCCGGCCCCGGTCGGCGCGCTCGAGCTATCGGCACTCCACGCGGCGATCGGCGAAGCCTTCGGCGACGCGGTCCGCACGATCGCAGGCGAGACAAGGCTAGACGCGGTGGCGTCTCACGGCGTGACCCTCGCGCACGATGGCGGCGCACACCACACGCTCCAGCTCGGCGATGCCTTCCGCATTCGCGAACGCGCCGGCGCAACGGTGCTCTACGACTTTCGCTCCGCCGACACCGCAGCCGGCGGAACGGGCGCCCCACTTGTCCCATTCGTCGACGGCCTCCTCTTCGCCGACCGCGCACCGTGCGTGGCCTTGAACCTAGGCGGAATCGCAAACCTGACCGTCCTCCCGGAAGGAATCGCATTCGACTCGGGCCCGGCAAACTTGCCGATCGACACGTACGTCACACTGCGCAGCAACGGCACCCAGCGCTACGACCGCAACGGCGAGCTCGCACGCTCCGGGACCGCGGACGCCCCGCTGCTAGCGCTCATGCTCGACGACGCATACTTCGCGCAGCCGCCACCGAAATCGACGGGCCGCGAGGAGTACGGCGCACCGTTCATCGCGCGCTGGCAACGTGATCTCGACGCGCTGACATTCGCCGACGCCGTCGCGACACTCACGGCACTTACGGTTCGCACCGTGAGCGACGCGATCCGCAGCGAAGCCTTACACGCGGAGCTCGTCATCGTCAGCGGCGGCGGCGCGCGCAACCCCGCTCTTCTCGATGGTCTCCGTTCGACGCTCACCGGCGTCCGCATCACCGTATCCGATGAGTTCGGCGTCAACGCCGACGCGAAAGAAGCGATCGCGTTCGCAGTTCTCGGCTACACGACGTTATGTGGGCGCGCTGCCGGGTTGCCGCGCGTCACTGGCGCGAGGGGTGCGCGTGTTCTGGGCGCCATCGCACCGCACCAACTGGACGCGCTGCTCGAACGTATTCGCTTGGAGGATTGGGGCGGCGGGTTGCGACCGTCTTGATTTTGGTCGCGGGCGCGGCGGGCGTGCGACATTGCTGTGGCGGGGACGCTCCCCTGCGCGCATCCTGCGCTCCGGGGAGCTCGGTGCTCCGTCGCTCCCGGCCCTCCAGGCCTCCGCGACTCCGCAACGCCCCGCCACAGCAACGTCGCACGCCCACCTTAGGCACGATCGTGCCGATCACGCCGCACCCCGCCTTTTTGCGGAGGCACGATCGTGGCAGGGCCGGACGCGGGACAGTACCGTGGCGGGGCGTCGCGGAGGCGCGGAGCCCAGGATGGGCGGGAGCGCCGGAGCGCCGAGTGACCGGAGCGCAGGATTGCGCGCAGGGAACGTCCCCGTCACGGTACTGTCCCGCGTCCGGCCCCGAGGCGGACCATTCAATTCAAAGCAGAAAGCAAAAGGCGTGATTTCAGTGGGAGTCGATGCGGGGGGTACATCGACCGTAGCGGCCATGTCCAAGGATGGCGAATTCATCCGTGACGCGCACGGTCGGGGCGCGAACGCGACGACGCTCGGCGTGGATGATGCCGCCGATGTGATCATCACGACCCTCCGTGACGTGCTCGATGGCGACCGGGCGGATGCGATCTACGTCGGTGCCGCGGGCGCCGGCCGCGCGCGGATTGCCGGTCAGCTTCAGGAGCTCATCGCGATCGCGTTTCGCGGCGCGAGCGTCGTGGTTGGCGATGATGCGGCCATTGCGTTTCGGGCTGCGATACCGAACGGTGATGGTGCCGTCTTGATCGCGGGGACGGGGTCGATCGCGTATGCCGAGCACGGTCAGCAGACGCAGCGTGTTGGCGGCCTGGGGTATCTTGCCGGGGACGAAGGGTCGGCATTCTGGATCGGGATGCAGGCCGTGAAGCTTTATGGGCGCGTGCTCGATGGGCGTGCGAATCGTGATGAGACGACCGATCTCGTCGCGCGCCTGCTCGACGTGACGGATCGCGAAGGGTATATCGCGGCGTTGTACGATCGTGCGCTCGATCCGGCGCAGATCGCCGCGCTTGCGCCGAGCATCATCGCGTTTGCCGGGAAGGGGAACCGCGCGTCCACGAAGATCGTGCAGCAGGCCGCTCAGGAGTTAGGCGATCTCGTGAAAGCCGCGCTGCGGGCCGTGCAGTTGCTCGAGGCTTCGCCGCGGATTGCGTTGGCCGGGGGGTTGTTTCGTGAGAACAGCTTGCTCACATTTCTGCTGGAGACGCGCTTGAACGGCGATGTCGCGGGGTCGGCGATCGTGAAGGGCGGTGACGAGCCGGCGCGCGGCGCGCTTCGGCTTGCCGAACGGCTGGCGCGTTGAGCGATCTTCCAGCGACGGAGTCGGTCGATCCGGCGACGGCCGGGATCGACCAGCTCGGCGATGTCGCGCTCGTGCGCGTGCTCGTCGAATCGCATCGGGCTGCCGTCGATGCGGCGCTTGCGGCGGCGGGTGAGATCGCGCGTGCAACGGCGCTCGTCGTCGATGCGATCGAGCTCGGCGGGCGCGTCGTGCTGGTGGGTGCGGGGACGAGCGGACGGCTTGCGGTCCTCGATGCGGCCGAGCTGCCGCCGACGTTCGGCGTCGATCCGGCGCTCGTCGAGGGGCGGATTGCGGGCGGCGACGGCGCGCTGCGGCGCGCGGTCGAGGGCGCGGAAGACGATGCGGAGGCGGGAGCGCTCGTCGTCCAAGACGTTGGTGCGAATGACGTCGTGATCGGGATCTCCGCCAGCGGCGGCGCGCCGTTCGTGCGGGCTGCGCTGCGCGCGGCGCGCGGCCGAGGTGCACGCACCGTCGGGATCGTCAATGCGTCCGGTGGTGAGGTCGCGCGCGATGCGGACGTTGGGATCGTGGTGGCGACCGGGGCCGAGCCCATTGCGGGATCCACGCGGATGCGGGCCGGCACCGCGCAAAAGATCGTGCTCAACACGATCTCTACCGGTGCGATGATTCGGCTGGGGAAGACCTACGGCAACCGGATGGTGGATGTCGTCGCGACCAACGCGAAGTTGCGCGCGCGCAGCGAGCGGCTCGTATGCGATCTCGCGGGCGACGTCGATGCACATGCGCTCCTGAACGCAGCCCGCGGTTCGGTGAAGACGGCTGTCGTGATGGCGCGGCGCGGCGTGGGCCGGGAGGAAGCCGAAGCGCTGCTGCGCGCGGCGCGCGGACGGCTTGCGCTCGTTCTCAGCCCTTGAACGTATTTGCCCATTGCGCGTTCATCTCGTCGAACACCGCTTGACGCGCGTCGTGCATCGCTTCGAGCCGCTTGAGCGTATCTTGGTTCGACGCCGTCATGATCTCGCCGATCGCGTTCTGTGACGCGCGCGCATCCTGCTGCATCTTTTGGTAAATCGCGCGCGCCTCGCGTATGTCGGCAAGATAGGTGTTGATGCGCTGGAGAAGGCGCGTGTGACCATGCGCAGCGAGCTCTTGGGCTACCGTCAGGAAGCCGGCGAACCAGTTCTCAATTTGCTGAGCATGAATGACGACGGCGCCGATCTCTGCGGGCGTCGCCGGCCGGCCCGCATGAAACGCGTCCTCGAGGCGCGGGATCTTCGCGCGCTCGCGCTCGAGCGTGTCGATCCAGTTCTGCTCGACTCGGTCGAGCGGAACGGGCTGGGGCTCGGGCTGGGGCTGCGGTCGTAGTTGCGACAGATTGCCCAAGCCGGGCTTGATGAAGTGGAGGGTCTGCGCGTGCTCAGGGTTTTGCGGATCGGTCGGCATGTGGATGCTCCCCCAGTCAGGGCCCGGTTCGAGGGTGTACGGGTGCTCTCCCTGACAGCGAGAAGCTCAGTTTCGATTCGAAGCGACGGTGCGACCGCCGAGGTCCGCATAGCCGCGCGCTGCGAAGAACGCGCGCAACGCCGGGTCGTTGGGGAGCGCTGCTTCCACTCGCGTCACGTCCAGCTGGTCGAGGCGGGCGTGGAGCGTCGCCAGGAGCGCGGAGCCGATTCCACGGCGGCGGCGGTCAGGGACGACCCACAGGTCGCGCAGTGCGGCGACGAGGCCGCCGGTTTCGGTGGCGATGGCGTAGGCGACGCAAACGCACGAGGCGGGTATACCGTCGTCGTAGGCCAGCCAGATGAAGCCGTAGTCCGGGCGGTCCACGAACAGCGCGAGCGCTTCGGCCAGCAGGGCCTCGTCCGCGCGGAACTGCTTCATCAAAGCGAAGGCGTCGAGGCGCTCGGCGCCGGCCATCGTTCGGCATTCGATCAACGGAAGGACCTCACGCCATGCTCTTCGACTCTCTCCGCCGTTCGCTTCCCGCACTCGCCGCGCTTGCGTTCGTCGCGTCCTCCACGCTCGTCGCGTCCGCCGAGCTGACCAAAGACAAAGATGCGTCCGTGCCCGGCGGCAAGGTGCGTCATTGCCACGGCTACGTGCGGCACGTGTCCACCCAGAACATCCGCGTCCATTGCATCGACGGCCGCCCGGCAGACCTCTCGTTCTTGTACGCGCCCAACTTCGCGACGCTGTTCTCCAACGGGAAGAGCGTCCAGACGAAGGACCTCAAGCCCAATACGCCGGTCCACATTTTGTTCACGCAGTCGCTCGGCATCCGCAAAGCCTACAAGATCTACGTGGCCGACCCCAACGGGCACGGCCTCTACGGCTTCAAGAGTTAACCGGCTCGACGACGAATAGGGCGCTGCGGTGCAGTCCATCGCAACGCTCTTCTCGTCTCTGCTCGCGGTCACGTTCGTCGTCGTTCCGCTGGACGACCGGCCCGTCACCGCGCAGCTGCCGCGGCTCCTCGGCGCGATCGCGGGCGTGCGCGTCGCCGAGCCGCCGCGGCCGATGCTCGGGCGCTATTTGACGGCGGGTGATTCCGCCGGAATTCTGCGCTGGCTTCGTGACGATGCGCCGCGCGACGCGCATGCGTACGTCGTTTCGAACGACATGGTGGTGTACGGCGGGCTCGTTGCGTCGCGCATCCCCGGCGTTTCGCGCGCCGTCGCGTACACGCGGTTGCAGGATCTCGCCGTGATTCGTGCGGCGCGGCCGAACGCGTCCTTCTCTGTCTTCGGCACCGTGATGCGGCTTGCGCCGACCGGAATTCCGAAGCTCGGACCCGCCGCGTCGTTCCCGTTCGCCGGCGGCGACGTGTGGGGCGCGGTCCAGCAGTACGCGAACCTGCCGGATCCGCCGCAGACCGATCAGCAGCGCGCGTTCGCCGCGAAGCTGCGCGCGCAGCTCGGGTCCGCGCTCGACGCGTACCTCGAGACGCGTGCGCGGAACCGCGACGTCGATCTGTTCGCGCTGCGGATCGCGGCTGAGGGCGGGTTCGACCGTGTCGTGCTGGGCCAGGACGATGCGGGGCCCGTCGGTTTGCACTTGCACGACCTCGCCGCGCTGCGCGCGTTCGCTGCGGCGTGGCTGCCGCCGTCGCGCGCGTCGATCGAGCCCGGTGCCGACGAGCTTGCGATGGCGCTGGTGTCGGCGGCGCTCGCGCGCGAAGCCGCCGTCATCCCGCGCGTGCGCGTGATCTACTCGCGGCCCGACGGGGGCAGCGTGAACGATCCGCTGGAGTTCGCGCCCATTGCGACGACGATCGCCGATTTGATTCGCACGTGCGGGGCGCGGTCCGTGTCCGGGCCTGAAGTTGCCGACGTCGATCTGTTCGTGCGGGTTGCGGGCACGTCCGATTCCGATGAGGCTACGTTCGTGCGGCGCATCCAGCAGCCGTATCTGCCGTCGGCAGCAAACGATCCGGCGCGTGCTCCGGTGACCGCGGTCGCCGACTTGTCGTTCCTCGCGACGAACGACTACGCGCAGCACCGCAAGCTGACGGACGAGCTCATCGCGCGGCGAATCGCCGGCAAAATCGATGCGTTCGCGTCGTGGAACACGGTTGCGAATACCATCGGCACCGCGCTTCCCGAAGCGGTCGCGGTCGTCGCCGGGCGCCGGCTCGGGACGTATGACGCGCGGGCCCATGCGACGTTCACGCTGATGCGCTACGTCGACGACATCGCGTTCCACACCGACGTGCGGCCGCAGCTGAACACCGATTTGACCGCGCAGGGCGTGGACGACCACACGTACTTGCTTCCTGACGTCGCGCGCGCCGCCGCGTCGGAGAACCGCGCGAAGCTCTGGCGCGACGGGCTCGTCCTCCTCCGGCAGATCGAGCCCAGCTTTCGCGATCGCGGGTTCACGGTGACGCTGCCGTGGGACCGCACGTTCGAGACGGAGCTCGACGTGCGGCTCGACCGGTACCCGGAGTATATCCCCGTCATGACGGGACCGGATTAGGCGGCGAGCGCGGCTGCGAATGCGGCAGGGTCGTCGGCGGCGACGAACACGCGGCGCACCGAGCGCGCGCGTCCGGCGAGGGATCGCACCACGACCGGTTTGTGCAGCGTCAACTCCACGGCGGGTACGCCGTCGAGCGTCAAGATGACAGCGTCGCCCGCACGGCGCAGCGTGCGCTTGAAATCAGCGGCGACGGTGCCGTGCACGCGTGCTGTCGCGATGTTGGCGCGTTCGAGGTCGAGCCGGCGTAGGCAGCCGAAGCGCAGGCGGACCTGTTCGGCGTCGCAGCGGTGCGGGCGGATGCGTGCCGTCGCGGCGACGCCGATCGCCCACAGCATTGCGTACACGTGCAGCACGTCGCTGACCTGACGCCACCAGCCGGCGTTCCACAGGACGAAGTCGAACGCGATCATCTCCGGCACGATCAGCACCGGCATCGCGATGAACAGCGGCATCGACCTGCGGGGCACGCGCCCTTTCGACATGCGCTATGCGCCCACGGTCCGCTACGACGATCGTCGGATGAAAACAGACGCGTCAAGGATCGGCGGTGCCGACGCTCCCTGATAAGCCGAGTGACTCTTCGGGCGTGAGGTGAGTGGTCGGGCGCAGCTCGGCGAACGTGATCGTGACGTCGTGAAGCATCCCGGCTTTGCCGAAGTCGATCGGCGCGAGCGCCGTCTCGCGCGCGAGGTACGTGCCGCCCTCGAGCTGCGCAAAGTCGACGCGCCAGCGTACCGCGTCGAGCGGCGCGCGATCGCCAATTCCGGCGACGATCGCACGCACCGGCAGCGAGCTCTTCGCGTCGAGCCAGAGCTCGGCAGACGGTTGCGGTACGGATCACGCAGCGGCCGCAGGTCGAGATGGTGCAGCGCGATGCCGTCTTCGACGATGTCGCCGAGGTCGGTGACCTCGTACGTGCGCGCGACGGTCCCCGTGCGGCCGATGTGCGGTAGCGCGGCCGCGCCGGCCGAGATCGCGCTCATGTCGGGCGTCGCGCTTATCCGGGCGGCGTCGATGGCCAAACCGAAGTCTTGGTCGACGGCGAGCGTGAGTTGTCCGATCGGGTCGTCCGGCCGCTCGGCGTTGAAGATTTTGCTCAAGCCGATCGACGGCGGCGGGCCGCTCATCGCGCCCGGAGCGACGGGGCCTGCAAGTCCGGCGGCGATGGTTCCGCGCACGTTGATGCCGTGCGGCACGTGCGGGTTCGTCCCGTCCTGCCGGCTGAGCGCGCGCGCGTGAACGAGCCGGCGGCGCAGATCCTCGGTCGTGTCCCACGCGCGCGTCATCGTGCGCGCACCGTTGCGGTAGTGCACGACCGTCGCGTAGCGGGCGTAGTGCGCGTACGCGCTTTGCGAACGCGCCTGGCGCGCCGCGAGGAAGAGCGCATCGGCATCGGTCGCGACGCCGAGTGCCAGCGCGCACGTGAACGCGAGCATCATGCTGCGCCGAACGGTTGCTCTCACGGGTCCGTCGTGCCGACGCTGCTCGAGAGGCCGAGCGACTCTTCCGGCGTCAGCCGATTCGTCGGGCGCAGCTCGGCGAACGTGATCGTGACCTCCACGAGGCGTCCGTCGTCGGTGTCGAGCGGCGCCAGCGCGGTTTCGCGCGCGATGTACGTGCCGCCCTCGAGCTGCTTGAACTCGACGCGCCAGTCGACGGCGTCGAGCGGCCGGCGGTTGCCGATCCCCGCGACGATCGCGCGCAGCGGCAGCGACGTCTTCGCGTCGAGCCAGAGCTCGCGCAGGCGGTAACGACGCGGATCGCGCAGCGGGCGCAAGCCCAGATGGTGCACCACGACGCCGTTCTCGGTGAGATCGCCGAGATCGGTGACGTCGTACGTGCGCGCGACGGTGCCGGTGCGGCCGATCTTCTGCAGCGTCGAGACGGTCGCGGCCACATCGCTCATGTTCGCGGTCGCGCCGATCGGCGGCGCGTTGAGCGCGAGCCCGAAGTCTTGATCGACGGCGAACGAGAGCTGTCCGATCGGACCGCTGGCCCGTTCCGGATTCGACGTTCTGCCCTTGGGCGGCATGGCGCCTGGAGGAAGCTGAAGGACCCCGCTGGGGCCGATGCCGCCGAAGCCGATGTTCGTGCCGCGCGCAACGTGCGGGTGTGCGGCTTCCTCGCGATTGATCGCGTGCGCGTGCACGAGGCGGCGGCGCAAGTCCTCGACGGTGTTCCAGGTTTCGACGACCTGATGGCCGTTGTTGCGAAACGTCACGACGGTGGCGTAGACGGCGTAATGCGCGTATGCGCTCTCCGAACGCGCGCGGCGCGCCGCCGCGTACAGCGCATCGGCGGGCGAAAGGGCGAGCGGCGATGCGGCAGCCGGCGCCGTGTCGAGCAGCGCGGCGAGCACCAGGGCGGATGCGATCACGGTTCGCCGATCGGGACGTTCTTCGAGAAGCTCAGGCCGAAGTGCGCCAGGTGCGACGTCGAGCTTGACCTCGCCGAACGTGACCGACACGTCGTGAAGCAGCGCGTGCTTCGCTTGCAGCGGCGCGAGCGCGGTCTCGCGCGCGATGTACGTGCCGCCGTCGGTTTGGCGGAATTCGACGCGCCAGCGCACGGCGTCGAGCGGCCCGCGGTTGCCGATGCCTTCCACGACGGCTTCTTCGGGCAGCCAGGTGTTCGCGTCGACCCACAGCTCGCGCAGGCGGTGACGGGCGGGATCGCGCAACGGCTGGAGCCCGAGGTGGTACTCCGTGCCTTGCGCGTCGGTCGTGCTCTCGATGAGCGACACCGCGTAGTCGTGCGCGATCGTTCCGGTGCGCCCGATGACCGGCAGCGCCGAGCGCTGCGCGTCGATCGCGGCCGATGCGCTCACGGACGCCAACTTCCGCTCGCCCGGCGCGAGTCCGTAGTCCTGATCGATCGCGAACGCGACGTGCCCGATCGGATCGGGCTGATGTTCGGGACTGAGGTTGGTGAGGAACGGGATGGCGATGTTGGTGCCGTGCGGCGTGTACGGGTGCGCGTCTTCCTCGCGGCTGAACGGGCGCGAGTAGACGACGCCGTTGCGGATGTCTTCGGTCGTCTCCCAGGTTCGCCGCACGAAGCGCCCGGCGTCGTGAAACTCGACGACCGCGACGTACTCGGCGTAACGCGGGTACGCGCCGCCGCCCCAGGCGCGGCGGGCGTTGTCGAAGATCGCGTTCGGATCGGGCGGGCTCCCGGCGCGGCGCCGTCTCGGGCGACGCGCCGATCGTCGTCACGATCAGCAGCAAGGTCACGATCGTTCGAGAGATACCGTCCGCCCGCATTACCGGGGCAACGCCGTCACGCGAGCGCGGGTTCCCTAGGGGTCGCCGGGTTGACAGAGCTCGATCAGGACGCCCGCCGTCGATTTCGGGTGCAGGAACGCGATGGTGTTCCCGTGCGCGCCCCGACGGGGCTCCTCGTCGATGAGCCGCACGCCGGCGGCCTTGAGTTGCGCGAGTTCCGCCCGGATGTCGGCGACGCGGTATGCCGTGTGGTGCAGCTTGGTCGCCGCGTCGCCGCGAAACTTCGCGATCGGCGAGTCTTCGCTGAGCGGCCGCAGCAGCTCGATCACGGCGTCGCCGGTGCGCACGCCGACCGCCTCGACCCCCTGGTCCGCGACGGTCTCGCGGTAAACCAAGCTGAACCCCAGCGTCTGCGTGTAGAGCGCGAGCGTCGCATCGAGATCCTTGACGACGATTGCCACGTGGTCGATGGGTGCGTCGATCACGGGTATTTCACGATTGCGTCTGCCGGCGCCGTTAATACCGTTACCGCTACCGTCGCCATATCAGCAACTACGGCAGGTTCGTGAAAGTCCTTGTTCTCGGTCAAAAAGTAGCTGGGTACGGCTCGAGCACGCGCATCTCGAATGATCGCTGAACAAATATAGTCGTCGGCGTAACCATTTGTGCGGATGAATCTCGTCGATGGGTCCAGCCAAGCGCGATCACCACCGATGAAGCGTGTCAGTGGTTCAAGGCGTTTAAAGCAATCGAAGAGGCGATCGAGCGCGTTCGTATTAGCGAGTTCCAACTTCACCGGAAGGTCGCGAAACATATCTGATGCGTCGGGCGCATCGACGACCGAGTTCCAGCGGCCCAATTCACGCTGGTAGTCGCCGAAACCATTCGTCGCGCTCAGGAGACGGCTTCTCTTGTTTCTCCACGCCGCGATCGCTTCGATCAAACAGACTTCAGGTAAGACGACGTCGATGCCCTTTGCCTCGATATGCGCAAGGAGCGGTTCCGTGTCCGAATTCTGACCATATGCGAACGACATCAAGAAGTTCGTTTCAAGGTACAGTGGTGCCATCATGCAGCGCGAAGCGCGTCGAGTAGCCCCTTCGGAAGACGATCTTCTTCGGGTTTTTGCCCCTGGGTCGCGTGATACGACAAGTCATCAAGCCAGGCGTTGATGAGCGTGCTCAGGTAACCTTCGTTGACGTAATGCCGATCGCGGTAGCGACTATCATAGCGTTCGAGAACGTCCGGGGTCTTGAGCATCCAAGAGTGATGGTCAATGGGGTCGCCTTCAAACACCTCGATGTTGATAGGATCCACCAGAAGGCTGTAACGCGCCGACCCCACCGCGCGAACGTAATCGCCTAACTGGCGCAAAAAGAACTCGCGGTCTTTGGGGCGGACCGCGTGCTTGATCTCGACCACCGCGACCGGCGTACCGCGTTCGTTCCGGCGCACGATATCTGGCCTACCTTGGGTCATGATAGCCTGTATTCGCCATCCGATTCACGCGATCCGCTCGCGAGCGACGTGCGTGCCGAACACGTCGCGCAGCACGTTGCAGATCTCGCCGAGCGTTGCGCCCGCGTCGACCGCTTCGATGAACGGCGGCATCAGGTTGGCCGTGCCTTCGGCGGCGCGGCGCACCTCGGCAAGCGCGGCTTCGGTGCGCGCTTTATCGCGGCGCTCGCGGAACGCGCGCGTGCGCGCCACCTGCTCGCGCTCGATCGCCGGGTCGATGCGCTGGATCGGCATCTGCACGCCGTTCGTGCCTTCGTTGAACTTGTTCACACCGACGACGACCGCGTGGCCGCGCTCGATCGCCTGCTGCGCGCGGTACGCGGACTCGCCGATCTGGTCTTGCATCCAGCCGCTCTCGATCGCCGCAACCGCGCCGCCGAGCGCGTCGATCTCGGCGATGAGCTCGCGCGCGCGCGCGGTCAGATCCTCGGTGAGCGACTCGACGTAGTACGAGCCGGCGAGCGGGTCGGCGACGTCGGTCACGCCGCTTTCGTACGCGATGATCTGCTGGGTGCGCAGCGCGACCCGCGCGGACTGCTCCGTCGGCAGGCCCAGCGCTTCGTCCTGGCCGTTGGTGTGCAGCGACTGCGTCCCGCCGAGCACCGCGGCGAGCGCCTGCAGCGCGACGCGCACGACGTTGTTCTGCGGCTCTTGCGCGGTCAGCGTCGATCCGCCCGTCTGCGTGTGGAAGCGCAGCATCTGCGACTTCGGGTCGTTCGAACCGAACTCGTCCCGCACGATCTCGGCCCACAGCGTGCGCGCGGCGCGGAACTTCGCGATCTCTTCGAAGAAATCGTTGTGCGCGTTCCAGAAAAAGGAGATGCGCGGCGCGACCGTGTCGACATCGAGCCCCGCGCGCTGCGCCGCATGCAAGTACGCCTTCGCGTCGGCGAGCGTGAACGCGATCTCTTGCAGCGCCGTCGACCCGGCTTCGCGGATGTGGTAGCCGGAGATCGAGATGGTGTTCCAGTTCGGGACCGACTGCGCGCAGTACGCCATCACGTCGGTCACCAGCCGCATCGACTGCGCGGGCGGGTAGATGTACGTGCCCCGCGCGACGTATTCTTTGAGCACGTCGTTCTGGATCGTGCCGCCGAGCTTGTCGAAGGAGATGCCGCGGCGTCGCGCGACCGCGAGCACGAATGCGAGCAGGATCGACGCCGGCGCGTTGATCGTCATCGAGACCGTGACCTGATCGAGCGGGATCCCGTCGAACAGCGTCTCGACGTCCTCGATCGTGTCGATCGCGACGCCCACCTTGCCGACCTCGCCGCGCGACTGCGGCGCGTCGGAGTCGTGCCCGAGCTGGGTGGGCAGGTCGAACGCGACCGAAAGCCCGGTCACCCCGCTCGCGAGCAGGTAGCGGTAGCGCTCGTTGGACTCCGCGGCCGTCGCAAAGCCGGCGTACTGGCGCATGGTCCAATGCCGCCCGCGGTACATCGTCGTGCGGATCCCGCGCGTGTACGGAAACGAGCCGGGCGGCGCGCGCCGGATCGGCGGCTCGGGCCCTTCGTAGAACGGCCGCAGCGGGATGCCGCTGGCGTTGAGATCGCGGGCGCTCACCTCGTACGGTTGCGCCGGTGGGGTCCCGGCGCCCTACGCGCAAGCGTGCCGGCCCGGGAAACATGGCGCCCGGTCGCACAGTAGCTGCGGACATGAGGCGTTTTCGTATCGCGAGCGCGGCGTTTGCCGTGCTGCTGACCTTGGTAACCGCGATCGTGGCGACCCCGCTGAGCGGCGCGTCGGCCCAGACGCAGTCGCCTCCGCCCGCGGCGGCCGGCCCGCTGACGCCGGAACAGATCGCCGCGATCGACAAGATCGCCGCGACCGTCATCGACCGCAAGGCGACCCCGTCGGTCGCGATCGGCGTCGCGCGAGCCGGCAAGCTGGTGTTCGCGAAGGCGTACGGCTACCGCAACCTCGACGACAAGGTGCTCGCCGACGCCGACACGATGTACGGGATCGGCTCGAACACCAAGCAGTTCACGGCGGCCGGCATCTTGCTGCTTCGCGATGCCGGCAAGCTCGACGTCGACGCACGAGTCTCGGTTTATCTTCCGAACGTGCCGCACGGCGCGGAGGTCACGATCCGCAACCTGCTGACGCACACCGGCGGCTACGCGGAGTTCACCGAGCTCCCCGACGTCGACCGGCTCGCCGCACGCCCGGCGACGAACGAAGAGATCCTCGACACCGTGGTGAGCAGCCCGCTCGGCTTCAAGCCCGGGACGAAGTGGCAGTATTCGAACACGGGCTACGTGATGCTCGCGACGATCATCGAACGGTTGTCCGGCATGAGCTATGCGGATTTCCTGCGCACGCGCATCTTCGAACCGCTCGGGATGACGCGCACGCGGTACGAAGATCAGGCGCTCGTCGAAACCGATCGCGCGACCGGCTACACGCGCTTCGCGATGGGCGAGCAAGAGCACGAGTCGCATCTCGACTACTCGTGGTTCTCGGGCGCGGGCGCGATCGAGAGCACGCTGGCGGATCTCGAGACGTGGAACAACGCGATCGACCGCGGCACGCTGCTGTCCGCCGCGTCGCGCGAGATGATGCACACGTCGTTCAAGCTCGCCGACGGCACCGATACGCATTACGGGTTCGGCTTGTTCATGCAACCGCTGCCGGGCGGCAAGCACGTGGTGCTGCACGGCGGCGACACGACCGGCTTCGGCACGCAGGACGCGCGTTTCGTCGAAGACGGCATCGACCTCATCGTGCTCACCAATCAAGAGCCCGCGGCGTACAACGCGATCATGAATGCAATATATCGCGCGGTCACCCCGGCGCCGCCCGCGCCATTGCCGACGGCGACGCCCGCGCCGACGGCCGCGCCGAGCCCCGCGGCCTCGCCGACCCCGCTCCCGTACTCGAAACCGGCGGTCGACGCGCTCGCACGGCACTGGCTCGACGACGCCATCGCAGGCAAGATCGACTTCACGAAGCTGCGCGCCTCCGCGCGCGCCGGGCTGCGCCAGCCGCGGATCCAAGCGGCGCTGCGCGATCTCGCGCGCTTCGGCGAGCGCACGTACACGTTGGTCAACGTCGACCGCCGCGCGCCGTCGTCGGCGTACCAGTATCTGCTGCGCACGCCCAAGCGAACGCTGCTCTATATCTTCGCGATCGACGACGACGGGCTCGTGGCTGGCGGTGATGTGTTCGATCCCAACCCGCTGGCGCCCGACCCGGCGCCGTCGCCCGCAGCGCCCGCGGCCAAGTAAGCTCGCTTACGGACATCCGAACCGGGCTCTGGTAGCGTTAGCAGTACGATGAAACGCAGCACCGTCCTCACCGGAATCGCTGGCCTGCTCCTGGCGGCCCCGGCTGCCGCGCGGGCGGCGGTGGCGGTCGTCACGCACACCGACGCGGAGTGGCGCAAGCTGCTCCCGCCGGAGTCGTACGAGGTGCTCCGCCACGAGGGGACGGAGCGCGCGTTCACGAGCCCGCTCGACGAAGAGAAGCGCGCCGGTACGTACGCGTGCCTCGGTTGCGACCTCGCGCTGTTCTCGTCGAAGACGAAGTTCGACAGCGGCACGGGCTGGCCGAGCTTCTACGCGCCGCTGCCCAACGCGGTCGCGACGCGCGCCGACGGCTCGGGCTTCATGGCGCGCACCGAAGTGCACTGCGCGCGCTGCGCGGGACATCTTGGACACGTCTTCGACGACGGCCCCAAACCGACGGGATTGCGCTACTGCATGAACGGCGTCGCGCTACGGTTCCGCCCCGGCCGCGCGGCGTAGACGACGAAGAGCACCGCCAGCAGCGCCTGGAACGGAATCGGCGCGACGATCTTCCACGTCGCGGGCAACGCGCCGTGCGCGAGCGCAAGCGCCGGCAGCACGACCGCGAAGAGCTGATCGAGCGCGCACAACCAAATCAGCGGACGAAAGCGCACGGGATCGCGGAACGCGAGCGCGTAGACGAGCGCCGCGACGACGTACTCACCGCCGGCGATCTGCACGACGGTCGGGTCCTTGACGGGGATGTCAAGCAGCGGCTGAATGAGCTGCGGTGCGAAGAGCGAGAGGACGCCGACATAGGCGTCGATCGCACCCCCGATCACCAGCCCGACGCGAACGACGACGGTGTACGGATCGCGCTTCACGCGATCGTGACGAGCGGCGTCCGTGCCTCGACCGTGACGCCCGCGGCGACGTGGACCGTTGCGACTGTGCCCGTCTTGTGCGCGCGGATTTCGTTCATCATCTTCATCGCCTCGATCACCGCGACGACGTCGCCTTCGTTCACGCTCGCACCTTGCACGACGGGAATCTCAACCACGACGCCGTGCATGGGCGAGATAACGTCGTTCCCTGCTGCCGCCGTGGACTTCCGCGTGGTGCCGCCCTTCTTCGGAGCGACGCCTCGCGTACGGGAGACGCCCGGATTCGCAGTTCCGCGCGGAACGGGCAAGTCGACGAACCGTACGCGGAAGAGGCGCCCGTTCACTTCAACCCGGATCGTGTCGTCGTCAGCGGTAGTGTCACCCCGAGCGCCGGTGTCACCCTGAGCTTGTCGAGGGGTGCCCTCACCGTGCGCAACGCCGTTCGTCGCGGCAGCCGCCAGCGAGGCAGCGAACGGTTCGAGCGTCGCCGTGCCGTACGACGCGTCGCGCACCGGGCCGAAGTCGCACAACGCGCGCAGCAGCGGAAGCGTCGTCGGGACGCCGCTGATCGTGTACTCGTCGATCGCGCGCGCGAGCCGCGCCAGCGCCTCGTCGCGGTCGCGCGCCCACACGATGAGCTTCGCGATCATCGAGTCGTAGTCGGGCGTGATCGCGAACCCGGGATACGCGGCGGAGTCGACGCGCACGCCGAAACCGCCCGGCTCTTTATAGCGCTCGACCGTCCCGGGCGCGGGCCGAAAGTTCTGCGCCGGGTCCTCCGCGTTCACGCGAACCTCGATCGCGTGCCCGCGAAATCCGGCGTCCACGTCGGCCTGCGAAAATGAGAGCGGACGTCCGGCGGCGACGAGGATCTGCTCGCGCACGAGGTCGATTCCCGACACCTCTTCGGAGACGGTGTGCTCGACCTGAATGCGCGTGTTCATCTCGAGGAAATAGAACGCATCGCCGCTGACGAGACATTCGATCGTGCCGACGGAGTCGTACGCGATCGCCTTCGCGGCCTGCACGCCGGCGGCACGCAAGCCTTCGCGCACCGCGGGCGCGATGTGTGCCGGCGCTTCCTCCCACAGCTTTTGATGCCGGCGCTGCAGCGAGCAGTCGCGCTCGCCGACGTGCAGCACGTTGCCGTGCTTGTCGGCGAGGATCTGCAGCTCGACGTGCTTCGGATTCTCGAGATACCGTTCGGCATAGATCGTGCCGTTGCCGAAGTACGCGGTCGCCTCGCGCGAAGCCGTCGTGAAGGCCGACTCGATCTCGTCGACGGTACGCGCGACCTTCAGCCCCTTGCCGCCGCCGCCGCCCGACGCCTTGAGCGCGAGCGGCATCCCGAACTTCTCCGCCGCGAGGTGCGCGCCGGCGACGTCGGCGATCGCATCGGTTCCGCCGGGTACGACCGGGACGCCCGCGGCGACCATCGCCTGGCGCGCGCGCACTTTGTCGCCCATCGCGTCGATGGCGTCGGGGTGCGGCCCGATCCACGTGATTCCGGCAGCGATCACACGCCGCGCGAACGCGGCGTTCTCTGCGAAGAAGCCGTAGCCGGGATGGATCGCGTCCGCGCCCGCGCGCTGCGCGATGTCGAGCAGCTTGTCGGCGTTGAGGTACGACTGCGACGGCGCTGCCGGCCCAAGGTGGTACGCCTCGTCTGCATAGCGCACGTGCAGCGCGTCACGGTCGGCGTCGGAGTACACGGCGACGGTCGCGCAGCCGAGCTCTTTCGCGCTGCGCATGACGCGGATCGCGATCTCGCCGCGGTTCGCGACGAGGATCTTCGCGAACGGCGCGTCAGCCATCGAGCCGTCCGGCAGCATTCCATCGCGACGCCGGCGTCGTTGCGAACCGCACGCGCTGCGTCGTCGACATCCGGCAACCGCCCCGCCAAGCTCCAGCGCGACGCCTGGGGCTGCGCGGGCGTGTCCGTGGCGGCTGTCACCACGACGTATGCGGCCGTGATCGCGGCAAGCTCGTCGGCGGTAGGAACGTACATCAGCTCTGAGCAGCCTCGGGATACATTCCCATCGCGTGGTAACCGGCGTCGACGAAGTGCACGTCGGCGGTGATCTGCGTCGAAAGGTCCGAGGCGAGATAGACGGCGCAGTTCCCGACGTCGTCGGGTGTGACGTTGCGCTTGAGCGGCGACGCCGCCCCGACCTTAGCAGGCATCGCGGAGAACCCGGCGACCTGACGGGACGACGCGGTCTTGATCGGCCCGGCCGAGATCGCGTTCACGCGAATGCCGCGCGCGCCGAGATCGAATGCAAGATAGCGAACCGTCGACTCGAGCGCGGCTTTCGCGATCCCGGCAATGTTGTAGTTCGGCACGATCTGACCCGAGCCGAGATACGTCAGCGCCATGACGGACGAACCGTCGTTGAGATTGTCGTTGAGGTGCCCGACCAGCGCGATGAGTGAGTACGCGCTGATGTCCATCGCCATCGCGAACCCGTCGCGCGACGTGGTGTAGACCTTCCCGGAGAGGTCTTCTTTCTTCACGAACGCGATCGAGTGCACGAGCCCGTCGATCTTGCCGATGCCTGCGGCGAGCGCGCGCAGCGAGTCGTCGCTGGTGACGTCGCACTCGAACACGGCGGCACCGCCGAACTCCTCGGCATGGCTGCGCACGGCGTCCTCGACCCGATCCCCCTGGTAGGTGAGGATCAGCCGCGCCCCGTGCGCGTGCAACTGCCGCGCGATCCCGGTCGCAATCGACCACCGGTTGGCGACCCCGGTGACGAGGATGGTCTTTCCGTCAAGCAATCCCACGAGGACGAACGATCATGCGCCGGGGTCGCACAACCCTCCCCCGGCGGCGAGCGTGCTAGCGGAGGCCCTCGCCGTTGGCGTTCCCGGCCTGCGCGTGGACGTGATCCTGGTTGTTATCGAGGAAGAAGATGAACTTGCCGTCGTTCGGAAAGTTGATCCCGGCGAGGAAGTTTTTCGCGACGCCGCCCGCACCGACGGTCCACACGTACGGGCTTGCCGCGAGCGCGCGCAGCAGGTCGGCGACACCCGCGTCGCCGCCGGTCGCGGTCCAACCGTCAAAGGCGAACCCTTGCGTGTGACCGTGCGTGCCCACCCCGCCGTCGAACGTCGGATGGTCGGTCGTGAGCGCGGTGATCAAGAGCGGGCGCGGGCATCGGTGTGCGACGTCGAGGAGCATCTGGATGAGCAGCGAGTTCGTCTTGTTCGGATCCAGCAGATCGGACTTTTGCGTGTTATCCGAGAACTGCAGCTTGTCGGTTAGCTCTTGGCGTGCCTGAATGCTCATGAATTCACCCTCGAAGGCGAGCAAGGGTCTCCCCGATTCGCGAACTCGGTCGCCTCGCCTCCTAACGGGGGCGGCAGGGTTCGCCGTCCGCGCCTGGCCCCACCTAGAGCGGGATGTTGCCGTGCTTGCGCTTTGGCCGTTCGACGCGCTTGTTTGCCAGCGCATCCAGCGCCCGCGACACCGCACGCCGCGTCTCGCTCGCGCTGATCACGTCGTCGACATATCCACGCTGCGCGGCGATGAACGGGTTTGCGAAGTGCTCCGTGTACTCGTCGGTCAGCTCCACCGCTTTCGCTTCAGGATCAGGCGCGTCCGCGATCTCGCGGCGGCTCAATATCTTCACCGCGCCGCTTGCGCCCATCACCGCGATCTCCGCCGTCGGCCAGGCGAAGTTGAAGTCCGCGCGGATGTGCTTGGACGCCATGACGTCGTAGGCGCCGCCGTATGCCTTGCGCGTGATCACCGTGATCATCGGCACCGTCGCTTCCGCGAACGCGTACAGCAGCTTCGCGCCGTGCTTGATGATGCCGCCCCATTCCTGGCCCGTCCCCGGCAAGAACCCCGGCACGTCGACGAACGTCAGCAGCGGCACGTTGAACGCATCGCAGAAGCGCACGAACCGCGCCGCTTTGATCGACGCGGTCGTGTCCAGCACGCCGGCCAAGAACTTCGGCTGGTTTGCCACGATCCCGACGCTGCGGCCGCCGATGCGGCCGAAGCCGATCACGATGTTTTGCGCCCACAGCGGCTGGATCTCGAAGAAGTCTCCGTCGTCGACCACGCCCGTGATCGCATCGAGGATGTCGTACGGTTTCGTCGGCGAGTCGGGGATCAGCTCGTCGAGCTCGGGCACGAGCCGCAGCGGATCGTCGTCGGTGGGCACGAGCGGCGGATCGTCGAGATTGTTCGACGGGATGAACGACAGCAGCCGCCGGCAATGCTCGTTCATCTCGTCCTCGTCGGCCGCGGTCAGGTACGCGACTCCGCTCTTGGTCGCGTGCGTCATCGCGCCGCCGAGCTCTTCGAAGCTGACGTCCTCACCGGTCACCGTCTTCGTGACGTCGGGCCCGGTGATGAACATCTGCGAGATGCCTTCGACCATCACCGTGAAGTCGGTGATCGCCGGCGAGTACACCGCGCCGCCCGCGCACGGCCCTGCGACCAGGCTGATCTGCGGGATCACGCCCGACGCCTGCACGTTGCGCCAGAAGATCTCCGCATATCCGCCCAGGCTCACGACGCCTTCCTGAATCCGCGCGCCGCCGGAGTCGTTGATCCCGATCATCGGCGAGCCCGTGCGCACCGCGAGGTCCATCACCTTGCAGATCTTCTCGGCCATCACTTCGCCCAGCGATCCGCCGAGCACGGTGAAGTCTTGCGAGAACAAAAAGACCTGGCGGCCGTCGATCGTCGCGTGCCCCGTCACGACGCCGTCGCCGAGGAACGAGCGTTCGGCCAGCCCGAACTCGGTCGTCCGATGCACCGCGAAGCGGTCCAGCTCCACGAACGAGCCCGGATCGACCAGCGCTTCGACCCGCTCGCGCGCGGTGCGCTTGCCGCGCCCGCGCTGCTTTTCGTTCGCGTCCTCACCCGCCGGCGCGAGCGACTCGTCCCGCATCGCCTCGAGACGGTGGTACGCGTGGTCGTGCGGCGATTCGGCGGTGGACATGGCCCCCAGCGTTCGCGCGCGAGGCCGGGGGGTCCGCCGCCAACACCTCGGGGCCGAACCCGCGTCCTGTGCACGTGACCGATCCGCACGCCGACGTCCGCGCCGCCCGCGACGGCGACCGAGCTGCCCTCGATCGCCTGCTCACCGCGCTCTGGCCGCGCGCGTTCCGGCTCGCCGCCGGCATCACGCAGCATGCCGCGACCGCCGAAGACGCCGCGCAGGACGCGCTCGTGCTCGTCGCGACCCGGCTGCCGTCCTTGCGCGATCCCGACGCCTATCCGGCGTGGTCGACGCGCATCGCGGTCAACGCCGCGACGACCGCGCTGCGCCGCCGCGTCGCCGACGGGGCGCTCGACGACAACCGTACCGCACCCGGCTTCGAGGACGCGCTCGCGGAGCGCCTCGACGTCCTGCGCGCGCTCGGCACGCTGCCGCTATGGCTGCGCGTCCCACTGGTCTTGCGGTACGTCGACGATCTGTCGAGCCGCGAGATCGGACTCGCGCTGAACGCGCCGGCCGCCACCATCCGCTTCAGGCTCGCACTTGGCCGCCGCCGCCTCGCCGCCGCACTCGATGCGGCCGGGCGAGTCTCCGAGGAGTTCGCATGACGTCCGATCCGCTCGCCGACCGCGTCCGTAGCGCAGTGGACGCGTTCGCGGTCCCGCCGCTGCCGGCGGCGCTTATCGCCGCACGCATCGCCGCCGAACACACGAACGTCACGCCGAACAGCCGGCGTCCCGCGATCGCCATCGCGGGCGGTGCCGCGATGCTGGTGGCCGTGCTCGCCGTCGCGGTTCCCCAGCACGAAAAGTGGATGACGCCCGCGTATTACGCGACGCTCAAGCGGCTGACCGGCCACGATTTCAGCCACGCGCGCGTCGATGAAGTGGACCGCCCGCGGATGACGCTGGCGGAGGCGCGGCGGCACACGTCGTTTCCGATCGTCGTCCCGCGCGGGAAGCGCGTCCTCGACGTGCGCCCGTTTCCGAACGACGCGGGCGCAACGTTGATCGTCGCCGTCGACGTCCACGGGCAGGCACAGCTCGAAGAGCGCTGGGCCGGCGCAAAACGACAACCGAACTGGGCACCGAAGCTGGAAGGCGTCGGCATCCACGATGACGGCACCATTCGCCGGTTCAACATCCGCCGTTGGCGGATCGGTCGCATCCAATTCAGCACGCCGATGTTCACGCTCGAATACCATCGCTATGCCGAAGAACTCGAGCGCGCGACGCGCGAGGCGGCCGCATCGAGCGGGCGGTTGCCGTAACCGAAAAGGCCCGGTTAAGCTGCCGTCGAGAAGGCTGCGGAGGTGGAACCTTTCCGTCCCGGCGTACGATTCAGGGAACGATGACGACGCGCCTCATATCTGCTGCCTTTGCTTTCGTGCTGCTCGCGGGGAGTGCCGCCGCGGTCCCTGCCGCGGCCGGTGCCCCGGTCGAAGGCGATGCGCTGGCCGCCCGGGTCGCGACGCTGGTCGGAGCCGACTCCAAGGGCATCCTCGGGATGACCACCGACTCGACGCAGAAGATCTCGGCGCCGATCATGCACAAGCAGACGACCGTTCGCCGCTACGTCGTGTTCCAGGACGGCATCCCGGTTGCCGCCGGCATCATTTCGGTCGTCGAAGACGGCCGGCCGTACGATTCCGCGAAGCTGGCGCAACTCACCGCGGACACCGACACGAAGATCAAGCACGGCGAGGGCTTCAACCACCAGCCGTACGTGTCGAAGTTCGTGCGCGAGTACCATTTCGCGAGTGCGCCGTGCGACGGCTGCGCGCCCGGCGAACGCGGGCTGAAGTTCGACACCGACCTGCACGACGACGTGCACATCGCCGGCCTCATGGTCGTCGACGCCGAGCGACCGTCCCGTGCGCGTGACTTCGCATCCGTACCAATATCCGAGCCCTGCGTCGAGCGGCGAGTCGACGACCACGTTCGCGGCCGCGCTCGGCCCGCACCGCCTCCCCGTCGACGTGCACGGCCTCTACTTCGGACACAAAGGCTTCATCCGCGGCTCGTTCACGTTCGACGAGCACAACACGTTCCGCAGCTTCCCGAGCGTCGCGGAAGCGGTCGCGGCCCTCTCGCACTAGAGAGCACGCGCCGGGTGCGCGATGCTACCAGATGCCGAGCGCCAGCTTGACGTCTTCGCTCGCCATGGTCTTGGGATCCCACGGCGGGCTGAATGTGATGTCGACCGTCGCGTTCTTGACGCCCTCGACGCTCTCGACCTTACTGAGCACCGCCTGCTTGAACATCGGACCCACCGGGACACATCGGCGACGTCAGCGTCATCGTCACCGTGACGTCCTCGCCGCTTGGCCCTTCGCAGACCACGTCGTAGACGAGGCCGAGATCGAGGATCCCCATGAAGAGCTCGGGATCCTGGACGTCTTTGAGCGCGTCGCGCACCAGTTCCGCGGTTACCATACGGACTTAGGATACACCCTCGGGGCCCAAAGTTACGACTGGGCGCGTGGGCTGCGGGCCGAGCACGAATTGCCACGGGCGCGGGACACGCCGAACGGCCAACCGGATGAACGGCCCGATCAGGATGAGCCAACCGAGCGCGATCGGTCCGGCTGCGACGACCGAGGCGAGCGCCATCAAGAACACCGGCACGACGACGAAGCCCGCGAGCACAGGGCGCCAGGCCGCCGGCCGACCAGATGGCGTTGACCTTCCGGA
>CAWBTJ010000073.1:0-7377 GCA_963791645.1 Vulcanimicrobiota bacterium | reverse complement strand
ATCGACGCCTGGGAGCGCAAGCTCCTGGATGCGTACGACGGCCGAGCGAGCGATCCGATCTTCATGGCGTTCGCGGACGCCGCGGAGCGGTTCGGCATTTCGATCGGTCCGGCGCTCGATCTCTTGCGCGGTGGAAGAATGGACGTTACGGTCCGGCGCTACGAGACGTACGACGCCCTCAGCGAGTACTGCTTCCTTGTCGCCTCCACCGTGGGATTGCTGGTCATGCCGATTCTGGGCACCGTCTCGCCGGAAGCGAGCCGCTACGGCATCGCGTTGGGACGCGCGATGCAGATGACGAACATTCTCCGCGACGTCGGCGAGGACGCTCGCATGGACCGAATCTATCTCCCGGCCGAAGATCTGCACCGCTTCGGCTGCGGCGAGTCGCATATCCTCGGCGGACTCGTCGACGAGCCGTTCGTGGCGCTCATGAAATTCCAGATCGAGCGCGTGCGCTCGATGTACCGCGAAGCGGAGCCGGGATCGCGCTGCTCGCTCCGCGATCGCGCTACACCGTGCGGCTCGCCCTTTCGTTGTACCGCGGCATCTTGGATCGAATCGAAGCAAATCGCTACGACGTGTTCACGCGCCGGGCTCACGTGCCGCTCGCCGCCAAACTGGTGACGGCGCTTCGCTCGCGCGGGGTCGTTTAGGCGGGGCGGCGAGCCCGCTCCAGGGGATTTTTTCCGGCGAGCCGAAGAAGGTCGCCTCGGGAGGCTATGCAAGGTTCCATTTCGTAGCCGGCGTAGCCCCGTCTTTGGGGGTTCGCATGGCAGAGCAGCGGGCGGAAAAGTCTCTCGTCGAGACGGCTCTCGGTAGCGCTAGAGACGCGGCCTTCGTCGTTTCGATCTTCTTGATTTTTGTCGGCGTCGTCTATCGCCAGCGATTCTTCGCCTCATTCGATATGCCGTCGTCGTCGTCGGGCGGAAGTTCGCTGTACCTCATCTTGCTCGATGCATACGAGGTGCTGCGGGATCATTGGAGCGGAGTCGTCGTCACGGCGCTGATCGCGGTTGCGGTCATCGTCGGCACCGGCCTCGTCCTCCGAGAGTCCAAGCTGCCCGCGGCGACGTCGCACGGCTTTCTCGCGGCGCTCGGAATCGTCTTCATCGTCGCCGCATTTCCGGCGCTCGCGGCAATAGCACAAGACTCCGCGAACCGTCAGTCGGAGCTCGTGCGCGGGCGAAATCTCATCGGCTCGAGGATCCATATCAAGGCGGAGCGCGTGAAGGAATTGCCGGTAGCCGCGCTCCTCGATTCGACCGCGGTGACGCTGCTGGGCCAGACGGACAAAGACGTCATCGCTCTGTATCAGCCGGCTCCGACGAAACTGCACCCAAAAGTATTGCCGGACGCCGAAGTCTACACGATACCTCGCGACGCGGTGGACTTCATCGAGTCCGATCTCGTCGCTTCCGCGGGGATTCATTGATGAAACGCTATTTGATTCTAGCGATGCTCGTAGCTGCGACGTCAACCTCGACGGCGGCTGCGGTTCAAATCGTGCTCGGCGAGACGGCACAGCTCACCCAGCACGGCGTCAAGTACACCGGCATCTTGGTCAAACAAAACACGCTTGCCCCATGCGACGCGAACTCCAGCGACGACGACATCGTTTTCGATCCGCAAAAAGACAACATCGTCGCATGGCCCAAACCGTGTCCGAAGCTGCGGCGATTCGTTACCATGCAGGCAATAAAAACATACTTGAAGGGCAACATGGACCTGTGGCAAGCATCGTCGCTCGCCGAGAAAGGTCAAGTGGGCGTTCGTCCCTCGATTTCCCGTGCGGCACGTGTCGTCGCTCATGTGCCAGGCGGGGGCGGCCGCGCATCGAAGTAGGCCCGATGCTGGACACCAAAGCGCCCACCCACTACCGCTGGGAAGACATGACCGCGGAGAAGCTCAAAGGGTCGATCACACGCCGGCTCATCACCGGCGACTCGATGATGATCGCCGAGGTGCGCCTCGCGAAGGGCGAGCTCGTGCCCAAGCACGCGCACCACAACGAGCAGATCACGTACATCACGTCGGGCGCGCTGCAGTTCAAGCTCGGTGAGGACGGTGAACGCGAGGTCGTCGTGCACGCGGGCGAGGTGCTCGTGATCCCGTCGAACACGCCGCACTCGGCGTACGCCCTCGAAGATACGATCGACATCGACGTGTTCTCGCCGCCGCGCGAAGACTGGCTCGACGGCTCGGACGCGTATCTGCGCGACGACCGCTAGGGTAGGTTCGGGCCGATGTCTCGGCCGTGACACTTCTTTTTCACGAACGCGCGGACGCGTTGCCAGCGCGCCTTGTCGTCGGCCGAGCCCGAGCTGCCTTGCCGGGAATGCTCCAGAAACATTCTGAGGGCGTGGGCGTCTGATTGGATCGCCTGCGTGCCGTTGTCCGACGGTCGCACGACGTCCGCGATCGCGACGATCTCGACCGGGGATTTCGCGCAAAAAATTCGATCGCGCCGCGCTTGAGCAGCCGTCGTCCCCAACAGCGCGACGCAAAGGCACAGCGCGATGATTTTCATGGCTTGGACCGTGCGCCGCGCGAGTACGCGAACGGGAACACGCTGAGCAGTCGCGCAAACGCGAGCCCGTCGGAGCGGACCCGTGGCTTGCGAACTCGCTGGAGTGGTGGACGACCTCGCCGCCGCCGGAGCACAACTTCGACACGCTGCCGCCGATCCGCAGCGAACGCCCCGTCTTCGACGCGCACCACCCCGAGTCGCCGCGAGGACGCTGCGATGATGGCCGGCCTTCGTTTGTTCATCAGCTCGGCGGTGTTCGCGATCGTCATCGCGATCGCATACCTGGCTGGTCGCGCACGAGATCGTCGGCACGTTCCTGCTCGGTTTCATGGCGTTCGCGCTGATCTTCGTGGCGGGCTACATGATCGTCGCGAAGCGCGAAGCGGACCTGTACGGCGACCGCAACGACGCGAAGGTCTCCGACGGCGCCGGCGAGGTGGTCGGCACGTTCACGACGCGCTCGCCGCTTCCGATCTGGACCGCGCTGGCCGTAACGTGCGTCTTCCTCGGGCTCGTCATCTCGCCGACGCTCGCGGGGCTCGGCGCGATCGCGGCGCTGGTGCTCGGTGCGTTCTTTATCGTACAAAGCAGGTAGCGCGAGCGAGACGGAATCCTGGTAGGATGTCTAGGATGCGTACGATCGTCCGTTTCGCTGCCGCCGTGCCCTTGCTGCTCGCGCCGCTCGGTGCGGCGCCGCCGGATTCGCTGAGCTCGCTCGGCGGTCACTGGCGCTGCGCGGTGGCGGGTGCCCGTCCCACCGAGCGTTCGTACTTCGCCGTGACCACCAAAGTCTCCGTGCCGCCGGGGAGGCGCGAAGTGTTCGGCCGCGCAGATACGACCGAAACGGATGGCGCGCCGAGCACGTCGTTCGAACGAATAACGGAGAGCGGCGGCAACGTAACGATCTCGTCGGTCGAAGGGAACGGCACGGGTTCGAGCGGGGCTTCTCCGCTGCGCTTCGTCGGCCGAACCTACGACGATAGGGCGCCGATGGAGCTCACGTACGCGGTCACCGGCGATACGATGCGGCGCACGGCGAAGGGCGGCGCGGCGACGGTCGACGACGAGACGTGCACGCGCGAGCCGGAAACGCCGCCGGTCGCGGCCTGCGCGCAGCCGAACGTCCCGGCGCGCACGGTGAGGGCCCTCGAGCCCGATACTCCATACGAAGCGTACGTCGCCAAGGTGAAGGGGTTGGTGCAGGTTCGAATCGTGCTCGACGACCGGTCGCGCGTCTTGTGGGCGGACATCATTCGGTCCGCGTCATCGCTGTTCAACAGCTCGGCCATCCAGGCCGCGCGCGGCTCGACGTACCGAACCGCGATCGTCAACTGCCGCTCGGTCCCGGCCGAATACGTGTTCTCGGTGGAGTACGAGTAATGCGGAGCGCGTCGCTGCAACCCGCAGCGCGTTTATAGTTGCGCCTTTCAAGGAATAGGGCGCCAATGAAATGCGGTCGGTTGGCCGGATCGTGTGTTTTGGCAACGTCGCTCGTGCTTCTTGGGGAACGGGCATCGTTCGCGCAGAGCACGACCACCGTGCAGGGCACGCCGCCGCCGTCGGCCGATGCCGATGTCGTGCTGGATGCGGACGTGCATATCCAGTCCGTCCGCTACACGGTCGTCCCAAAGAATGCGAAGGTCAAGGTGTCCGGGGTCAATCAGGCCGGCGGGTACACGATCACGCGCACGAACCTCCCCGCGCACCCGAAGGCGGGCGTCACCTACCGTAACGTGCGGATCCAACTCCACGCGGCATCGCGCTTCGTCGACCCGGCGAATTCGCACGCTTCACCGTCGCCCGCACCGGCGGCGCCGCGTTGATCGCGCGGCTTTGCTGTGCGTTGCTCGTCGTCGCCGGCACGGTCGTTATTCCTCCGGCGGCGCGCGCCGACGAGCCGGTCGTCGCGGTCCGCGATGAACGGATCCAACTCAACATCGCCGAGCGCCGTATCGATCGCGGCCCCTACGAGACGTCACTCCAAGTCGGCCTCGACCGCCCGCTCCAGGTCCGCGTCGGGGTCGCACTGTCAACGGCGCACATCAGCGTCACCCTTCGCGGCGTTCGTGGAGAGGGCCAATTCCACGGAGACTTGTCGCGGCTAACCCGCATCATCGCAGCACATCACGTCGCGCCGTAAGCGGCGAGGAGAAACAATGACCAAGAGAACCGTTTGCGGCGTCACGCTTGCAGCACTGTGCGCGGTGATGCCGCTCGCCGCTCCGGCGCAGACAGCGCCCACGACCCCCGCGAAAATCCCGAACCCGACGCCGCCGCGCACGAGCGCGAACGACCCCGACGTGCTGCTCCAGATCCCTAACCTCTCGGTGGAATCGATCGATTTACAGGTCGACAACCTCAAGGCGCACGTCAACTTGGATGCGAAGCTGGCGAACCTGCTGTCCCTCACTGCGGGTGTCGACGTGGGCATCGACAAGGTGAAGCTCACGATCAAGGGCGTCAAAGCGAGCGTGCTGTTGCGCGTCCGCCTCGACAACGTCGCGTACATCATCGACCGTACGCTCACGACGCTCGACCGCAATCCGCAGATCGTCGACCGCTTGTTGTCCACCGTGGATACGACCGTCAGCACGGTCGGCGGCATCGCCAACACCGCGCTCGCACCCGGCGGGTTCCTCTCGCAGACCGTCAACACGCTGGGGCAAACAGTCAATCACACCGTCGACGCAGCCGGCAACATCGTCGAGAAAGGCCTCGCCGGAGCGGCGGGCGGCGCCGCTGCGAAGATCATCGGCAACGTGCTGCAGCTGCCGGCGATCGGACCGGCGACGACCGACGCGAGCGGCAACACGGTGAAGACCGTGCGCGATAGCGCGGGCGAGCTCATCAAGATCGTCGTCGACAAGGCCGGCAAGCTCGTGAGCGCCTCAAAGGGTTAGCACCTCACGCGAAGAGGTCCGCGACGAGCTCGCCGGTTGACGGCGAGCTCGTCTATCTTCGGGCGGCCGGTCTCGAACGAGTCTTGATGGCTAGCGGAGCTTGATCCAGACTTTGGGATCGGCTCCCAGCTCGGCCGTGAAGGCTCGAACGTCGGTTATCCGCTCCAGCCGGCGAACGTTGTCCACGATCTGCTTGCGCTTCGCCGCGTCCCACGTCACCGATGCGAGGTCGTTGAACTTCGCGATCAGCTCGTCCCACTCGAGCGGGCGATCCGGTTCGCCGCGCGGGCTCGTTGCGATGCGGCGTTCGTGCACGTCGCCCGCGTCCACCTCAACTTTTGATGCCATGCGTGGTGAGAGCGCCTCGATCTCGGGATCGTTGCTCACCTTGATGCGTTCGATGAGGCGCGCGAGCTGCGGATCGTCCGGGCGCGCGTAGTCGTCCCAGCGCACGCTTCCCCACAGGATCGTCGCCGCGGCGGCGTGATACATGCTGAACTGCTTGTCGACGACGCTGCGGGGGCGGCGCTTCGTTTCTTCCGGATCGCCGACGAGGCGCATCCCCGCCGCCGGGAGGCCGATGCGGACTTCGTCGATCGCATCCGGCGTGAGCCGGTGCTCGCGCACGATCTCGGCGAGCTGATCGACGGCGCTGTGGATGTAGCGGCAGCACGGATACGGTTTGAAGGCGGTGCGATCGATCTCGTGCACGCCGTCCCACGTGTCGAGGAGGTCGGCGGCGTTCGCGGCGTCGGAGTATGCGTGGAGAAAACCGCTGCGCCCTTCGAACGCCTCGGCCGGCCCGCGCAGACCGGCGGCGGCGAAGCGTTCCGCGAGCACTGCGTTGTGTGCTGAGAGACCGACTTGGAGCGGCTTCGTCTGCGCGCCGTCGGCGCTGAATTGCAGCGATCCCGCGGCTTGGCTCAGGTTGATCCCGAACGCGCTTGCGAGCGTCGCCGGCGTCGCGCCGCGCAGGCGCGCGACCGCGGCGGTCGCGCCGAATATTCCCGCCGTCGCCGTCGGGTGGAAGCCGCGCGCGTAGTGCACGTGCGGCCTGACCGCGATCCCGAGCCGCACGGTGACGTCGTAGCCCGCAACGATTGCGGCAAGAAACGCGCGTCCGTTCGCACCGAGCTGTTCGGCGACCGGCAACGCCGCCGCGATCACCGGCGCGCCGGGATGCAGCGACGACAGCTCGTGCGTGTCGTCGAAGTCCAGCGCGTGGAAGCTGCAGCCGTTGAGCAATGCCGCGTACTGCACGGAGAACTGCGGTCCGTAGGCCACCGCGGTCGATTTTCCGCCCGCATCCACCTCGCGAACGACGCGGTGCACGATCTTCGACGTGTCCGATTCGGCGCGGGCCCGCGCCGCGATCCCGATGACATCGAGCACGGCCTGCTTCGCGTGCTCGATCGTCGAGGCCGGCAGTTTCGCAGCGTCGAGCGAAAGCGCATACGCCGCGACCGCGCCGGTGACCCCGCTCAACGCCAAACCTTGCGCGCCGTATCCACGACCAGGTTCAGCTTCGCCCACTGATCGGCTTCGGTGATGAGGTTGCCTTCGGCCATCGAGGCGAAGCCGCATTGCGGGCTCAGCGCGAGATTCTCGAGCGGGATGCACTTGCTTGCATCCTCGATGCGCCGGATCAGCGCCGTTTGGTCTTCGAGCTCCGGTTTCTTGGTGCTGACGAGGCCGAGCACGACGGTCTTGCCCTTCGGCACCAGGCGCAGCGGTTCGAACGAGCCCGAGCGCTCGTCATCGTACTCCAGCAAGAACCGGTCCACGTCCAGCTCGTGGAACAATTTCTCCGCGATCGCGTCGTAGCCGCCGCTCGCGTACCACTGGCTGCGGTTGTTGCCGCGGCAGAGGTGGATCGCCAGCGTCACGCCTGGTTTGCGGGCCGCATGAAAGCACGCGTTGTCCGCGGCGATCGCTTCGTCCAGCAGC
>CAWBTJ010000072.1:0-3769 GCA_963791645.1 Vulcanimicrobiota bacterium | reverse complement strand
AGAACGCGTGCTGCGCCGCGGGGGATCCACGACGAAATAAGAAAAGTCCGGACGTCTCCGGACTTTCGGTTCCTACCGCCACAATGTTTGCGGTTTGCGATAAGCCGGCACCGGAACGCCTCCGGCACCTCAAACGCCCGCTCCCTGCGTGCGTCGCGCAGCGACTCCATCGCGGGCCTACGCCGCGCATATACACATCTTGACATGCTACGTCCTCCTCTCCCGATTGCTGCCGCCGCGGCACCGCGAATCCCATCGAGATCCCATGTGCCGACGACCGGAATGATTCGCTCGTACGCGTGCACGATTCGATCGAGCCGCCTTAGGGAGACATGCGCGATGAGATCACCTTTCGCCCAACACATGCCGACGCCGCGATACCTACCGTCGGCGATCCGGTGGTGCCACGGCTCGAGCGGCTCGGGTTCGACGGTACTGAGCGGTATGACGAGTACCGTCGCGTCCGACGGTGACCGGAACAGCCGCTTCGGCGATACGACGACAACGCGCCGCGTCTTGACCATCTCCGGTTGGACGTAGCCGCCGAAATCACAGATCAGAATCATCCCGGGTCCCGGGTAGGGCCGCAACGCCATGCAACGGTGATAGCAAGGCGCACGACCCGTACGATGTCCGAAAGGTGAACGTTACGCGACGGGGCCAAATGCTCCGGCGGCACGCAGCTGGGCGACCTTGGCCCAATCGTACGCCCAGCAGATCGTGCAGCACGGCGTCCGTATGCTCACCCAGTCCGGGCGCCTGCCGGTGTTGTGCGGATGCCTCACCGACGCGAACCGGGCTTGCGATCCAGCGCGCGGTGCCGAACGCCGTATGCTCGACCTCCGTCACCAGGCCGCGCGCCGACGTTTGCGGATCGGCGAGCGCCGATCGAACGTAGTTGATCGGCCCGCACGGCACGCCGGCGGCGGTCAGCGCCGCGATCCAGTCCGCCGTCGTTCGCGTCCCCAGCACGTCTTGCAGCGTGGACGTCACCAGCGCGCGGTTCTCACGGCGCGCGGCGAAGCCGCGGAAGCGCGGGTCGTCGCGGACGTGCGTGATGCCGAGCACGTCGACGAGCCGCTGCCAGAACTTCTCCTTCGCGCACACGATTACGACCCAGCCGTCCGACGTGCGGAAGTTCTGGAACGGCACGATGGACGGGTGCGCCGAGTACGCCAGCCGCTGCGGCTCGTACGCGCCGTCGGGCGCGAGCGCCCACGACGCGACGTACGTCAGCATGTTCATCGCGGTATCGAACAGCGACGTGTCGCAGTCGCATCCCACGCCGTCGCGCCGCGCCGCGTGCACCCCCGCCAGCAGCGCGAGCGCGGCGACGAGCCCGCCGCTGTAGTCCACCACGGACAGTCCCGACTTCGTGGGCGGGCCGTCGGGATCGCCGGTCAACGACTGCCACCCCGCGAGCCCTTGCAAGATGTAGTCGTACGCCGGCTCCGCGCGCCGAGGTCCGGTCATCCCGAACCCCGATAGCGACACGCACACGATGCGCGGGTTCACGTGCGCGAGATCGGCATACCGCAGGCGCAGATTCGCCGGGATGTCGCCGCGCAGGTTCGAGTACACGGCATCGCTGACACGCACGAGATCCTCGAACACCGCGCGCCCGGCGGCGTTGGTGAGGTCGAGCGCCACGCTGCGCTTGTCGTGGTTGAACGTCTCGAAGAACAGCGAGTCGTGGCCGGCCTGGTACGGCGGCACCGCGCGCCCGACGTCCCCGCCGGTGCGCACATCCTCGATTTTGATCACGTCGGCGCCCAGCTCCGCGAGGTGCACCGTGCCGAACGGCCCCGCGCCGTACTGCTCGACGGCGACGATGCGAACGTCTTGGAGCGGTCTCATGTCGACCGAGGCATGCCGAGCACTTTGTGCCCGAGGTAGGCGAGGATGAGGTTGTTCGAGAGCGGCGCGACCGTGTACAGCCGCGTCTCGCGCGCGATCCGCTCCACGTCGAAGTCCGCCGCGAAGCCGTTTCCGCCGAGCGCGTCGATCGCCGCGTTGGCGGCTTGCCACGACGCTTCGCTAGCGAGCAGCTTGGCGGTGTTCGCTTGCGGGCCGCACGGCTCGCCGCGGTCGAACCGGTCCGCGGCATCGCGCCGCACGAGGTCCGCCGCGTCGACCGCCGCATGCGCCCGCGCGATCGGGAACTGGATCGACTGGTTCGCACCGAGCGGCTTGCCGAACACCTCGCGCCGCGTGACGTACTCGGCCGCGCGCTCGACGAGAAAGCGCCCGTGGCCGACGCATTCGGCCGCGATGAGGATGCGCTCCGCGTTCCAGCCGTCGATGATGTAGCGGAAGCCGCGGCCTTCCTCGCCGATCAGATTCTCCGCCGGAATCTCCAGATCGTTGATCGCGATCTCGTTGGTCTCGTTGTTCATCCACACCGGGATCGGCGTGACGTCGATCGTGCCGGGCCGCAGCCCGCGCAGATCGACCAAGAACACCGACAGCCCGCCGCCGCGGTCGCCGTCGGGCGCGGGCGCCGTGCGCGCCAGCAGCAGCATCGCATCGGAGTGCTGGAAACGCGACGTCCAGCGCTTGCGGCCGTTCACCACGTAGACGTCGCCGCGGCGCACCGCGCTCGTCTCGATGCGCGTGGTGTCGCTGCCGGCGACCGGTTCGGTCACGCCGAACGCCTGCAGCCGCACCTCGCCGCTTGCGATCCTCGGCAGCCATGCGCGCTTCTGCGCATCGCTGCCCCAGCGCAGCAGCGTGCCCATCGTGTAGAGCTGCGCGTGCGCGGTCCCCGCGTTGCCGCCGGCGTGGTTGATCTCCTCGACGATCACCGACGCGTCGCCCAGCCCCAAGCCGAGCCCGCCGAACTCGGGCGGTATCAGCGCCGCGAGATAGCGTGCGTCCGCGAACGCGCGCGCGAACGCTTCAGGATACTCGCGCTTGGCGTCGAGCTCGCGCCAGTACGCCGCGCCACCGAGCCGCTCGCAGAGCGCGCGCACGTCGGCGCGCAGCTTCTCGCGGTCCACGCTACGCGGGCTGGATCGTGTCGCGCGGGTCGTGTCCGTGCTTGTACACCATGAACGTGCGCTCGTACGCGATCACGGTCTCACCGCGCTGGTTGACGCCCGTCGTGCGCGCCGTCACGATGCCGACGTCGGGCCGCGAGCCCGACTCGCGCTTGGCGAGGATCTCGCTGGACGCATAGATCGTATCGCCCACGAACACGGGGCTGGGCAGCTTCACGTCGTTCCACTGCAAGTTCGCCATCACGTGCTCGCTCAAGTCCGAGACCGAGAGCCCGACGGCGAGCGACAGCGTGAAGCACGAGTTGACGAGGATCTTCTTGAACGGCGTCTGCGCCGCGAGGTTCTCGTCGAAGTGGATCGGGTTGGTGTTGAGCGTCAGCATCGTGAAGAGCGTGTTGTCGGTCTCCGTCACGGTGCGCCCGAGCCGGTGGCGATAGACGTCGCCGGCCTCGAAGTCCTCGTAGTAGCGTCCGCGCCAGCCTTCTTTGATCACATGCGGCGCGTTCGCAGGGCCGCTTTCGTCTCCCTAGACGGCGGCGGCGGGTCTAGAGTCCGGGAACGCGGGGCCCCCATCCGCCGAACGACGCGCTGCCCACCGCGAGAGGGCGGATGTGCGCACCAAGCGCACCGAGTCTGATGGATGGCCGATGGTCTTCATGCCCGATGTACGGTGCGCGATTGATCCTGGTTTCACCACCGCTCCCACCGGCGCGGCCGGAGCGCCGAGGCCGGCGGGCCGGCCCGCCGCGCAAAGAAATCCGAACGAGCGA
>CAWBTJ010000071.1:0-12550 GCA_963791645.1 Vulcanimicrobiota bacterium | reverse complement strand
CCACGACGAGTCGACGAACGTGTCCATCGTGTCCGGGTCGCGGCGCGGGCCCCACCGCATTTCGGGCACGTCATGTTCATGAAGGCGGCGTCGTTGGCGAGCGGCGAGCCCTGGCCGGTAACTGCACGTCTTTGGGCAGCAGCACCGGAAGTTGGTCGTCCGATACCGGCACGATGCCGTCCGTGGGACAGTACGATCGACCGGGATCGGCGTCCCCCAGTAGCGCTGACGGCACACGAGCCAGTCGCGCAGGCGATAGTTCACCATGATCTTGCGCCGCCCTCGCCTCCAGCCGGCCGCGATCTCGCGCCGCGCCGCAGGCGATTTCATGCCGCTGTACTCGCCCGACGCGATCAGCTTGCCGTCGTCGACGTACGCCTCGTGCAGCGGGCGCGCACGAGCCGTCGGGCGTCGTGACCACCTGCGCGATCGGCAGCGCGAGCTTCTTCGCGAAATCGAAGTCGCGCTCGTCGTGCGCGGGCACGCCCATCACCGCGCCGGTGCCGTACTCGGCGAGCACGTAGTTCGTCACCCAGATCGGGATGCGTTCGCGCGAGAGCGGGTTGATCGCGTACGCGCCCGTCGGAACGCCCGTCTTCTCCATGAGCTGCGTGCGCTCGAGCTCGCTCTTGCTCGTGAGCGTCGCGGTGAACTCCTCGACGCGCCGGCGCGATTTCGGAAAGCGCTCGAAGATCTTCTCGACCACCGGATGCTCCGGCGCGACCGCGACGAACGTCGCGCCGAACACCGTGTCGATGCGCGTGGTGAACACCTCGATCTGCGCCTCGACGTTTTCCACGTCGAACGAGAACGTGACGCCTTCGCTCTTGCCGATCCAGTTGCGCTGCATCGTGCGGATGCGGTCGGGCCAGCCGTCGAGCCGGTCGAGTCCCGCCAGCAGCCGCTCGACGTAGTCGGTGATCTTGTAGAACCACTGCGCGAGGTTGCGCCGCTCGACTGCCGCGCCGCAGCGCCAGCACTTGCCGTCTTCGACTTGCTCGTTGGCGAGCACGGTCTGGTCGACGGGGCACCAGTTCACTGGCGCTTCGCGCTTGTACGCGAGCCCTTTCTCGAACATGCGGATGAAGAACCACTGGTTCCAGCGGTAGTACTCGGGATCGCACGACGCGATCTCGCGCGTCCAGTCGTAGCTCGTGCCCATCAGCCGCAGCTGGCGGCGCATGTTCTCGATGTTCTCGCGCGTCCATGGATCGGGATCGATCCCGCGCTGGATCGCCGCATTCTCGGCCGGCAGCCCGAACGCGTCCCAGCCCATCGGGTGCACGACGTTCTTGCCGCTCATGCGATGGATGCGCGCGATCGCGTCGCCCAGCGTGTAGTTCTTCGCGTGGCCGACGTGCAGATCGCCCGACGGGTACGGCAGCATCTCGAGCACGTAATACTTTTCGCGCGGGTCGTCGTCGCGCGCGACGTAGATGCCGTCGCGCTCCCAGCGCTCCTGCAGGCTGCGCTCGACGGCGCGAAAGTCGTAGGTGCTCTCCTCGGACATGGAACCCGGAATCTACGGCACGATCCGGCCAGGGCCTTGGCGAGGCGACCGTGGCGCGTGATGGAGAGGCGTGAAGCATCTTGTGCCGGCCATCGCCGCGGCCGCCGTCGGCGCCGCCCTCCTCCTCCGCCCCGTCCCGCCGCCAACGGTTGCCACGACCGCCTGGTCCGCCGCGGCGGACGGCGCCCCGGGCGCGCGCCCGCACCGCACGGCCCCGGCGCAAACGATGGTGTACGTAGCCGGCGAGGTGGCGCGGCCCGGTGTCTACACCGTCCGTCCCGACGCGCGCGCCAGGGATGCGGTCGCGCTCGCCGGCGGGACGCGCGCGGACGCCGACCTGGTCGCCGTCAACCTTGCCGCGCACGTCCGCGACGGCGACGAGATCGTCGTCCCCATGCGCGGCGCGGCCGTGCCGGCGACCGCGCGAGCGCGCGGACCGAGCCACCGTGGCACCGGCCGCCGGACGCGCGGCCCGCATCGCGGCCAGCGGCACGGGCGAGCGCGCGGCGACGAACCTCCGCCCGCCGGCCAGGTCGACATCAACGCCGCGGATGCGGACACCCTGGCGACGGTCCCCGGCATCGGCCCGGGTCTTGCCGAGCGCATCGTCGCGTTCCGGACGTCGAACGGCCCATTCGCATCGGTGGACGAGCTGCTCGACGTCTCGGGCATCACCGACCGCCGCCTCGACGCGATGCTGCCGTACATAACCGCTCGGTAATTTAGGCTATCTTTGCAAGAGATCGCTGGGATGCGTCGAAATGTGGAGACCTTCAGCCCTCCTCCGGTGAGGTCCGCCGCCATGGCAACTCGTCCATCAATATCGAAACGGCGCCGTTTGCCGAGTCTCGTGACGGCCGGAATGATGATGTTCGCGGTCTGCTGCGCGACGACACCGGTGCGAGCGCAACCGGCACAACCGACGATGGCCGACTGCATGACGGACGCTGCGCGTTTCGATCCGTCCAATGCAAAGCTCGTCGCGCGCATTATGGCTTGCGATCCCAAGCATGCTGCCGAAAACATCGCGCGGCTCAGCGCGCGCGCCCGCGCGAACGCTACCACCGTCCAATCGGAATCCGGAGCTGCGCGGATTTCCGAGACGAAGAATCAAATTCCAATTCCCGCACAGCCACTTGCGTACTATATCAACGGTGCCTTTATGTCACCGGACCGGATGAAGTCCTTTGCATTCGATGGCAGTAAAGCCACGAACGCAGTTGCGGTACCGGACGCCGCGACTTTGAACTTCATTGTGGCCGATGCGAAGAAACAACAGCTTCAAAGCGCTGCGTTCAACGCGAGCGCAAGCGCGGACACAGCGGGGCAAAACGAAGCGGTTCGTCAAGCTGAGCTTAAGCGGAAATGCGACTATAAGACAACGTCATTGGGGGCGCTTTCTAGCCTCGCTTCCCTCAGTTCGAACTCGCCGATCTACACACGTACGCAATTGGGCATTCTCAGTGCGATCATCCCGGTTCTGTTCTCGCATTGCGATACGACGACTCCACCGGCGAAACCGGTCCTATCGCTTTCCGGCGATTCCGTTGAACAGGGGGGTACCATCAAGCTTACCGCCCTGGAGAAAGGCTACACCGGAAGCTTCACGGCGTCATCAAGCGACCCAAATACTGCGAAAATTCAAGATCCGACGTCGCAGACGGTCGCCGACGGCACCAACGGCACCGTCGCGGGCAGTGCGACGTTCACCGTGAAGGCGGATGACACGGCGTCGGGCACGGTCACTCTGACCATCACCGATGATCGAGGTACGAAGAGCACTATTTCACTCGTCATCTCGCCGAAAAAAGCCGGTAGCTGATCGCGCGCTAGCCGCGCAAGCTTTTGACCACCGTGCGCGCGACGTCCGCGATCGCTGCGTCGCGCTCGGCGTCGGCGCTCCGCACCTCTGCGAAGTACACCGCGAGCACGAGCGGCGCGCTATCGCGCGCTCCAAGCGGCGCGCTATCGCGCGCTCCGAGCGGCGCGCTATCGCGCGCTCCAAGCGGCATGCCCGCAGACGGCCAGAGAATCGCGATGTCGTTGCCGCTCGAGTTGGTCGTGCCAGTCTTGTCACCGACGGTCCAGCCGGCCGGCACGCCCGCGCGGATGCGCATGAGCCCCGTCGTCGCGCCGCGAAGCCAACCGTAGAGCCGCGTCTTCGACGCGTCCGTCAACACGCGGCTGCGCACGAGCCGCGCCAGCAGGTTCGCCATCGCTTCGGGCGTCGTCGTGTCGCGGACATCGCCCGCCACCGCCTCGTTGAGCGCCGGCTCGTTGCGGTCGAGGCGCGTCACGGGATCTCCGAGCCGGCGCATGAACGCGGTCACGCCGGACGGCCCGTCGATCGTCGCGAGAAGCAGATTCGCCGCGGCATTGTCGCTGCGCTCGATCGCAGCGGCGCAGAGCTGCGCAACGGTAAGCGCTCCTCCGTGCGGCTGTTGTGCGACGACCGGGCTGTAGTTCAGGATGTCTCCTGCGGTGAACCGAATGAGCCGGTCGAGCCGCTCGGTGCCTTCGTCGACACGTTTGAGCACCGCCATCACCAAAGGCAGCTTGAACGTGCTCGCCAGCGGAAACCGCTCGCGCGGGCGCTGCACGATGCGGCGCATGTCGCGCAAGTCGATCGCGACGACGCCGAGCCGCCCACGACAGCGCCGCTCCTGCGCGAGAAACGGCGGCTGATGCTTCGATGGCGCCGGTCCGTCGACGAGCGCGGCTGGCGGCGTCGCGCCGGTAGCGGCGAGGGACAACAGAAACTTCGGACGATTCATTCGCCGCCGGGTTCGGCGCGGCGCGTCCCCCGTTCCCTGGGTATCAAGGAGGAATGATACGTACGGTGATGCTTGGTCTCGCGCTGGTCGCTGCAACGGCCGGCGCGACGAAAGCACCGCCGAAAGCGAACCCGCCGGCGAAGTCTGCCCACGTGCCGGCCACGAAGGGCGCGGATGCGCCCGCCGACGAGTATTTCGGGCCCTTCAAGTACAGCGCGATCTCCATGCGCATGAAGATCAACGCGCTGGGCCGCTCGTACCACGAGCGCTGGGCCGACGACGCGTCCATCGTGCACGACGCGCTGCTCCTCGAGTCATCGTACCGTGCGTGGGCGCAAAAATATCCCAGGGACCGCTGGATGGCGCCGACCGCGTACCACCTCGCGCAGCTCTACCAGGACGTCCAGACGCAGGACGCGCGCAACCACGCGCGCGCGATGTACGAGTTTCTCGTAAAGAACTATCCCACGTCGAAAGAGGCTCACTACGCACGCCTGCGGCTGAGCCATGGGTTCCCGCCGCTGCACGACGAGTCGCCCGTCTCGCCGACCCCGTCGCCGTACGGCCCGGCCTCGCCGGTCCCCGGCGCTTCCCCGCCGGCATCCGCCGCCCCGGCCGCGCCCGCTAGCAGCGCCCCGGCGACGTCACCGAAACCGAGCGCGAGCCCCTAGAACGAAACGAGCGCCCGGGTCCCCCGAGCGCTCGTTTTCGTTTGGTCTACCAGCCGCCGCCGGAGTCGCCGCCGCCGCCGCCGGAGTCGCCGCCGCCCCAGCCACCGCCGCCGGAGTCGCCGCCCGAGTCACCCCAGGAGCCGCTGCCGCCGCTCGACGTATCGATCTGGCCGGCGTCGCTTTGCCAGCCGCTCGCGTCGGCCGCCGTGCCCGGATCGGTGCCGGTGTTGGCATAGGAGCCGCCGTCGCCCGCCGATCCCGCCGCCCCGGTTGCCGAACAGCTCGTTGCCCAGGAACGCGCCGCCGAGGCCGCCGAGCATGCCGCTCCAGAAGCCGCCGCCTCCGCCGCCGAAGCCGCCGCCGCCGTACCCGGGGCCGCCGTACCCGGGGCCGCCGCCGTAGCCCGGGCCGTAACCACCGCCCATGCGCGGGCCCGCGATCGCGCGGAAGATGCCGCGGATGACGAAGAAGATCACCGCGAGGATGATGACCCACCAAATCCAACCCATGCCGGAACCTCCTGAACTCGAGCGCTGCGTGCGTGTGTACGAGCCCGCACCGACGGGCTGACGACCGCGGTTGAGCGACGACTCGTGGCCGCGGTAGGTGTTGACGATGAGGCCGACGCCGTTCTCGACGCCGCCGTCGAAGTCGCCGGCTTTGAACGACGTTCGCATCGTCTGCACGATCGTGCTGAACGATCCGCCTGGAAAGAATTGGCGCGACGCGCGGTCGCCGTTGACCTGGATCTGCTTTTCGCTCTTCGCGATGAGGATCTCGACGCCGTTGACCTGATTCTGCGCGAAGCTGCGCTCGATCGCGGCTAACGGCGTGACCCCGCCGAGCGAGTCGGTCGTGACGACCAAGACTTCTTTGCCGGTCTGCGCGTTCAGATCGCCGACCTGCTGGTTGATCTGTGCGATCGCGGTCGCGGACAGCATATGCGCGTCGTCGATGACGTAGCTGGCGCGTGCCGCCGACGCGGGCGCAAACCCCGTCGCGACGGCGACGGTAAGGGCGGCAAATGCAGCGAGCGCTGCCTGTGGTTTCATCGGTGGATGGTCCTCCGGGGTCCGAGTACCTAGAGCGCGCCGGGGAGTTTCGATCCGGTCAGCGGACTGCGACGAGAGCCACGCCGACCGAGGTGAGGATGAAGATCGCGAGGACCACCCACACGAACGCTCGCGTCAACGTCTTTCCCATTCGCCCTGGCCGGCGATAAGGCTGCCGCTTCATTGCGCTTCCGCCCGCGCCTCTGCGACGCGCCCCCACAGCCGCTCGAGGTTGTAGAACTGCCGCTGTTCGGGTGTGAAGACGTGCGCGACCACGTGGCCGAGGTCGATCAAAATCCAGCCGCCGTCCGCGTGGCCCTCGGTGCGCGGCCGCAGCCCCGCCTCCTTGGCCTTGTCCACGATCGCGTCGGCGATCGAGCGGGTCTGAATCGTCGAGCGGCCGGTGACGATGACGAACGAGTCGGCGACGATCGTTCGTCCGGTGAGGTCGAGGACGCTGATGTCCTCGCCTTTTTTGTCTTCGGCGGCGTCGCGAACCAGTGCGGCGAGATCGAGCTCAGGCAGGGCGTTTCTCCTCGGCGTGGGCGCCGCCGCCGGACGATTCGGCGGCGGCCAGGGTTTGCGGCGCGACGGCGAGGCCGCGCTCGCGCAGGTAGGCGATGGACGACGCGACCACCGCGCGCATCGCGGCGTCGAGGTCGCGGAACGCGAGCGCGGACAGCGCCGCGCGGTCGATGAAGTCGCGACCGGGCTCGAGTCCGTCGGCGAGGTAGACGACCTTGTCCAACGGGCTCATGACCGCATCGGCCAGCGTGTGTTTGCGAATCGCGGAAAGAACGCCCGGATCGTCGACGCCGAAGCGCTCGCGCGCCAGCTCCGCGCCCAGGCGCGCGTGCAGCACGATTGGGTGCGCGCGCTCGAACGCGTCGATCGCAAGCCCGCGCTCGGTACACTCGCGCAGGAGCCGGTCGGCGGGATAGAGCCGGGCCAGATCGTGCAGCATGCCCGCGGCGCGCGCGCGCGACGGGTCGACGCCGTGCGCGCGCGCGAGCTGCGCGGCCATGCGCGCGACGCGCAGCACGTGCGCGTAGCGATGGCGCTGGTCGAGCGCGCCGCGCACCGCGCGCGCCGCGCGCACGAACCCCAACCCCGTCCTGACGATCGCCGCGTGCTCCGCGTTCAGTGCCGCACCTCGCGCCAGACGCTCGCGCCGATGGGCCGCCCACCGAGCTTCGCGGGCGCGTACGCGTCGTGCGCGATGCGCGCGACGAGCTGGTCGTCGAACGCCTTGTCGTCGCTTGCGATCATCACCGCGACTTTGCGGACGGTGCCGCCGCGGTCGAGGTCGAGCCGCACCACCGTCGCGCGCGCGCCGCTGCCGTCCGCGACGTCGGTGTGCCTGAGCACGGGCGCGGTGAACGGAAACCGGATTTGCGTCGGCGTCGGATCGGTGAGATATCCCAGCCGCAGCAGCGTCGCGCGGTCGCCGGCGACGACGTGCGTCAGCGTCGACGACTTCGCGTCGAACACGAGCACGACGTCAGAGTCGCCGCTGCGCCGGAACACGCGGAAGTTGGGGCCTTCGTTCTCGGCGTCCACCGCGAGCTCGTCGCGGGCGCCCAGCGACGTGGTCGTGCCGAACGTGACCGTGTGCGGTTTGCCCTGCACGTCGATCGCGTATTTCGTTCCGGCGGGAAACGCGAGGTCGACCGCGTGGATCGTCGCGTCGTCGTCGACGATCGCGACGACGCTCCCCGCCGCGTCGCCGAACGTGACGTGCTGGCCGTCGTCGCGCGTCGCGACCGACGCCGGCGCGCCGTACGCGCGCACGAGCGCGGCCACGGGCCGGTGCAGCAGCTCGGCGACGGGCGGCGCGATCGTCATCTGAGCGCGATCTGCGCGTCGAGCGCGGCGCGCAGCACGCGCAGGCGCGCGCCGTACAGCTCGCCCTTGAGGTTGCCGGCCCACATCACCAGCGCGTTCTCCCCGTTGTCGCTGTAGTAGCCGCGGCGCGTCGACACGGTGGTGAAGCCGTACTTGCGGTACAGCTTCTGCGCGACGTCGTTCGACTCGCGGACCTCCAGCGTGATCCACGACGCGCCTTGCGCGATGGCTTCGTCCAGCAGCTTGATGAGCATCTCCTCGCCGAGCTTGAGCCCGCGCCGGTCGGGGTGCACGGCGATCGTGGTGATGTGCGAGTCTTCGAGGATCACCCAGATTCCGCCGTACGCCACGATGTGCCCGTCGAGCCGGCCGATGAAATAATGCGCGAGCTTGTTGTCGCGGATCTCGTTGGAGAACGCGTTCGACGGCCACGACGTGGTGAACGACAAGTCCTCGATGCGCAGCACTGCGGCGAGGTCTGCCTGCGTCATCGGCTCGATCAGCAGCGCTTTGGGCGCGCCGGCGCCGGCCGGGAACAATTCTGCCTTCACGGCGACTTCGGCCGCGTCACCGCGGGCGCTTCGCCGTAATCGGGCGCGAGCGCGTGCGGCGTCGAGCTCGGTTCCCGGGTGCGGGCGAGCTGGACGATCGCGACGGCGGGGACGTCGGCCCGGGGCCGGAGCGCTCGCACGGTCCAGCCGCGTTCGGCGATCTCCGAGAGCACGTCCTCCGTATTCCCGGTCACGTGCACGAGGCCCGGCGGGTCGCCGAGCAACCGCTTGGGCAACAGCCGCTCGAGCACGTCGCGCACCGCGCCGCACGCGGTGGCGAGGCCGCCGGCGTCCCGGCGGCGCGCGCAGATCACCCCCCGCCGGCCCTGTACGACGGCCAGCAGCGGGAGCGGCGCGGCCTCCGGCTCGAGCGCGTCGTACGACGAGATCCCGACCAGCGGCACGCCGCTGCCGTACGCCAGCGATTTCGCGAATGCCACCGCGATGCGGACGCCGGTGAACGAGCCCGGCCCCAGCCCGACCGCGATCCGGTCGAGCTCGCGCAGCCGCAGCCCGGCCTCGTCGAGCAGGTCTTCGATCCGCGCGAGGCCCCGCTCGAGCGCGTCCTGGCGCCCGCCCGGGGCGACGAAGAGGCGCGCGCCGTCGTCGAGCGCCGCGGAGAACCCGTCGAGCGCAGCGTCGAGCGCGAGGATCTTCACCGCGGCGGCGGCGGTGGGCGGCGCACGCGGACGATGCGGGGGCTGTCCCCCGCGCCTGCGATCTCCACCTCGATCAGGTCCGGCGGGAGCCGGCCCTCCGCCCGCTCGGGCCATTCGATGAAGGCGATGCGGTCCGGTGCGAAGGCGTCGTCCAATGCGAGGTCGGGCAGCTCGGCCGCGGGGTCTTCGATCCGGAAGAGGTCGACGTGCTCGATCGGCGGCGTGCCGTCGTAGCGCTGGCGGAACACGAAGGTCGGACTGCTCACGGCGTCGTCGGAGCCGTGGAGCGCGCGCACGACCGCCCGCACGAAGGTGGTCTTGCCGGCGCCGAGCTGCCCGCGCAGCGCCACGACGTCTCCCGGGCGGAGCGCATGGGCGAATGCGCTCGCAAAGGTGTCGAAAGCGGGCTGGCCGTCGAGGACGTCATCCGTTGTAGTCAGAATGGTGCTTGGTGCTTCTGCGCGCTAGTGACGTCCTCGTCGGGATCATCGCCGGGGCCGTGTGTTCCGTGATCGCCGCCCTCTTCGAAGCCTCGATCCTGACCCTCCGCTTCTTCTCGCTCGGGCGCGTCGGCGGCGGGGTCGGGAGCAAGCTTCTGTTCATCGCGATCATGGGCGCGATCGTCGGCGGGATCGTCGGCTTTCTGGTCGGCGCGCTGTTCAAGCAGCGCGATCCGGCCCACCGCGGCGACCTCGTCCACCGCGACCCGATCCAGCGCGACCCGCCCGCGCGGTGACGGCGAGCCCGTCCACCGCGGCCCACCTCGCGGACATCGACGCGCGCTACGACGCGCACCTCGCCGCGCTGCGCCGGCACGCGGAGCAGTTGCAGGCGACCGTCGCGCGCGGCGCGGCCGAGCTCGCCGATCACGCCGCGCCCGCGCCGCAAGCCCAGCCCGAACCATCATCTTAGTCCGTAGAAAGATCCAGTGAACAACGACTCCCGGATGTCCGCGATCGCCGTCGAAGACGAGATGCGGGAGAGCTACCTCTCCTATGCCATGTCCGTCATCGCGTCGCGGGCGCTCCCCGACGTGCGCGACGGCCTCAAGCCCGTGCAGCGCCGCATCCTGTACGCGATGCGCGAGATGGGGCTCGATCCGTCCAAGCAGCATCGCAAGTGCGCGGGCGTCATCGGCGAGGTGCTCAAGAGCTATCACCCGCACGGCGACTCCTCGGTGTACGACGCGCTCGTGCGCATGGCGCAGGACTTCACGCTACGCTACCCGCTCGTCGACGGCCACGGCAACTTCGGTTCGCCCGCGCCCGATCCGCCCGCGGCGTACCGGTACACCGAAGCGCGCCTCGCGCGCGCCGCGCTCGACATGCTGGTCGACATCGACAAAGAGACCGTCGAGTTCGTCCCCAACTTCGACAATCAAACCGAAGAGCCGGTCGTGCTGCCCGCGCGGCTTCCGCAACTGCTCGTCAACGGCAGCTCCGGCATCGCGGTCGGCATGGCGACCAACATCCCGCCGCACAACGTCGGCGAGATCTGCGACGCGATCGCGTATCTGATCGAGAACGAGACCAGCGGCGCGAACCTGAGCGTCGAGGACGTCGACAACGCGCTGTGCGACATCGTGCAGGGCCCCGACTTCCCGACCGGCGGCATCCTGATGGGCCGCGAGGCGATCCGGCAGGCCTACAAGACGGGCCGCGGCTCGGTGCAATTGCGCGGCAAGGCCGAGATCGTCGAAGAAAAGGGCCGCTACAAGATCGTCATCAGCGAGATCCCGTATCAGGTGTCGACGACGCGCGTCGTCGAGGCGATCGTCGAGGCGTACCAGGAGAAGCGCATCGTCGGGATCGTGCGCCTGGATGACGAGTCCAACCGCAAGGGCATGCGCATCGTCGTCGAGCTCGCGCGCAACGCGACGCCGCAAGTGGTGCTCAACCAGCTCTACAAGCAGACGCCGCTGCAGTCCAGCTTCGCGTTCAACATGCTCGCGCTCGTGCCGGTGCGCCGCGGCGACAAGATGGAGCACACGACCGGCGCGACGTCGCCGCTCGAGCCGCAAGTCCTGAGCCTGCGCGACATCCTGTCGCACTTCATCGACCACCGCAAGGAAGTCGTCGAGCGCCGCACCCGCTACGAGCTGCGCAAGGCCGAAGAGCGCGCGCACCTGCTCGCTCGGCTTCCTGATCGCGCTCGACAACATCGACCGCGTCATCACGATCATCCGCGAGAGCGACACCGTCGAGGTGGCGCGCGAGAAGCTCATCGCCGAACCGTTCGTGCTCTCCGACGCGTTCCGCCGCATGGCCGGTGCGGCCGTCAGCGACGACTTCTTGCTCGACACGCGGCAAGCCGCCGCGATCGTCGACATGCGCCTGCGCACGCTGGTCGGGCTCGAGCGCCAGAAGATCCAGGACGAGTACGGCGAGCTGCGCGCGACCGTCGCCGACCTCACCGACCTGCTCGCGAAGCCCGCGCGCATCCTCGGCGTCGTGCGCGAAGAGACCGTCGACCTGAAGAAGCGGCTGGGCGACCCGCGCCGCACGCCGGTGGAGGCGCTCGAAGGCGAGCTCTCGATCGAGGACATCATCGCGGACACCGAGGTCGTCGTCACCGCGACGGTCGGCGGCTACATCAAGCGCGTCTCGGTCGACACGTTCCGCGCGCAGAACCGCGGCGGCCGCGGCGTGATCGGCATCTCGAACCTCAAGAAAGAAGACGTCGTCCGCAACTTCTTCGTCGCGACGACGCACCAGTACGTCCTGTTCTTCACCAACAAGGGCCGCGCGTTCCGATTGCGCGCGTACGAGATCCCGGATTCGACGCGCCAGGCGCGCGGCACGGCGCTCGTCAACCTGCTGACGCTGCCGCCGGGCGAGATCGTGACCGCGCTGTTCCCGGTGCGCGCGTTCGACACCGAAGAGTATCTCGTGATGGTCACGCGCCGCGGCGTCATCAAGAAGACCAAGCTCGAGGAGTTCGAGAACGTGCGCCGCAACGGCCTGATCGCGATCGGCCTCGACGACGACGACGAACTGCTCGCCGTCGACTTGAGCAGCGGCGACCGCGACATCATCCTCGCGACGCACGACGGCATGGCCGTGCACTTCAACGAGAAGGACGTGCGGCCGATGGGCCGCCCGGCGCGCGGCGTCAAGGCGATGACGCTCGCGCAAGGGCGACGAGGTCGTCGCGATGGACGTCGTGGAGGACGACCGCACGCGAGGTGCTGATCGTCACGTCGCAGGCGTTCGGCAAACGCACGCCGATCGAGGAGTACCGCCATATCTCGCGCGGCGGCAAAGGCGTCAAAGCGTTCGCGAAGGAGAAAGAGATCGGCCACGTCGTCGACCAGATTCTGGTCGCGCCGGAAGACGAGCTGTTGATGATCACCTCCGGCAATCAGGTGATCCGCATCCCGGTCAGCCAGATCCGGCGCGCGGGCCGCTCGACCAAGGGCGTCCGCCTGCAGCGGCTCGCCGAGGGCGACGAAGTCATCGCGATCGCGAACCTCGGCGAGCAGTCGAAGC
>CAWBTJ010000070.1:0-31651 GCA_963791645.1 Vulcanimicrobiota bacterium | reverse complement strand
CCGCGGTGAAATCGCCGTAGCGCTTCACCAGATTGTCGACTTTGAGTGCGGGGACGCTCGTGACAGTACTGTTCACGGGATCACCGAGCCCGGCGGCCCGAGCTTCGGATAGCGATGCCGCCGCAGCGTCGCGATGCGCCGCTCGACGTCGGGTATGCCGCTGTTCCTCAACTGCTTGACGACTTTGTCGATGTCGAACCAGACGTGGCGCGACTGCACTTCCCAGCCGCCCGAACGCCAGGTGAGGATCGCGTAATGCGCGTGCGGATCGCCGTCCTTCGGCAAACCCGCCGACGCGACGTTGACCAGCGTGCGGCCGCGCCACACGCGCACGTATGGCAGGTGCAGGTGACCGAACGCGATCGTGCGCTGCGTGACGCCGTCGAACAGCCGCTCGAGCGTGTCGTCGTACGCATCGGGCCACACGTGCTCGTCGTCGCTCTTTGGATTCGCATGGCACACGAGCAGACCGTCCTCGCCGTCGCCGAACGCGAGCGAAAACGGCAGCTCGCCCAGCCAGTGCGCCCACTCCTCCCCGATCCGTTCGCGCACCCACTGCACCGTGCGCGCGTCCTCGTCGTCAAGCTGCGCCAGATCGGTCTCCCCGACGAACCGATCGGTGTTCCCGCGCAAGCAGCGCGCGCCGATCGCCTCCAGTTTCTTGAGGACCTGCTTCGGCTTGGGTCCGTCCATGCACAGATCACCGGCCGCCACGACGACGTCGGCACCGCCGCGCGACGCGAGGTCGTCGAGACAACGGTCGAGCGCGTGCGCGTTCCCATGAATGTCGGAAAGGATGGCGATTCGCAATGTCGGCGCGCGGGCGTTACCCGCGCTTCACCGCGAGCGCGAGGGAGAACGGGCCGAAGCCGCCTTTTCCGAACTCCCAAAGATCGATCGCCTCGACGGTGATCTTCGCCCTGCGCAAGATCGCGACCGACTGGCGGAAGCGCAAGTTCGCGACGACGAGCCGCTCGCCCAGCGCGAGGACGCCCGCGGCCAGCTCTTCACCGCGCGGCACTTCGATGACGCGCAGATCGGTCGCGGCCACGAGATCGACGCGGTCGGGCGCGGCGATCACCGTGTCGGACGCGACGAGCGAGAACACGTCGCGCAGCCGCGGCACGTCGTTGGCGACGGGCAGCTCGACCACCGTGAAACCTTGCAGCGCCGCGATCGCTTCGAGCTGGCGGCGGCCGAGCTCGTTGGAGCGGCGGCGCAGCCCGGCGCCGGCACGCGGAACGCCGATGAAAAGCCGCCCCGGCGCGACGGCAACGTCGGTCGCGTCGAGCAATCCGGGGGCTTCGATGCGGCCGACGATCGGGATGCCGAGCTCGGCGAGCTGCTTTTCGACGGCACCCACTTCGGCGCGCCGCTCGATCTGCGACGGGCGCGCGATCACGGCGCCCTGCGGCAGCACGATCGCGCAATCAGCGACGAGCGTCTCGGTCGCCGACTCGCTGACGGGCGCCATATCATGCACCGTCACGCCGTGGTCCCGCAGCGTGCGAACGAAGATTCCGTGCTGTTCTTGCGCGCGGTCGGCGATCGGCGAGGGCTCGCCCTTGATGGGCGGCAAGCGGTCGACGGCGGCAGACGGCCGCAGAACGAGCGCGCCGGCGAGGGCGCCGGCGTCGGTGGACACATACGGGGCGGCATAGGACTTCACGGTCACGACCAGCGCGGTTTCGCCAAACAACGCTCGCGGTCCTGAACCGTAAGACGCCGTAGACTCGACCGCCGTTGCCGTGCTACGATAGACAAATGACCGTAGTGAGGAAGACAAAAGTCCAGGACACCGTCTATGATGCCGGCGAGGTCTTTCGGCTAATCGAGCGCTATCGCTCCGGAATCTCACTCCTCGATACGACGTCCGTGCGACCATACCAGAGCGGGTATGAGCTCGCCCAGTCGATTCGCGACGGTATTTCGTACAAAGTCTGGCTCGAACTCCGGCGTATCGGTTTTTCTGTTGCTGAACTCGCGACTGTCGTCGGCATTAGCGAGAAGACGATCTCGCGCAAGCAACAGGCACACGAACGACTCGACGTCGTCGAAGGTGATCGGACGATGAGACTCGCCCACGTCACACTGGACGCTGCCCGGGCGTTCGGCGATCTGGACAAGGCGATGCGATGGTTGCGGAAACCCAACCGCGTGCTGGCCGGCGAAAAGCCGATCGACCTCATCGCGACCGAGCCCGGGGCCGCACTTGTCAATCAGGTCCTGGGCACGATCGAGTACGGCGGGGTCGCGTGATTCGCGCCTGGCGATTGACGCGCCGGGTTCACGCGATACCGCCCAGCGAAGCTTACAGCGGGATCGGCGCGGAGCGCCGGGGCGGCCGGTGGAACCGCATCGGCACGCGCGCGGCGTATGCATCGTCGACACGGTCACTTGCGGCTTTCGAATACCTAGCAAACGTTGATCCTGAAGAACTACCGGCGGATCTCGTTTTCGTCGGCATCAGCTTCGATCACAACGCTTTGGAAACTGGAAAGCCACCCGTGGGCTGGGAATCATTGCGGTCAGCGGTCGCGATGGATTACGGGCAACGCTGGCTAAGGTCGTCCGGCTCGCCAGTCCTAGAAGTGCCTTCCGCGATCATCAAGGCGGAGCGAAATTATGTCATCAACCCTGCGCACGCGCGCGCTCAGACGCTCGCCATCGATAGAAAACTCGAGGAGTTCATCTTCGATGAGCGCCTCCTCACCAAGCGATAAACACGAGGTCAGGTCTTCGGCAGCAGCGCGATGCGGCCCGAGCCGCGATGACGAGCGCCAGCGCGATGCCGACCGCGTAGATGAAGAACTCGATGCCGAGGGATTCGACCGCGATAACCACGTAGACGAGCACCACCGAGATCCGGGCGACGTCGATCGGACGCATGCCTGATGCTACTCCGTTCGAGCCGCCGGCTCCATCATTCGACGACCGCCAGCGCGCGCGCATAAAGCGCGTCCTGCCGGCGGCGATAGGCGTCCGGCTGCATCACGAATCGCTGCACGGCGAGCCGGTCGGCCTGGCGCGAAAGGTCCACGAGCTGCGCGCCGCGCGCCGTGTCCGCATCAGGGCGGCTCTGATCGGTGCGCGCCAGCAGCGCGGCGATGCGGTTGCCTTCCGCGCTCGCGGTTTGCGCCGGCACCGGGATCGCTTCGTACGGCGCCGCGTCGCCGCCGTGCGCGGTGAAGAAATCGCTCATGTCGGTCGCCAGCAAATCGCCGAGCGCCAGCGTGCCGAGCCCGAGAAGCTGTTCGCTGGTTTTCAGGACGCTGACCGTCGAGACATGGTGCGCGCCGAGATAGTGCGGCTTCGCGAACGGGCCGGCCACGATCGTGTACGTGCGGTACTCGTCGACGTGATCGCGCGACGACTGCGCGTCGTCGGGCAGCACGAACAGCGCCGTGTGGCGCCACGACGGGAGTTTCGACAGATACTGCACGATCGTGCCCAGCGCGCGGTCGCCGTCGGCCACCTCTTCGGGGATCGGCGGGATGCCGGGGCCGACGCCGGTGTGGTCGGCGGGCAGCCAGATGTAGGTGAAGCGCGGTTGGCGCCCTTGCGCGACGAGCGTGCCGTAATCGCGGATGAACTCCTTGGCCCGCCGCTCGTCGCGGATGCGTAGATTCCAGCCGGGATAATTCAAGTCGACGTGGCCGTCCAGCACCGCGGGCGCCGGAACGTCGAGGCCGTAGAGCCCGCCGAGCCCCTGCGTCGGCGCCTCTTTGTCGTCGATTCCGGCGTACTGCGGATCGTCGGCTTTCGGATCGAGCGCGGTGCCTTCGTCGTAACCGCTCACCCGGATGAAGTCGCCGTAATCACGGAACGGGACGTGATGCCGCGCGAGCGCGTTGAACACGTAGCCGAGCCGCGGATAGTCTTCGGGATCTTCGTTCTTGTTGACGAGCGGCACACGGCCGCCTTTGGCGAACAGCGTGCGCTCGGAGTACAGCGTGGTCATGCCGCCGGCGAGGAACTGGTGTCCCGCGTCCGACTCCTCGGCGTCGCCGAACATGTTGGTCGCGAGGCCGTAGCGCCGCGCGAGCGCGTGCAGATTCGGCGTGACGCTTTCGCCGAACGACACGAGCGCAGGATCGCCGCCGTATGCCGCGCCGAGGTCGCCGAGCATCGCGTCGAACGTCTTGTTCTCTTCGAGGATCACGACGACGTGGTCGATCCCCTTCGGGTACGTCACCGGCTTGCTGAGCACGCGGCGCGTGTTCGCCAGCGTCGTCATCGTCGTGGTCTTGAGCTGCACCGCGGACAGATCGATCTTCTGCAGCGTCGACCACACCGCGTTGGAGTCGGCCGAGATCTTCGGGTCACCGGTGAAGCCGGCGTCGTGGCCGTAACCCTTCGTGTTCACGACGTAGAGCGTGCGGTCGTCGCTCGCGAGCGCGAGCGCGGTCGGATACCAGCCGGTCGGAATCAAACCGAGCCGGTGCAGATGGACCGGATCGCGCGCGTCGATCACGGCGACCGCGTCGAGCCCGGCGAGCGCGACGTACAGCCGCGTGCCGTCTTTCGAGAGCGCGAGCGCGGAGGGCTGCGTGCCGTACGGCCCCTTATCGAACAGGCGCAACTCGGTGCCGCCGAGCACGCGCGGCGTGCCGTTGAGCGACACGGTCGCGACGCGGTCGACGTTGGTCATCGCGACGAACGCGAACGCGCCGTTCGCCGTCGTCACGACGGCAGTGGGGTGCGCGCCGCCGACGATGCGCGCGCCGTCCGGCGCCGGGTCCATCGGCAGCGCCGCGTTCGCGAACGGGGTCGCATCTTGAATGGCGAGATCTCCGCCCGGCGCAAGGCCGACGAACGACAGCGCCGACGCGCGCGAATCGGAGGCGGGCGTGCGGAACGGCGGCGACACCGCGGGCTGCGCGAGCTTGCCGTAGCGCATCAGACCTTCGTCGGTCACCACGAGCCGGTCGCCGGCGATTGCAACGCCGAACGGAAAGAACCCGACCGGCCGCACCGGCATGACGATCGCGCGCGTCGCCGTGTCGATCGCGGCCACCGTACCGCCGGCTTCGTTGACGACGTACGCGCGGCGGTTGTCCTTCGACAGAACGATCGTGCCCGGATAGCTGTGGCCCTTGTCCGCAAACGCGTCGTCGCTCGGCGCCGGCGGCGTGATCACGTGCGTCGCGTCGGCGGTGAGCTTGCCGTTCGCATCGAGGTCGAGCGCGTACACGACGTTCGTCGGCCCGCCCGCCGCGAGCACGAGCGTGCGCGTCGCATCCTGCGGATCGGGCAGTGCCACGATGCCGACCCAGAATTTCTCGCCGGCGGCGCGATAGCGGTCGACGACGCGCATCGTCGCGAGCTCGACCACCGCGAGCGAGAACCCGCCGGTCGCGCCTGAGTCGATCATCGAGTGCACGAGGGCTTGGCGCTCGTCGTCGTCGCTGACGATCGCGAAGCGGCCGTCGGGGCTGAGCGCGACGCCGAGCGCGTTCATCCCGGTCAGCACGCTCTCGCCGGCCGGCGTGACGATGCGCCCCGACGGCAGCACGGCGTCGTACGTCGCGCCGCGCAGGTGCCCGGCCGGGATGTTCCCGGACGGCGCGGCGTAGGTCACGGGCGCGGGCGCGGGCGCGGCGGTGGCGGCGCAAGGCGCGAGCGCGAGCAGCACGGCGGCGAGGCGAATCGGTTTCATCGTCTCCTTCGATGCTAGTGGAGGGCGCGGGCGAGCCGGTCGACGGCCCGCAAAAGCGCGTCGTCGTCGAGATCGCCGAACGACAGCCGCAGTGCCGGTGGACCGCTGCGCGTCGGATAGAACGGATCGGCGGGCATGACCAAGACACCTTCGCGGGCGCACTGGTCGAACGCCGCCTGCGTCGACAGCCGAGGCGGGAGACGCAGCCACACGTTGGTGCCGGCCTGCGGCGGGCGGACGTCGGCCCATGGCAGCGCGCGCGCCAGCGCGTCGACGAACAGGTCGCGGCGGCCGCGGTAGAGCGTCCGCGCGGCCTTGAGATGGCGCGGGTACGCCGGCGTGCGCAAGAAGCGCCAGAGCGCGCGCTGGGTCAGCGTCGACGTGAACGAGTCGGTGCGCACTTTGGCGGCCTCGATCGAGTCGCGCATCGCGCCCTTCACGCGCAAGTACCCGATGCGCAGCGCCGGGAAGATCGACTTCGAGAGCGACTCCATCATCACGACGCGGCCGTCCGTGTCGTACGCCGCGAGCGGCGGCGGCGCGGCGGTCTCGTACGCGAACGTCCAGCCGGTTTGGTCCTCGAGCACGACCACGTCGTAGCGGCGCGCGAGCTCCACGATCGCCTTGCCGCGCCGCGCCGGGAGCACGACGCCGGTCGGGTTCTCGGCGATCGGGCAGATCGAGAACAGCCGCGGGCGGTATTCGGCGAACACGCGCTCGACGTCGTCGATGCGCACGCCGTCGGCGTCGCTGCGCACTTCTACGTAGCTCGCCCCACGCGCGTCGAACACGCCGAGCGTCCCGGGATACGTCGGCGACTCCGACGCCACGACGGCGCGGTCGAACAACAGCACCGACGCGATCAGATCAGCGGCCTGCTGCGCGCCCGACGTGACGATGATCTCGTCGGCGGTCGCATCGCAGCCGCGCGCATTCAGCCCTTCTGCGAGCGCCGCGCACAAATCGGGATCGCCGGTGTTCGCGCGGTACTGCATCACTTCGGGCGGATCGTCGGCAAACGTGCGCTGCATCGCGCGCCCGAACTCCGCCATCGGAAACGTCTCCGGCGCCGGATGCGCGCTCGCCAACGAGATCACGCCGGGCGCGCGCGCCTGCGCGAGCCGGTCGAGCACACCCTCCATCCGCTCGCCGCGCGACAGCAGCGACGGCTCCCAGGTGCGCTCGAACGCCGTCTCCGCCGGCGCCGCCTGCGGCGCGACGAACGTGCCGCGCCCCACGCGCGACACGACCCGCCCGCGCGCGGCGAGCGTCTCGTACGCCTGCGATACCGTCACCAGCGCGACGTCGAGGTCGCCGGCAAGCGCGCGGATCGGCGGCAGCCGTTCCTCGGGCGCCAGCTCACCGCGCTCGATCGCGGTCGCCAGCGCGTCCGCGATCTGCACGTACAACGGCCGCGGATCGCGCGTGTCCAGCGCGATCGCGGGCGTCATCTCTCGTCGAGCCGGTAACCGATGCCGCGCACCGACGAGATCGCCATGATCGCGCCGACCTCGTTGAGCTTCTTGCGCAGCGCGGCGACGTGCACGTCGACGACGCGCGTCGGCACGCCGCTCACGTCGTTCCACACGCGTTCGAGGATCTGCGCGCGCGTCAGCAGCTTGCCGACGTTCTCCGCCAGATACCACAGCAGCCGGAACTCGAGCGCGGTCAGCGTGACGCTCTTGCCTTCGTTCTCCAGCGTGTGGAAGTCGCGCACCAGCGTCGCGGTGCCGGTCTGCAAGCGCCCTTCCTGATCGGTCTTGCGCGAGCGCTCGCGGCGGCGCAGGAACGACTGCACGCGCGCGACGAGCTCGTTGCCGGAGAACGGCTTGCGAATGTAGTCGTCCGCGCCCAGGCCCAGGCCGCGCAGCACGTCGTTCTCGCTGGAATGCGCGCTCACCATGAGGATGAACGCGTCGGACGAGTTGGCGAGCGACGTGCACACGTCGAGCCCGGAGATGTCGGGCAGCTCGACGTCGAGCAGCACGATAGCCGGCTTGAACGCGGGTTCGGCCTCGAGCCCGGCCGAGCCGGTGTTCGCGACGCGCACCTCGTAGCCGCTGCGTTCGAGGATCATCTTCTCGAACGTCGCGACGTCCGCGTCGTCCTCGATGATCAGGATCCGGTCGGCCACTATCGCGCTCCCACCGGCTCTTGCGCCGCCTCGTCGTCGGGCATCAGCAGCTCGCGCCGCGCGACGCCTTCGTCGATTGCTGCTTGCTGCACCGCGCGCGCGACGGCTTCGACCACCTTGGTGTCGAACACGCTGGGCACGATGTATTCCGCACTGCGCTCGTCGCCGACGATGCCCGCGATCGCCCGCGCGGCCGCGAGCTTCATCCCTTCGGTGATCTTGCGCGCCCGGCAGTCGAGCGCGCCGCGGAAGATACCGGGGAACGACAGCAAGTTGTTGATCTGGTTGGGGAAGTCGCTGCGGCCGGTGCCCATCACCGCGACGTACGGCGCCGCCGCGTCGGGCATCACCTCGGGCTTCGGATTCGCCATCGCGAACACGATCGGATCGCGCGCCATCGTGCCGATCCACTCCGGCTGCAAGATGCCGGGAGCGCTCACGCCGATGAACACGTCGGCGCCTCTGAGCACGTCTTGCAGCGAGCCGCGGCGGTTCTCGCGGTTCGTGTTCTCGGCGAGCCAGGTCCAGTGCGAGTTCGAATACTGCACGTCGCGGCTGAGCGCGCCCTCGCGGTCGACCGCGATCACGTCGCGCACGCCGGCGGCCAGCATCATCTTGATCGTCGCCGTGCCGGCAGCGCCGCTGCCGGTGAGCACGATGGTGAGGTCTTCGAGCTTCTTTCCGACGACGGCGGCGGCGTTCATCAGCGCGGCGAGGATGACGACGGCGGTGCCGTGCTGATCGTCGTGCATCACCGGGATGTCGAGCTCTTCCACGAGCCGGCGCTCCACCTCGAAGCAGCGCGGCGCGCTGATGTCTTCCAAGTTGATCCCGCCGAAGATCGGCGCGATGAGCTTCGCGGTGCGCACGATCTCGTCGACGTCCTTGGTGTCGAGGCAGATCGGGAACGCGTCGATGTCGGCGAACTGCTTGAAGAGCATGCACTTGCCCTCCATCACGGGCGCCGCGCCGTACGGTCCGATGTCGCCGAGACCGAGCACCGCGGTACCGTCGGTGAGCACGCACACGGTGTTGCGCTTGATCGTCAGCGCGTACGCTTTCGACGGGTCCTTCGCGATCGCGCTCGACACGCGGGCGACGCCCGGCGTGTAGACGGTCGAGAGATCCTGACGCGTCTTGACGGGCCGCGTGATGCCGGTGCGAATCTTGCCGCCGAGGTGGGCGAGAAACGTGGAGTCGGAGACGTTGAGAACCCGCACGCCCTCGACGCTCTCGATCGCGGCGCGCACCCGGTCGCCTACCAGCTCGCTGGGGACGTTCACGGTCACGTCGCGCGTGATCGTCGTCTTCCCGACCGTGCGCGTGTCGACCGCACCGACCATCCCACCGGCGTCGCCGATCGCGGAAGCGAGGACGCCGAACGAACCGGGGGTGTTCGGGGTCTCCAGCCGCATCACGAGCTGGGTGCCGATCGAAGGAGCGGAGGCCATCGGAATCGGGTACGGTGTTCTTTACCGGGTGTCCTCGCCGATCCAGCGGCCGGCACTCGACGAAGGGAGTCGTTAGCGCGCATGGTTCCCGTATGACGTCCGTGACCGCGGTTGCCGCCGGAGCGCTGGGTGCGCTGGTGGTGATCGCTGCCGCGACGGGTCCGGCCCTGCGGCGCCGGCGGGAAGGGTTCGAAGCCGCTGCCGCCGCGGCGCTCGCAACCGTCGCGATGATCCTGGGCGGGGACGAAGCGGTGCTCGCCGGCGTGGCGCTGGTGCTGGGCGCGGCGGCGATCGCCCGCTACACCCAGGCGGTGATCTCGGCGACGCGCGACGCGCCGGCCCGGCTGTTCGCGACGTTCCAGCGCGAAAGCGAGGCGAAAGGCCGCTTCCTGCCGCGCACGCTGGTGGACCGCCTGGGCCGAACTTCGCTGGCCGACGTCGAGATCGGCGACCGCGCGACCGAGCCGATGACGGTGCTGTTCGCCGACATCCGCGACTCGACGGCGCTGACCGAGGAGCTGTCCTCGGAGAACGCGTTCGTCCTGATCGCCGACTTCTTCGCCCGCTCGGCGCGCGTGGTCCGCGAGCACCGCGGCAGCGTCGACAAATATCTGGGCGACGGCTACATGGCGCTGTTCCCGCGCTGCGTCGAAGACGCACTCGACGCCGCGCTGGCATTGCAAGCTGCCGTACGCGACCTCAACCGCGAGGGCCTCGGCCCGCCGATCGAGATCGGCGTCGGCCTGCACACCGGGCCGGTCACGTTCGGCACCGTCGGCGACGCGCGCCACATCGACACGACGGTCGTGTCCGACACGGTCAACACCGCCAAGCGCGTCGAAGGCCTGTCGAAACGGCTGCAGGTCCCCGTCGTCGTCACCGAGAGCGTGATGCAGGCCGTGCGCGAAGCGGGGCGTTACGTCGTGCAGCCGCTGGGCGCGCAGAAAGTGCGCGGCAAGCGCGAGCCGCTCGACGTGTTCGCGCTCCAACCGACGCCGGACGTGCGCCGCGTGACCACGGCGCCCGTGTTGCGACCGGCGAAACGCCCGGTGTGATCCGTACCGAACCGCCCCGGCACCTCTCCCGCAAGACCGAACCCACGCCCGCGCAGACATTGCGCACGCTCGCCGACGCGCTGCCCGACGACGCGGCGTTCGACTTGTACGGCGAAGGCGCGCTCGTCGAAGACCTGGAGCGCGAGGTCGCGGCGCTGCTCGGCAAAGAAGCGGCGGTCTTCTGCACCAGCGGCAAAGCGGCGCAGCTATCCGCGTTGCGCGTGCACGCGGACCGCCGCGGGCGCAACGTCGTCGCGGCGCACCCGCGCTCGCACATCGTCGAAGACGAGAACGACGCGATCGGCACGCTGTACGGCTTGCGCGTGGCGCGCGTCGGAACACTCGTCGATCCGTTCACCCTCGCGGAGCTCGCTGCGGAGCACGAGCCGCTCGCGGCGGTCGTCGTCGAGCTGCCGCTGCGCCGCACGGGCTATCGCGTGCCGCGCATGGGACGAGCTCGTCGCCATCGCCGCGCATGCGCGCGACGTCGGCGCGGCGTTCCACATCGACGGCGCGCGCTTGTGGGAAACCGCACCGGGCTACGGCAAATCGCTCGCGGAGATCGCGGCGCTCGCGGACACGGTGTACGTCTCGTTCTACAAAGGCCTCGGCGGCATCGCGGGCGCGGCGCTCGCGGGCGACGCGGAGACCGTCGCAGCCGCGCGCGTGTGGATCGGTCGAGCGGGTGCGACGCTGTTCCGCATGTATCCCTACGCGGTCGCAGCGCGCGAAGGCTTGCGCACGGAGCTGCCGCGCATGCCGCAGTACCATGCGCGCGCGGCGGAGATCGCCGCGGCGCTACGAGACGTACCCGGTGTCGCGGTAAGCCCCGACCCCCCGGTGTGCAACGCGTTCGTGGTCCACCTTGATGGCGAACACGCGGCGCTGCTTGCCGCGCGCGATGCGGTCTCCAAATCGCACGGGTTGATCGCGTTTGCGCATCTCACGCAGACCGCGCAACCGCGCGTCTGCTCCTTCGAGCTCGTCGCCGGCACGAACGCGCTCGAGCTCGGCACCGCGGAGATCCGCGCCGCGATCGCCGAGCTCGTGACGCGCGCGCGTGGTTAGCGCAGGGCCGGTCAGGTTCCGCTGATGGTCATCTCCGCAACGCGGAACGACGGGGACACGATCGTCCCGTCGAAGCGCAGGTCGCCCGCGACGCCGTCGATGCCCGCGAGCATCTCGCCGAACGTCGAGGCGATCGTGAACTCGTCGATCGCGTACTGCGGCGCCCCGTCCTCGATGTAGATGCCGCGCGCGCCGCGGCTGTACGTTCCGCTCGCGAGCTCCGTCGCGAAGCCGATCGTGTTCAACACCAGGACGCCGCGCTCGGTCGTCGCGACGAGATCGTCCAGCGTGCCCGAACCCGGCGTGAGGTAGAAGTTGTTCGCCCCGACGTTGCCGCCGCCCGACGCGTTGCCGGTCGAGGCGATCCCGAGCCGCCGTCCCCAGTATACGTCGCTGAGATAGGTCCGCAGCACGCCGCCGTCCATCACGACGGTCTCGCGCGTCGGCGTCCCCTCGCCGTCGAACGGCGACGTGCCCAAACCGCCGCGCAGCCGGCCGTCGTCGACGAGCGTCACGCGCTCGTTCCCGATGCTCTCGCCGATGCGGTCCGCGAGCCATGAGTTTCCCAGCACGACGTTCGCCGCGCTGATCGCGGAGAATACGTCGCTCAGCACCGCCGCCGCGACGTCGCGCTCGAAGATCACCGGCACGCGCATCGTCGCCGGCTTGCGGGCGCCGAGAAGCGCGAGCGCGCGGTGCACCGCGTGCAGCGCCACGGCCTGCGCGCTCTCCGCCGTGTTCCAGCCGCGCGCCGCGGTGCCGTAGTGCCCGATCCGTTTCGTCGCACCGTCGAGCGCGACGGGCGCCGCCGTGCGCGCCACCTGCGTGCCCTGCGCAACGCCTCGGAAGCCGCGCGTGTTCGCGAGCGCCCACGACACCAGCGTTTCGCGCACGCGCGAGCCGTCGGAGTTCGCGATGCGAACGTCGGCCTCGCGCACCGCACGCTCCATCGCGAGCGCCTCGTCGATCTTCTCCTCGTCGGCGCGCGCGGCGACGTCGAGCTCGACCGTGCCGAGATCGTGGTCGCACACGCCGTCCGACGCGACCGGGTCCGCGAGCCCGGCGTGCGGGTCCTCGGCGACGAACGCCGCCGCGGCGACGGCGCGCTGCGCGAGCGCGGCGACGCCGTCGCGCGAAAGATCGGTCGTCGCCAGCGTGGAGTGCCGCGTGCCGACGAACGTGCGAACGTACAGCGAGCGCCCGCGCGACCGCTCCAGCTTGGTCACCTCGCGCTCGCGCGCTTCGCACCCGAAGCGGTCCGCGATCTCGACGACCGCGTCGGCGTCCGTCGCGCCCGCAGCGGAGACCAGCGCGATCGCCGTTTCGGCCAGCGCGAGCGCCTCGTCGCGCGGATCAGCCACGCCCCGTCCCTCCGACGGTGCACGACGACAGCTTCACGGTGGGGATGCCGACGCCGACCGGAACCCGCTGCCCGCCCTTGGAGCACGTGTACGAACGGTTTGCGAGCCGCCCGTCGTGACCGACCATCGTCACCTTGGTCATCGCGTCGGGACCGTTGCCGACAAGCGTCGCACCGCGCACCGGGGCCGTGATCTTGCCGTGCTCGATCAAGTAGCCTTCGGCGATCATGAACACGAAGTCGCCTTTACTGATCTCCACCTGCCCGCCGCTGAACGAGGTCGCGTAGAGCCCGCGGTCGATCGAGCCGACGATCTCGTCCGGCGTCGACGTTCCGGCCGGCATGAACGTGTTGCACATGCGCGGCTGCGGCAGCACGCGGTACGACTCGCGCCGCCCGCTGCCCGTCGACGCGACGCCCATCAGCCGCGCGTTCAAACGGTCCTGCATGTACCCGCGCAAGATGCCGTTCTCGACGAGCACCTTGTGCTGGCCCGGGATCCCTTCGTCGTCGACGGCGACGCTGCCGCGCTCGCCGTGGAGATCGCCGTCGTCGAAGATCGTCACGAGATCGCTCGCCACGCGCTCGCCGACGCGCCCGGCGTACAACGACGTGCCCTTGCGGTTGAAGTCCGCTTCGAGGCCGTGACCGACCGCCTCGTGCAGCAACACGCCGCCGCCGCCCGCGCCGATGACGATCGGCAACTCGCCCGCCGGCGCCTCGCGCGCGCCGAGCTTGGTCGTCGCGATCCGCGCCGACTCGCGCCCGAGCGACTCCGGCGTCTTCTCGTCGAACACGCCGATGCTCGTGCGGCCGCCGTCGCCGACGTAACCGTTCTCGCGCTGGCCGCCGTCGCGCGCGACGACCTGCACGCCCAATGCGACCAGGGGCCGCCGGTCGGTCACCACCCGCCCGTCGCTCGACGCGATCTGCACGTACTGGAGCTCGTCCGTCACGAACGCATTCACCGAAACCACGCGCGGATCGAACGCCCGCGCCGCGACATCGGCGCGCGCCAGCAAATCGACGTAGCGCGCGGAATCCGCCGGCTCGTCGGCGTGCTCGTCGTACAAGAACGGCGCCGCGGCAGCGGCCAGCTCGACGACGACGTTTTGCTCGCGCCCGTCGCGCGCGATCAGCGATGCGGCGTCGGCAGCGCGCAACAGCGCCGCCTCGTCGAGATCTTCCGAGTACGCGTATCCGGCCCGCTGCCCGACGACGACGCGCACACCGGCCCCGCGAATGACGCTCGATGACGCCTCGTGGATGCGGGCATCCTGCAGCCGGAACGTCTGCGTGAGCCGGTTCTCGAAGAACACGTCGGCGAAGTCGCCGCCCCGCCGCAGCGCTCGACCGAGCACGCGAGCAAGCAGCACGGGGTCGAGGGCTGTCAGCACGACATCGTGCCTTCGATGCAGAACCAAGCCCTCATGCCCGCTCGAACGGGCGCGATCGCGACCGCGATCACGCTCATCGTCGTCCTCGTCGCGTACCTCACGGCGACCGCGAGCTGTCCGCCGCCAAACGCGCGCGACGCCGCCGCCTGCGACGCCGCACACCACACCGCGATCACGTCGACCCGCTGCGCGTCGGACGCGCAATCGACGGAGGCGTGCGCGGACCACGCAACCGGAGTCGCCCACGCCCAGTACCTGACGCGCGCCGCCTCGGAATGGCGCAAAGCCGCGGTCGCCACGGACCGCCACAGCGCGCAAGCACGCCGCTGGCTTGCGCACGCGACGGTCCTGGGTGAACGCGTTCAGGACGATCCGACGGCGCCGGCCGCGCTCCGCGCGCAAGCCAAGCGCGACGAACGGCTCGCCCGCGCCGCGCTTCTTCGAACGCGCTAGCTTCGCGCGAGCACGTCGAGCGCGCGATCGATGCCGATCTCGACGGGCCCGTCGTCGGCGCGCCGGTCGTTGACGATGATCGCGAACGCCACGCGGCCGTGCCGCAGCGTCTGCACGTAGCCCGCGAGCGCGTTGACGTGCGCGATGTGTCCGCTCTTCGCCCGCGCGCGCCCGCGCGCCGAGGTGACGTGCCGCCGCCGCACGGTGCCTTCGATGCCGACCCGCGGCAGCGCGCCTACGAACAGCGCTCCCGCCGGTTCGACCGCCGTGCGCGCCAGCAGCGTCGCGAGCGTGAGCGGCGCGACGCGGTCCGACGGCGCGAGACCGCTGCCGTCCACGATCCGCAAACCGTCCTGCGGCACGCCGCCGCGCACGAGGATCGCGCGCTCGACCGCCGCGCCGTTGGCTTCGGTGCCGACGCCGCGCGTCGCGCCGACCGCGCGCAAGAGCTGTTCGGCGAAGTGGTTGTTGGACTCGATCATCATTTCGTGCACGAGGTCGCGCAGCTTGGGCGAGCGATGCCGCCACAGGACGAACGCCGCCACGGGCGCGACCCCGGTGCGCACGCCGCCGTCGACGCCGACGCCGCGCTCGCGCAGCATCGTGCGCGCCACGTCCGCGGTGTAGCGCGGCAGATCGATCACCGGGCGCCAGAACGACTGCTCGGCGCCCGCGGCGACGCGTCCGCTGAAGGTGAAGTCGTTGCGCGCCGCATCGCGCTGGATCGTCAGCAGCGTGGCGTATGACGTGATCACGCCGCCCGTGACCCGCACGGCGCTCGAGGGCGGCAGGACGCGAATGCGCGCCGGGATGCCGACGCTCGTCGGAACGAGATGGAACTCCACCGTGCCCTGGTCCAGCGAGAGCGCGCTCGTGCCGGCGGCGTAGCCGTACTGCAGATCGTCGGGCTCCCACGCGACGTTCTGCTCGGCGCCCGCGAACACGCTCGCGTCCGCGACGACCGCGCCGCTGACGTCGCGCACGCCCGCGCGCACCATCGCGGCGACGCCGCCGCGCAGATCGTCGCGCGTCAGCAGCGGATCGCCCGTGCCGACGAGGTACACGTCGCCGCGAATCTTGCCGTCCGACGGATCGTCGACGGTTTCCAGCGTCGTCGAGAACCGGAAGTCCGGCCCCAGCGTCTCCAGCGCGGCGGCGCCGACGAGTACTTTGAACGTGGAGGCCGGCGTCATCGGCGTGCGCTCGCGTCGCGCGAACAGCGGCCGCCCGTTGCCGTCGACCACGGCGATCCCGCTCGTCGCCAGCGCCGAGGCGCCGAACGCGGCGCGCAGCTGCGACTGAAGCGATGCCAGCTCGTGCGCGCTCCACGCGGGCGCGCTCGGCGCCGCTGCAAGCGGGGTCGGTCCGCTCGGGGCCGTCGCAACCGTCTGCGCGCCCTGGCGGCAGGCGGAAGCGCCGATGATCACGACGACAGCCGCCGCAAAAATGCGTGATCCCCGAAAAATACGAAGCTGCGGTAATCGAGCAATAACGCCCGAGCGCCGTAGCTTCCGTAGAGACTTCAGTTGTATTCGAGTGGTCTTACGCGAAGATTAGCGCCCCGAAGCGCCCCCGCCGACCATGTAATGCTTCATCATCGCTCCTTTTGCTATCTGCGTTATCGGTGGAGGTTACCCTCCGAAGGGCCTCACCCCACGACGAGGCGCCGACCTGTGAGGCCGGTCCAAATCATGGGCCCCCGAACTCTGTATCGGAACGGGTCCGGTGTCACGCTAGTTGCACCATTAGTTCCCTCCTCCTCCTCACAAGGCAAGCGCGGAACGACGGCTATCCAGGTCTCCCTGGCTGGCAGGACGAGCGGTCCGACGGGGACAAACCGCGTGCCGTGGGGATACCTGGCGCCCGCCCGGGCGGTGTGGAAAGCGGGCCGGCCGACGGCGCAAGCATGAGCGTGGGCCGCCGCATCGGCGAAAGCCTCCTGTTCGGCGTGTACGCGATCGTCGTCGTGGGCGGCCTGCTGCTGTCGCTCCTCTATGCGGTTATCCCGGTCTGGCACAGAAATTCGACCGGGATATCCGCCCTCGTCTTCATCCTCGTCGTGCTTGTTTTTCTGCATTTTGCGGAGGGCGCCGAACTCGCGGTTACGACGATGCTCGATCGCGACCACGACCAAATAGCTGCTTCGCTGCAGAAACGCGTCGATGGCGTGAGGCGACGGCTTGACGACTTCGTGGCCGGCCGCCAATTCTTGGTGACAGTGGCCGCGCTAACGCTGCCCTTTTTGTGCGGCGACCTGGAGAGCGACGCCGTGTCCGTCGCCGCGCAATATAGCGACACGATGCCGAACTGGCTATGGCAGATCGTCACCTTCGATCAGCCGAAATCGTACGCGTACTGGTTTCCAGTCTTCTCGATCTTCTTCTTTTCACAGCTGTACTCGAAATATATCGTTCAGAAACGCCCCCAAACGTTCTTCGCAAATCCGGCCACCGGCCTGGTCATCAACATTTCGAGTTGGGTCGGGCGGGCAGTGCGATTCGGCTTGCCGGATTGGCTCGTCGATTGGGCAGTTCGACGAACATCCGACCCTGAACCCGGCCCGAGCCGCCTCCAGATGTACCGGGCACAAGCCGCCTTCCGAGACGGCGTCGGTCAAGAGCGCGTCGACGTCGTGCTGGAGATCGATCCAAACGACGGTTCGGTACACTACACACAGACGGCGACGCTTCGCGCGTACGCGCACGGCAATCAGGGCGTTACACAAGAAGAGGAGTGGACCGCGCCGATCCTGCCGCAGCCTGAACCGACGCTGCACGTGCCGAACCCGCCGGGCAGAAGCCAATGGGTCGGCAACGACGGTCCAGAACTTTCGCCTGACCGGAAGTCGGTTTGCTGGCGGCTCGCATTTCCCAATCCGCTCGACATCGACGATTCATGCGATATCGTGGCGGATTATCACCTAGCTCCGCACACGATGAACTGCAGCGCCCTCGAGAGCGACACGTTCGAATACCGCCTACGCCGGTACCCGGTAAAGCTGCTCACCGTCTCCGTGAAGCTGAAGTCGAGCACGACAAAAACGTTCGCGAACGCGATGATCGACGTGAGCAACGTGTCGGATGATCCGCGCATGAACGCGAAAGAGTCTCTCAGGGTCCGCGACCAGCACACCACCGAGGTCACGGTCGACCGTCTTTATTTCGAGGTCCGTTATCCGCTGCTGCCAGCGGTGTACACGTTCAAGTGGAATATCATCAACAAACTCGAATGAGGCTGACGACGCGATCGCTTAAATACCGGCTCCGTCGGTAAACGTCACTTCTTCGCAGCAGAGCGGGTGCGCGAACGCCATCGACTCGAGCAGCGCCAGCCATTCGGCGTCGCCGACCGCGTCGCGCAACCGCCGTGCGGGCCGCGATGCGCGCAGCGCGTCCTCCGGTCGGATGCGGAATCCGAAGCGCCGGTTCGCCAGCATCCGCTCGAACGCGGGATGTCCGTACTCGATCAGGCCGACGTCGCGGTGGAGCTCCCAGCGCTGGATCGCGCCGGCGGGCGCGACGAAGGCGAAATGCGTGCAGAACTTCAGATACGACTCCCATTTTCCGTCTGCGAGAAAATCCGCGCGCGACGACTTCACTTCGTAGATACGCACTTGGCGCGTGTAGCGGCCTAGCCCGATCACGTCGAACCGGCAGCCCGATCCGCTGGGCGAGAACTCCGTGGCGACGTACGGATACCCCAACCGGCGCATGCGCTCGCACGCGAGCGAGCGCAGCTCCGACGTCGTCGTGCGCTTGCCGGCCGTGGCCGTGAGCGGGATGTAATCGATCACGACTTGGCCGTCCGCGCCGCGCCGGCGTCTTCCCAGCGCAGGATGCGGATCGCGTTGGGCCGCGGATCGTCGCACCAGGTCAGAAAGTACGTGCGGGCGGGGACGGTGTGACCCGTCGGATCCGTGTACGAGTATTCGAGATCGGGGCCGGGCTTGACGTTGCCGCACGCCATCGCGAGCCGCCGCTGGAAATCCGCCCGGCCCTTGTCGTTCGGATGCCCTGGCCGCGGAATCAGCGCCTCCTTGTCGACGAAGAGGATGCGCTTGGGCTGCATGGCGGCATCGTACCAATGCCGCGCCTCCTGGCCTTGCCACGCATACCCGATGACGACGGGCGGAATGTCGGCCTCGAAGTCCATCTGCGAAGAGAAGCCGTACCCGTCGGTGACGACGACGGCGTCGTTCGCGCTCGCCATTCGCTTCACGTCTTGCGCCAGCGGCCAGTAGGTGAAGATCTCGAACGGCCCGGTATTGCGGAGCGTGGAGCCCGTGTTGAGAAATTGGGAGTAGAGCTGGCCCGGAACGACCGCCGCGAGAAACAAGAACGGGATGAGGACGGCCGCGGGTACGGCGCCGGCGGTCGCCCATAGCACGCGCGCGCGATGCGACAGGTCGTCGAACGCGACGCCCATGCCGACCGCGAGCGAGACGTACGGGCCGAAGAACCAGTGCAGCTCGATCCGTTCGTGAAAGTTCAAGAGGATCAGCACCGCGCTGAGAGGGACGGATGTCCACGCGATCAGCGCGTTGCGCGGGCGAACGAGCACGAACAGCGCTGCGATCCACAGCCCGGGCGAGTACGCGCCGGCGTTCGACAGCAAGTACGAGAACGGCCGGTACAGCGAGGCTTCGGCGACGTGGCGCTGCTGCAGCGCGAAGACGAAGCTGATCCACTGGTGTTGCGCGTTCCATAGCACGAACGGCGCGTACAGCACTGCGGCGATGCCGAAGGACAGGCCGAGCCCCTCGCGCCAGAGCGCGCGGCGCCCCGGCACGAGCGCCCATGCGACGATCCCGGCGACCAGGGCGAATGCGAACATCTTCGACAGCAGCGCAAAACCGAGCGCGGCGCCGAGCAGCACGTAGTCGCGCCGCGCGTGCGTCTGCGACGCGCGCACGGCGAGATACAGGCACAGCGCCCAGCCCGCCATCAGCGGGCCGTCGGGAGTCGCCAAGACGAATCCGACCGACAGCATCGGCGTGAGCGTCATCGCGAGCGCCGTCACCATCCCGGCACGCTCGTTGCCGGTGATGCGCTTCGCGGTCGCAGCCGCAGCGAGCGTCGCGACAACGCCGCACAGTACGAAGCCGAATCGGATCCAGAACGGGTTCGCCGTCACCCAATCGAACGGAAAGATCAGGTAGGCGACCATCGGCGGATGATCGGAGTAGCCGAGCGCGAGATGCTTGGCCCACTCCCAGTAGTACGCCTCGTCGCCGGTCAGCGGCACCTTCAACGCGGCGAAGCCGCGCAGCAGCGTGACGAACGCGACGATGACCCAGGTCGCGTACTTCACTCGTGAGGCTCCGCCAGACCGCCGTTGACCCCGAGCACCATGCCGTTCAAGAAACCGTTCTCGTCCGCCGTCGCGAAACGCACCGCGGCCGCGACGTCTTCCCACGACCCCGCATGCCCGGTCGGGTTGTTCGCCGCGACGGCGCGCGCCGCTGCACGGTCCGCCGCTTTGTCGCGGATGTCGCCGGGCTCGATCACGTTGACCGTGATGCCATTCGCGGCTTCCTCGAGCGCGAGCGCCCGGGCGAACGTCACCACGCCCGCCTTAGCCGCGCCGTACAGCGCCATCCCGCGCGCCGGGTGCGTGACCGACGAGCCGTTCATCCCGAAGAACACGAGCCGCCCGTAGCGCCGCTCGCGCATTCCGGGCAGCACCGCGAACGCCAGCGCGACGGCGGACCCGAGGTTCGCCTCGGTCATCGTGCGATAGTCCTCGGGCGTGCAGCGCGCGAAGCGCCTCACGACGATCGGTCCGACCGCATGGACGAGGACGTCGACCGGGCCGCGCGCGGCTTCGGCCGCCCGCACCGCCTCGGCAGCGGCGCCGTCGACCGTGAAATCGGCCGGGATCCCAACGGCGCGAGCATCGTGCGGCCGCAGCAGGGCCAGCGTAGCGTCGGGCGGCGTGCCGCCGGGGCGGTACGTGAACGACACGCGCTCGCCGTCAGCGGCGAATGCGCGCGCGATGCCCTTGGCGAGGCCGGCCGCCGCCCCCGTGATCAGGACGTGGCGCGAGGACCGCGGGCCGGACCCTTCGATCTGCGCGGGCACCGCGAACCGGTGAGACACGACACCCGCCGTGCCCTTCCGGTCCGGGCGCTATTGGACTCGAAGGTTGAACTTGAACGGCGACGAGGCGACGCCGTAGTTCGGTTCGACCGACGTGATCACTACGCCGATCGTGCTTCCCGACGGGGCGTTCACGCTGATTTGCTGCGAGAAGTTGCCCTGGTCGTCGGCCGGAATCGTAGTCTGCGTAGCAGGCGAGTTGCCGCCGCCACCGACGCCGAGGATGGCACCGATAACTTGGCCGATGTTGTTCGCACTCTGCTGTGTCACGCCGACCTGGATCGTGACGTTTGAACCAGGCCGCGTGTGACCGGTGATCGTGAACGAGTTCGGCACCGTGGAACCAGGTGCGGGCTTCACATTGTTGATCGCGTTGGTAATTCCGGCTCCGCCGCCCGACGTGAATGACCAGCGTCGATCGAACGATGCGCCGGCGGTATCCTTGCCGGTTACGCGCACGGTATGTTTTGTCGCAGGCATCTCGGGCGTCGTGTACGTGACGCCTTGGTCCGAAACGTACGCGCTCGACGTGACGTCGCGGCCGTCGAAGGCGACCTTGACGCTATTGGGGTTGACGTTGCCGTTTTCGAACGTGGCTTGAGCGGTCGTCTTGTTGGCTTTGATCACAGCGTCCGGCACGGGAAGCTGATTGGCCAGCGTTACCGGGCTCTGATTGCCGTTGTTCGCAGGCTTCGGCGCCGTTTGTTGTGGTGGGTTCTGCGATACGTTGCCGCCGCCGTTGGTGTTGATCGCGACAACCCGATTGCTGCCGTCGTAGTTCACGGTCGCGCCGAGCGCTTGCGAGACGAAGCGCAGCGGAACGTACGTGGACGCCCCGATAATGAACGGGGCGACGTCGACGTTCTGTTGCTGCCCGTCGACGGTGGCCTGCTGCGAGCCGATCTTGAGCGAGATATTGTGACCCCGACCGGTCGCGTTGATGACGCCGCTCGCGTAGACGACGCTCGCGCCGAGCTGTTCGAACACGCCGCGCAATGGGACGAAGACGCGCCCGGCGCGCTCCGTGGGTGGTGGGTTGAGGTTCGCCGGATTGCCGTTTACCGTGACGGAAACCGAGCCGGCTGCGAACGCAGGAATCACTGCGGTCGCGAGGAGTGATGCCGCCGCTAGCGCGGACAGGCGTCGCGTGGTGGATGATGTCATCGAGTACGAGGACCTCCGTGCAAGCATGTTGCCGGAGGTCCCCTTACCCGTTCTCAGCACTTTCGCAGACTAACGAGGTCGCTTTCAGGACCGGCCGCACACTCGCTCCACGGAAGCAGCGAGCGCTCAGTCGCCCATCGCCCCCGCCGCGACGCGCGGCTGTTCGGGCGGGCTGAACTCGTCGTCTTCGTGCTCGTGATGCAGCGCGCGCTTGTCGGCTCGCATCTCGAGCCAAGTCACGACCCAGCTGTACACGACCGGCACGAGAAAGAGCGTGAGGATCAGCGAGCTCAACAGACCGCCGATCAGCACGGTGCCCATCGAGCGCCGGAACTCGGCGCCTTCCGCGAGCCCGAGCGAGAGCGGAAGCATGCCGAACACCATCGCGGCCGTGGTCATGACGATCGGCCGCAGGCGCGTTCCCGCCGCGGCGCGCATCGCGTCGACCGCGCGCATCCCGCGCTTGCGCATCGTGTTGGCGTAGTCGACGAGCAGGATGCCGTTCTTCGCGACGAGCCCGAAGAGCATGATGATCCCGATCATCGAGAACAGGTTGAGCGACTGGTGCGTCGCCGCGAGCATGAACAGCGCGCCGACCAGCGCGACGGGCACGGACAGCATGATGACCGCGGGCGTGAAGAACGAACCGTACAGGATCACCATGAGCACGTAGACCAGCGCGAACGACGTGAGCAGCGCGATGCTCATGCTGGAGATCGTCTCGCCGAGGAACTGCGAGTCGCCGCTCGCGCGCAGCGCGACGCCGTTGGGGAAGAAACCCGGCGTCGACGTCGCGGCGTTGAGCTTGTTGACGACGGGTCCGAGCGTGGTCACGCCGGGATCGATGCCGCCGGACACGTGCGCGACCCGCTGCTTGTCGAGGCGTTCGATCTTGGTCGGTGCTTTGACGTACGAGAACGTCGCGACGTCGCCGAGGTGATACATGGAACCGTCGTTCGCACGGATGGCGATGTTCCGGACTTGCTCGATGCGGCTGCGATACTGGACCGGCAGCTGTACCCGCACATCGACCAAGCCTGTCACCGTGCGGACGCGGGTCGCGACGGCGCCGCCGATCGCGATGCGCGCCGCAGTCCCGGCGCTGCCGGGGTTCACGCCGAGCGCCGCGCACTTCGCGCGATCGATCAGAACGTCGAGCCGCGTCGCCGCGAGCTCGGCGCCGGTCTGCACGTTGACCGTCCCCGGGACCGAGCGAACGTACGCGGCGAGCTTGTTCGCGGCGCCGTCGATCACGTCTTCGGGTCCCGACAGCGTGTAGTTGATCGGGTCGCCGCCGCCCCCGCCGCCGCCCTCACCGGCCACCGTGAAAAGCGCGCCCGGCGCGATGGACGACAGCTTGCGAATGTCGCGCACCGCGCGGTTGGTCTCTTTACGCCGGCTCTTGTTCATCTCGGCGTACATGCGCGCGACGTTGCCGCCGATGGTCGAGCCGAAGCCGGACGGCTTGACGCCGGTGGTCGTGATGACTTTCTCGATCCCGTCGACCTTGACGATCGCCTCTTCGAGCCGGTCGACCGTCGCCTGGGTGGTCTTGAGCGGCGTTCCGGTCGGAAAGGACAGGGTCATGCGGATCGAGCCCGTGTCCGAGTTCGGGATGAACTCGGTGTCGATGCCGCGACCGGCGACCATGAGCAGCGCCATGACGCCGGCGAGGCCGCCGACGAGGCCCACGATGCTCAGGCTCGCGCGGCGGCTGACCGCCGGGCGGCGGACCAGCAACGACGCGAAGAACGCGACGCCCAAGGACAGGCCCGTCACCGCGCCTGCGATGCCGGCGACCGGCAGGAGCGACGCAAGGCCGCCGACCCGCGCGACGACGACGCACACCGCGGCGGCGACCATCGCGGGGATGGCGATGCCGAGCGCCCAGCGGAACACGCGGCGAGCGTCCCCGCCGATACGGTTGCCCAGCGCATACAGCAGCCGCCCGAACAGCATCCACACGATCGCGACGACGATTGCGATGACGTCGACGCCGATCGCGACGACGAACGCCGACGCCGGCAACATGATCGAGTTGATCAAGAGCAAAAGGCAGATCGAGACGATCATCCAGCGATGCCTGATGATGTAGCTGAACGCCACGTCGCGATACCACAGGGTGAAACGGTCGAACGCGACTTGGAACCATTCGAGAGCTTTGGGAGGCGCCGCGCTGCGCTTCTTCACCGACCAGCGGGCGGCGAGCATCGGCGTGAGCGTGAACGACACGAGTAGCGAGAACAGCGTCGCGACGACGACGACGATGCCGAACTCGACCATGAACTTTCCGACGATGCCGCTCAAGAAGGCGATCGGGAGGAAGACGACGACGTCGACGAGGGTGATCGCGACGGCCGCGCTGCCGATCTCGCTGCGGCCCTTGATCGCCGCGTCGAGCGGGCGCTCGCCCATGTCTCGATGCCGCGTGATGTTCTCGAGCACGACGATCGAGTCGTCGACCAGGATCCCGATGATGAGCGAAAGCCCCATCAGCGACACGATGTCGAGCGTGAAGTGCAGCATCTGCATGACGATGAGCGTCGCGAGCAGCGAGCTCGGAATCGCGATCATGACGACGACCGCGTTGCGCCACGCGTGCAAGAAGAACATCAGGACGATCGCGGTGAGCACGATGCCTTCGAGCAGACTGTCGCGCACGCCGTTCAGCGACTTCTGCGTGTAATCGGCGGGCGCTTCGATCTCGGTGAACGTCACCTGCGGGTAACGCGCGGCGATCTGCTTGACCTGGGCGCGCGCGACCGCCGTCGAATGGATCTCGTCCGCAGTGATGACGCGGTTCAGATCGAGGATGACCGTCGGCGCGCCGTTGTACTTCGAGACGACGCGCTGATCGACGTGGCCGTCGTCGACCGACGCGATGTCGCCGACCGACAGCGCTTTCTGCGCGCCGCCGGGGACGGCCAGGGGGACCCCAAGCATGTCGGTGGCGCGCACGATGTCGGAGCGGACGGAGACGTCGGTCTCGACCGTCGGCCCGTCGAGGCGCCCGCCGGGAAGGTTGGCGTTGTTGACCGAGATCGCGTTGAAAATATCGGGCAGCGTGGCGGACGCCGCCATCATGCGAAGCGGGTCCGGGGATACGTGATATTCACGCTTTACCTGACCGCGCGAATCGACGCTCTGAACGTCCGGGATGTGCTTGAGCTCCGGGAGGATCCGCTGGTCGACCAAGTCCGAGAGCTCCGTTCCAGAAAGACTCTTGGACGCGAGCGCGAGCTCGAGGATCGGCGACTGCTGGTCGCCTGCGCTCTTGTCGACGTACGGCGGATCCAGATCGGTCGGCATGTAATTGCGCGCGGCATCGACGCGCCGCTGGACGTCGATCGCTGCGAAGTCGAGCTTCGTGTCGAGCAGGAACTGCACGACGACGACGGCGCGGCCGTCCTGGGCGACCGCCGACATGCGGTCGAGATTTTGGATCCCGTCGAGCTGATCTTCGATCGGCTTGATGACGAGCCGCTCCATCTCCTGAGGCGATGCGCCGGGATAGCCGGCGGTGATCACCACTACCGGAAACGTAACGTTCGGATTCTCGCTGCGACCCAGTTTCGTGTACGACAGGACGCCGTACACCGCGAGCGCGATGAACAGCATCGAGACGATGATCGGTCGCTGGATGGAAAAACGCGTCAGCCACATATACGCAGAGACCGCCCTCTCGCCGGTCGCCCGGAACTACGAGCGAAGCCGCCCGGAAGTTTCGCGGACTTCTCCTAATTCTTCAGTTGATCCGGCCCGGCGGGGCACGACCGCAACCCGGCTTCCATACGGAGCCGGGCCGAGGGGGACGAAAACGGTGGTGCGCGAGACTGGACTCGAACCAGCACGCCCTTGCGGGCGCTAGCCCCTCAAGCTAGTGCGTCTACCAATTCCGCCACTCGCGCACGGGGGCTCGCGGACTCGGCGAATAGCCGGCTCCGCAACCACGAGAGTGTAGGCCATCGGCCCGCCGCGCGCAAGAGGATGGGTTTACGCGGCTGCGTGCAGGATGAGCTCGCCGATCTTGGCGTGGAGGCGCTCGAAGCCGGGATCACCGGCTTTGCGATGGATGAGCTTGTGGTCGCGGTCGCCGTAGCGTTCGAGCGATCTCGCGCTCGGTTTGAGGGGCAGACGGTCTGGGAACGCGCTATCGAAGGGTGGGACAGATGGATCACCGGGCTGGGCGGATTGCTCGCGCAGCGTTGAGCGCGGCCGCAATGTGCGCCGTCGCGATCTGCATCGCGTCCGGTGAATCGCCCGCACGCGCGGCCGCGGTTTCGTACGAGGCGGCCCGCAATACCGCGCTCGCATACGCACGGCGCAGCGATGGGCTCAACGCGGTGAACGCGTATGCAGCCGGGCTGCGCACGTACCCAGACGACGTCTCCGCATGGGCACGCGCCGGTATCCTGGACGACGTCGCGTGGTACAGCGCTGAGCTGGATGTTCTAGGGCGGCATGCGCAAGCCGCCCGCTATCGTCGCCGGCTCTACGACTACGCGCGCCCGAGCTACGCGCCGACCGCGCTCGCGAACGCGACGCGCCTGGCGCTCGCGCACAAGACGAATGCGAGCTTCAACGCGTACGACGCTGCGATGCACCCGGGCGGTCCGTCCAGCTCGATCTATCCGCGCGGCGCATATGAAGACACCGGCGCGGAAGCGCGGTTCGAGTCCGGCCTCAGCGCAGGCTCCGACGGCCGCCTCACGGCTGCGCGCGCGGATTTCGCCGGCGCCGTGCGCTCCAGCCCCGAGTTCGCGCAAGCATGGCTGCTGCTCGGCGTCAGCGATTATCTGGCTCACGATTTGCTCGGCGCGCGGCGAGCGTGGAACAGCGCGCTGCTCGCTCGCGGTACGGCGATGCCGGGATCGCGCCCGCCCATCGATCCAACGACCGTGTCCGCGTCGTACCTGCTCCTCAAGACGTGACGCGCCTCGGCGCGCCGCCCAATCCAACCACAACGTAGGCTCCCTCAGAGCGAAAGAGACGGTCCTCATGCTCCAGTTCACGTTATTTCGCGGTATCACCGTCGTCCTCGCGACCGCCATGCTGTTCGGCTGTTCGGGAGGCGGCCGCCATAGCAGCGTCGTTCCGCCGGCGGGCGGCGACGCGGCCTCGTCCGCGGGCCGCGCCGACGAAACGAAGAGCATCAACGCAATCATAGAACAAAGCATCGCCGAAGACATCACGGGAAAGGAACGCAAAGCGGTCAAGGACGCGATGCTGCGGCTTTCGCCTAGCATGCAAAAGCGCATCAGTCCCAAGATGAAGTTCGTCTACATCAACACGAGCCGGGGCGTGTCGACGGTGTACGCCAACCAGACCGCGCTCAAGACCGCGCTGACGCTGTACACGGAATCGAAGACCACACCGGGGCTCTACATCGATGCCGCCGGCCACCAGATCTTCTCCCCGTCGCTGGTGAACCGCGTGGCTGCGCTGCTGGCAGCGCGCAAGGCGCAGCACGGCGCGCGCACGGTTCTGGCCACCATCAACCCGCACACGGGGACGGGACCGTACCGGCAGATGCTCTCACAAGCGGGCTACTTCGGGGCGCAAGCCCAGGCGCTGCTGCCGTGCACGTCACAGAATGGGCTGCAGCCCGGTGACACCGGGTACGCGTACATGGGCGGCTTCGCGACCAAGAGTGACGGGACGCTGAGCGAGATCGAAGCCGACTTGCAATACTCCTCCACGAACGACGACTACGCGCCGCTGCTGAAGATGGACGACGGCACGCTGTGGTACCCGAACACCGGCTCGGGGTACCCGAACCCGATCCGATGGTCGTGCGCGAACAACCAGAACCTCCTTGGGCTCGAGTACAACGTCACGGAGACGGACAACCCGGACGGAAGCATCCAGAACGTGCAATTCAACTTTTCGACGGTGAACAACAACAACTCCGCGCAGAACATCAACGTGTCGCACGGATTCGACACCTTCGGCCAGAACTACAACGGGTGGTCGAACAGCTGCTTCACGTGCATCATGATGCGCACGGTGTCGATCGCGCAGAAGGGCGACAACATGAACAGCGGATCGCTGTTCGGAACCGTCTCCTGGAATTACAGCGTGCTGGAGCAAGGTTCGAACTTCAGCATCCCGTGGGACGCAACGACCAACCAGGAGTGCATCAACTACCCCGGCTGGTACGACTACTACAACGCGACGCAGGAATGCTCGGCCGGACCACCTAGCGGCGCCGTGTCCACCAACATCGAAGTCTCCTGGACGGACTATGCCAACCAAGACGTGACCATCAGGACGTACTGAAGCAGCGGCCGGGCGCCGCCGAGGCCGCGTTCGGGCCGCGCGGCACCTTCCCGGTGCCTTGCGATGTTCAATGAAGCGACATGAACAAGATCGAGAAGACCGACGCCGAGTGGCGCGCCGAGCTCCCGCCCGAACAGTACGCCGTGCTGCGCGAGGGTGCCACCGAGCGGGCGTTCAGCGGCGCGCTGTACCACAACCACGCCGAGGGTTCGTACGCCTGCGCCGCGTGCGGCAACACCCTGTTCTCGTCGGCGACCAAGTTCGAGAGCGGCAGCGGGTGGCCGAGCTTCTGGGCGCCGGAGGACCGCGGGAACGTCGAGCTCGTCGAGGACCGCTCGCACGGCATGGTTCGGACCGAAGCGCGCTGCGCGCACTGCGGCTCGCATCTCGGCCACGTGTTCGACGACGGACCGAAGCCGACCGGACAGCGTTACTGCATCAACTCGCTCGCGCTCGCGTTCGAGCCGAAGTCCGAGCACTGAACCTCTGACGGCCTGTGCTCGACCGAGCAGTATGGAAGGCCGATGAGCGACGCCGACGACCGGGGCCTGCTGGAACGGATCGCCGCACGCGACAAGATCGCGTTCGAGACGTTCTTCCGCACGCATGGGCCGGGCGTCCACCGGTTCGTGCGCGATCTCGTGCGCGACGACGGTTTGGCTGAGGAGTTGACGAGCGACGTGATGGTCGAGGTTTGGCGGAACGCCGGCAAGTACGGCGGCCGCTCGCGCGCACGAACGTGGGTGTTCGGGATCGCGCATCACAAGGCGATCGACGCGCTGCGCAAGCGGCGCGCGACGCTCGTGCCGCTCGACGATCTGCTCGGCGTCCCCGGCGGCGCGGAGTCGCCCGAAGAAGCGGCGCTGCGCGCCGACGACCGCCGCCGCCTCGACGCGGCGCTCACCTCGCTCAGCGCGGAGCACCGCGCCGTCCTCGAGCTCACGTACGTCGAGGGCTTTTCGCAGAAAGAGATCGCCGAAATCGTCGACGTTCCGGTGGCGACCGTGAAGACGCGCGCCTTCTACGCCAAACAGCGGCTGCGCGACGCGCTCGCCACCGCGGAGCATTCGTGATGACCGACCACGACATCGCCGAGCTGCTCCCGTTCTACGCCAACGGCACGCTGGACGCCGCCGAGCGCGCGCGCGTCGAGGCCGAGCTCGCGACGTGCACGACCTGCGCGAGCGAGCTGCGCGAGCTCAACGCCCTCGCGGCGACGCTCAAGGCGCGCGCCGATGCGGCGCCGCCGCTCCCCGAGCACGTGCTCGACGACGTCTTCGCGCGCATCTCCACCCCGGCGACGGCGATCGCCGCGACGCGGCTGCGCACCGCCTGGTGGGGGACGCCGGCCCGCTACGCGACCGCCGCGACGCTGGTCATCGGCTTCGGCGCGGCCGCATTCGCCGCGCACCATGCGCGCGAGGCGAGCTATACCGATGCCACGCAGCTGGGAGCGCCGCCGGCTACGGACGTCAAGCAGACGACGATCTTCCGCGTGACGCCCGGACCGAACCCGCAGAAGATCACGGTGAACCAGAACCGCGCCGCCGCACCCGCTGCGACGCAAGCCGTCGCTCAGGGCCGGGCCGACTCCCCGGTTCAACCGACCGTCGCCAAGCAGCACCGGCTCGCGAAGAAGGCGCGGCTCGACCTGCTCGTGCGCGACGTCGAGGCGACGCTGAAGCAGGCGCAGTCGGCCGTGCACCGCGCGGGCGGCGACGTGACGTCGCTCAACGACACGAGCCCGCGCAACGCGGGCTCGGTGCACGCGGCGACGATGGAGGTCGAAGTCCCCGCCGGCCGGCTCGAGGACACGCTCGATCATCTCGGGCTACTCGGCACGGTCGAGACGCGCGCCATCGACGCCGAAGACGTCGACGCGACGATCGTCGACGAGGAAGCGCGATTGCGCAACCTGCGCCGTGCGGAGACCGACCTGCGCAAGCTGATGGACAAGGGCGGCAACGTCGACGACATCCTGTCGGTCCAGCAGAAGCTCAGCGAGGTCCGCGGTGAGATCGAGCAGCTGGACGCGCAGCACCGCAACGACGTGCACCGCGTCGCGACGAGCACGATCGCGGTGACCATCACCGAAGACCGCCCCAACCCGACGCCCGCCAAGCCCGGTCCGACCGCGCGCATCGACGGCGCGTGGCACAGCGGCCTCAACGCGCTCGCCGACAACCTGATCGCGTTCGTCACGACCGTCGTGTGGTGCGTCGCCTACGCCCCGATCCCGCTGGCGCTCGCCGGCCTCACCTACGCCGTCGCGCGCGCGCTGCAGAAACGCACCGCGACGGTCCGCTAATCGAGCAGGCGCGTCGGCAGCGCCTGCTCGCGAACGCCGCGCCCGGCGCGCACGACGCGATACGCGGACTTGCCCGCATCCTCGGCGACGGCTTCACGGAACACGCCGTTTTCAAACCGCAACGCGACGCCGTCGTCGGCCGCATACCCGGATCGCAGCCGGCCGCGCGCGATCAGCCCCTGAAACGCCGGCCGCCGCCCCGGCTCGCCGTCGTAGTGCGGCGAAAAGCTTGCGTCGATGAAGCCCAAACACCGCAACGGTGCGAGCCGGCCCGGCCACGAGTCGGTGATCCCCTCGCGAAACCAGCACAGCGCGCCCGCGCTGATCCCCGCCAACACGGTCCCGCTCGCACACGCTTTGCGCAGCGCACGATCCACGCCCCACGCGCGCCACAGCAGCACCAGGTTGCGCGTGTTGCCGCCGCCGACGTAGACGACGTCCTGCGCCGCGAGAAACGCATCGACGCCTTCTCGGGGCACGGCGAATACGTCGAGATGCGACGGCACGCAGTCGACCGCGCGAAACATGCGGTAGAACTGGCGCACGTGCTTGCCGGGATCCCCGCCCGCGGTCGCGATCAAGCACACGCGCGGGCGTTTGCGGCGCGCCGCGGCGAGCACATAACGGTCCAGCGGCGAGAACGAGCCGCGCATCGTGAACCCACCGCCGCCGAGCGCGATGATCGTACCGTCAGCCAGCGACGCGTCCCCGCATGGCGCGGCGCGACGCCGACCAAACCTCGCGCAGCATCGCGCGCATCCGCGGCGGCTGACGGCGCTCGGCGACGGGCCGCGGCAGCGGCGGCAGCACGGTGATCTCCGCCGGATCGACGACGGCGCGCGAGTGCTCGCGCCGGCGCGCCATCCGGTCGCCGGCATCGGTCACGACGAGCGGCCGCAATCTCTCGAAGCCGTCGATCCAGGCGGCCTTCGGCGCGGCATACCGCAGTGGAGCATCAGTGACGTCGAGGTGCTGCGGCGTCCACCGCGCAGACACTTCGTGCTGGTTCCCGTGACCCGGCCGTTCCATTCGACCTCCTGAGCCGTCCTACGCGGCGCCCCACCGCACACACTCCATCAACGCAGCGGACGCGAAATACATCGCGCCGCTGCGGTCACACCGGCGAAACGCTAGCGCATGTTGGGATCGAGCGCGTCCCGCAGCCCGTCACCGAGGTAGTTGATGGCCAGGACCGTGACGAGGATGCACAGCCCGGGGAAGATCG